>NZ_QJKC01000014.1 GCF_003202035.1 Aquitalea magnusonii | reverse complement strand
CGCCTTCCCATCCCGAACAGGACCGTGAAACGCCTTAGCGCCGATGATAGTGTGGCATTCGCCATGTGAAAGTAGGACACCGCCAGACTCCCCTTTGAAAGCCCAGCTCAATCGAGCTGGGCTTTTTGCATTGGGGATGGCTCTGGTGTTGATGTCATTGCATAAGCCGCCTGTGGGCGGCTTTGGCACGTTAGGGGGATGAGCTGTAAGTCACCAGGCACGGCAGTCGGATTTTTAAGCGCGTCTGTCAGAAAATTTTTCTATGAAGAAAGAATTTTCTTATGATGCAGATGTAAAAATCTGTACTCAGGTGTTTTCATGGCTCGTTTCAGGTCGGCAAACGGTTTTACGCTTATTGAGGTCATTGTGGTGTTGGCGGTTGCATCCATTCTATTGGCTATTGCAGCACCCTCTATGAGCAGCTTTGTGCGTAGTAACCGGATAAGTTCTGCGGCCAATGATCTGCAGCAGACCTTTCTGGCCGCTCGCAGTAATGCGGTACGCACGGGTGTACCTGTTGTGGTTTGCGCAAGCAGTTCCAGCTCAAGTGGCTGTGATGCCAGCAGTTTCAATTCCGGTTGGGTGGTTTTTGCCGATCTGAACCGGAATAACACTTTGGTTACGGGTACTTCAGTCAATTTCGGTAACGCGATTGCTTCCGGTACGACGGACTTGGTTGTCCTGCGCAAGATGGATATCAACAGCACATTGCGCCTGTCCGTTTCCAATGCTTCAGCAGTCACTTCTTTCCGCTATCTGCCGACCGGCCGGGTGCAGATGTACAACGGCAGCTGGACTTCGGCAAACAGCATCATGGTGTGTGATGACAGTGCCAACGCGGCCATTTCCAAAAAGCTGACCTTTTCTTCTGCGGGCCGACCGATGCCCGCAGCACTGAGCGGTGGGGAGTCTTGTCCATGAGTCAACGGCAAGTCATACGGCAGTCTGCGCGTGGTTTTACCTTGTTGGAAGTGTTGGTGGCGATTGTCATTCTGGCTATTGGTTTGCTGGGCATTGCCG
Source organism: Aquitalea magnusonii (assembly GCF_003202035.1). Taxonomy (GTDB): domain Bacteria; phylum Pseudomonadota; class Gammaproteobacteria; order Burkholderiales; family Chromobacteriaceae; genus Aquitalea; species Aquitalea magnusonii. The sequence goes on along the minus strand of NZ_QJKC01000014.1, from coordinate 133,309 downwards.
GTTTGCAGCTGAACAATCTGCGCTACTCTGCTCAAAGCGCTGCCCGCGCCCAGGCGTCCTTGCTGGCTGAGCAAATGGCAGAGCGCATTCGTAATAATCCGACCGCTGACTATAGCCAGACCTCTTCCGGAACGGTAACCAACTGTTTTACCGCTTCGTGTACCACCACGCAGCAGCGTGATTTCGATTTGTCTGAAATGGCGGCTATTGCCGCCGATCCTGTGCGCGGTGGTATGAGCAGCGGCACCATTAGCGTGGCAGCAGCCAGTAATGGATATACGGTGAGCATCGGCTGGCAGGAAAGAGCTGGTTACGCCGGAGGACAGGCATCTCAAGGGATTGCCGTGTCGCAGGCTGCGCAGCTGCAGTTTTTTGTGAGGCCGAACTGATGCCAATATCCGGAGTTGCACGCTACAAACAAAGCGGCCTGACCATGGTGGAGTTGATGGTCGCCATCACTATTGGTTTGATCGTAACCTTTGCCGTTACCAGTTTGTATGTGTCCAATCAATCGACCAGCAAGGCCCAGTCTGGGCATGCACAGATGCAAGATAATGCACGCTATGCCATGGCACAGATTGGACGGATTGTGAAGCAGGCAGGTTATTACGATGCACTGGGTGGGACATTTAATGCCAGTGGTGTGTATAACCCTACCCCAACCGATGCTAGTGGTAATTTCTCCAGTCCCAGCATACAGGCAAGTGATGTTTTGGCCGCAGTCAATGATGTAGCGGTCAGTGGTTTCACTGCATCAAATGGATTAGCCATACTGAATGGTGTGACCTCGGATGAATTTACCATTGGTTTTCTAACCGGCCCACAAGCCAGCTCCGGTAATGCGATGCCGGATTGTCTGGGTAATTCGGTCACTGTTGCCAATACTCTGGTGAAAAACCGTTTCTATATTAGCGTCAATACTATCGGTGGGGTTACCCGCCCAACACTGATGTGTGATGTGACATGGAATGGTAGCTCTCCCAGTAGTCCCAATCTGAGTACCGGCCCGATAGCCGACAATATAGAGCGCTTACAGATATTGCTCGGGGTGGATTCAGATGGTGATGGTGTACCAAACAGTTATCTGCCGCCTAGTAGCGGCGTCAACATGAGTCAGGTGGTGGCCATGCGCATTGCCCTGCTGGCGCGTACTGATCCGGTTTATAGCCAAAACCGTGCCGAGCCAGCTTCGTTCAATATGTTTGGCAGCAATTATGCAGGTACCAATGACTCAGGCTCGATAGTCTCTCCGCTATCTACGTCTACGAGCTGTATTGCTTCAGCACCGTGCTGGACGCGCCGGGTATTTGAGTCCACCTTTAGTCTTAGGAACCGGAAATCATGATCGGTCGGTCTTTGCGGCGACAGCGCGGTGTTACCCTGATTATTGCTCTGGTGTTTCTGGTGGCATTGACCTTGGTAGCGCTCTCCGCTTCATATTCATCGGTGCAGGAAGAGCGTTTTGCGCGCAATGGGCGGGACTTTTCATTGGCTACCGAAGCGGCAGAAGCCACGCTACGTTATAGCGAAGGCCTGATTGCCAAAGGTAGCATCGTTAATGCCAATGGATTTGTCGATTGCACGGTTGCGAATGTGACTGCCAGCGGGCTATGTCTGCCGAACGCGAGCGGCCCGATGCATGTTTTGCTCAACAGTAATCTGAGTAATGCCAGTGATACGGTGACCGCAGCGATTGATAGTAGTAGCTGGACGGTTCCCTACGCGGCAATGCTGACACCTCGCTATGTGATCGAGGTGTTCCCCGATGGTGCTGCGGGTATCGATCTGACCGCCCAGACTGGTGATCAGTCTTATTTGTATCGGATTACTGGACGGGGATTCGGTTTGAATCAGCAAATCAATGTGACGCTGGAAAGTATTTTCCGCCCTTATGGTTAAAGGCAGGAGCGCAGACATGATGCTAAGAATATGGATGAGATTTGCCTGTGGCATGTTGATCGCCCTGATGGGTGGGCTGCAGGCCATGGCTGCTATTACTGTTGCCAGTGTGCCCTTGGCCGGGGTGGGTGGACGCTATGGTCCGAATGTATTGTTGGGTTTGTCAGTAGAATACCCGACTGCTGGTGAGGCTTATACAAACCGTACTTTTGATGCCACAGAAATGACCAAGGATCACCGTGGTTATTTTGATCAGTACAAGTGCTATAGCTATGATTCAACTAATGGTTATTTTGTCCCTAAAAGCCTGGTGAATAGCAAAACCAATCGAACCTGTGGAAGCAGTTATTGGAGTGGTGCCCTGCTTAACTGGGCGACCATGTCGGCTATTGATATTTTCCGGCAGACCCTTACTGGTGGCAATCGTGCCTCTGGTACTGCGGGAACCAGTACGGATTATTCCAATGGTGATACCGCAACGCTGACTGTCTTGCGGCGTGCGAGAATTGTGTCAGGGCAGAATCAGGTCTATGGGTTTGATGGAAGCCGTATCCTGAAAACCAATGCTTCGACATTGACGCAATATTCTTATAGCCAACTGAAGTTTACCAGTCTCAACTGGCAGGTGACGGTATCCGGCTCCAATGATGGCTCAAATTGGACAACGCTTGGCACATTCAATGCGATGGTGCAGGTGTGTACCACCGTGAGTGGCATCACTGCCGCCGGATATACGGGGTTGGGAGTTAGTTCAAAATATAATAATGGTCTGGAAGATAATTGTTCTGCTTATGGTAGTAATTACAAGCCGGAAGGGTTGATTCAGGCGCATGGTGGTGATATGCGTTTTAGTGCCTTTGGCTATCTGATTGACTCCAATTATATGCGTATGGGTGGGGTGCTGCGGGCTAGAATGAAGTATCCGGGTCTTAATTCCAGCACAACATCGGCAAGTACATCTTCCAATTCCTACACGCTGGGCGCTGAGTGGAGCAGTGTAGATGGTACTTTTGTGGTCAATCCGGATACCGATGATGCGACGGGTAGTAGTGTGACCAATAGCGGGGTGATTAATTATCTTAATAAATTTGGTGATGCAAACGGTTATAAAACCTATGATCCGGCAGCTGAACTTTATTATGCTGCCTTGCGCTATTATCGCAAGCTGGGTAATTACTCTGCATTTACCAGTGGCTTGACCACGGCGATGAAAGATAATTTCCCGGTCATTACAGATTGGGATGATCCCATCATCAATGCTTGCCAGAAGAATTTCATCATTTACATTGGTGATACCAATACCCATGGTGACGTTGATTTGCCAGGAACAGGCTGGGCAAGTTACGCTACCGGTAACCAGACATCGGTTACGGCGCCCAGTGATGATCCAGCCTCCAATATGGGTACCCCTCCGGTATCTGGTAGTGGCAGTGGGGTAACGGCATGGACCAATTCGATCGGCAATCAGGAGGGGGTCAGTAACCTGGCCAGTACTAATACGGGCTCAACCAATTCTCCACCGTATATTGCCGGTTTGGCTTATTGGGCCAATGTGACTGACTTGCGTTCTGATTTGATAGGAAATCAAACGGTTAGTGCCTTCATGATTGATGTGGTGGAGAATGGGAATGCCAAGTCACAGACTACCAATCCTTTTTACTTGGCAGCCAAGTATGGTGGTTTTACTGATAGCAACAACAATAAGAAGCCGGATGTGCGCAGTGAATGGACCAGTGATGCGGCGGGGACGACCAGTATTGCGGCCTATCCCAATGGTACACCCAGTAATTTTGCCCAGGCCAATAACCCCAACAACATGACCACTGCCCTGCAGACGGCTTTTGCTTCCATTACTGCGGCGACTGACCCTACGCTGGCTGGTTTGGCTACTACTTCCAGTGGTTCGCAGGTTTTTTCTTCGGCTTATGTATTTCAGTCGTCATTTGATTCGACTGACTGGCATGGTGACTTGATTGCCTATCAAATCGTGCAGGCTAATGCGACTACGCCACCATCGCTGGTTCAGGATAACACGCATGGTTGGCGCGCCAAAACGACATTGGAATCTCAGTTGAATGGGAGTAGTGGTGTGGGCAGTCGCAATGTGCTGACCTACGACCAGACGACCAATGCCGGTGCCTTATTCAATACTACTTGGTTTAATGCGCTTGCCGCTGGTGCAGCCCAAAAAACTGCTCTAAACAGTACGGATAGTCAGGGTGCTAACCGGGTGAATTATTTGCGTGGTGACAAAACCTATGAGGCCAGTGGCTCATCACCTAAATTCCGTGCCCGGAATTACCGCCTTGGTGATATTGTCAACTCCACGCCGGTGTATATGGCAGCGCCAACCACCTATCTGGTATCGGGTTGCACTTATGCAGCTAATAGTAGTAGCCAGGCTACTGATCGAGCTGCCATCATGGCGCGGCCCAATATGGTTTATGTAGCAGCCAATGATGGATTTCTGCATGGCTTCGATATGACAGGTACCGAGCGCTTTGCCTATTTGCCTGCTGCGATCTATGCAAATTTGCCTACGCTGACTTCGCCATCGTATTCGCATAATTACTATTATAACGATGGAACACCTAATGTACGTGATGTCTGTTTTACTTATTCTCCCTCTACCGGCAATCTGTTAACTACCCCGGAAACACATACCGTGCTGGTGGGAACAACCGGTGCGGGTGGCAATAGCGTTTATGCTCTTGATGTAACCCGGCCGGATGCAATGACCGCGTCCAGTGTGCTGTGGGAGTTTACCAGCAGCGATGATGCCAATCTGGGATTGACGATAGGTACTCCGCAAATAGTCAAATTGCAAAATGGTCGCCCGGCAGTGATTTTCGGTAATGGATATAATAATGGTGGCTCAGGCGCCATTGCCTCGCTTTATATTCTTTATCTGGACAAGAAGGCTGGCCAGCCATGGACGCTGGGGACAAACTATTTCCGTATTGATGTGGCGAATCAGAGTGGTCAGACCATTACTCCGAATGCAATGGGTAGTCCGGCATCAGTGGATATCAATGGTGATGGCATGGTGGATTTTGTTTATGCCGGCGATATCAATGGCAATATGTGGAAATTCAATCTCAACTCTGCAGTAAGTAGTAACTGGAAATTGTCTGGTGGTGGCGGTAACCTGAACTCCACCTGCTCCAGTAATTGCGCCCCCCTGTTTACGGCATATGGTGTGACAGTGTCTGGTGGTAACTCCACCTTGGGAAGCCGTCAGCCGATTACGGCGGCTCCAGTCGTGACGCGAGATCCCACTTCGGGATATTGGGTACTATTTGGTACTGGTATCTTCCTCTCTGACAATGACCGTACCATGTCCACGCAGGCCTTGTATGGTCTGCATGATAGTGGCAGCAATATTGGCAATCCGATTACCGGTACGTTGGTGGGGCAAAGTATTGGTACACAGGTGTCCGGAACCTCCGGTGGCAGTTATTTCACCTCCAGTACTAATTCGGTGGCCAGTGGCGGTAATGGCTGGTATATGCCCTTGACCGCCAATGAGCGGGTGATTGCTTCTCCAGTGTTGCGTAACAGGCAGACCGTGCGTTTTACCAGCCTGATTCCGGATACCTCTGGTTGTACCAACGGGGGTACCACCTGGTTGACCGATGTCGGTATTTTCAATGGTGCAATGACCAGCTATCCGGTGTATGACACCAATGGCGATGGAGTGGTCAACGGCTCAGATCAGGTGGCTTCCCGCTATTCACCGACCAATTCCAGCGGTGTGAGCAGTGGCAAGGCGCTGACTTTGATTGATCAGAACGGTAACCAGTGGGTGTGTGAGGCAGGCTCATCCGGCATGGGCGTATGCAAGGCGGTGAACAAGGCAACGGGTAGTGTCGGCCGCCTGGCCTGGCGTGAAATCGTACAAACCTGGTAGTGGAGCAAACATGCATAACAGACGTATTGTGGGTGGCTTTACCTTGATCGAGATGTTGATCACGGTGGCGATTATCGGCATTCTGGCCGCCATTGCTTACCCCTCGTATAGCAGCTATGTCATGCGTGGACGCCGTGGACAAGCCGAGGCCACCATGGTGCAGATGGCGCAGGAGCAGGAGCGCTGGTTCACCATGAACAACAGCTATAACGCCAGCCAGTCTGCGACGACCGTGACCACATCGAATGGCGCGACTGCCTATACCATTTCCACGGTGGCAGCTTCTTCGACTTTTACCATCACCGCCAGCAATAGCACCACCTATCAGAATGACAACTGCGGCACCCTGACGCTGGATAATCTGGGAACCAAGACGGCAGCAAGTGGTTCTGTGGCGGATTGCTGGCGTTAAGCCAGTGTGGTTTGGGCGTGAGTATCCCGTAATGATATGCTTGGCGGCTTATCCCGCTCTGGCGGGGCAGTATGGCTGTCACAAGGAAATCCATGTCCTACCCCACCCCCGCATTTGAAGACAAGATCTGCGCGCCCGAGGCTCTGGCGGCGCGGCTGGCGGCCTTGCCGCGACCCATCGTGTTCACCAATGGCTGTTTCGACATTCTGCATCGCGGCCATGTCACCTACCTGGCACAAGCACGCGCCTTGGGTGCCAGCCTGGTGCTGGGCCTGAATACCGATGCCTCGGTCAAGCGCCTGGGCAAGGGCGATGATCGCCCGATCAATAATGAGCTGAACCGTGCCGCCGTGCTGGCTGCGCTGGAAAGTGTCAGCCTGGTGACTTGGTTTGACAGTGACACCCCGGCGGATCTGATTGAACTGGTGCAGCCGGATGTGCTGGTCAAGGGCGGTGACTGGGCGGTGGACAAGATTGTCGGCAGCGCCGAAACCCTGGCCCGTGGCGGCCAGGTGCATTCCATTCCCTTCCTGTTTGCCACTTCCACCACGCAAACCATCAACAAGATCCGTGCCGCCGAGGATCAGCAGTGAGCGAACATGCTTTTGCCGTACTGCGCCAGCTCAGTGATGGCCGCTTCCACTCCGGCGCCGACATCGCGCGCGAGCTGGGCTGTTCGCGCACGCTGATCTGGCAGGCGGTGCATGCCATCGAGCAGGAATTCGGCCTGACTGTGTTCAGCGTACGCGGCCAGGGCTACAAGCTGGCCGAGCCTTTCGAGTGGCTGGATGTGGCACGTGTGCGCGAGGCACTCACCACGCCGGCGGCAGAAACATTCACCCTGGCGGTGGCGGAACGGACCGACTCCACCAATAGCCAGTTGATGGCGCGTGCTGCCAGTGGTGGCCTGCACGGCCTGGTGCTGGCGGCCGAGATGCAGACGGCCGGGCGCGGTCGCCTGGGCCGCCGCTGGCAGACCCGGCTGGGGGCCGGCCTGACCTTTTCCCTGCTGTGGCGCTTTGATCGCGGACTGGCGGAGCTGGCCGGCCTGTCACTGGCTGTGGGGCTGGCGCTGGCGCGTGCCCTGCATCAGCTGGCGGTGCCGGTACAGCTCAAATGGCCGAATGATGTGCTGCTCAATGGCCGCAAGCTGGCCGGCATCCTGATCGAGCTATCCGGCGACGCACTGGGGCCGGCGGCGGTGGTGATCGGTATCGGTCTGAATCTGGACAGCCCTGGGGAAGTGGACCAGCCGGTGGCCTCGCTGGCTGAGGCCGGCATCCGGCTGGGGCGCAACCAGTTGCTGGCGGCGCTGCTCAGCGAGCTGGCCATCGTGCTGGATACCTTCAATCGCGAAGGATTTGCCGCATTCCGTGATGACTGGATGCGCTGCTCCAGCCATGAAAACGCTCCGGTGCGGCTGAGCTTTTCCCATGGCGAGCCAGTGGATGGCATAGCCCGCGGGGTGGCGGAAAACGGTGCCTTGCAAGTGGAAACCGCCGATGGCAGCCTGCGCATCTTTCACGCCGGTGAAGTCAGCCTGCGGAGTCGTACATGAAGCTGTTGCTGGATGCCGGCAACAGCCGGCTGAAATGGGGCGTGCATGATGGCCGCGGCTGGCTGGCGCAAGGCGCCGTCGCACATGACACCATTGCCGGCTTGGCCGCGCAATGGGCTGCCTGGCCTATTCGTGCGGTGCATGCTGCCAGCGTGGCCCGCCCCGAAGTGGCCGAGGCCATCGAACAAGCCGCACCCTGTGCGGTGCAGTGGGTGCGTGCCACTGCCGCTTTTGCCGATGTGCGCAATCACTACCGCAATCCGGCCGAACAGGGCGCCGACCGCTGGCTGGCGGTACTGGCGGCGCGTAGCCTGTGCCCGGGTGATGTGGTGGTGGCCTGTGCCGGCACGGCGCTGACAGTGGAAGCGCTGACCGCCGAGGGCGATTATCTGGGCGGCATGATACTGCCCGGGCAACAACTGATGCTGCGCAGCCTGGCCCAGGGCACGGCGCAGCTGGATCGCCTGGCGGGACAGGTGCAAGCCTTTCCGCAAGGCACGGCCGATGCCTTGGCCAGTGGTGTGCTGGCGGCCCAGTGTGGTGCCATCGAGCGCATGGGCCGGCAGTTGGCTGCACATACCGGCCGCGGCCTGCCGCCAGTCTTGCTGACGGGCGGCGATGCCGCGGTCATTGCCGCGCAACTCGCCGTGCCGCCGCGTATCGTGGATAATCTGGTGCTGATGGGACTCTTGAGAGTGGCGTGCGAATCATGAAGTGGTTTCTGGTACTGATTGTGGTGCTCAATCTGGCGGTAGCCGGCTATGGCTCGTTCAAGCAACGGCCACCGGCAGACGTGCACGCCCAGGAAATCAGCCCGGAGCAGGTCAAGCTGTTGCCGCCCGACTGGCAGCCGGCTTCTGCGCCGGTCAGCGATGCCAGCGCCCCGCTCAAGCTGGTGGCCTCCATGCCGCAAACCGAGACCCTGAAGCCGGGTGATCTGGGCAAGGCTGCCTCACAACCGGCCAGCAGCAAACCGGAAGCGGCCAAGGCGAAAGCGGAAGCCTCCAAGCCGGAAGCCAAGGCTGAAGTGAAAAAAGTGGTGGAAGCCAAAGCAGCCGACAAGCCGGCGGACAAAGCGAAAGCCGAAGCGGCCAAGCCGGAAGCCGCCAAGGCCCTGGCCTGCTATGACTGGGGCACGCTGGATGCCAAGTTGCTGGCACGGGTCAAGGGCGGGCTGCCCAGCCTCAAGCTGAAGGCCGAGCAACTGACGGAAACCGCCAAAGGCGAGGTCAAGGGCACGGGCAAGTTCTGGGTCTACCACCCGCCGCTGGCCACCCAGGCCGAAACCCAGACCCTGTCAGCCGAGCTGAAGGACAAGGGCTTCGACAACTACATCGTGCATAACGACCCGTTCAAGGGCAGTGTCTCGCTCGGTCTGTTCGGGCAGGAAGCCGCGGCCAAGGCCATGCTGGCCAGACTCAAGGCCGCCGGTTTTGACAAGGCGCTGGCCGAGCAGAAGGGGCAGAAGGGTGCTGCTACCATGCTCAGTTTCAAGGCGCTGGAACCGGCGCAGGCCGAACGCCTGCAGGCGCTGCAAAAACGGCTGACGCCGGGGATTCCGCTGCAAAGCTGTCGCTGATTATTGCGTTGCAGCAAATGAAACCGGGCCGGCGCTTGTCAGCAGGCTGGCCGAGGATGGATGATGAACGGCAATGCGGGGATATCCCGCCTTGCCGTTTTTTCATGGTCTGCTATGTCCCGACGTTCAAGCAATATCACCCGCCTGCTGGATCGCGGCGCGTTCAATGACCACGTGCTGCGCCAGCTGGGCGGCTCCATGGCCTTTATTGCCGGTGCGCTCAATGCCGGTGGTTTTCTGGCGGTGCACCGCTACACCTCGCATGTTTCCGGCATTGTTTCCGGCATGGCCGATGACCTGGCGCTGGGAGAAATCCGCCTGTCGCTGTCCATGCTGATCATGTTGCTGTGCTTTATTGGCGGCGCCATGCACTCCACCTGGCTGATCTTGTGGGCCAGGCGCCAGCGCCTGCGTGGCGGCTACGGGGTGTCGATGATGGAAGAAGCCGGCCTGCTGCTGCTGTTTGGCCTGCTGGGTGCCGGGCTGGCCAGTCACAAGGGTTTGTTTACCCCGCCTACCGTGATGTTGCTGTGCTTCATCATGGGCATGCACAACACCATCGTCACCAAGCTGTCCGGCGGCCTGCTGCGCTCCACCCACATGACCGGCATTGCCACCGATATCGGCATCGAGCTGGCCAAGATGAGTTATTACAACCACCTGCACAGCCCCAAGATCAAGGACATCAAGTCCAACCGCAGCCGCCTGTGGGTGTACGGCATGATTCTGTCAGCCTTTTTCCTGGGCGGTGTGGTGGGGGCGCTGGGTTTCAAGCATCTGGGTTATGCCTTTACCCTGCCGCTGGCGCTGCTGCTGTTCGTGCTGGGGCTGCGGCCGGTATGGTACGACGTGCGCCTGCGCTGGCGCTGGTGGTTGCAGCATCAGGAGCAGGGGGTCGGGCCACAGGACTGAGGCGCGGGCGCGCCTGACACGGCAAGCGTGTCAGGCAGGACATTGCTGGCCATCGGGGTGGCTGCGTTCCTCGCTGCCGGGGTGGCTGGCCAGCAAGGAGGTGGCCGCGCCATCTGCGCCGCCCAGCCGGGTGAGGAACTGGCCAAGCACGCAGGGAGAGCTGCCACGGGCAGCCAGCGTGCGGAAGGCGTAGCGGTCGGCATCGCGCTCGAAATCGCGCGAGTACTTCATGTCGGCCAGCATGATGGGGGCCACCGCCAGCACTGGCGTGGTATCGCCGCTGAACAGTGTCACGGCCAGCGACAGGCCACCATACTGGATCAGGCCACGCAGCCCGTGCCGCCCCTCCACATGGCCTACCTCATGCGCCAGTACGGCAAAGATCTCTTCATCGTTTTTGGCCGCCTTGACCAGCTGGTCGGTCAGGATGACCTGGCCGGCGGGCAGGGCAAAGGCATTGGCGCCGATATCGCGTGAATCCACCACCCGCAGCTGATAGTGATAGCGGCTGCCCCTGGGCACGGCCTGCAGCAGCAGGGCCTGCAAGGCATTTTGTCTGGCCTGTGACAGCTGCGAAGGGCGGATGCTGTTGGTTTTTTCCAGCAGGCTGATGGTGGGCGCAGCCATTTGTTCTTCAAGGGCGATGGGGGTACGCCGGGCTGCCTCATCGGCCAGCCAGGGCAGGCCGTAGCGATAGCCGCACCAGACGGCGATGACGGTGAGCAGCGCCAGCACGGCCAGCACCTGCCAGCCGCTGTGCAGCCACTCCAGCAGGCGCACCCCCAGTGGCAGGCCACCGCTCAGGTGGCGGCAGCGGTATTCGCTGGCCACTTCGATCACGCCGCCATCGGGCAATTGCAGCTTGTCGGGCAGGCCGGGCAGGCCGGCTTCAAACGCCACCTCGCGTGCCAGATAGCGGTGGGTGTGCACGCCATCGGTAAACACCAGGTGGTGGGCATCGCGCTGCAGCATCACCGCCCGGCTGGCGGGGCTGCGGCCATCCATATAATTGCCCGGCAGACTCATAGGCCCAGATCCAGTTCAAAGCCATCGGCGGCGGCATCGCCCAGCGCGCTGCGCGAGGATTGTGGCCGGGCACGGATGGCATCAAGGTCGTCATCGGGAAACATCTTCAGATGCTCTAATCTGTAGCGCAGTGCGCGCAATTTGGCAAAGGGGTAATACAGGCCCAGCGTCAGCATGGTCAGCAGGGCGTTGCTGGCATGCAGATTCATCAGGCCGCGCAGTGTCATGCTGCTTTCAAAGCGGTGCAGCCGGCCATTGCTCTCCAGCAGGATATGGTTCCACATCACGTTGGCCAGCCCGTCGCGCACCACCTGGCCGATGGACATCCACATCAGCAACAACATCAGGTAGGCCAGAATAGCCAGGGCCAGCAGGCCAAAGACACTCAGCCGCTGGTTAAACAGGTGGCCGATGATGGAGGAATACAGGCCGCCGATAAAGCCGAACAACAGCAGCATCAGCAAGCCCAGCACGCTCGCACGGAAATAGACCCGGTAATAGTCGCCGGCGCATTGAAGCATTTCAAAGCGGGCATTGCCAAACCAGGCATTGTTGACCAGAAAGCGTTGCTGCATGTGGCGGGCATAGGGATAGCCGATGCCCAGCGTCAGCACGGTGATGATCAGCCCCATGATGAAGGGGCCGACCGCATCCATGGTACTGGCGCGGAAGTTGAAGCGCATCTGCCGCCAGCTGGTATTGCGCAGGCGAAAGCGCATGGCCATCACCACCACCCAGGGTAGGGCCGGCAATAGCAGCAGATAGAGCAGGGCATGCAGGCCCGGCGAGTATTTCTGTGTCACGGCCAGCAGCAGTAGCACCAGGAAAATCAGTGCCCGACCCTTGAGAATGGCCAGCGGCTTGCCGTGATAGCCGAAGCCGGCACCGGCAAAGCGGCTGTGGCCGTACAGGTATTTGTGGCTGCGCACCTTGCCCCAGGCCGAATAAATGCCCAGGGTAAGGATGGACAGCAGCAGGTTGACGATCCAGATGCGGAAATAGGCCGCAGCGCTGCCGCTGAAGCTGAAGCCCAGGCCGTCACGCTGGGGTGCCTGCGGTGGGGCTGGCTGGCCGATGCGTACCGGCTCCATGGCCAGCGTGTAGTCTTGCGACGAGGAAGTCATGATGGCCCCTTTGTGGCATCAGTGAAGGTTGTGCCATGCCTGTCTGGCGGCAGGCTTGAACTGCAGCACGGCGCGCGGCACACTGCCGGTTCCGCGCCAGAAGCTGCGGCAGCCTCAAGCCGTCGGCTGTGCAAGATGGATGGTAATCGTCAGTCTCCCACTCATTCTAAGCGCCAGTCCATTGTCATGGAATGGGGCGTGGTTGTGTTGGCGTACTCTCTGCAGGGGGAAAGTCTGTGACCGATAGCATCAAGGGCGATGGCGCCATCTGCCGTCAGCGCCGGTATGGCTCTTTCATCGCAAATACCTATGCTGGCGTAATGTTGCCAGGACTGGCGGGATGGCTGGTGTGGATGCTGAGCCTGGCGGCGCAGGCCACCCCGCTGCTGTTGCAGGGGCAGATCGGCAAGGCCGCCGTGGTGATGGAGCTGAACATCGGCCAGGACGGCGAGGTGGATGGCCGCTATTTTTACCGCAAATATCACCAGGACCTGGCCTTGTCCGGCAAGCGCATGGCTGATGGCAGCCTGCAGCTGGGCGAGAACCTCAAGTACGACGAGCAGCGCAACGATCTCACCCTGCAGCCACAAAATGCTGGCTGGCATGGTCAATGGCATGGTCCCAAGGCCGACAAGAGCCTGCCGGTGACGCTGACCCCCTATGAGCCGGCGCAGTGGCCCGCCAGCACCGATGCCGCACTCAAGCCCATCCGCCAGCGTTCCGGCTATGACTACACCCGGCTGGCCGGACTGTCGCTCAAGCCTGGCAAGCGTGAGCGCATGCAGGGCCACACCCTGCAATGGTGGGAGGAGCCGGTGAGCAAGATCCGTCTGTTCCGCGTGCTGGATGGCTATCCGGAGGGCAGCCTGCAACGGCTGAACCTGCTGCTGGCCGAGCGCCAGTGGCAGGAAGTGGCCAGCTATTTCGATTGCCAGCTGGGCGGCACACATAGCGCCGGGGCGGATTTTGAACAGACCATCACTCCGCATCTGCTTGGCAGCAAACTGTTCAGCATCAGCATTTTCACCAGCTATTACTGTGGCGGTGCCCACCCTGATTTTGCCGACAACCCGCTGACCATCGATGTCGCCACTGGCCAGACTGTGCAGCTGGAAGACCTGCTGTGGCTGGGCAAGGGCAAGGACAAGCCGCAGCTGGCGCGTCAGGCAGGCGGCGAGCGCAAGGACTACCAGTATGAAGAAAAAGTGCTGGCACCGTGGCTGGCCAGCACCATGGCGCGTCTGTATCCGGCGCAGGCCAAGCCGGGCAATGACGACGACTGCGACTACCGTGACCCGCAGGTGTGGCAGTTTGTCAGCTGGTATGCCACGCCGCAGGGCCTGTATCTGGGGCCATCCTTTGCCCGCGTCGCCCGTGCCTGTGAATACCCGGAGTGGAGCGTGCTGCCGTGGTCGCTGGTCAGGCAGCACCCCGGCGCACGGCCTGATTTGCTGCCCTGATCAGGCGCTGGCGCGTGGACGCTCCGCCTGGGAGCGGCGCAAGCTGAAAGGCCAGCGCAGCAGGGTCGCTTGTGTCGCCGGCTGGCGCAGCTCCATATAGCGCTCGCCCTGTTGCAGCGGGCCAAAGCCGAGCTGGCGGTAAAAGCCGCGCGCATCGCGCGATACCAGCAGAAAACGGCGTAATTGTTGCAAATCCGGGTGGGCGATGGCGGCCTTGATCATGGCCTGGCCTACCCCCTGGCCACGCTGCGCGGGCAGCACGAATACATCGGACAGATAGGCAAAGCTGGCGTAGTCGGTGATCACCCGGGCAAAGCCCACCTGCCGTCCGTGATGATAGGCGCCGATCACCAGTGAATGGCGGATGGCCCGTTCCAGGCGTACACCATCCATATTGGCCGCCCAGTGTGCTTGTTCCTGCAGAAACTGCAGGATCATGGCGTGGTCAAGGCGCTTGGGGTCGAAGGAGATGTCCAGATCGGTCATGTGCCAGCTCCACGAAGTGTCCGGGGAAGGCGAGCCTCCCGGCTGATGGCCGGGTCAGGCCGCTGGCTGCAGTATGGTGAGCCAAGATCACCGCATTGTGACAGGACGATGGCAGGTCTTTGACAGCAAGGCGGTCAGTGCCAGCCAATGCCCGGCAGGGGGATGAGCAGCAGCCCCAGCAGCAGGATTTCACATACTTCGATGCCGGCGCCCAGGCAGTCGCCAGTCATGCCGCCCAGCTTGCGTTTGAGCCAGCCGCGCCACAGCAGGCCGGCCAGCGGCGCCAGCAGCAGCGCGGGCGCCAGCCAGGCAGACAGGGCGAGCAAGGCCAGCAGGCTGACGACCTGTACCCGCCATTGCGGCTGCCAGGCAAAGCGTTCGCCACTGCCGGGCGCCAGTGCCGGCAGCGTGGCCGACCAGTACAGCGCAAACAGCCGCGCCCAGGCCGGCAACAACAGCAGCCCGGCCAGCAGCCTGGGCTGTCTGGCCAGCAGCATCAGCAACACCAGTTTGCTGACGATGGCGCAAATCAGCGCAATCACGCCAAAGCTGCCGACATGCGGGTCTTTCAAAACCTCGAAAAAACGTTCGCGCGAGCGATGGGCGGCCCCCATGGCATCAGTCAGGTCGGCCAGCCCATCCAGATGCAGGCCGCCGGTGATGCCTATCCACAGCAACAGGCCAAGCAGCGCCGCCAGCCAGGGGTCGTATTGAGCGCCCAGCCACACCGCCAGCCACAGCAGGCTGCCCAGCAACAGGCCGACCGGCGCAAACCAGCGCGCACTGGCCGCCAGCCATTCCGGGTGGAAGCTGCGCAGCTGCGGCGTGGGCAGGCGGGTGAGAAACTGGATGGCCAGAATCAGCGATTGCCACCAGCGTGCCGGCGGCAGCGGGGCGGAGGGCGGCAGGCTCATGCTTCGCCGGGGCTTTCCAGATGCATCAGGTAGGCCGGGTGGCCTTCCAGAATCGACAGCTGGGCAAAGCCGCCACGTTGCACCGTCATCAGCTTGGCCACGGCAAACTCGGTCCCCAGCAGCTCGGCCAGCAGGGCGGTAATCACCCCGCCATGGCAGACCAGCACCCGGTGGCTGCCGCGGGCGCTCTGAATCCATTCGCTAAAGCCGCTCAGTACCCGGGTGCGGAAGATTTCATAGCTTTCTCCACCGGGTGGAATCAGCTCACCAGCGGCGACGCGGCTGCCCCAGTCCGGATGCTGGCCGGACAGGATGGCGCGCGACATGCCGTCCCAGTCGCCAAAGTCGAATTCGGCAAAGCGTTCGTCCACCTTCAGCGGCAGCGAACCGTGCAAGGCCTGATGCACGGCAAACTCGCGGCAGCGCTGCAGCGGCGAGGTGGCCATGCTGGTGACCGGTGCCAGCTGGTTCAGCCGCTGCCAGCTGCGGCTCATCTGTTCGCAGCCCAGCTCATTCAGCGGCAGGTCGGTGCGGCCGATCAGCCGGCCAGCGTGGTCGATCTCGCCATGACGCAGCAAGGTCAGGGTGTAGGGGTTCATGCCTCAGTCTTTCTCGGTGACACCGGCCTGGGCAAAAGTGGCCATTTCGGCGTGCAGCTTGATGGCCAGTTGCAACAGCGGTACGCAAGTGGCTGCGCCCGAGCCTTCGCCCAGTCGCATACCCAGCTCCACCAGCGGCTCCAGCCCCAGGGCTTGCAGCGCCAGACGGTGACCGGTTTCTTCCGAGCGATGGCTGGCCAGCAGCCAGGCGGCCACGGCGGGGTCGATGGCACGGGCGGCCAGGGCGGCTGCGCTGGCGATGAAGCCATCCACCAGGGCCGGCACGCCCTGTGCCGCGCCTTCCAGATAGAAGCCGGCCATGGCGGCGATTTCCAGCCCGCCCAGTTCGGCCAGTACCTGTGTGCCGCTCAACGACTGTCCTTGCAGGCGCTGCAGCGCCTGTGCCACCACGCGGCGCTTGTTGGCCAGTCCGGCGTCGTCGATGCCGGTGCCACGACCGACCACCAGCTCAACCTCAAGATTGGCCAGGCGGCAGATCAAGGCCGCCGACGGGGTGGTATTGCCAATGCCCATGTCACCGGCGATCAGCAGATTGGCCCCCTGTTCGATGGCGCGGCGCGCGGCGGCGCGGCCGACTTCCAGCGCGGCAGCACACTGTTCTGCAGTCATGGCGGCTTCCACTGCCAGGTTGGCGGTGCCGGCGGCTACCTTGGCGTGCACGATGGGCAGTTCCGGCAGCTGACCCAGCACGCCCACATCCACCACTTCCAGCCGGGCGGCAATGGCACGGGCCAATACGCAGATGGCGGCACCGCCGGCGGCGAAGTTCTTCACCATTTCGCCGGTCACGATGGATGGGTAGGCCGATACGCCTTCGGCAGTCACGCCGTGGTCGCCGGCAAACACGGTAATGGCCGGCGTCAGCGCGGCCGGAATGGTCTGCCCCTGCCAGGCGGCAAAGCGGCAGGCCACCGTCTCCAGCACGCCCAGGCTGCCGGCCGGCTTGGTCAGCGAGTTCTGGCGCTGCAGGGCAGCCTGATAAGAAGCGTGGGCGGGCAGGGCGATGGACTGGGTCATGATGCGTTGTTCTCTGGGTTGGCATGGACTAGTGCGGGACTCTAAGTCATGGGGGGCAGCGCGGCAAGCTGAATGCCGCCATGGCATTGGCATTGCTTGTTGCATATCAAGACTGTTCGTACCAAATCACCGCGGTTTCGCCACAATTTGCCGTATAATCGCCGCCGGACAGGTGTCCGGGCTTTGCCGCCCGGATGAAACGGGAAGCCGGTGCAAGACCGGCGCTGCCCCCGCAACGGTAAGGTCTGGCTGGTGGATACCGGCCCAGTTGTCGCCATTGCCACTGTTGCCATGTGCAACGGGAAGGCGCGACAGCGCAAGACCCAGCCCGGAGACCGGCCTGTCTGGTATCGCCCGCCCACGGCAGGCGGTCGCTGTATATCGCGGGGAGGCGATCTGGCGAACAGCAGGCAGGCCCACCAGCTTGCTCCGATGTCATCCATTCTCATGGCGCAAGCCATCCTCTTCGCACTTCTTGTGGCTGTGGCAGCGTTGGCCCGGCCGGATCCTTGTTCCAGGAGTGTGTGTTTCATGTTCAAACCCCAACAACTCGCCATGCTGCTGTCCATGTGCTGGACCAGTCTGGCCTTGGCCGATAATCTGCCGCAATTCCAGGGTGAGGAAGTGGTGGTGACGGCCAGTCGTCAGCCGCAATCCATCAGCAAGACCTTGTCTGACATCAGCGTGATTACCCGCGACGATATCGAGCAATCAGCTGCTAGCAGCCTGCCGCAGTTGCTAGCCAGGCAGCCGGGTATCGAGTCATTGAGTACGGGGGGCATAGGGAGTCAGGCCAGCCTGTATATCCGTGGAAGCAATGCGAATCATGTGGTGATTTTGGTGGATGGCGTGCGTATTGCATCGGCTACATCAGGTACAACCGCACTGGAAAACATCCCGCTTGCACTGGTTGATCGTATTGAAATCCTGCGTGGCAACGGTTCCAGCCTGTATGGTGCAGACGCCATTGGAGGTGTCATCCAGATATTCACCCGCCAGGGCCATGGTGCACCTCGCTTCAATTTCAATAGTGGCATGGGAGACCATGGCACGGTGAAAGTGGGAGGCGGTGTCGATGGCAAGGTGGATAACACCGCATTCAGCCTGCAATTGAGCCAGCAACGTACTGACGGTATTGCCTTCACCAATCCGGATGCGGGAAGTACATACAATTCTGCACGTGATCCGTATCAGAATATCGCCTATTCGGCCAGCCTGACCCAGACCCTTTCTGCTGGTAATGAGCTGAGCGCACGTGCATTTCAGTCGTTTGGCAGGGTGGGAGTCGATAACTCTGCAACCCAGGTCAACACGCAGATAACCCGGCAAACCGGATTGTCAGTGGAATCCCGCAATACAGTTACTGAAGCATGGAATAGCACCCTGCGTTTCAGTCATAGTGTTGATCATCAGGAAGCCTGGGTCAATGGTGATTCAAAAAATGTCACGGACCTGTTTCAGACGGCCAAGAATGAATGGCTTTGGCAGAATGATTTGAAAACGGCGGCAGGCAATATCCTGTTGGGTGCTGATTATGATCAGCAGCAAGTGGATAGTGCGACCGCATTTTCCATTACACAGCGCCACAACGCGGCGGTATTTGCTGGCTATACTGCCGAATTCTCAGCCAATATGTTGCAGGTCAACCTCAGGCACGATCAGGATGAACAGTTCGGTAGCAAGACAACCGGCTCACTCGGCTATGGATACCGCTTAAGTCCTTATCTCACCATACGCGCCAGCTATGGCACTGCATACAAGGCTCCGACCTTTAATGATCTTTATTTTCCGCGTACCGATTATGGTGGTGGCTACGTCTATGCCGGTAATCCCGCCCTGCGACCGGAAACCTCGCGTAACAGCGAGCTGGCCCTGAGTTATGCTCAGGCAGGGACCAAGGCAACGCTCACCCTGTTTCACAACCGGATATCCAATCTGATTACCTCCGGTGTGAACAGTGACGGGGTGAATAGCGTGGTCAATGCCAATCAGGCGACCATACAGGGCGGTACGGCGACACTAGCGATGACATGGGGAAACTGGGATTTGTCTGGCTCAGTAACGTATCAGGACCCGCTGGATGATACCAACCAACAACAACTGCAACGGCGTGCTCGGGCATTCGGCCAACTGTCAGCCGGTTATGATTGGGGGCAGCTCACCACTGGCGTAGAATTTAGCGCTAGTGCCAAGCGTCGGGATCTTGATTACAACACCAACCCTTACAGTAATGTCTGGCTGGGTGGCTATAGTCTGACCAATCTGTATGCCAACTATCGCCTTAGCAAAACATGGACAGCGACTGCCAGGCTGACCAATCTGTTTGATCGTCACTACACCACTGCCTATGGGTACAATACCTTGGGTCTTGGTGGGTTTGTTGGTGTGAGCTACCAGGGTCTGTAAGACATGTAGCCAGCTACCAGCTTGCTGATTGTTTTTCGGCAGGCTGGTTTTTTGTTTTTCAGGAGCAGTCATGACTCACCTGATCAGCGGCGGTTCGCGCTCCGGCAAAAGCCGCTATGCCGAACACCTGGCCATCCAGCATGGCGGCCCGGTGACTTACATCGCCACCGCCGAAGTGCGCGACGAGGAGTTTGCCGAACGGGTGCGCCAGCACCGTCTGCAGCGACCGGCACACTGGCAGGTGCTGGAAGCCGAGCGTGGCCTGGCCGAACTGGTGCTGGGCCATGATCAGGAAGATGGTCTGTTGCTGGTGGATTGCCTGGGCATGTGGCTGATGCGCTTTTTCCGCAGCGACGACCAGTTCGACGAAATGGACTTTGTGCAGGAAAGGCAATGGCTGCTGGAAGCCATTGCCGCCGTGCAGGGCCAGTTATTGCTGGTGACCAATGAAATCGGCTGGGGCGTGATGCCGATGAGCAGCATGGCACGCCGCTATGGCGATCTGCTGGGCCGGCTCAATCAGGACATCGCCGCCCGCTGCCAGCGTGTCACCCTGGTGGCCTGCGGTCTGCCGCTGGCACTCAAGGGCGGCTGATGCGGCTGCGTGGCTTTGCCTTGTGGCTGCTGCTGTGTGCTGGCCTGGCCCAGGCGGCGGTCAGTGCGCCTGATGCCAGTGGCAAAGTGCTGACGCTGCCCGGTCCAGCCCGGCGCATTGTCTCGCTCTCGCCCCATGCCACCGAAATGCTGTATGCCATCGGTGCCGGCTCACGGCTGGTGGCCACGGTGGACTATAGCAACTACCCGCCAGCGGCACGCCAGCTGCCTCGGGTGGGTGGCTATAGCGGCATCAGCCTGGAAGCGGTACTGCGCCAGCGGCCCGACCTGGTGGTGGCCTGGCAGGATGGGGGCAATCTGCGCGAGCTGGAACGCTTGCGCCAGCTGGGGGTGGCGGTGTTCATCAGCCATCCGCTGCAACTGGATGATGTTGCCAGCGAAATGCACAGCCTGGGCCAATTGACCTCAACGCAGCCGCAAGCCGATGCCGCGGCCAGCCGCTATCGCCAGCGTCTGCAGCAATTACGCCAGCGCTATGCCCGCCGCACCCCGGTCAGCGTGTTCTACCAGATCAGCAGTGCGCCCATCTTTACCGTCAGCCAGCGCAGCTTCATGGGCTCGGTCATGCAGCTGTGCGGCGGGCGCAATGTATTCGGTGGTCTGGCCCAGGCGGCACCGCAGGTCAGCATGGAAGCGGTTGTCGCGGCCCAGCCACAAGTCATGCTGGCTGGCCGCGCCGATATCCTGCGCATGTGGGACCGCTGGCCGGCCTTGCCGGCCGTGGCCAAAGCGACGCGCTATGTGGTGGACGAGGATCTGCTGACCATTCCCGGCCCGCGCTTGCCGGATGGCGCACTGGCCATGTGTGCCACGCTGGACACAGCACGGCGTAGTCTGGGTTTGACGCTGGACTAGCCGACCGTTATCCTCGCCGCCATGGACAAGGAACTGGAATATCTCGAATCCCGCGTGCAGGCACTGATTGCCCGCATCAAGGAACTGGAAACCCAGAACGGCCGTTTTGCCCAGGCGCTGGCAGAAGCGCTCAAGGAAAACGCCGAGCTGAATTTCCGTGTGAACGAAACCCGCAATCGCGTGGCCGCACTGGTGGAGCGACTGCCGAAGGCGGATGAACCGGAGCAGGGCGCAGGGGAGGCAGAATGAGCGATATCGTGCAGGTGGACATCGAATTGCTGGGTCGTCACTTCACCATAGGCTCACCCGCCGACGAGCGCGAAACCCTGCTGGAAGCGGTCAGGCTGCTGGAAGGCAAGATCGACATGATCCAGCAGCATGGCAAGGTGATGGACGCCGACAAGATCGCCATCATGGCGGCGCTGAACATCGCCCACGATTTGTTGCGTACCAAAGTGGGAGAGGGCTTGGAAATGGCCTCGTTCCAGCGTAAAATACGCAATATGAGCGAGGCAGCCGACACGGCGCTTCGCGAAAGCCAGCAAGCCCTGTTCTGAACAGGCCGGCTGGTGGACACTACAGGTCAGCTTATCCCCTGCGGTGTTCGTGACGGCAAACAATTCCTTTGTACCAATGCGTTCGCTTCTGGTTGCCAGCGTGAGTCACGGGTGTGTCGCGTCCCTTGCGGACGCGCCCGAAGTGACTGGCAGGTGACCCTCCCTGGAAACAGGGTACAAGCGAATTATGCCCAAACGACACTCGCGGGGGTCTCCCTTCACGACCCGGCGCATCTTGCTCCGGGTCGTTTTCATTTCTGTGCTGTTTCAGCTTTCATCGCGCCGCCATGACTCCATCGACTTCTGCTGCTACCGACAAGATCAGCCTGCGCAAGAGCATTCGTCGCCAGCGCATGGCATTGAGCCCGGCCTATCGGGCGCAGGCCATGCGTGCCGTCGCGCGCCATGCCGGCCGTTTGTTGCGGCGGGGCAAGCGTATTGGCGGCTATCTGGCAGCGGGTTCGGAGCTGGATGTGGAAATCCTGCTCAGCACCGCCTTGCAACGCGGTGCCAGTGTCTGGCTGCCGCAGATTCCGGCGCGTGGCCGGCGCATGTGGTTTTCCCGGTTGACTGCCTCCGGGCAGTGGTACCGCCATCCGCGCTACGGGATCATCGAGTTTGATGGCCCCTGCCTGCGGGCCGAGCGGCTGGACGTGCTGTTGCTGCCCTTGCTGGCAGTGGATGAGCAAGGCTACCGCATGGGGCAGGGCGGCGGCTTTTACGACAGCAGCCTGGCCTTTCGCCGCCGGCATTCGCAATACGGCAAGCCCCTGCTGGTGGGAGTTGCCTACGATTGCCAGCGGGTCGCTGCCGTGCCGCGCGAAGCGTGGGATGTGCAACTGGACTATCTGCTGACCGAGTCGGGCTTGCACCGCTTGGCAGCAGGCCGCCCTGCTATTTAAAGTACTGGGCGGGGCTGAGACTCAACGCTCCCAGTGGTGGTAACCACGCTCAGCAGGGACGTAGACGGGAACCACCTCCACCGGCCGGAACTCCGGTCCGCGGTAGGCCACGCGTGGCGGGACAACGACACAGGCGCTCAGTGCACTGGTCAGCAGGATGCCGATCAACAGGCTTTTCATGATGTTACTCCCGGTTGCAAGGGCGGTTTGGCCCTGATGTTTATCTTGAGCCAAGCATAATCCAGCCAGACAGTTGTAAGATGGCGTAAATTGTTAAGTTAACCTTCCATTGATTAACAGACATTGCCCATGCGCTATTGGCTGATGAAATCCGAGCCGGACGAAACGTCCATTGACCACCTGATGGCCGCGCCGCAGCGCGCTTTCGAGTGGACCGGCGTACGCAATTATCAGGCGCGCAATTTCATGCGCGATGAGATGCAGCCGGGTGATGGCGTGCTGTTCTGGCACTCCAGCTGTGCCGAGCCTGGCATTGCCGGGCTGGCGGTGGTGGCCAGCACCGCCCATGCCGACTCCAGCCAGTTTGATCCGGCCAGCCCCTATTTCGATGCCCGGTCCACGCCCGAAGCCCCGCGCTGGCAGTGCGTGGATGTGCGTTTCGTGCGCAAGACCGCCTTGCTGACGCCGGCCTTGCTGCGCCAGCATCCGCCGCTGGAACAGATGCAGGTACTCAAGCGTGGCAATCGGCTGTCGATTACCCCGGTCAGCCCGCTGGAGTGGGATTACATCACCAGCCAGCTGTGCTGAATCCTGCCAACCTGACAAGGACGCCGATGCTCTATCCCCCGATTACGCCCTACGCCAGCGGCATGTTGCCGCTGGATGGCCTGCACCAGATGTACTGGGAGCAATGTGGCCGGCAGGATGGCCAGCCGGTGCTGTACCTGCATGGCGGGCCGGGCGATGGCTGTGCGCCGATGAGCCGGCAGCTGTTCGACCCCTGGTTTTATCGCGCGGTCTTGTTTGATCAGCGTGGCAGTGGCCGTTCGGTGCCGCGCGGTGAATTGCGCGACAACACCACCCAGCACCTGGTTGCCGATATCGAACGCCTGCGCGCGCATCTGGGGATAGAACGCTGGCTGGTGTTTGGCGGCTCCTGGGGCAGCACGCTGGCGCTGGCCTATGCCCAGGCGCATCCGCAGCGGGTGCAGGGTCTGGTGCTGCGTGGCATTTTTTTGGGACGGCAAAGTGAAATCGACTGGTTCATGCACAGCATGCGCCAGTTCTATCCCGAGGAATGGCAGCGCTTTGTCGCGCCGATTCCTGTTGCTGAACGACAGGACTTGCTGCAAGCCTATTACCGGCGGCTGACCGATCCCGACCCGCAAGTGCACTTGCCGGCCTGCCGTGCCTGGGGCCGCTATGAAGGGGCCTGCGTCGCCCTGCGTCAGAATGCCGACGCCATCGAGCGTGCCAGCAGCGAATATGTGGCGCTGTCGCTGGCGCGGCTGGAGGCGCATTACTTCGTGCATCGCATTTTCCTGCCCGAGGGGCAATTGCTGCAGCAGATCGACCGCATCCGCCATATTCCCGCTGTCATCGTACAGGGCCGCTACGATGTGGTGTGCCCGCCGGTCACCGCCAGCGAACTGGCGGCGCATTGGCCGGAGGCCGATTTCCAGCTGGTGGAAATGGCCGGCCACTCGCTGTGGGAGGGCGGCATTTTGCAGCTGCTGATGCAGGCACTGGAAAGCTTCAAACTGCGGCTGTGCTGAACCGGCTGGCCATGTGGCAGTCTGTAAATTGATGAAAACCTCTTTGCGCTTGTTGCTGCTCTTGTGCAGCCTGTCCATCACCCCCATGGCCTGGGCCTATACCGATGAAGGGCGGCTTCCCTTCGTCGGCCAGCCAGGCGAATTGCCGGCCGAACTGGCCCTGCGCTTTGTCCGGCAGCAGCTGGGGCAGCAGGGGCAGATCGACTATCCGTCTTTCCGGCTGATTCAGCACAGCCCGGCCCCCGCATTCGACCGGGCAGACATCACCCTGATTCGCGATGGCTTGCAGGACGACAGCGTCAAGGCGATACGCCAGCAATTGCAGCTGCGCCGCCGTAACGGACGCTGGGAGATTCACGCCGTGCGCGAGGATTTTTCCTGTTATCGGGCCAAACCGGGCTGGACCCGTCGTCTCTGCCCCTGATGCCGGGGAGGCTGGCGGCAAGCGTTTGTTTTTGTGCGGCTCTTATCGGCAGGGCACTCTGGCCGCTATAATGGGCCGATTGAATTTGCGACGGACTGCCCAAGCAGCCCTGCCTGGCGGGGACTTGGGCAGTCCGCCCTTTTGTTTTCCAGCCATTCCAGACAAAGAACACCATGCAAGAAATCTATAGCCCGCGCGAAGTCGAAGCCGCAGCGCAACAAAAATGGCAGCGCACTGCCGCCTTCAAGGCCGTGGAAGACGCCAGCCGTCCCAAGTACTACGCCTTGTCGATGTTCCCCTATCCGTCCGGCAAGCTGCACATGGGCCATGTGCGCAACTACACCATTACCGACGTGCTGGCCCGCTTCAAGCGCCTGCAAGGCTTTAACGTATTGCAACCGATGGGCTGGGACGCCTTCGGTCTGCCGGCCGAAAACGCCGCCATGAAAAACGGCGGTGCTCCGGCGGCCTGGACCTACGCCAACATCGACTACATGAAGACGCAGCTGGACAGCCTGGGCTTTGCCCTGGACTGGGAGCGCGAGCTGGCCACCTGCAAGCCCGACTACTACCGCTGGGAACAGTGGCTGTTTACCCGCCTGTTTGAAAAAGGCGTGATCTACAAGAAAAACGGCGTGGTGAACTGGGACCCGGTGGACCAGACCGTGCTGGCCAACGAACAAGTGGTGGATGGCCGTGGCTGGCGCTCCGGTGCCGTGGTGGAAAAGCGCGAAATCCCGATGTATTACTTCGCCATCACCCAGTACGCCGACGAACTGCTCACCAGCCTGGACACGCTGGATGGCTGGCCGGAACAGGTCAAGACCATGCAGAAAAACTGGATTGGCAAGAGCCACGGTTCTGACGTGGTATTTGCCTACGACCAGGACAGCATTGGTCACGATGGCCAGCTGAAGGTGTACACCACCCGTCCGGACACCCTGATGGGCGCAACTTACGTTGCTGTGGCGGCGGAACACCCGCTGGCCACCCAGGCCGCAGCTAACAATCCGGCGCTGCAGGCTTTCATTGCCGAATGCAAGGCCGGTTCCGTGGCCGAGGCCGACGTGGCCAAGATGGAAAAGAAGGGCATGGACACCGGCCTGTTCGTCATCCATCCGCTCACCGGTGCCAAGCTGCCGGTATGGGTGGCCAACTACGTGCTGTGGGGCTATGGCGAAGGCGCGGTAATGGCCGTGCCGGCGCATGACGAGCGCGACTTTGAATTTGCCAACAAGTACCGCCTGCCGCTGCTGCAAGTGTATGCCCCGGTTGCCGGTGACCAGGCTTTCGATGCCACCCAGTGGCAAGACTGGTATGCCGCCAAGGACGACAGCGTACGCACCGTCAACAGCGGCAAGTACGATGGCAAATCCTTCAACGAGGCGTTTGATGCCATCGTCGGCGATCTGGAAGCCAAGGCAGCCGGTCAGAAGAAAACCCAGTACCGCCTGCGCGACTGGGGTATCTCCCGCCAGCGCTACTGGGGCTGCCCGATTCCCATCATCCATTGCCCGACTTGCGGCGATGTGCCGGTGCCGGAAAAAGACCTACCGGTGGTACTGCCGGAAAACGTGGTTCCGGACGGCGCCGGTTCGCCGCTGGCCAAGATGCCGGAATTCTACGAAACCAGCTGCCCCAAGTGTGGCGGTGCCGCCAAGCGCGAAACCGACACCATGGACACCTTTGTCGAGTCCAGCTGGTATTACGCCCGTTATGCCTCGCCCAAGTGCGACACCGCCATGCTGGACAAGGCCGCAGCCGACTACTGGCTGCAAGTGGACCAATACGTGGGCGGTATCGAACACGCCATCCTGCACCTGCTGTACGCGCGTTTCTTCCACAAGCTGATGCGCGACGAAGGACTGGTGTCCAGCGACGAGCCGTTCAAGAGCCTGCTGACCCAGGGCATGGTGATCTGCGAAACCTTCTACCGCGAGCTGCCCAATGGCAGCAAGGACTGGATTGCCCCGCAAGATGTGGTGCTGGAACGTGACGCCAAGGGCAAGATCACCGGTGCCACCCATCGCGTGGATGGCTTGCCGGTGGTGGTGGGCGGCGTGGAGAAAATGTCCAAGTCCAAGAACAATGGCGTGGACCCGCAGGAATTCATCGAGAAATACGGTGCCGATACCGCGCGCCTGTTCATGATGTTTGCCGCCCCGCCGGAACAAAGCCTGGAATGGTCTGACGCTGGTGTGGAAGGGGCCTTCCGCTTCCTCAAGCGCCTGTGGAAACTGGCCAAGGAACATGCCGACGCCGGCGTGGTGACTGCTTATGCCGGTGGCGAGCTGAATGCCAGCCAGAAGGAGCTGCGCTTCAAGCTGCACAGCACCATCCAGAAAGTGGCCGACGACTATGGCCGTCGCCAGCAATTCAACACTGCCATTGCCGCGGTGATGGAGCTGCTCAACACCTACGACAAGACCGACCGCAGCGATGCCGCTGGCCGTGCCGTGGCCCAGGAAGTGCTGGAAAGCGTCACCCTGCTGCTGTCGCCCATCGTGCCGCATATCACCGACGCCATCTGGTCGGTATTGCAGCCGGGCAGCGAGCTGCTGGCCCAGGCCTGGCCCAAGGTGGACGAAGCCGCGCTGGTAAAGAGCGAAATCGAAATGATGGTGCAGGTGGCCGGCAAGCTGCGTGGCAGCATTACCGTGGCGGCCGATGCCGCCAAGGATGTGATCGAAGCCGCCGCGCTGGCCCATGAAAACGTGCAGAAGTTCATGGAAGGCAAACCGGCCAAGAAGATCATCGTGGTGCCGGGCCGCCTGGTGAACATCGTCGTCTAATGGCAAACCGGCCCCGGAGCATGCCGGGGCCGCCAACAAACCCGGGCCGGCTCGGACCAGATTCCCCAGTACAGGGGATGGGCTGATCCGGCTTTTCCTTACGGAGAAACAGGAATGACCCGAACCCTGCACTGGCTGGTGCTCACTGGCGCCGTACTCTTGCTCAGCGCCTGCGGTTTTCATCTCAAGGGCCTGGGGATAAGCAGCCGCCCGCTGCCCTTCAGCAGCGTTTATGTGGAAGAGGGCAGTACCCAGCTGGGGCCCTTGTTGCGGGAAACCCTGTCGCGTAATGACAGGCTGGTGGTGCTGTCCTCGCCCAAACAGGCGGAAGCCGTGGTCAGCGTGCTGAGCGAGAACCAGTCCAAGGAAGTCTCCACCATCAACAGCGGCGGCAAGGTCAATGAATACCAGCTGAGCTACACCGCGACGGTACGCACGGTGATCGGTGGTTCGCCCATCGAACCGGACATGCAGGTAGCGGTTCGTCGTTACATGAATTATTCGGATAGCGATGTGCTGGGCAAGGAGCAGGAAGAAAACCTGCTGTGGACCGATATGCGCCGCGATGCGGCCGACCAGGTCGCCCGCCGGCTGGCCTATATCAAACGCCCGGCCACCATGGGCACGACTGGCCCGCAAAGCCTGAAGCCTGCCAATGCCCAGCCTAAGCCCTGATGCGCTGGAGACGGTGCTGGCCAAGGGGCTGGCGCCGCTCTACCTGATTCATGGTGAAGAGGCGCTGCTGGCGCTGGAAGCGGCCGACAGCCTGCGCGCACATGCGCGTGCGCAAGGCTATCAGGAGCGCGAAGTGCTGACGGTGGAAGCCGGTTTCGACTGGTCGCAACTGCGTGATGCCATGAGCAGCGTCTCGCTGTTTGCCTCGCTCAAGCTGCTGGAAATCCGCATTCCCGGCGGTAAGCCGGGCAATGAGGGCGCCGAAGCCCTGCAACAGCTGGCGGCCAACCCGCCGCAAGACACCATCACCCTGATCACCCTGCCACGACTGGAAAAAGCACAGCTGCAATCCAAGTGGTATCTCGCGCTGGAAAAAGCAGCCGTGGTGGTGGAGGCCAAACCGGTGGGGCGGCATGAGCTGGGCGGCTGGATTGCCCGCCGCATGAAACGCCAGCACCAGCAACTCGCGGGCGAGGCGCTGACTTTCTTTGCCGACCGGGTGGAAGGCAATCTGCTGGCTGCCCGCCAGGAAGTCGACAAACTGGCCCTGCTCTACCCGGCCGGCGAGTTGACGCTGGAGCAATTGCGCGAAGCGGTGGCCAATGTGGCGCGTTTCGATGTGTTCCATCTGTCCGAGTCCTGGCTGTCCGGCGATGCCGCCCGCGTGCAACGCATGCTGGAGGGCCTGCTGGCCGAAGGCGAATCGCCGGTGCTGGTGTTGTGGTCCTTCACCGAGGATGTACGCATGCTGCTGCGCCTGCGCCAGGGCCTGAAAGACGGGCGGCAGCTGCGTGATCTGGCGCGTGAATTGCGCCTGTGGGGTGACAAGCAACGGCTGGCCGAGCCGGCGCTGCGCCGAATCGGCCCGCGCAAGCTGATGGCGGCCTTGTCGGAGTGTGCCCGCATTGATCAGCAGATCAAGGGCGTGGCGGCCGGCGATCCCTGGCATTCCCTGCGCGCGCTGGCGCTGCTGTTGGCGACATGATGCAGAAAAAACACAGTAATTTTAAATGGTCAGCCAGTGCTGGCCATTTTTTTTTAAATTGAATCAAAACTTATGTGGTTGTTGTTTAAATTTCTTTTAATCAACTATTGAGATTGCACAAAACCTGCCCTATGATTAAGGAGAAGTTAATTCATTTTAAACAATAATAGTTTTAGAAAAAGACACTATGCAAGACGAGGGAGTCAGAAGTGCTGCACCTGCGGGCGAAAGCAGAACCCGCAGCAAAGTCGTGTTGGTGGAAATCATCCACCAGGCGCTGGAAGTCTTGCTGACCGCGGAAGAAGCCCGCCTGGTGCATTGGGATGGCCGCATCCTGCGCATACACAAGCTGTCCTCGCGCAAGGCCAACCAGATTCTGCATGCGCCGGATGCCTATCCGGGCTTGCTGGGGGTATTCGACCATCGCGCGCACTATCGCGATCTGGCCGAGCCGCTGGGGGAAATCCTGGGTATCCAGCTCTAATGCCGCACTGGCGGTCGTGATCGATGCCAACCATGCAAAAAGGCCTTCGCAGGAAGGCCTTTGTCATGTCATGAAGCAGTCTGTCCTTGCAGTTTTACAGGGCAGAGGCTGTTGAAGCGGACAGGGTACCGGGCAGGATGACCGCACGGACACGGGGCTTGCCGGCACCACTGCGCAGGCCATCCGGATAGGCAAGGCCACCACGTTTTTGGTAGGAAGCCAGCACCTTGGCCACATAGTCGCGGGTTTCCTCGTAGGGCGGGATGGTGTTGCGATACTTCTGCACCGCCCCTTCGCCGGCATTGTAGGCGGCTATCACCAGCGGCAGATCATTGTTGAACTGGCTTAGCAGGAAGCGCAGATAGCGCGCCCCGGCCCGCAGGTTTTGCCGGGGGTCGCTCAGTTCGGTCACGCCAAAGCGCTCGCCGGTGGCCGGAATCACCTGCATCAGGCCCACCGCACCCTTGGGAGACAGGGCCTGCGGGTTGTAGCCGGATTCGACGGTAACGATGGAGTGCAGCAGATTGGCATCCAGCTTGAACTCACGCGCGGTCTGGTCGATCAGATGTTTGTACTGGGCGGCCAGCCTGGGGTTGTAGGTCGGGGCATTGACGCTTTTCAGGCCGTCGGTGCGGGGTGTGGCGGGAGCAGGCAGGCGGTTGTCACTGCTCAGGGTCGCCCCCAGGCCGGGCGTGGTGGCGTCATCCAGTGCCGCATTGCTGCTGACGGCAGGCAGCATGCTTTTCTGGTAGAGCTGATAGCGCTCGTCCAGCTGGCGGTTGGCAAGGTGAACCTGGCCCTGTTCGTCCACAAAACCATAAAGATCGGCGTGTACGCTATTGCTGGCACAGCAGGCCAGCCAGGCCAGGAAAACGGTGATGAATCGCATTGTGATGAAGAGCAGCCCGTCATTGGTTTGGGTTTGATGCGCTATTGTACTGATTTTTCTATGCTATTTTACAAGTAAAGTTTTCTGAAGACATTTTAAAGCAAATTAATGCGAAAGGATTGAGCATGAGCCTGTTTGATCAACTGGGTGGTTTGCTGGGCGGCGAAGGTGGTGGCGTGGCAGGTGCGGTCAGCGAACTGATGCAGCAGCAGGGCGGCCTGGCCGGACTGGTGGAGAAGTTCAATAGCGGCGGCATGAGTGAGCTGGTGTCGTCCTGGGTGGGGACGGGCGGCAACCTGCCGGTGTCGGCCGAGCAGATCCAGCAAGTACTGGGCAATGAGCAGGTGGCGGCACTGGCCGGCAAATTCGGTCTGGACCCGCAACAGCTCAGTCAGGCCCTGGCGGATTACCTGCCGCAGGCCGTGGACAAGCTGACCCCGGATGGCCAGTTGCCGCAGGGGGGTGATCTGCTGTCGCAGGGTCTGGGCATGCTGCAAGGCTTTTTTAACAAAAGCTGAATAAACTGCGTTTCGCCATGGAAAAAGCCGCCATTTCTGGCGGCTTTTCTTATTTTTCTGTGGCAAGCAGGCTACAGTGCCTGACCCTCCCGCTGGCTGGACCGGCCGTATCGCTACCGCCAGGGCCGATTTGCCCTGGTCTGCATGTTGATAGGAAAATTCTATTTTTAACATTTAAACAATCAAGTGGATCAATTGATACGGCCTGCTTAAGATGCATCCATCGAATGCAAACGCAGCCAACCACTGCACTTTCTTATTTCACCGACTGGAGAAAAACATGTCCGTATCGCTGATCAATACCGAAGTCAAACCGTTCAAGGCCACCGCATTCCACAATGGCAAGTTCATCGACGTGAGCGATGCCGACCTGAAAGGCAAGTGGTCCGTCGTATTCTTCTACCCGGCTGACTTCACCTTCGTCTGCCCGACCGAACTGGGCGACCTGGCTGACAACTACGCCGAATTCTCCAAGCTGGGCGTGGAAATCTACTCGGTATCCACCGACACCCACTTCACCCACAAAGCCTGGCACGACAGCTCGGAAACCATCGGCAAGATCAACTACCCGATGATTGGCGACCCGACCGGCATCATTAGCCGCAACTTCGGCGTGATGATTGAAGAAGCCGGCCTGGCCGAACGCGGTACTTTCGTGATCGACCCGCAAGGCAAGATCCAGATCATCGAAATCAACGCCGGTGGCATCGGCCGTGACGCCAGCGAACTGCTGCGCAAGGTAAAGGCTGCCCAGTATGTGGCCAGCCACCCGGGTGAAGTGTGCCCGGCCAAGTGGAAAGAAGGCGAAGCTACCCTGGCTCCTTCGCTGGATCTGGTTGGCAAGATCTAAGAACCAATTCATGGTCTGCTGAGCTGGTTAAATATGGGGCGATACTGCGTTAAAAACGCCTTCGAAATGCTCATTTACTGCATGTAAATTCCGCTTTCTCAGTCGTTTTCGCCTTGTCTCGCTCTAGCTCGCGAGACCCTGAACAGGCTCTACGCCCACCCTGGTGCCGTGCCGCGTACTGCGGTACGGCCTCCGGGCCGCAGCCAGCGGCCCGTCTCCCTACCACCCGATTGCAGTGGCAAGCTGTTGGCAGCCCTGAGCTTGCCAGTGCAATTGCCTGAGGACTTCCCATGCTCGACACCACCATCAAGACCCAACTGACCGCCTATCTGGAAAAACTGCAACAGCCGATCGAACTGGTCGCCAGTCTGGATGACAGCGCCAAGGCGCAGGAAATGTTCAGCCTGTTGCAAGACATCGCCAGCCTGTCGCCCAAGGTAACGCTGAACAGCAATGGCCAGGCCGCGCGCCGCCCGTCTTTTGCCATTGCCCGCCCTGGTGAAGCGGGCCGTATCGAGTTTGCCGGTATTCCGATGGGCCACGAATTCACCTCGCTGGTGCTGGCCCTGCTGCAAACCGGTGGCCATCCGCCCAAGGTGGACGAGGACACCATCGCCCAGATTCGTGGCCTGCAAGGCAGCTACCAGTTTGAAGTGTTTGTCTCGCTCAGCTGCCACAACTGCCCGGACGTGGTGCAGGCCGTCAACCTGATGGCGGTGCTCAACCCCAATGTGCGTAGCGTGATGATTGATGGCGGTGTGTTCCAGCAGGAAGTCAGCGACCGCCAGATCATGGGCGTACCGGCCATCTATCTGAATGGCGAACAGTTTGGCAGTGGCCGCATGGGCCTGGAAGAAATCATCGCCAAGCTGGATAGCGGTGCCGTGGCGCGTGAAGCCGAAAAGATTGCCGCCAAAGAGCCGTTTGACGTGCTGATCGTCGGTGGTGGCCCGGCCGGTGCTGCTGCCGCCATCTATGCGGCGCGCAAAGGGATTCGTACCGGTGTGGTGGCCGAGCGTTTCGGCGGCCAGGTGCTGGATACGCTGGCGATTGAAAACTTCATCTCGGTGCAGGAAACCGAAGGGCCCAAGCTGGCAATGGCGCTGGAACAGCACGTCAAATCCTACGATGTGGATGTGATGAACCTGCAACGCGCTGCTGCGCTCAAGCCGGCACAAAACGGCCAGCTGGCCGAGGTGACGCTGGAAAGCGGTGCCGTGCTCAAGAGCAAGGCGGTGATTGTGGCCACCGGTGCGCGCTGGCGCGAAATGAATGTACCGGGCGAAGCCGAATACCGCGCCAAGGGCGTGGCCTACTGCCCGCACTGCGATGGCCCGCTGTTCAAGGGCAAGCGCGTGGCGGTGATTGGTGGTGGTAACTCCGGCGTGGAAGCCGCCATCGACCTGGCCGGCATCGTCAGCCACGTTACCCTGCTGGAGTTCGGTGACAGCCTGCGCGCCGATGCGGTGCTGCAGAAGAAGCTGCACAGCCTGCCCAATGTGCGCGTCATCACCAATGCCCAGACCACCGAAGTGACTGGCGACGGCCAGAAGGTGAATGGCCTGAGCTACCAGGAGCGCATTACCGGTGAAGAACACCACGTGGCGCTGGAAGGCATTTTTGTGCAGATCGGCCTGTTGCCCAATACCGATTGGCTCAAAGGCAGCGTGGCGCTGTCGCCGCGCGGCGAGATCGAAGTGGATGCCAAAGGCCAGACCTCGGCCGAGGGTGTGTTTGCCGCCGGTGATGCCACCACCGCACCGTACAAGCAGATCATCATCGCCATGGGCGAAGGCGCCAAGGCCAGCCTGTCGGCCTTTGACTACCTGATCCGCAGCTAAGCCCTGCCGCCATCAAGCAAAAATCCCCTTGTGTCCGTTATGGATGCAAGGGGATTTTTCATCTGCCACGCCACGTCCAGAGTGTGCTTTGGAGCGGCTGACAGGATAGCGTAGCGTCGCTGGGGCAAGGCGGCGCAATGCAGCAACAGGGTTTTTGTCAGCGGCGCTTAGTGCTGGTGTGCCTGACCCGGTTCGGTCACCTGCAGCACCGCGGCCGGGGTTTTCAGGCTGTGGGCGTCTTGTCCCTCGGCCGGAATCTCCACCCAGTTGTTGCTGCCCTGGGCGCATTGCTGCTTCACCTTGAAGTACAGCTTGCCCGGCTTGGCGGCAATGCGCGTCTGGAACACGAATTCATCGTAAAAATCGCCCGGCAGATTGCCACCCGTCCAGCTGATATGGCTGACATCTTCCTTGACCAGCGTGCCGTGGTTGTCGAAGGGCTTGACCGCGCTCTTGCTCACCTGAACCTGCCAGCCCGCCTTGGGCATGGGGCGTGCCAGCTGCGCGCCTTCCGGCAGTTCCACGCTGATGCCGGTGGTGGGGCTGCCATCGCAGCCATGGCCCACCTTCAGCACGGCCTTGTAATAGCTGCCGCTGGCGGCAGTGGGCGTTTCCAGGGTGACGTGGGCTTGGGCGGCGCTGCACAGCAGCAGGGCGAGGATGGCGAGCTTTTGCATGATGGCTTCCTGGATGAGAACGGTTATCAGCCATGTATTGTAAGGGAAGGCCATGGCCGCGCCCTGCGACATCTTGTCGCAGCCACGGCTGCCGCTGTGCGCCGGCTGTGGCATGCTGGAGCCTCATTGCAGGAAAGGAATTGCCGTGCAGGACAATCAGGACATCGAACAATATCTGTATCAGGCCATCCCGCTGGCACAGGCCATGGGGGTGAAAGTACGTCAGGCCGATGGCGGGCAGGTGGTGCTGGCTGCCCCCCTGGAACCCAATATCAATCACTGCGCCACGGTGTTCGGGGGAAGTGCCGCCGCCGTGGCCACGCTGGCGGGCTGGCTGCTGGTGTATCGCCAGTTGCAGGCGCTGGGGGTGCGTGGTCAGGTGATGGTGCGGCGCAGCCAGATGGATTATCAGAAAGCCATGCACGGCGCGTTTACTGCCCACACCCTGCCGCTGGCAGACACGGCCTGGCAGCGCATGGTGGCTGCCCTGGCCAAGGGGCGCATGGCACGGCTGACGCTGGCGGTGGAGCTGGAGTGCGGCGGGGTGGCGGCGGGCCGGCTGGACGGCGAGTTCGTGGTGTTGCCGCTCAGCTGAGTGCCGCAGACCAGGGATTGGGAACCACCCACAACACGGCGTAGAGAGCCCGGGCCCAGGCGGGGCAACGCTGGCGCGGGGGTGTTATCGGGCCTTATTCGCGGTGGTAGGGGTGATTGTTGAGGATGGAGTAGGCACGGTAGATCTGCTCGCCCAGCATCACCCGCACCATGCCGTGCGGCAGGGTCATGGCGGACAGCTGCAACAGCACATCGGCGCGCTGCTTGAGTTCGGCGGACAGGCCATCGGCTCCGCCAATGATGAAGCACACGTCATCGCCACCGGCCATCCATTCTTTCAGCCCGGCCGCCAGCCGCACCGAAGTCCAGTTCTGGCCTCGCTCATCCATCACCACCAGCTTGCAGCGGGCGGGAATGGCCGCCAGCAGCCGTTCGTGCTCGGCGGCGATGCCTTTTTCCGCCGTGACGCCACCGCCACGCTTTTCCGGCTTGATCTCTTTGAGTTCCAGGCTGATGTCGCGGCCAAAGCGTTTGGCGTAGTCGTTATAGGCTTCGTCGACCCAGCGCGGCATCTTGGTGCCGACAGCAAGAATGGTGATTTTCATGGCAATGCTTCAGCGCGTAGGCAGCAGGCGCATGACGCTGCCTGTGATGGGAAAAACCGGAGGATGGCGGCAGACGGGGCGGGTGCCGCCCGTCTGCCGCAGCTGATGCAGCCTGGATGGCCGATCAGGTATTGGCTTGCCACGGACGACCGCCAACCGGGGTAAAGCTCGGCTTCTGGCCGCCCCACAGTTGTTCCAGGTCGTAGTAGTCGCGTACTGCCGGCAGCATGACGTGAATCACCACGTCGCCGGCGTCCACCAGCACCCACTCGCCGCTTTCGTGGCCTTCGGTGCCAACCAGCTCAACGCCGGCTTCCTTCAGGGTCACGGCCACATTGTTGGCCAGTGCCTTGACCTGGCGATTGGAGTCGCCGGTGGCCACGATCATGCGCTGGAACAGCGAAGTCAGCGCAGAGGTGTCCATTTCGATGATGTCTTTGCCCTTGATATCTTCCAGGGCGGTAAGTGCCAGTTTGGCAATGTCTTGAACTTCCATGATGTCCTTTGATGTCGGTGGCGATACGTGGCGGCAGCATGGCGGCCAGAGGTATCAGGTAAAGATCGTTTGCCGCAACCTGCGGCAAAAACGGGCAGGGGCCGCAACCAGGGGCGGGCGGCCCGGCCGGCCATCGTGGCGCCGGCACTGGAAACCGTTGTGCGCTGCCGGTGCCGCAGTGTGCGGCGGGCAGGCGTGGAACGGCTTGCTGTTTCAGAGATATAGCCGGTGCTGGCGAATATAGTCCAGTACCGGTGCGCAGAGCAGCTGCTCGACGCTGGCCCCGCTCTGCAAGCGGTGACGTACCTCGGTGGCCGAGACATCCAGCGGTGGCAGGGCCAGGGGGCGCATTGTACCGGAAGGCGCGCCATTTGAAAAATCAGTGACTTGGCGCGCCTGCCATTGTGTGCGCACCGGGGCGGGGAGACGGGTGGCATCGAAGCCGGGACGCAGTGCCACGGCGATATTGGCCAGCTCGAACAATTGCTCCCAGTGCCGCCAGGTATGCAGGCTGGCCAGCGAGTCGCCGCCGATCAGCCACCACAAGGCAGGCTCCGGGCCGATTTCCGCGCGGATTTCCTGCAGGGTGTCGATGGTGTAGGCCGGCTTGTCGCGCAGCACTTCCCGCGGGTCGACCGCCAGGCCGGGCAGGCC
This sequence comes from Aquitalea magnusonii, assembly GCF_003202035.1. Taxonomy (GTDB): domain Bacteria; phylum Pseudomonadota; class Gammaproteobacteria; order Burkholderiales; family Chromobacteriaceae; genus Aquitalea; species Aquitalea magnusonii. The sequence goes on along the minus strand of NZ_QJKC01000014.1, from coordinate 96,876 downwards.
GCGGATGGCCAGTTGCGCCATCTCCAGCCGCTGTTGCGGGCTGGCATGGGGACCATGCTGGCGGTGGTAGGGCTGGCCGGCGGGGATCAGCCGCACCTCGGCCAGTCGCAATTCCTGGCGAAAAGCCTGCGCCATGCGCAGGTGGGCGGCGTGGATGGGATCGAAAGTGCCGCCAAACAGTCCCAGCGCAGCCGCTTGCGTCATTCCTGTACGGGTGGTTTGCCGGTGTAGCCGTCGATGATCAGTTCCAGCCGGCCGGTGGACGGATGAATCACCATGCCGTGGATGGGAATGTCCTTGGGCATCAGCGGGTGGTTGCGGATGGTCTGCACGCTGTGGCGCACGCTGTCGGACACGTTGTCAAAACCCTTGAGCCAGTTGTCCAGATCGATGCCGGCATTGCGCAGGGTGTGGATGGTGTCCTCGCTGATGCCGCGCTCGGTGGCGTGGGTCAGGATCTTGTTGGGATCGATGGCGCGCATGCCGCAATCGCGGTGGGCCACCACGCAGATTTCCTCGGCGCGCAATTCGTAGACCGCCACAATCAGCGAACGCATGACCGAACCCCAGGGGTGGGTGATCAGCGCGCCGGCGTTCTTGATCAGCTTGGCATCGCCGTTTTTCAGACCCATGGCCTTGGGCAGCAGTTCGACCAGACGGGCATCCATGCAGGCGAGGACGGCAAGGCCTTTATCGGGGAATTTGTCGGTTTTGAATTGCTCGTATTCGCGGTTTTCGACGAAGCTCCGATTGTGCTCGAGAATGGTATTCAGCACACCCATGCGCGTAATCTCCTGGCTGAGGTTAGATTGAGTGCTCTAATCGGGGCGCCATGCTAACACGGAGTCAGCAGCGAAGAGGGGGTATTTCGCCATGGCACCCAACGCGACAGCGGGGCTATGGTAGACCAGATTCAGGCGGGAAGGCCAACTTTGTCGCTCTGCGGCATCCGGCCGGCTTGTCCTGATTTGCAAAGGGTTTTTCCCGCGCCTGCCGGGAGAACGCTGGCGCATGGCGGCCGGCAAGGTGGGGGAGTACCGGGGGCGCTGCTAGCTGTTGTCGCCCAGTTGCTTGCGGAAGGTTTTCTGGGCATTGCTGAGCTGATAGCCCTGATTCTGGTAGAAATCCGGTGCTTCTTCGCGGTGGATGGTGGAGCGCAGCGTGACGGTGGTGGCTCCCTTGGCCAGTGCCCAGCGTTCGGCCACATGCACCAGGGCGCGGCCGGCCCCGCGTCGTCGCCAGCGCAGTCCCACGGCCAGCCCGCCGATTTCCACTGCGGCCGGCGCATCCAGCAGCGGCCGCCAGAAGGCATGCAGCCAGCCCGCCACTTCGCCTTCGATTTCGGCGACCCACAACTGGTGCAGGTCGGGGCTGCCCAGCAGCATGGTCAGCCGGTTGCCCAGTGCTTCCACCCCGGCGGGGTAGCCCATCTCGGCGGTCAGTGCGGTCAGGGCCGGTACGTCCTGGTAATTGGCCGGCCGGATAATGATGGTCATGGTGTTACCAACGTGCGTAATGGTCTTCGGTGACGCCAGTCAGTGCCTGCACCACATGGCGTGTACCGCTGAGCGGATCGGTCAGATAGCCGTCGAAACGGCCTATGGCTTGAATATAACGGCTACTGGCGATCAGAAGGTTCTGATTTTTTGCCCGCAGCCCTTCCGGGCTGAACTGCAAGGCCAGCAAACCGTCGCTGCTGCGCAGCTGCCAGGGCTGCAGCGGCTGTTGCGGATCGAATGTGAATTCAACAGCAGACAGCGGATACAGCTTGCCGTGTAGCCAGCAGGCGTTTTCTGCGTCTCCCATATAACCCTGTTGCAGATTGAAACCCAGCTCGCTGCCGTGGGCGCTGGCCCAGCGCCAGTCGGTGCGGCGCGCCAGCAGCCCGTTGGAGTAATCCAGGCTGGCCACGGCACCATCCAGCGAAAAGCGCTGTCCCTGGCAATCGGCAAAACCGCTGACCGCCAGGGCGGTGGATTTGTGGGTGGAGTGGGCCAGCCAGTTGGCCGGGCCGATGGCCGCCAGCACGGGCGGCATCGGGTCGAGGCTGACATGGGCCGCCAGCCGTAACTGCGCTGAGTGCACTTCCACCGCCAGGCGTGCCGTCTGGCGCGCGAAGCGCACGCTCAGCCCGCGGCCGGTAAAGCTGGCATCGGCAAATGGCTGGTCGGCCAGCTGCGCACCATGCAGGGGAAAACTGTCGGCGGCGACATCAGCCAGTATCCGGCGCTGGCGACGGTCGAACAGATAGGCAAAGGCCGCTGCGGTCCAGCCCACATCCACCACGGCCAGCCCGACAAGGTAATCGTCATGCGCCAGCGCCAGGTATTGCCAGCGTTTGTGGCGCAGCGGGCGCAGCAGCCCTTGCCAGCGCGTCATGGGCAGGGTTTGCCAGTCGTGCCGGGCGATGCAGCCCTGGTAACGGCCATGCCGTGGCTGGCCATGGGCATCCAGCAGGCTGGCGGGGGCGGGGGGCAGGGCGGTGGCAGGCATGCGGAGGGCCGATGTGAAACACCTGTTCGAGTCTACAGCATATCCAGCGGTATTTTCAGGTAGCGCACGCCATTGTTTTCTGCCGCGGGCAGCTGCCCGGCGCGGATGTTGACCTGGATGGCCGGCAAGATCAGCTGCGGCAGGTCCAGCGTGGCATCGCGTGCCTGACGCAAGGCGACGAATTCACTTTGGCTGATGCCGCCATGCAGGTGGATATTGTGCTGCTTCTGCTCGGCCACCGTGCTTTGCCAGGCGATGGGCCGTGTCGGGGGCGGATAGTCGTGACACATCAGCAGACGGGTGTCATCCGGCAGCGACAGCAGCTTTTGTACCGATTGATAGAGCATGGCGGCATTGCCGCCGGGAAAGTCGCAACGGGCGCTGCCGACATCCGGCATGAACAGGGTGTCGCCAACAAACACCATGTCGCCGATCTGGTAGGCCATGTCGGCGGGAGTATGGCCGGGGACAAACCAGGCCCTTGCCGTGAGCCGGCCGATAGGGAAGACCTCGCCATCCGCGAACAGGTGGTCGAACTGGCTGCCGTCGCAGGGAAAATCGTCACCCAGATTGAAGATGCCCTTGAACAACTGCTGGACCTGGGCAATGCCCTGGCCAATGGCCATGCGACCACCGGCCTGCTGTTGCAGCCAGGCCGCCGCCGACAGATGATCGGCATGGGCATGGGTTTCCAGTATCCACTGCACGCTCAGGTCCTGCTGCCGGATAAAATCCAGTACGCGCCCGGCGGAGTGGTGGGCGATGCGCCCGGATGTGGCGTCATAGTCCAGCACCGGGTCGATGATGGCAGCCTGCCCCCCCGGCTGGTCGTACACCACGTGGGAAATGGTGGAGGTCGCCGGGTCGAAGAAGGAAGCGAGCTGTGGCTGCATCATGGTGAACTCCGCAACAGGATGGGAAGGGCGATGGGCTGCCATGCATGGCACTATCGCACACTGCGAAACATTATACTATAATGTATATTATAAAAATAAGCCGGTATCCGCCTTGCTTGCGCGCTGCGCAGCGGCCGGACCGGTGGTCGGGATGGTGATAATGGATTTGAGCATATTGCGTGATAACGCCAGCCGGGCGGCAACCCTGCTGAAAAGTCTGGCCAACGAAGACCGGCTGATGCTGTTGTGCCAGCTGGTGGATGGCGAGAAGACGGTGTCCGAGCTGGAAAAACTCACCGGCATCCGCCAACCCACCCTGTCGCAGCAGCTGGGCGTGTTGCGCAACGAGGGGCTGGTGGCCACCCGGCGCGAAGGCAAATGGATTTACTACAGCGTGGCCAGCGCCGAGGCCATGGTCATGCTGTCGGCGCTACATGGCGTGTTTTGCGGTGAGGACGACGGCGCGGCCGTCGCCGATTGAGGAGCAAGTGTGCAGATAGCCTGGGAAAGCTTTACCCCCTTCGCCTCGCTGGCGGGCGGGATGCTGATTGGACTGGCCGCCAGCTGGCTGCTGCTGCTGAACGGCCGCATTGCCGGCATCAGCGGCATGCTGGGTGGCCTGGTCGACCGGGCTGGCGACTGGCCGCTGCGACTGGCCTTCGTGCTGGGGCTGCTGGCCGCCCCCCTGGTCTGGCGCGGGCTGATCGGCCCCTTGCCGGTGCCGCAGCTGGGCACGCCCTTGCCCCTGCTGTTGCTGGCCGGCGTGCTGGTGGGCATTGGCACGCGGCTGGCTGCCGGCTGCACCAGTGGCCATGGCGTATGCGGCCTGTCGCGCCTGTCGCCGCGCTCCTTGCTGGCCACGCTCAGCTTCATGGGTAGTGCCGCCCTGACCGTATTCGTGATGCGTCATCTGCTCGGGTGGAACTGATCATGGCCAAATTGCTGTCTGCACTGCTCGCCGGCCTGTTGTTCGGCTTCGGCCTGCTCCTGTCCGGCATGAGCAATCCGGCCAAGGTACTGGGCTTTCTCGATGTCGCCGGCCGCTGGGACCCCAGCCTGGCACTGGTGATGGCCGGTGCCATTGCCATTGCCTTTTTTGCTTTTCGCCGGGCCGAGCGGCAAACCCACGCCTTGCTGGGTGATCCGCTGCAGCTGCCCGACAAAAACCGGCTGACCCTGCGGCTGGTGCTGGGCAGCCTGCTGTTCGGTCTGGGCTGGGGACTGGCCGGCATCTGTCCGGGGCCCGGCTTGGTACTGGCCGGCATGGCGCTGCCCGCTGGCTGGTGGTTTGTGGCGGCCATGCTGCTGGGCATGCTGCTGTTTCGCCCGCTGTCACGATGCCTGCCCTGAGCCGGCTATTGCCGGACTGGCTCCGCGGCTATCGCCGGGTGTGGCTGGCAGGGGATATCACCGCCGGCGTGGTGGTGACCCTGCTGCTGATCCCGCAGAGCCTGGCCTATGCCCTGCTCGCCGGCCTGCCGGTGGAGGCCGGCTTGTATGCCAGCGTGGCACCGCTGCTGGTATATGCCTTTATTGGTCGTAGCCCGGCACAGTCGGTCGGGCCGATGGCGCTGACCTCACTGCTGACCGCCGCCACCTTGTCGCGCTTTGCCGATGCCGGCGCCACCGACTATCTGCTACTGGCGGTCTGGCTGGCCCTGCTCTCCGGCCTGATGCTGCTGGCCATGGGCCTGGCCCGCCTGGGCTTTATCGCCGACCTGCTGTCCGAGCCGGTACTGTCGGCCTTCACCACCGCTTCAGCCCTGTTGATCATTCTGTCGCAGCTGGCTCCCTTGTCCGGCCTGCACAATCCGGGCAACTCCCTGCCGCAATGGCTGGCCGGCCTGTGGCATCAGCCCGTCCGGGTGCAGCCGCCCGCCTTGCTGGTGGGCCTGCTTGCCCTGGGCTGGTTGCTGCTGGCGCGGCGCTGGGGGGGCCGTCTGCTGCAAAGACTGGGTCTGTCCGCCACCGCTGCCGGCGTACTGGTACGTACCGCGCCGGTCGTGGCCATGCTGGCTGGCATCCTGCTGCTGCCGGCATCGCTGCATGTCCCGGTGGTCGGCCCGGTGCCGGCCGGCCTGCCGCGGCTGGTGCTGCCGGCCATCGGGCTGGAACAGCTGGCCGATCTGGCCTTGCCGGCCTTCTTCATTGCCCTCATCAACTATCTGCAGAGCCTGTCGGTGGCGCAGCTGCTGGCTGCGCGCACTCAGGATAGCGTCGACCCCGACCGCGAGCTGGTGGCGCTGGGCCTGTGCAATATCGCGTCCGGGCTGGTGGGCGGCTTCCCGGTGACCGGCGGGCTGAGCCGTTCGGTGGTCAACGCCGAGGCCGGTGCCCGTTCCCAGCTGGCCTCGCTGCTGACCGCCGCCGGCATGCTGCTGGTCATGTGTCTGGCCACTTCCGCGCTGGAACACCTGCCGCTGCCGGTGCTGGCCGCCACCATCATTGCGGCGCTGCTGGCCATGCTGGATGTCGGCAGCCTGCGCCGTGCCTGGCTGGCCGAGCGTGCCGATGCGGTGGCCTGGCTGCTGACCTTTGCACTGGTGCTGTTGCTGGGCGTGGACAGCGGCATCATGGCCGGCGTGCTGGTGTCGCTGGCCACGCTGTTGTGGCGCAGCAGCCGCCCGCATATCGCCGAATTGGGGCGGCTGCCCGGCACCCATCATTTTCGCAACCGCCAGCGTCACACGGTGGAAACCCTGCCGGGTGTGCTGCTGCTGCGGGTGGATGAGAGCCTGTACTTCGGCAATGCCCGCCAGGTGGGCAGGGCCTTGCTGTACCGGGCCGGGCAGACCCCCTATCTGCGACAGCTGGTACTGGTGATGAGTGCGGTCAACCGGGTGGATACCACCGCCCTGTCAATGCTGGAGAATCTGGACCAGCGCTTGCAGCAGGCCGGGGTACTGCTGCATCTGGCTGAAATCAAGGGGCCGGTGGCCGACATCCTGCAACGCAGCGGACTGGCGCGGCGCTTTGCCGGCCGGGTCCATCTGTCGACCCAGGCTGCCTGGCAAAGTCTGGCAGGCCTGCCGGATTATCATATCTGAACAATTTTCCTGGCATGGTGCGACACCATGGTGCTGGTCCGCATGGTGAGGGGCGGCTATGCTGTGGCTTTTTCCGGTGCTGGCCGCCTGCCGGCCGGCATGCAACCAAATCCAAGCTGCCTGCTCACATCAAAGATGAAAAAGACCTTGCTGGCCAGCCTGCTGGCCATGACCCTGCTGCAACCGCTGGCAGTCTATGCCGATCTGCCTTCCCTGCCCGATCTGGGCGAGATATCCGATGCCTCCCTGTCGATGGCCGACGAAGCCCGCATCGGGCGCGACTTCATGCGCGCCATGCGCGATGACGGCGATGTGGTGGAAGATGCCGAGGTCAACGACTACATCAATGTGCTGGGTCACCGGCTGTCAGCAGCGGTGCGCATGCCCGGCCTGCAACTCAGCTATTTCGTCGTCAACGACAAGCAGATCAACGCCTTTGCCATGCCCGGCGGCTATGTCGGCATCAACAGCGGGCTGTTGATCGGCACCCAGAGCGAGGGCGAGCTGGCCTCGGTGGTCGGGCATGAAACCGCCCACATCACCCAGCGCCACATCGCGCGCATGAAGGCCGTCAGCGATGCCACCAGCCCCTTGCTATTGCTTGGGACGGTGCTGGCCGCCGTACTGGCCTCGCGTGCCGGCGGCGGGCAGGCCTCCATCGGCACCCTGTCAGCGGGATTGGGCTTGCAGATATCCAACCAGCTGTCATTTTCGCGCGATTTCGAACGCGAAGCCGACCGGGTGGGCATGCAGTACCTGGCCCAGGGCGGTTTCGACGTGCGGGCCATGCCGGCCTTCTTCCAGCGGCTGGAGGCGGCCAACCGCTACAGCGACAACAACGCCTATGCCTTCCTGCGCACCCATCCGGTGACCTCGCAGCGTATCAGCGAGGCGCAGAATCGCGCACTGGAATATCCGGTGAAAATGAAGGCGGACAGTACCGCCTACCTGCTGGTGCGGGAAAAACTGCGTGTCATGACGCTGTCGCCGGACGAGGCCGTGCGCTACTACCAGACCATGCTGGAAAAAGGCCAGTATCTCAATGAGGGTGCTGCGTGGTATGGGATGTCGCGCGCGCAACTGGCCAGTCACCAGTTGCCGGCCGCACGCAGTGCACTGGCCAAGGCGGAAAGCCGCTTGCCGGCTGACCCCATGCTATTCGGGCAGGAGGCGGCCATCGCCCGCGAGAGCGGCGACTGGGCGGCTGCCCTGGCCAGCCTGCGGCGCGGACAGGCGCAGTTCAAAGACAGCCAACCCTTGCAATTGGCCGAGCTGGATGTCCTTATAGATAGTGGCAACCGCACGGCTGCACAGGCTTTGCTGCGCCAGCTGCAAAGTCGTTATCCGCGCGAGGCCGCACTGTATCGCAGCGAGGCCAGGCTGTTTGCAGACAAGGATGCCCAGCGCTATCACGCGGCCCTGGGCAATGCCTTCTACTTCGAGCGGCGCTACGAGGCCGCGCTGGAGCAGTTCCAGTTTGCCACGCAAGCCAAGGGCGATGACTTCTATCTGCGTTCTTCCATCGAAGCGCGCATGCGCGAAGTTGAAAAAATGCTGAAAGAAGAAAAGAAGGACTCGGGGAAGTAAGCGGGAGTGGCGACTGCATGTCACCGTATCGCAAAAAAACAACATGATGCAGCGCAATATACTGATAAACGGAGCAAATTTTGAGTGATAACCCTAATTGCCTATTCCGTTGTCGCCTCCTGAAACTATACACTCCGCAACACCAGAAGAGCTTTTCATAAATGAACATTTTTATTGCGAAAGTGATCGTTTATAATCTGTCTCCAACGAGTCCGGTTCGTTTTTTCGTTTTCGATCCGGTAACACAATAAAGTGGGCATGGACTTGATCCCTGCCCCGGTCACCCCCGATGTGAGGATGAGATATGGCTGCAACCTTCCCTGACGATATCGATCCCCTGGAAACCCAGGAGTGGACTGAAGCGCTGGAGTCGGTTCTGGATACCGAAGGTTCCGAGCGCGCGCACTTCCTGCTGGAAACCATGGTCGAGCGTACCCGCCGCCGTGGTGCCTACCTGCCGTTCGACGCCACCACCGCGTACCAGAACACCATCCCGGTGGGCAAAGAACACAAATCCCCCGGCAATCACGAGATGGAGCACCGCATCCGCTCCATCAACCGCTGGAACGCTGCAGCCCTGGTGCTGCGCGCCGGCAAGAAAGACCTGGAGCTGGGCGGCCATATCGCATCCTTCCAGTCCTCCGCCACCCTGTACGACGTCGGTTTCAACCACTTCTGGCGTGCGCCGAATGACGAGCAGGACGGCGATCTGATCTACTTCCAGGGCCATATCGCGCCGGGCGTGTATTCCCGCGCCTACCTGGAAGGCCGCCTGACCGAAGAGCAGCTGGACAGCTTCCGTCAGGAAGTGGACGGCAACGGCCTGTCCTCCTATCCGCACCCGTGGCTGATGGACGACTTCTGGCAGTTCCCCACCGTATCCATGGGTCTTGGCCCGCTGATGGCCATCTATCAGGCCCGCTTCCTCAAGTACCTGGAAAGCCGTGGCCTGGCCCGCACGCCGGGTCGCAAGGTATGGTGCTTCTGCGGTGACGGCGAGATGGACGAACCGGAATCCCTGGGTGCCATCGCCCTGGCCGCACGCGAAGGCCTGGACAACCTGATCTTCGTCATCAACTGCAACCTGCAGCGTCTGGACGGCCCGGTACGCGGCAACGGCAAGATCATCCAGGAACTGGAAGGCGACTTCCGCGGTTCCGGCTGGAATGTGCTGAAAGTGATCTGGGGCAGCCGCTGGGATCCGCTGCTGGCCATGGACACCAAGGGCCTGCTGAAAAAGCGCATGGACGAGTGCGTGGACGGCGACTACCAGACCTTCAAGTCCAAGAACGGTGCCTACGTTCGCGAGCATTTCTTCGGCAAGTACCCGGAGCTGCGCGAAATGGTGGCCAATATGTCCGACGACGAGATCTGGGCCCTGAACCGTGGCGGTCACGATCCGCACAAGGTCTACGCTGCTTACTACGAAGCCACCCACAATGCCAACGGCCGTCCGACCGTGATCCTGGCCAAGACCATCAAGGGTTATGGCATGGGTTCGTCCGGCGAAGCGCAGAACATTGCCCACCAGGCCAAGAAGATGGATATCGAAAGCCTGCGCAAATTCCGCGACCGCTTCGGTATTCCGGTATCCGATGAAGACCTGCCGAAGGTGCCGTACTACAAGCCGGCTGAAGACAGCCCGGAAATGAAGTACATGCGCGAACGCCGCGCCGCACTGGGTGGTTATCTGCCGGCCCGCAAACCGGTGAAGGCCCCGCTGGCCATCCCGGGTCTGCACATTTTCGACAGCCAGCTGGGCGATTCGGGCGAGCGCGAGTTCTCCACCACCATGGCCTTCGTGCGCATGCTGGGCACCCTGCTGAAAGACAAGAACATCAGCAAGCAGATCGTGCCGATCGTACCGGATGAATCCCGTACCTTCGGCATGGAAGGCATGTTCCGCCAGTACGGCATCTGGTCCACCCAGGGTCAGAACTACGTACCGCAGGACGCCGACCAACTGATGTTCTACAAGGAATCCAAAGACGGCCAGATGCTGCAGGAAGGCATCAACGAGCCGGGCGCGATGTCCTCGTGGATTGCCGCAGCCACCAGCTACGCCAACCACGGCATCCCGATGATTCCGTTCTACATCTACTACTCGATGTTCGGTTTCCAGCGTATCGGCGACTTGGCCTGGGCTGCCGGCGACATGCGCGCCCGTGGCTTCATGCTGGGCGGCACTGCCGGTCGTACCACCCTGAACGGTGAGGGCCTGCAGCACGAAGACGGTCACAGCCACATCCAGGCTGGCCTGATTCCGAACTGCGTGTCCTATGACCCGACCTTCGCCTACGAGCTGGCCGTCATCCTGCAGGATGGTCTGCGCCGCATGTATGGCGAGCAGGAAGACGTGTTCTATTACATCACCCTGATGAACGAGAACTACACCCACCCGGCCATGCCGCAAGGCGCCGAGCAGGGCATCATCAAGGGCATGTACCTGCTGAAGGACGGCGGCGACGCTCAAGTGAAGGTACAGCTGATGGGCTCCGGCACCATCCTGCGTGAAGTGATTGCCGCGGCCGACCTGCTGCGCAACGACTTCGGCATTGCTGCCGACATCTGGAGCGTGACCTCCTTCAACGAACTGCGTCGTGACGGCATGGAAGCTTCCCGCTTCAACCTGCTGCACCCGACCGAAGCAGCCCGCAAGTCCTTTGTCGAGCAGCAGCTGGAAGGCCGCAGCGGTCCGGTGATTGCCGCTACCGACTACATCCGCAACTACGCCGACCAGATTCGCGAATATGTACCGGGTCGCTACGTGGTACTGGGCACCGACGGTTTCGGCCGCTCCGACAGCCGCGCCAAGCTGCGCGAGTTCTTCGAAGTGGATCGTCACTACGTCGCCGTGGCTGCCCTGTCCGCCCTGGCCCGCGAAGGCAAGATCGAAGCGGCCAAGGTGGCTGAAGCGATTGCCAAGTACGGCATCAAGGCTGACAAGCTGCCTTCCTGGAAGGCATGAGGCCGGGCCGGATACGGCCAAGCTTGAGGTAGCGAGCCTGCCCTGCCCGGGCAGGCTTGCAACGTAGCCGAATATCGGTGGCGGTACCGTACAGGTGCCGCCGCTCTACGGATGGAAAGCTCATGAGCAATCTGATCGAACTGAAAGTGCCCGACATCGGTGGGCACAGCAATGTAGACATCATCGAAGTATTCATCACCGCCGGTCAGACCGTGGCCGTGGACGATTCGCTGATCACCCTGGAAACCGACAAGGCCACCATGGAAGTGCCGGCTGAAGCTGCCGGTGTCATCAAGGAAGTGAAAGTCGCCGTTGGCGGCAAGATTTCCGAAGGCGATGTCATCGCCATTCTGGAAGTCGGCGCCAGCGCAGCAGCGCCGGCTCCGGCCGCCGCCGCACCTGCCGCTGTGGCACCGGCCCCGGTTGCCGCCGCCCCGGCAGCTGCACCCGTTGCAGCGCCTGCCGCACCGGCTGCCAGTGGTCGCATCGACATCGTGGTGCCGGACATCGGCGGCCACAGCGGTGTGGACGTGATCGAAGTATCGGTCAAGGTGGGCGACGTGATCAGCGTGGACGATTCCCTGATCACGCTGGAAACCGACAAGGCCACCATGGAAGTGCCGGCCACTGCCGCTGGCAAGGTAGTTGAAGTCAAGGTTGCCGTTGGCAGCAAGGTCAGCCAGGGAGACCTGATCGTGGTAGTGGAAGGCGCTGTTGCCGCCACCGCTGCTCCGGTGGCCGCTCCGGCTGCCGCACCGGCCCCGGCTGCTGCGCCCGCTCCGGCACCGGTTGCCGCTGCGCCTGCCGCCGTTGCCCCGGTGGCCGCCAGCGCCAGCCTGCCTGCCATCAACGAAGCCAGCTTCTCCAAGGCCCATGCCGGTCCGTCGGTACGCCGTCTGGCCCGCGAACTGGGTGTGGACCTGGGCCGCGTCAAGGGTACGGGCCGCAAGGGCCGCATCATCGACGCCGACGTGAAGGCTTTTGTGAAGGGCGTGATGCAGAACCCGGTGGCTGCTGCTCCGGCCGCTGCTGCTGGTTCCGGCGTGGGTCTGGACCTGCTGCCGTGGCCGAAGGTGGACTTCGCCAAGTTCGGCCCGATCGAAACCAAGCCGCTGTCGCGCATCCAGAAGATTTCCGGTGCCAACCTCAGCCGCAACTGGGTGATGATCCCGCACGTAACGTTCAACGACGAGTGCGACATCACCGAGCTGGAAGACTTCCGCAAGGCCATCGGCAAGGAATGGGAAAAATCCGGCCTGAAGATTTCGCCGCTGGCTTTCATCATCAAGGCTGCTGCCGAAGCCCTGAAAGCCTTCCCCACCTTCAACAGCTCGCTGGACGGTGACAACCTGGTGCTCAAGCAGTACTACCACATCGGCTTTGCAGCCGACACGCCTAACGGCCTGGTGGTACCGGTGATCAAGAACGTCGACCAGAAGGGCATCAAGCAGATTGCCAAGGAACTGACCGAGCTGTCGCTGCAAGCCCGCGAAGGCAAGCTCAAGCCGACCGACATGCAGGGCGCCACCTTCACCATCTCCAGCCTGGGTGGCATTGGTGGCAGCAGCTTCACGCCTATCGTGAATGCGCCGGAAGTGGCCATCCTGGGTGTGTGCAAGAGCCAGATCAAGCCGGTATGGAACGGCAAGGAATTTGCACCGCGCCTGATGTGCCCGCTGTCGCTGTCCTTCGATCACCGCGTGATCGACGGCGCTGCCGCCGCGCGCTTCACCGTGCATCTGGGCAAGCTGCTGTCCGACGTGCGTCGCCTGATCCTGTGAAATCGTGAGTAGGGAGTGGGGAATGGTGTCTGCTGCAAGGCAGGCCCTCCCCATCGGGAAAACGAACTGATAAAGGAAGTGGGTGGTGGATGGCGGACGGAGTAACTCTCTACTCCCCATTCCCCACTCCCAAACGCCATGAGCAATCTGATTGAACTGAAAGTCCCGGATATCGGCGGCCACAGCAATGTGGACGTGATCGAAGTCTTTGTGAAGCCGGGCGATGTGGTGAGCAAGGACGACAGCCTCATCACGCTGGAAACCGACAAGGCCACCATGGAAGTACCGGCGGAAACCGCTGGTGTGGTGAAGGAAGTGAAAGTCGCCGTGGGCAGCAAGGTCAGCGAAGGTGACGTGATCGTCATCGTCGAAGCCGCTGCCGCCGCCAGCGCTACTCCGGCAGAAGCCAAGCCGCTGGAAACCACCGGTGTGGCCTCGGCGCACACCGATGCCGGTTTCGCGCCGCAAGCTGCCCCGGTGGCCGCCAGCCATAGTGGTGGTGCCGATATCGAATGCGACGTGATGGTACTGGGCGGTGGCCCTGGCGGTTATTCCGCCGCCTTCCGCGCCGCCGACCTGGGCCAGAAAGTGGTCATCGTCGAGCGTTACTCCACCCTGGGTGGCGTGTGCCTGAACGTGGGCTGCATTCCGTCCAAGGCCCTGCTGCACAATGCCGCGGTGATTGACGAAGTAAGCCATCTGGCTGCCAACGGCATCAAGTTCGGCAAGCCGGAAGTGGATATCGACCTGTTGCGTGGCTACAAGGAAAAGGTCATCGGCAAGCTGACCGGTGGCCTGGCCGGCATGGCCAAGGCGCGCAAGGTACAGATCGTCCGTGGCAATGGCCGCTTCATCGACCCGCATCATATCGAAGTATCGGTCACCACCGGTAACGGTCGTGAAGAGAGCGGCGAGAAGACCATCGTCAAGTTCAGGAACGCCATCATCGCCGCCGGTTCGCGCGTGGTGAAACTGCCGTTCATTCCGGATGATCCGCGTGTGGTGGACTCCACCGGCGCGCTGGAACTGAAAGCCGTGCCGGAAAAAATGCTGATCATCGGTGGCGGCATCATCGGTCTGGAAATGGGTACCGTTTACTCCACGCTGGGCGCCCGCCTGGATGTGGTGGAAATGCTGGACGGCCTGATGCAGGGTGCCGACCGTGACCTGGTCAAGGTATGGCAGAAGTGGAATGCCCACCGCTTCGACAACATCATGCTTAACACCAAGACCGTGGCTGTCGAGCCGAAGGAAGACGGCGTCTACGTCACCTTCGAGGGCGAGCAGGCTCCGAAAGAGCCGCAGCGTTACGACCTGGTGCTGTACGCCACCGGCCGCGCGCCCAACGGCAAGCTGCTGGGTGCGGAAAACGCCGGTGTGGCGGTGACCGACCGTGGTTTCATTCCGGTGGACAAGCAACAGCGCACCAATGTGCCGCACATCTACGCCATCGGCGACATCGTCGGTCAGCCGATGCTGGCGCACAAGGGCGTGCATGAAGGCCACGTTGCCGCCGAAAACTGCGCCGACCACAAGGCCTTCTTCGATGCCCGCGTGATTCCGGGTGTGGCCTATACCGATCCGGAAGTGGCCTGGGTGGGCATGACCGAAGACGAAGCCAAGAAGCAGGGCATCAAGGTGGAGAAATCCGTCTTCCCGTGGGCTGCGTCCGGTCGCGCCATTGCCAATGGTCGTGATGAAGGCTTCACCAAGCTGATTTTCGATCCGGCTACCCATCAGGTAATTGGTGGCGGCATTGTCGGCCCGCACGCCGGCGACATGATCGGTGAAATCTGCCTGGCCATCGAAATGGGCTGCGATGCCGAAGACATCGCCAAGACCATTCACCCGCACCCCACCATGGGCGAATCCATCGGCATGGCTGCCGAGGTATTCGAGGGTAGCTGCACGGACCTGCCGCCGCAGCGCAAGAAGTAAGCTGCCAGTCCGGCCGCAAGGCCGGGCAGGCTGCCTGCAGTCCCGGCCCGCTGTCACGCGGGCCGTGTCTTATCTCTCTCTCAGTCTTGTGGCGGATCATTCCGCCTTTTTTTATGTCCCTGGCCCGGCTGCATGTGCTGCTGCCGCTGGCATTGCTACCGACATTCCTCGCCAGACTGAACCAGTTTCGCTACCATCAGTCGGACTCCTGATGAATGCCGACATGCTGCCACGCACCCATCCCCTTGCCTTGTCATCCGCTCTCGCCCTCGCACTGTGCAGCGCACCGGCCTGGGCCAAAGTCGATTACACCGTCAGTGTGGAGGCACCGGCGGCGCTTGCCAGCCTGCTCAATGACCATCTGGAACTGATTTCCGCCCGCAACGATGCCGATCTGGACGATTTCCAGCTGCAGGCCATCATCAAGGAAACACCTTCCGCCGCGCAGGCGCTGCTGGAGACCGAAGGCTATTTCAGTGCCGTCATCCGGGTGGAGGAGCAGGGTGAGCATCACTATGTCATCAAGGTGGAAGCGGGCGAGCCGGTCATCATCGACGATGTCACCCTGCAGCTGAACGGACCGATTCGCCAGCAGGCGGATTACCAGAAACGGCTGGCCGCCGTGCTGGAAGCCTGGGCCCTGCCGATGGGTGCGCCCTACCGCCAGGATGACTGGAGCAGCAGCAAGCGTGCCATCCTGCGTCTGCTTACCGTCGACCGTTTTCCCTTGGCAAAAATCGTCAAGAGTCAGGCCGACATCGACCCGCAAACCCATCGCGGCCAGTTGCTGGTGCAGGTGGACAGCGGGCCGCTGATCCGTTTCGGCCCCACCCATATCAGCGGCAACCAGCGCTATCCGCTGAGCGTGGCCACCGGTCTGGCCGATTTCCGCCAGGGTGACCCTTATCAGCAAAAGAAATTGCTGGATTACCAGTCGGCACTGGAGCAGGCACCGCAATATTCCGGGGTGGTGGTCAGTGCCGACATGGCGCGCATCGAGCAGGATCAGGTGCCGGTGGACGTCAGCCTCACCGAATTCCCCAAGCAGAAGCTGGAGCTGGGCCTGACTTACGACTCGGAAGACGGTCCGGGTACCCGTATCGGCTACGACTACTACAATCTGTTCGGCAAGGGCTGGACCGGTTCCGTCCTGCTGGACTGGAAAAACAGCGACCGCAATCTCAGCTTCGGTCTGGGCTTCCCGCGCCAGGCCAACGGCTACTCGCACTCCATTACCTCCTCGTACAAGGAAACCGACATCCAGGGGGTGAAAACCACCACGGTGGATGCCGGTGCCTGGCGCATCCGTTCGCATGACAAGATCAATGCCCGTTTCGGGGTGGAGTTCCTGCAGGAAAAGGAAACCATCGGCAACACGCCCAGCAACAATACCCGGGCGCTGCTCGGTGCATTCGGCTGGACCCGGCGCGATGTGGACGACACGCTGCGCCCGCGTTCCGGCACCCTGCTGGACGTCTCGCTCTCCAGTACGCTGGGTGGCTTGCTGTCCACCACCAGTTTTGTCCGCGGCTATGCGCGCGGCGTCAGCTACTGGAGCCCCTGGCCCAAGTACGGCACCTTGCTGACCCGGCTGGAAGTGGGGCAGGTGTGGGCCAAGGACAGCGATGAAGTGCCGTCTTCCCAGCTGTTCCGTGCCGGTGGCTCCAATAGCGTGCGCGGTTATGATTACCAGAGCCTGGGGCTGCCCGGTCCGGATGGCGCGGTGGTGGGCGGGCGGGTGGTGGCAACGGCCACACTGGAATACCAGATTCCGGTGGTCAAGGACTGGGCCATCGCCCTGTTCCACGATGCCGGTAATGCCGCGCAAAGCTGGCAAAGCTTCAAGCTGGAGCAGTCAAACGGTGTCGGCTTGCGCTGGTACAGCCCGGTGGCCCCGCTTGCGCTGGATATTGCCAAGGCAGAAAAGGACGGTAAGTTGCGCTGGAACATGAGCCTGGGGCTGGCATTCTGATGAGCGAGAACCAGCCTCCCGTCACACCGGCCATGCCGGATGCTCCCCCGCCGGCCACACCGCCAGTCCGGCCACGTCGGCGCTGGTGGCGCCCTGTCTGTCTGCTGCTGGTGCTGGCCCTGTTCACGGCCCTGGGCTGGCTGACCGGCAATGAGCAGGGTTTTGCCTGGCTGTGCCAGCAGCTCCCGGCGCTAAGCGGGCAGCAACTGAGCATTGCGCGCAGCGAAGGCACGCTGTGGTCGGGTTTTACCCTGCACGACATCCGCTGGCGCGCACAGTACGAGGATGCCGACATCGACCGCCTGCAACTGCAATGGCAGCCGGCCGCCTTATGGCAGGGCCAGCTGCAGGTGCAGGCGCTGCGCATTGGCCATGTGCGGCTGACCACGCGGCCCAGCCCGCCCACGCCGGCGGCCGGTGCGCCAGCCTCGCTGTCACTGCCGCTGGCGGTGCAAGTGGACGAGCTGGCCCTGGCCAGCCTGACCCTGTTGCCGGGCGATATACGCTTATACGGTTTGCAGGCGAGCTATCGCTACGACCGTCAGCAGCACCGCTTGCAACTGCACAGCCTGCAAACCCCCTGGGGCGGGAGCCGTGCCACCTTGCAACTGGCCGACAGCAGCCCCTTTGCCATCCAGGGCCAGCTGCAGGCGCAGGGTGAGCTGGAACAGATTCCCTTGCTGGCCGGACTGAAGCTGGGCGGCAATCTGCTGCAGCTGCAAGTGGATGGCACCGCCAGCGGCAAGGGCATGCTGGCCGAGGCACATGGCCAGCTGCATCCCTTCGCCTTTAATCCCTATAACCGCTTCCGCCGGCTGGATGTGCGCGTGGGTGGCATCAACCCCCAGGCCATCATGCCGACCTGGCCCAAGGCCCGGCTGGGTTTCGCCATCCATGCCGAACCTGATGGCGGGGCGCGCATCAAGGGCGGGCTGTCCCTGCTCAACAGCCAGCCCGGCCCGCTCTCAGCCAGCCAGCTGCCCTTGTCGCTGCTGGTGGGCGAATTCCGCGCCGACGAGAAGGCACTGCATCTGGACAAGCTGATGGCCCGGCTGGGCGGTGGTCAGCTCAATCTGACCGGCAAGGTCGAGCACAATGCGCTGGACATCGTGGCACTGCTGGACAATATCGGCCTGCGCGCCCTGTATGAGACCGCGCCGGATGAGGTGATCAAGGGCACGACGCGGGTGGTCGGCGCGCTCAGCGGACCCGACATCAAGGCCAATCTGTATGGCAAGACCCTGCAATTGCAGACGGCGCTGGGCTTCCAGCAGGCGGCTGGCGGCAAGGTACTGCTGCTGCGCCAGCTGGATCTGACCGCCGGTGCCGGCAAAGTGGCGCTCAGCGGGAAGCTGGGGCTGGAAGGGCGGCAGGAATACCAGCTGGAAGGCAAATTGCTCAAGGCCGATCCGTCCCGCCTGCAAGCCGGTTTGCCCGCTGGCGAACTGAATGCGGCCATCAAGGCCAGTGGCCAGTTGGCAGCACCGCTCAGCGGCAAGCTGGGCTTGCAGTTCGCCCCCAGCCGGCTGTCCGGTGCCGCGCTGTCCGGCCAACTCAGTGCCGACTGGCAGGGCGAGCGCGTGCGCCAGCTGGCGGCCGACCTCAGGCTGGCCAGCAACCGGCTGCAGGCCAGCGGTGCCTATGGTGCGCCCGGTGACAAACTCAAGCTGTTGATCGACGCCCCCAATCTGGCGCTGCTGGGACGGGACTTCTCCGGGTTGATCAAGGGCCAGGCCGAACTGGCCGGCACCCCCAGGGTGCCACTGCTCAGCGCCAGCCTGCGCGCCGAGCGACTGCGCCTGCCGGGCAATCTGGCAGTACAGAGCCTGAGCCTGGATGGCGACATCAAGGCCGACCCCAGCAGTCCTTTCCGCTTGCAGCTGGCGGCGGACAAGCTGCAGGCCGGCAATTTCAGTGCCGAGCAACTGCGGGCGCAGGGCAGTGGCACCCGTACCCGCCATCACCTGCAGCTGGATGGCCGGCTGCGGCTGGATGGCCGGCCCTATGGCGTGCAGCTGGCGGCCAGTGGTGGCCTGCCGCTCAATAGCGGCCAGTGGCAAGGCGTGCTGGAGCGGCTGGAAATCACCGGCAAGCCCGCACTGAGCCTGCAAACCCCGCTGGCAGTGGAAGCCGGTGCGGCGCGCATCAAGCTGGGCAGTGCCCGGCTGGCGCTGTTGGGCGGCAGCCTGAGCCTGAGCGAGCTGACCCGTAGCAGTAACGGCGACCTGAGCACGCGCGGGCATGCCGAAGGCTTGCGGCTGGCCGAGCTGGCCCCGCTGCTGCCGCTGCCGGTGGAGCAGAATCTGCTGCTGGACAGTGGCTGGGACCTCAAGCTGAGCGGCAATCGACCGCAAGGTCAGCTCTGGCTGAAGCGGGCGGCTGGCGATATCAGCCTGCCGGCCGAGGCAGGCCGTCCGGCCGCACTCGGCCTGAAAGCCGCGCAACTGAGGCTGCGCTTTGATGGTGGCAGCCTGCTGTTCGATAGCGACATCGACAGCCGCTATGCCCAGCTGAGCGGCAAGGGCAGCCTGCCGTGGAATGGCGGCGCCATCGACAGCCGCACCCCGCTGGCAGCCAGCGCCACGGTGTCGCTGCCCTCCTTGGCCGCCCTGGCGCAGCTGTCGTCGCCCGCGCTCGAGCTGGCCGGCCAGCTGTCGGCCAATCTGAGCCTGAGCGGGCCCTTGGGGCAGTTGCAGGCACAGGGCACCATCCAGGGCAGCAAACTGCTGCTGGCCGACCACAGAACCGGCATCCGGCTGGGCGACGGTGTGCTGCAGGCCAGAATGAGCGGTCGCAGCCTGATTCTCGACAAGCTGCGCTTTGCCGGTGGCCAGGGCGAGGTCAGCGCCAGCGGCAGCCTGGATCTGAAGGAAAGCGGCCCGGATGCCATGGTCAGGGTTACCTTGAACAAGTTCAGCGTATTCGATAAGCCCAGCCGCAAGCTGGTGGTCTCCGGCAGTACCGAGCTGAGCATGGTGGACCGGAAAATTTCGCTGACCGGCCGCATTCGTGCCGATCAGGGACGGATCGACCTGCCCAAGACCGGTGCGCCCAGCCTGAGCGACGATGTGGTGGTCAAGGGGCGCGAGAGTGCCGAGCCGTCTGCCTTTGCCAGCCTGCCGCTGACGGTGGCGCTGGATCTCGATCTGGGCGAGCGTTTCCGCCTGGTTGGCCAGGGCCTGGACGTGGAGCTGACCGGCGTGGTCAAGGTCAGCGCCAATCCCGGCATGCCGCCGGGGGCCCGCGGACAGGTCCGGGTGGTGAAAGGGCGTTACAAGGCGTATGGCCAGGATCTGGACATCGAGCAGGGCATCATCAGTTTTGTCGGTCCGCTGGACAATCCGGTGCTCAATGTGGTGGCCAAGCGTCACCTGTCGCCGGTGGGAGCGGGGGTGGAGGTGAGCGGCAGCGTCTCCGCGCCACGCATCCGGCTGGTGGCGGATGAGTCGATGTCGGAAAAGGACAAGCTGTCCTGGCTGGTGCTGGGCCATGCGGCCAGCGGTGATCGTGACGATGCCGCGCTGGCTGCTTCTGCCGGCATGATGCTGGCCGGCTCCATCAACGACCATGTCGGTCTGTTCGATGAACTGGGCATGGCCAGCCGCAAGGAGCGGACCCTGGCCAATGGTACGGTAAGCCCGGCCGAGCAGGTGGTGACGGTGGGGCGGCAACTCACCCGCGAACTCTACCTGGGCTACGAATATGGCGTGACCAGCGCCGATCAGGTGGTCAAGCTGGCTTACCAGCTGAGCAAGGGCTGGTCCGTGGTCTTGCGTGCCGGCACCAATACCTCGGTCGAGTCGCGTTACACCCTGCGCTTCGATTAGTCGCCGGGCGCTGGCGGGGGCTCCTGCACTTTGTCCCGGTATCGCCCGGCAGCGGTTTTCTCACAGTCTTTGCAGTCCTGTACCTGACTGCGGAGACTGTTTCCATGCATAACGCCATCCTGCCCGGCATCCTGCGTATCAACGATGAAATGGTGGCCCTGCGTCGCCAGCTGCATGCCCATCCCGAACTGGGTTTCGAGGAGTTCAATACCCGGCGGCTGGTGATGGAAAAGCTGCAGGGCTGGGGCTACCAGCTCACCGAGGGAATCGGCGGCACCGGGGTGGTGGCGACACTGCAGTGTGGACGCGGGCCGACCATCGGTCTGCGGGCCGATATGGACGCCCTGCCCATCCAGGAAGAAACCGGCCTGCCCTGGGCCAGCCAGATAGACGGCAAGATGCATGCCTGCGGCCATGATGGCCACACCGCCATCCTGCTGGCCGCTGCCTGCGAGCTGGCGCGCAGCCGGCGCTTTGCCGGCACCCTGCATCTGATTTTCCAGCCGGCCGAAGAGGGGCATGGCGGCTCCGGAGCCAAGCGCATGCTGGACGACGGGCTGTTCCGGCGTTTTCCCTGCGATGCCATTTTCGCCCTGCACAATATGCCGGGCATCCCCTTGGGCAAGCTGGGTTTCCGGGCCGGCGCCTTCATGGCCTCCACCGATACCATCACCATTCTGATCCATGGCACGGGCGGCCATGGCGCCATGCCGCAACGCGCGGTCGACCCGGTGGTGGTGGCCGCATCGCTGGTGCTGGCATTGCAGACCATCGTCTCGCGCAATGTGCCACCGCTGGAAACCGCCGTGCTGACCGTGGGGGCCATTCTGGCCGGAGAGGCTGCCAATGTGATTCCGGCCAGCGCCGAACTGCGGCTGACCGTACGCGCCCTCAATCCGGCGGTACGGGCGCTGCTGCACCAGCGCATCCACCAGCTGGCCGAGCAGCATGCCGCCGGCTTCGGTGCGCGGGCCGAGGTGCAGTTTCAGCACGGCTACCCGGTACTGGTCAACGATGATGTCATCACCCAGCAAGCCATGTTGCTGGCGAGCGAGTGGCTGGGGGCCGGCAATGTCATCGCCGATCTGGCACCGCTGACCGGCAGCGAGGACTTTGCCTACTGGCTGGAGCAGGTGCCTGGCTGTTACTTCATTGTCGGCAATGGCGATGGTGATGGCGGCTGCATGGTGCACAACCCCGGCTATGACTTCAACGATGAGGCCCTGCCGCTGGCGGCCAGTTTCTGGGTGCGGCTGGTGGAACACTGGCTGGGACCCGCCACGACAGCGTAAGCCAGCAGGCACCGGCGTTGCTGCCGGCGCACCATGGTAGCCCTGTTTCCATCGCCCGCACAAGGACACCCCATGCCCCGCAAGATCATCCTCGATTGTGACCCCGGCCACGACGATGCCATTGCCATGCTGCTGGCACATGGCAGCCCGGCCATCGAACTGTTGGCGGTCACCACGGTCGCCGGTAACCAGACACTGGAAAAGGTGACGCGCAATGCCCTGGCCGTGGCCGAGCTGGCCGGCATCCAGGTTCCTATCGCCGCGGGTTGCCCGCGCCCACTGGTGCGGGAAATCGAAGTGGCACCCTCCATCCACGGCGACAGCGGCATGGATGGGCCATCCTTGCCGCCGCCACAACGCCAGCTTGATCCGCGCCATGCGGTGGACCTGATCATCGAGCTGGTCATGCGGCACCCGCCGGGCGAGATCACCCTGGTGCCGACCGGCGCGCTGACCAATATCGCGCTGGCCGTGCGCAAGGAGCCACGCATTGCCAGCCGGGTGCGCGAGGTGGTGTTGATGGGCGGCGGCTATCACACCGGCAACTGGAGCGCAGTGGCCGAGTTCAATATCAAGATCGACCCGGAAGCGGCCCATATCGTATTCAATACCTCCTGGCCGCTTACCATGGTGGGGCTGGACCTGACCCACCAGGCCTTGGCCACCCCGGATGTACAGGCGCGCATTGCCGCGCTGGGGACGGCCCCGGCCCGCTTCGTGCAGGAACTGCTGGCCTTCTTTGGCGAGACCTACCGCCGGGAACAGGGTTTTGCCAGCCCACCGGTGCACGACCCCTGTGCCGTGGCCTATGTCATCGACCCGCAGGTGATGACGGTGCGCAAGGTGCCGCTGGATGTGGAGCTACAGGGTGCGCTGACCCTGGGCATGACCGTGGCCGATTTCCGGGCGCCGCCGCCATCCGCTTGCCATACCCAGGTGGCGGTCCGGCTGGATCATGATTATTTCTGGCAGATGATCATCGATGCCCTGCAACAGATCGGCAGGGAGCAGCCATGAAGCGCGCCAGCCCTGGCGTTGCCAGCCTGATGACCGCGCTGGTGGCCGCCTGCGTGGCGTTTCAGCTCAATGCCAGCATGCTCAGCCCGGTGCTGGTGACCATCGCCCGCGAGCTGCAGGCCAGCGATGGCGCGGTGGGCCTGTCGCAAACGGCCTTTTTCACCGCGGCCGCCCTGTTTTCGCTGTTTCTGCCGCGCCTGGGCGACATGCTGGGCCGGCGGCGGGTGCTGCTGGGCATGTTGTCCATCATGCTGGCCGGCAGCATGCTGGCGGCGGTGGCCCCTTCCATCGCGGTACTGCAACTGGCGCGGCTGATCCAGGGGGTAGCCGGTCCGGTGGTGCCGATTTGTCTGCTGATGCTTTACCACGAGGTGAATGAGCCGCGGCGCTACGGCCTGCTGATGGGAGTGATCACGGCGGTCAATGGCGGCATCGCCGGCATCGATGCCATTGCCGGTGGCTTGCTGGCGACCCACTTCGGCTTTCGGGCCGTATTCTGGTGCATTGCCATCGTCGCCGCCGTGGCCTGTGTGCTGGTAGCCAGGTATGCGCCGGAGTCGCGCCCGTCAGCCGGGGCGGCCATGGACTGGCCCGGCGTGGGGTGGCTGGTGCTGACGCTGGCCAGCCTGCTGTGGGCGCTGAACCTGGCGGCGGCGCCTGGCCCTGCCCAGTGGGGAGGCATCGGCGGCATGGTCTTGCTGGCGTCATTGGCCTTGGCCCTGTTCCTGCGACAAGAGCAGCGCAGCCCACAGCCCTTGCTGGCGCTGGACATCCTGCGCCAGCGCAGTACCTGGGCCCTGCTGCTGACCACCATGCTGACCATGAGCGGCGTGTTTGCCATCATCAACGGGCTGGTGATGTCCCATGCCCAGCAAGCAGGCAGTGGCTTTGGCCTGGCTGCCGATCACGCTTCCTGGTTGTTGCTGACCCCCTATGCGCTGGTGGGCTGGCTGGTGGGTCCATGGGCCGGCCAGCTGGCACCGCAATGGGGATATGGCCGGGTATTGCGGCTGGGCCTGGCCGGCAGCATGCTGGCCATCGTGCTGATGCTGGTTTGGGGCCTGTACAGTCTGTGGTGGATGGTGGCGGCCTGCCTGCTGGCCGGCGTGGCCTATGCCGGTACCGCCAACATCATGCTCAATGGCCTGGGGGTGGTGCTGTCGCCCGCGCGCTATCCGGGGCTGCTGCCCGGCCTGAACGCAGCTGCCTTCAATCTGGGGGCCGGGCTCAGCTTTGCCGTATTGCCTGCGCTGCCAGCCTGGCTGCCGGGTGTGCCCGCCGCCGCCAGTGGCATGCTTGCCGGCCTGGGCATCGTGGGCCTGGCCTGGCTGACTTCCTTGCTGATCCCGCGGCCACAGGCGGCCGAGCTGGTCGGCGTGGATGGGCGGCTGTCAGCTGCCGAGCGGCAGCGCTAGCTGGCGGGCAATGGCGCTGGCGTCCTGCGGCCGGCCCAGCAGATAGCCCTGGATGCCACCGCAACCGAGCTGGCGCAGGAAATCGCATTGCTCCACGGTTTCCACGCCTTCGGCCAGCGTGCTCATGCCCAGCGCCCGCGCCAGGTGGATGATGGCGGACACGATGGCAGCGTCTTCGCTGTCGCCGGGCAGGTCGCAGACAAAGGAGCGGTCGATCTTGATGGTGTCCGGGGCAAAGCGCTTGAGGTAGGCCAGGCTGGAGTAGCCGGTGCCAAAGTCATCGACCGATAGCCTGACTCCCATGGCCTTGAGCATGGCCAGCTGGCGTGAGGCCAGGTCGGCGTCTTCCATCAGGGTGCTTTCGGTCACCTCGATTTCCAGGCAATCGCCTGGCAGGCGGCTCTCTTGCAGCGCATCCCTCACCTCGTCGATGAAGTCCAGCCGTGCCAGCTGGCGCGCCGACACATTGACGGCGATCTTGGGCAGCGGCAGGCCCTGTGCCCGCCAGCGCGCCATCTGCCGGCAGGCCTCACGCAGCACCCAGCGTCCCAGCGGCACGATCAGCCCGCTGTCTTCGGCAATGGGAATGAAGCGGCCGGGCATGATCAGCCCTTCCACCGGGTCCTGCCAGCGCAGCAATACCTCGCAGCCGATCAGTGCCTGGCTGTGGATGTCGTATTGCGGCTGGAACAGCAGGAACAGCTCATCCTGTTCCAGTGCCCGGCGCAGCCGGTTTTCCAGTTGCAGGCGGTCTGCCACCTGGGTATTCATTTCGCGGGTATAGAAGCGGAAGGTATTCCGGCCATGCGCCTTGGCATGGTACATGGCCAGGTCGGCATTCATCAGCAGGGTCTGGATGTCCTCGCCATCACCCGGCAGCAGGCTGATGCCGATGCTGCAGCCCACCACCAGGGCATTGCCATCGATATCAAACGGTGCCTGCATGGCGCGCAGGATGCGCTCGGCAACCTGGGCTGCCTCGTCCGGCTGGGCGATGGCCGGCAGGATGAGCACGAACTCGTCGCCACCGGTACGGCCCACGGTGTCCAGCTCGCGCACTGCGCCGCACAGGCGGCCGGCCACTTGCTTGAGCAGTTCATCGCCGCAGTTGTGGCCCAGGGTGTCGTTGATGTTCTTGAAATGATCCAGATCGACAAACAGTACCGCCAGCTGGCCGCCATGGCGTTCGGCCAGGCGGATGGCTTGCAGCAGGCGGTCGTTGACCAGGATGCGGTTGGGCAGGTCGGTCAGGGCATCATATTCCGCCAGATGCTGGATGCGCGCCTCGTGCTCCTTGCGTTCCGAGATATCGGTAAACAGTGCCACATGGTGAGTGATCCGGCCCTGTTCGTCGGTCAGCACGCTGATGTTCAGCCATTCGGGGAAGGCTTCGCCGTTTTTGCGGCGGTTCCAGATTTCCCCCGACCACTGGCCGCGTTTGGCCAAGCTGTCCCACATGCGGGTATAAAAATCGCCATCGTGCTGGCCGGATGCCAGCAAGGCCGGGGTCTGCCCCAGCACCTCCTGCTCGTCAAAACCGGTGATCAGGCTGAAGGCACGGTTGACAGCCAGGATGCGGTTGTCGGCATCGGTGATCAGGATGGCTTCATTGCTGGATTCGAAAACCTTGGCCGCCAGCCGCTGCTGGCGGTCGGCATGGTGCCGCTGGCTGATATCGCGGGCGGTGGCGCACAGATAGCTGTCACCGTGATAGTCGATGCCGGTCAGGGTGACTTCCAGGTGCAGATGCCCCTGGTGACATTGCAGCCGGGTTTCGAAGGTATGCGGCAGGCTGACGCCGGCCGGGGCAAACAGCTGTTTTTTCAGTTGCTGCCGTCCTTCTGCTTCACTACCCAGGCAATCCAGGGCGGCGCGGTTGGCATAGACCAGCCGGCCATCTGCCGCTTGCAATGCGACCAGATCGGTGGCGTGGTCGATCATGAAGCGGCTGAGCTGCAGCTCGCGCGCACTGGCTTCCAGCTCGGCATGGCTTTGGCGCAAATCCTGCTGGTAGCGCGCCACCAGTGCATTCATCCAGCGTACGAAGAACCAGGAAAACAGCGCGGCACTGGCCATGGCCAGCAGGGTCATCAACAGGGTGGTGTCGATACGGCGCAGCAATTGCTGGTCCAGTTGCTGGCGGGCTTGCACACTGCCATCGCGAATGGACTGGATATGCATGGCCGTCACCATGGTCCATTCCCAGCCCGGCAAGTGGCGGGCATAGGCCAGGTGGGCCACCGGCTTGGCACTGCCGGCTTCGGGCACGGCGTACTCCATGAAGCCGCCACGCTTGCCCAGCTGCAGGACTTCCAGCACCCGCTTGCGCAGCTCGGGTTGCAGCGCCAGATAATGCCGGCCCTGCAAGGCAGGGTCGGCGGGGTAGAACTGTAGTACGCCCTGCTCGTCCACCACCATGAAATCGTCACCATCACGCCCCATGTGCATGCGGGAGAGCAGGGTAATGGCCCGTTGCTGCAGGCTGGCCTCGACATTGGCAATGTATTCGCCGCTGCCGATGACCCAGTGATAGGGGGTGAACTGGCGCGAATAGGCCACTTTTTCCGACATATTGTGGCTGCCCGGCAAATACCAGCGGTAGGCGGTGAAGCCTTGTCGCTCCGGGTTGCTGACCGAGTCGATCAGCGCTTGCATGATGTAGCGGCCATGGTCGTCGCGGTTGTCCAGCAGCGAACTGCCTTCGCGTTCTGCTGCGGTGGGCAGCAAGACGCAGCGCCCGTCCATGGTGTCGATGAAGAAATAGCCGCGCCCCTCGAAAAAGCGCAGCGGGCGCAAGGCCTCGACAATCAGCGCCTTGACCCGTGCTTCCGGCAGGCGCTGGTGTTCGCGCTGCCAGATACCTTCGGCTACATGGTAGGCCTGGTCGACCTGTTCTTTCAGTTGCTGCTTGAGGGTGTCGGTGGAGTGATCGCGCAGGGCCAGCAGGGTCAGCGCCGTATGATCGCCGGAGGCTTGCAGGTATTCGCGCGCATGCTGGTAGGCATCGCCTTCGATCTGTTGCTGGCGCGCATGGAAATCCGTCCAGCTGGTCAGCAGGAAATAGCCTGCCAGCGTCAATGCCAGCAAGAAGATGATGACCAGCGTGCCAAGCAGCTGCAAGCGCGACAGCTTGGCTTGATTAAGCTCCATTCTTAAACGAACCCCGCAGAAATGACCGGTTAGTATAAATGAATGCTATTTCGCTGCAGGAAAAAATGCCGCGTGTTTGATCTGCTTCAGGTAAACTGGCGGCTGGAAGTCAGACAGACAGTCGCCGCGCTGCTGCGCAAGCAGCGGCGGGGAGGAAAGTCCGGGCTCCGCAGAGCATGATGCCGGCTAACGGCCGGGCGCCGTGAGGCGACGGAAAGTGGAACAGAGAGCTGAACCGCCGATGGCTGACTTGTCAGCACAGGTAAGGGTGAAAAGGTGCGGTAAGAGCGCACCGCGGACGTGGCAACACGGACGGCAGGCTAAACCCCATCAGGAGCAAGACCAAATAGGGGGGCGTTAACGTGGCTCGCGTTGTCCCCGGGTAGGTTGCTTGAGACTGTCGGTAACGGCAGTACTAGAGGAATGACTGTCCAACGACAGAACCCGGCTTATCGGCTGACTTCCAATCCCCACCCCTTCCGCAGTACCCGGCTGTACCATTTCTTCTGGCTATCGACCTTGCTCAAAAAATAAGCAAAAAGGTTTTTACTGCTCAAAAAAAAAGCATTACAATGGCCGCCCTTTTGCTTGTTTGACCGCAGAAAACCCTGATGCGCATTGGTCCTCATACCCTGAAAAACCGGCTGATCGTCGCCCCCATGGCCGGTGTGACGGACAGACCGTTTCGCATGCTGTGCAAGAAAATGGGCGCAGCCATGGCGGTGTCGGAGATGATTACCTCCAACAAATCGCTGTGGGCTACCGCCAAGACCTTGCGCCGGGCCGATCATGCCGGCGAGGTGGAGCCGATTTCGGTGCAGATTGCCGGTTCGGACCCGCAGCAGATGGCGGAGGCCGCGCGCATCAATGTCGAGCAGGGCGCGCAGATCATCGACATCAATATGGGTTGTCCGGCCAAGAAGGTGTGCAATGTGGCCGCCGGTTCCGCCCTGCTGCGCGACGAAGCGCTGGTGGGCCGCATTCTGGAGGCGGTGGTCAGGGCGGTAGAGGTACCGGTGACCTTGAAAACCCGTACCGGCTGGAGTCCCGAGCACCGCAATGCCTTGCGCGTGGCCAAGCTGGCGGAAGACTGCGGCATTGCCGCGCTGGCGCTGCATGGCCGCACCCGCGAAGACATGTATCGCGGGGCTGCCGAATACGACACCATCCGCGCGGTCAAGGCCAGCATCGGCATTCCGTTGATTGCCAACGGTGACATCGATACCCCGCAAAAAGCGCAGCAGGTATTGCAGTACACCGGGGCCGATGCGGTGATGATAGGCCGGGCAGCACAGGGCCGGCCGTGGATTTTCCGTGAGATACAGCATTTCCTCGACACCGGCGAGCTGTTGCCGCCGCCGCAGGTCAGTGAAATCAGCCAGATCATGCTGGAACATCTGGATGATCTGTACGGCTTTTATGGCGAATACTCCGGCTGCCGTATCGCACGCAAGCATATTGCCTGGTACACCAGGGGGCTGAGGGGCTCCAACGAGTTTCGCCAGGCGATGTACCAGCTGGAAGACACCGGCGCGCAACGGCAGGCGGTGGCCGGCTACTTTGATCAGTTGGCCGCGCAATCCGAGCGGCTGGAATATGACTCTCTGCCGCAGGAGTCGCTGCCGGTCTAGCCGGCAGGGCAGCAAGGCGGTAAAGGTGCCCGGGGCCGACATCGGGGCGGAGCAGCAGTGTTCACACGAAATGCTGAAGACAGAACAATAAACATGCAAAACAACGAACATATTTCCCAGTCGGTACGGCTGGCGATGGAACAATATTTCCGTGATCTGGACGGCGAGATCCCCGCCTCCATCTACGACATGGTGCTGGCCTGCGTGGAAAAGCCACTGATAGAGGTGGTGCTGACACACACCCAGGGCAACCAGACCCGGGCTGCCGAGTTGCTGGGGCTCAATCGCAACACCCTGCGTAAAAAAATGAAGTCGTATGATTTGATATGAAGATAAACCGGCCATACCCCACACAGGATGGCCGGTTTTTTTGTGCCTGCCGCCCGTGCAGCACATGCCGGACCAGACCTGATGCGGGCATCAGGTCCAAGCTTGACCAGTTTTTTTCATTCATTAGCCAAGGTGGTAGAGAAACATGACCAAAATCGAACGCGCGCTGATCAGCGTCTCCGACAAGACCGGTGTTCTGGAATTTGCACGGGAACTGGCCAAACTGGGCGTGCACATCCTGTCTACCGGCGGCACCGCCAAACTGCTGGCCGATAACGGCGTGCCGGTGACCGAAGTGTCCGACTACACCGGCTTCCCGGAAATGCTGGACGGCCGCGTCAAGACCCTGCACCCCAAGGTACACGGTGGCATTCTGGGCCGTCGCGACCTGCCGGAACATGTGGCCAAGATGGCCGAATACGATATCGGCAATATCGACCTGGTGTGTGTCAACCTCTACCCGTTTGAAGCCACCATTGCCAACCCGGACTGTGTGCTGGAAGACGCCATCGAAAACATCGACATCGGCGGCCCGACCATGGTGCGCTCCGCCGCCAAGAACTGGGCCCATGTCGCTATCGTCACCGATGCCGCCGACTACGCTGCGCTGACCGCCGAACTGCAGGCCAATGACGGCAAGCTGGCCAAGACCACCCGCTTCGAGCTGGCCAAGAAAGCCTTTACCCACACCGCCGCTTACGACGGTGCCATCTCCAACTACCTGACCAGCCTGGCCGATGGCGTGGTGAGCGGCAAGCCGGAACGCGTGGCCTTCCCCAACCGCCTGAACGCCCAGTTCGTCAAGGTGCAGGACATGCGCTACGGTGAAAACCCGCACCAATCCGCCGCCTTCTACCGCGACCTGGACCCGGCCGCCGGCACCATCGCCGGCTACCGTCAGCTGCAGGGCAAGGAGTTGTCCTACAACAATATCGCGGATGCCGATGCTGCCTGGGAAGCGGTCAAGACCTTCGACCAAACCGCCTGCGTCATCGTCAAGCATGCCAACCCCTGCGGCGTGGCCGTGGCCGGTGACACCCTGAGCGCCTACAAGCTGGCCTTTGCCACCGACACCACCAGCGCCTTTGGCGGCATCATCGCCTTCAACCGCCCGGTGGATGCCGAAACCGTGGAAGCGGTCACCGGCCAGTTCCTGGAAGTGCTGATCGCCCCGTCCTTCACCGAAGAAGCCAAGGCCATCATCGCTGCCAAGAAAAACGTGCGCGTGCTGGAAATTCCGCTGGAAAGCGGTGCCAACCGCTTCGAACTGAAGCGCGTGGGCGGCGGCGTACTGGTACAGACCCCGGACATCCGCAACGTGGCACTGGACGAACTGCGTGTGGTGACCAAGCGTCAACCCACCCCGCAAGAACTGTCCGACCTGCTGTTCGCCTGGCGCGTGGCCAAGTTCGTCAAGTCCAATGCCATCGTGTTCTGCAATAACGGTCAGACCGTCGGCATCGGCGCCGGCCAGATGAGCCGCGTGGATTCCACCCGCATCGCCGCCCGCAAGGCACAGGATGCCGGTTTGAGCCTGCAAGGTGCCGTGGCCTCCAGCGATGCCTTCTTCCCCTTCCGCGACGGTATCGACGTGATCGCCGAGCAGGGTATCAAGGCCATCATCCAGCCGGGTGGCTCCATGCGTGACGAAGAAGTGTTCGCCGCCGCCGACGAGCATGGCATTGCCATGGTGTTGACCGGCGTGCGCCACTTCCGCCACTAAGAACGGCGAGCAAAAACCCTGTTGCGGTCTGGCGCCGCCTTGCCCCAGGGGCGCTACGCTCTTGTTAGCCGCGCTAGGCCGTACCTGTCTCCCCGCTGCGGCGGCGGCGGGGAGGGGGTTGCGATATTGTGCCAGCACCTGGCGGAGAAGCCGTGACCAAGACCAACAAGACCATGCTGCTGATTGTGCTGATGATCGGCCTGGCTGCCGGTGTGTACTGGCTGGAGCAGCCCGCGCCGGCTCCGCTTGCGCCGGTCGGCGCGGCCCATGCCCCGGACCTGAACCGGCTGGCCGAGCAGGCCGTGGCGGTCTATCGCAGCAACCAGGGCATGCAGGCCGGCCCCAAGCCGGGCCAATGGAAGCTGCAGGCGCAGGCCAGCAATAGTCCCGGACCGTTTGTCGGTGTGTTCGGCCCCTTGCAGCTGGCACGTGATGGCCAGGGCCGCCAGCTGTTGCTGACCACCTTCGTGGCGGATACGGCGGATTCGGCCGGCGAGGGCATGGACAGCTTTGCCGCCTCCGGCATCAGCCGCCTGTTGTGCTTTGTCTTGCAAGATGGCCAGTTCGTGCTGCAAACCGAAAAACAGCTGGAAATGGGCAGCAACGGCATGGCCGCGGCCGCCCGGGTGGTGCAACTGGGGCCGCAGGAATGGGGCTGGGTCATGCAGAGCGCTTACATCCAGCAAGGCTACAGTGCCAGCAGCGTGGAGTTTTTCCATGCCGTGGCCAGCGACATCCGCAGCATGGGCCGCCTGACCGAACAGGCCGACAACAAGGGTGTGTGTGGTGATGCCGGCGGCGATGGCTGCCCGGCGCTGACCGACCTGCAGGTGCACTGGCAGTGGCTGCAACAAGCCGGCCAGCCGGTCGGTCGTTTCTACCCGCTGGACATCCGCTGGCAGGGCCATGTCGATGGCAAGCCGGTCCGCGGCCAGCGCCAGTTGCTGCCGGATGCAAACAGTGGAAACTACCCGTTTCCCCCCGGCTTGAATGTACAATTCTGACCGTAGTCCCACCATGGCTGCGGCACAATGCCGGCGACGGCAACATGCCTGTCGCCCAACGATGAAGGATCTCGCAAGATGAAAGTGTTGGTAATCGGCTCTGGTGGCCGCGAACACGCACTGGCCTGGCGTATCGCCAAGTCCAGCCGCGTCTCCAAGGTGTTTGTGGCACCGGGCAATGCCGGCACCGCGCTCGACCCCAATCTCACCAATGTCCAGCTCACCAGCAATGAAGAACTGGTCGCCTTTGCCCGCAACGAGGACATCCAGCTGACCGTGGTCGGCCCGGAAGCCCCGCTGGCTGGCGGCGTGGTGGACGCCTTCCGCGCGGCCGGCCTGAAAATCTTCGGCCCCACCCAGTATTGCGCCCAGCTGGAAAGCTCCAAGGACTTTGCCAAGGCCTTCATGCAGCGCCATGGCATTCCCACGGCCGGTTACCAGACCTTTACCGATGCGGCTGAGGCCCATGCCTATGTCGACGGCAAGGGCGCGCCCATCGTGATCAAGGCCGATGGCCTGGCGGCGGGCAAGGGCGTGGTGGTGGCCATGACGCTGGACGAAGCGCATGCCGCCATCGACGACATGCTGGTGGGCAACAAGATGGGCAGCGCCGGGGCCCGCGTGGTGATCGAAGACTTCCTGCAGGGCGAGGAAGCCAGCTTCATCGTCATGGTGGATGGTGATCACGTGCTGCCGATGGCCACCAGCCAGGACCACAAGCGCCTGCTGGACAACGACCTGGGCCCCAATACCGGCGGCATGGGCGCATACAGCCCGGCTCCGGTGGTCACGCCGCAGGTGCATAACCGCGTGATGCGCGAAATCATCCTGCCGACGGTGCAGGGCATGAAAAAGGACGGTCACAGCTATAGCGGCTTCCTGTATGCCGGGCTGATGATAGACAAGGACGGCAACCCCTTCACCATCGAATTCAACTGCCGCTTTGGCGACCCGGAAACCCAGCCCATCATGGCGCGGCTGAAGTCCGACTTCACCGTGCTGCTGGAAGCCGGGGTCAACGGCAAGCTGGATCAGGTGGAGGCCGAATGGGACCGCCGCGTGGCGCTGGGCGTGGTACTGGCTGCCGCCGGCTACCCCGAAGCACCGCGCAAGGGCGATGTCATCAGCGGCCTGCCGGCCGAAACCGCCGACAGCATGGTGTTCCATGCCGGCACGGCGTTCAACGACAGCAAGCAGGTGGTGAGCAATGGCGGCCGCGTGCTGTGTGCGGTGGGCCTGGGTGACAGTGTCAAGATGGCACAGGCCAAGGCTTATGGCGTGGCCGATGCCATCCATTTCGATGGTTGCCAGCTGCGTCGTGACATTGGCAGCAAGGCCATCAACCGGCCCAAATAAGCGCAAGCCATCCGCAGCAGGCAGTGAGTGAACGGCATCCGCAAGGCTGCCGTTTTTTTGCGTCTTTTTTATGCGCCACGGCCTTCTCTTGACAGGATATTCACCCGCCCGGCGCTATATTTTTTTCATCCGTACCGCCGGTCTTGTGGAGAGAAAAATGTCCTGTCAGTACCATGCAAGCGCCATCCCCCCGGAGCCCGACAGTCGGGGCCATGCCCTGCTGCGTTTCATGCGCCACGAGCGCCGCTGCTGGCGGCGCGTCGGCTACTGGCTGGCCCGCTTCAACAGTGAAACCCCGGCCATGCGCTGCTGCGCCTGGCATGCGCAGCCGGCAAAGGTCGGGTCGCAGCAAGCCGCCGCCTTCTCCCTTCTGGCAACAGGCAGGACCCGTGACTAGACTGGAAGGGTCGAGCACTTGCCGGAGCCGCTGCCATGCCCATCCGCCTTTATCTGGCCAGCCTGCTGCTGTTGTGCAGCCAGCTGGGCCAGGCCGCTGCTGCGCTCAAGCTGCTGACCGAGGATTACCCGCCCTTCAATATGGTGGGGCAGGGTGGCCACATCAGCGGTTTGTCCACCGAGATCGTGCAAGAGCTGTTCCACCGCGCGGGCGTCAGTTACGGTATCAGCTTGCTGCCGTGGATACGCGCCTTCAATCTGACCGTGCTGGAGGCCAATACCTGTCTTTACTCCACCACCCGGACCGACAGCCGCGAACATCAGTTCAAATGGATAGGCCCGCTGGTGGAAAACCCCTGGGTGCTGTACGCCCGTGCCGACAACCGGCATGCCATTCTGGCCTTGGAAGATGCCCGGCCTTTCAAGATCGGTGGTTATGCCGGCGATGCCACCTCGCAATACCTGATCGACCGCGGTTTTGATGTTGATCTGGCCAATACCGACCAGCTCAATGTCAAAAAGCTGCTGGCCGGGCGCATCGACTTCTGGGCCACTGGCAAATACCTGGGGGCATCCTTGCTGGTCAGGGAAAATGCCAGCCATGTGCGGCCGGTGCTCACCTTCAATACCACCTTGCTCTATCTGGCCTGCAATCCGGCCATGCCGGACAGCCAGGTACAGCAGCTGAATGAATTGCTGCGTGGCATGCAGCGCGACGGTACGCTGGCGCGCATCAATGCCAAATATCTTAACCAGAAAGACTGACACCACCGCAGATCGCGGTTTCGCCGCGGGGGGCGCTGCCGCTACAATGGCAGCTTCTGTTTTTCCGTGGTTTGCTAGCCGATGTCCCACCTGCCATTGCTGTCGTCCCGTCGCCGCCTGCCCAAGGCCGGCCTGATGCAGCAGGCACGCGCGCGCTTGCGAGCGGGCGGCGTGATTGCCTATTCCACCGAGTCCTGTTTTGGTCTGGGCTGCCTGCCCGGGGATGTGCGCGCCATCCGGCGCGTGCTGGCGGTGAAGGCCAGGCCAAACCACAAGGGGCTGATCGTCATCGCCGCCGATGTCAGCCAGATCCGCCATCTGGTCAAGCCGCTTTCCGCGGCGCAATGGGCGGAACTTGGCGGCTACTGGCCCGGTCCTTATACCTTTTTGCTGCCGGCCTCGCACAAGGTGCCACCCGCGCTGCGTGGCCGCCATGAGCAGATAGCCGTGCGCATTACCGCCCACGGCGAGGCGGCGGCCTTGTGCCGGGCACTGGGTACGGCGCTGGTGTCGACCTCGGCCAACCGTGCCGGGCAACGTGCGTTAAAGACAGCAAGGGCCTGTCGTCAGGCTTTTGGCCCTACGGTACTGACCCTGCCAGGCCGTATCGGCAAGCGCAGAAAACCTTCCACCATCATCGATTTCGCCAGCGGCCGCGTCTTGCGCTAGGCCGCACTTTTTGACAAGGAAACATCGTGCAGCAGATTTCCATTTTCAGCCTGGTGATGAACGCCAGCCTGGTGGTGCAGCTGGTCATGGCCGGCCTGGCCGTGGTGTCCGTGCTGTCCTGGGCACTCATCTTCAACAAGATTGCCGTGCTGCGTGCAGCGCGCCGCCACAGTGACGAGTTCGAGCGCAATTTCTGGAGCGGGGCCGACCTGAACCGGCTGTACGAAGATGCCAACCGGCGCAACGACAGCGTGGGCATGGAACGCATCTTCCAGTCCGGCTTTGCCGAATTCCTCAAGCTGCGCGGCCGCAGCAGCGCCGAGCTGTCGGACATCATGGATGGCTCGCGCCGTGCCATGCGCGCTGCCGCCCAGCGCGAGCTGGATGCGCTGGACAGCCATACTTCCTTTCTGGCGACGGTGGGGTCGGTCAGCCCCTATGTCGGCCTGTTCGGCACGGTGTGGGGCATCATGCATGCCTTTATCGGGCTGGGTAATGCCGGCCAGGCCAGCTTGTCCACCGTGGCGCCGGGTATTGCCGAGGCGCTGGTGGCCACGGCCATCGGCCTGTTTGCCGCCATTCCGGCCGTGGTGGCCTATAACCGCTTTGCCACCGATGTCGACCGGCTGGCCACCCGCTTCGACACTTATATGGAAGAGTTTTCCAACATCCTGCAACGGCTGGCCACCCGCTAGACCACGGCGTGCCGGGGCGGGATTGTTCTGCCAGCAGAACAGATCTTTTCCCGGCAGGGCTTGAGTTTTCTGCATGCGGAAGGCATGGTAGGCGGCCAGTATCGCCGAGTCCGCCATGTCTTCCCGCCACGCTTCGCTGTCCATGCTGACCCTGTCAGCCTTCTTCGCCCTGTATGTGATCTGGGGCTCCACCTATTTCTTCATCCGCATCGGCATCGAATCCTGGCCCCCCTTCATGATGGCTGGCTTGCGTTTCCTGTTTGCCGGCAGCGTGATGCTGGCCTTTCTGCTGCTGCGTGGCCATCGTCTGCCCAGCCGGCAGGAGCTGCGCGGGGCCGCCATTCTGGGGGTGTTGATGCCCGCCATCGGCAATGGCTTTGTCACCCTGGCAGAAAAACAGGTGTCCTCCGGGGTGGCGGCGCTGGTGGTGGCCACCGTGCCCCTGTTTACCGTGCTGTTTGGCCGCTTCTGTTTCGGCCTGCGCGCCACGCGGCGCGAGTGGGCAGGTATTGCGCTGGGCATGCTGGGCATGCTGGTGCTGAATCTGGGTTCCAATCTGCGCGCCAGCCCGCTGGGGGCATTCTGGCTGCTGTTTGCTTCGGCTGGCTGGGCACTGGGTTCGGCCTGGAGCCGGGTCATCGTGCAGCCCAAGGGGCCGATGGGCAGTGCCTGGATGATGATTTTTGGCGGTCTCGCCTTGCTGCTGGGCAGTGCCGCGGTGGGCGAGCGGCTGGCTGCGCCACCGTCCTGGCAGGGCTGGGCAGCCATTGCCTATCTGTCGATCTTTGGCTCCATGCTGGCCTATAGCGCTTATCTGCATCTGCTGAAGACGGTGTCGCCGGCAGCGGCCACCAGCTATGCCTACGTCAACCCCATCATTGCGGTGATGCTGGGGGTCGTGCTGCTGGGCGAACATGTCGGCCAGCAGGAAATCATCGCCATGGTCATCATCCTGTCCGGGGTCATTCTCATCAGCTGGCGCAAGCGCTGATCCCCCCTTGCGGCGCTGGACGGCCGCTGTACTCCCCCAGCCAAGGGCCCTGCATGCGCAGCGGCCCTTTTTCATGTGCGCGATTGCGCGGTCATCCCTTCATACCAGTTGTTGTGGTTTTCTGACCACGCTGGCACCGCCATGCCACCACGGCCCTGTGCTGGACAAGACCATGTCCGGCCTGTCGGCCGCTGCCGGCCCAGGCCGCAGGCTCTGCACGGTTTAGCTCGTTATTTATTACCAATTCAATACCAATTACCGCTGGTATTTGATATGGCAGCCTGCCGGTCCTGCGGGAAAAGCCCGCGACGCTGGCGGCAGCTACTACCTGTCGTCTTGCCTTTGCCCAGCTGTTTACTGGGAATTTGAGAAAATTGGTATTGACGTGGTATTTAAGTGGTATTAACTTCATCAGCAATCCAGCCGCTAGGCGCAACCGGCGATGAATGCGATATTGAGCCTGTTATCGTCAAGACCACATGCAGACCGCTTATGGAAAATCGCTGGAGCGCACTTAAACCGGAAGGGGAATCCACCACCCCGTTGTATTTGCAACTGGCCAGAAAGCTGGCCGATGCCATCAATGCCGGTTGGTGGCAGGCCGATGAGGCCCTGCCATCGGAGCGGACCTTTTCGGAAGAACTGGGCATTTCGCGGGTGACCGCCCGCAAGGCCATGGATGTATTGCTGGAGCAGGGATTGATTCGCCGCCGTCACGGCTCGGGCACTTTCATCACGCCCCGGCTGGAACAACCCTTGTCGCGCCTGACCGGCTTTACCGAGCAGTTGCGGCAGCGCGGCTTCGAGCCCTCGTCGGTATGGCTGGAGCGGGGCATTCATCCGCCCAGCAACGACGAGGTGATCAAGCTGGGGCTGTCGCCCACCTCGCAGGTGGCACGGCTGAAGCGCCAGCGGCTGGCGGACGGCGTGGTGATGGCGATAGAGATGACCACATTGCCAGTGGCTTATCTGCCAGAGCCGCATAAAGTGGGCAACTCGCTGTATGCCTACCTGGATGCTGCCGGCCACTCGGTGGTGCGTGCCTTGCAGCACATCCGCGCGGTGAATGCCTCGCCGGAGATCGCGGCGCTGGCCGGCATCCGCCAGGGCGAGGCCATGCTGCTGATTACCCGCATCGGCTTCAATGCCGACAATCTGGCGATAGAGCTGACTGACACCTATTGCCGTAACGACTACTACGACTTTGTCGCTGAACTGAGACGATGACGACACGACATGTACTGCAGGGCCGCATCCTGAGCAGCACGGGCTGGCTGGACGGCACGATCACCCTGGGCCCGGATGGCCGCATCGCCGCCATCGATGGCCGGCTGGCCTCAGGCCACGCAGTGGAGCGTTACATCCTGCCCGGCTTTATCGACCTGCATGTACATGGCGGCGGCGGGGTAGACATCATGGAAGGCGGCCAGGCGGCCGCAGCGGTGGCCCGGCTGCATGCGCGGCATGGCACCACCGCCATGCTGGCCACCACCATGACCGCCCCCATGGAAGAGATAGAAAACGTGCTGGCCGCGCTTGGTCCTTGCTGTCGTCAGCGCAGCCCCGGCATGGCACGGCTGCTGGGCGTGCATCTGGAAGGCCCCTACATCAATCCCGGCAAGCTGGGCGCGCAGCCGGACGATGCCTGTCGTGCCGTGCTGTCGCAAATCGAAAAGCTGGGCCGCCTGGCCCCGATTGCCCTGCTGACGCTGGCGCCGGAAATCCCCGGCCACATGGAGATCATCCGCGCCTTGAGCGATGCCGGCATCCGGGTGCAGATCGGCCACACCCTGGGCAGTTATGAAGATGGCGTGCAAGCGCTGCAGCAGGGCGCTGCCGGTTTTACCCATTTGTTCAATGCCATGAGCGGCCTGCATCACCGCGAGCCGGGCATGGTGGGGGCGGCGCTGGCCCATGCCGACTATGCCGAGCTGATTCCGGACCTGCTGCATGTGCATCCCGGCGCCATCCGCACCGCCTTGCGCGCCATTCCACGCCTGTACTGCGTGACTGATTCCACCGCCGCTGCCGGCATGCCGGACGGCGAATACAAGCTGGGCTCACATACCGTGCACAAATGCCTGGGTGGGGTGCGGCTGGCCGACGGCACCCTGGCGGGCAGCACGCTGACCATGGATCAGGCCTTGCGCAATCTGCTGTCCATCGGCCTGCCGCTGGCCGAGGCCTCGCACCGGCTGTCGTTGTATCCGGCCGATTATCTGGGCCATGCCGACCGCGGCCGGCTGCAGGCGGGAGCCTGGGCCGATGTGCTGGTGCTGGATGAAGCCATGAATTTGCTGGATGTCTATCTGGAAGGGGAACACCTTGTCGTCTCTGATGTATGAAGAAGCCCTGTCTGCGGCGGATGCCGTGGCCGCCCAACACATGTATGCCGATGAAGGCCTGGCCGTGCTGGGGCGCGAGTTGGCCACCACTCCGCCCACGCTGGCGCTGACGGTGGCACGCGGCAGCTCCGACCATGCCGCCAGCTATTTCGCCTATCTGGCCATGCAGCGCCTGGGTGTGCCGGTGGTGTCCCTGCCCATGTCGCTGGTGACCCTGCACCACGCGCCGCTGGCGGTGAAGGGACAGCTGGCGGTGGCCCTGTCGCAATCCGGCCAAAGCCCGGACCTGATCGACACCATGAGCCGCCTGGCCGCTGCCGGAGCGCGCACGGTAGCCCTGGTCAACAAGCATGAGTCGCCGTTGGCGGCTGCCTGTGAGTGGTCGCTGCCCTTGTGCGCCGGCGAGGAAAAGAGCGTGGCCGCCACCAAGAGTTATATCGCCTCGCTCTCTGCCGTGGCCCGGCTGGTGGCGCACTGGCAGGGTGACAGCGCCTTGCTGCGGGCACTGGATCAACTGCCCGGCCAGTTGCAACAAGCCTGCCGCCAGGACTGGAGCGCAGCCATCCCGGTGCTGGCCACCGCCGAACGCATCATGGTGGTGGGGCGTGGCCTTGGCTTTGCCGTGGCGCTGGAAGCCGCACTCAAGTTCAAGGAAACCTGCGCCATCCAGGCCGAAGCCTTCTCCGGCGCGGAAATCAAGCACGGCCCGATGGCGCTGATTGACGAAGGTTACCCCTTGCTGGTGTTTGCGCCGCGCGGACCGGAGCAACAGGGTTTGATCGAGTTGGCCGCCGAGATGCGTGGCCGTGGAGCGCGGGTGCTGCTGGCCGCACCGGCCGATGAGCCCAGCCGCGACCTGACCCTCAGCGTGGCGGATGACGAGGCGCTGGACCCCTTGCTGGCCATCCAGAGCTTCTACCTGATGGCCGCACAATTGTCCGAGGCGCGTGGCCTCAATCCCGATACCCCGCGTCATCTGTCCAAGGTAACGCGCACGCATTGAAGCCTGCTCCAGACATGGCTGCCAGCCGGCAGCCAGTGACAGAACAGACACGGTTTGGCGCCGTGTCCGGCCCGGCTTGCGCCTGTTGTTGGTGCAGCCGGCCCGGCGCGGCCTGAACGCCAGGAGTCCTCCCTGCGGGACGGCACCTCCTGGCTTAGACAGGAGGATGTCGATGAACCCTTCGCTGCAACTCATGGCCCCTTTCAGCGGGCCGCTGCTGCCCTTGCCGCAAGTGCCCGATCCGGTGTTCGCCGGCCTGATGATGGGCGATGGCCTGGCCATCGAACCCCTGTCTTCCACCCTGCTTGCTCCCTGTGATGGCGTGATCAGCCAGCTGGCGCGCACCCACCATGCCCTGACGCTGACCGCCGCCAATGGTGCGGAAATCCTGCTGCATGTCGGCATCGACACCGTGCAGCTAGCTGGAGCCGGATTCACCGCGCTGGTGGCGCAGGGCGACCGCGTGCGGCAGGGGCAGCCCTTGATCGAGGTCGATCTGGATGCCGTGGCACGCCGGGCCGCCTCGCTGATCAGCATGCTGGTGATTGCCAATGGTGAACACTACCAGCTGGCCGAACGCGCCAGCGGGCTGGCGCAGGCCGGGCAAACACCGCTGCTGCGCCTGCATGCCTTGCCAGCTGCCAGCAGCAGCCCTGCCAGCACGCCGGCAGGCGAAAGCCGCGGGCATGCCACGGTACGACATGCCGGTGGCCTGCATGCCCGCCCGGCCGCACTGGTACAGAATGCGGCACGGCCGTTTGCCGCCCAGGTGCAGGTGGCGTTCAAGGGGCAGCGCGCCAACGCCAAAAGCATGGTGGCGCTGATGACGCTGGGTGTCGCCGAACAGGACGATGTCGAGGTGCTGGCACAGGGCAGCGATGCCGCAGCGGCCGCCGCCGCCGTCATTGCCGCGCTGCAGACCCGCAGCCAGGGCGGGCATGCCCCGGCATCGCCGGTGGCGCAACCGGCAGCGGTGGCGGCGGGCCTGCTGAGTGGCGTGTGCGCCGCACCGGGGCTGGCCATCGCCCCG
The DNA here is from genome assembly GCF_003202035.1 of Aquitalea magnusonii. GTDB lineage: Bacteria > Pseudomonadota > Gammaproteobacteria > Burkholderiales > Chromobacteriaceae > Aquitalea > Aquitalea magnusonii. The sequence goes on along the minus strand of NZ_QJKC01000014.1, from coordinate 55,555 downwards.
GTACTCAGACTCGACATGAGTGAACCGGAGCCATTGCAATGGGCGGAGGATGCGCAGCGGGAAACACACTTGCTGCAGCAGGCGCTGCAACAGCTGCGTGGCCGGCTGAGCCAGTCGGTCAACGATGCCCAGCGACGTGGCGCCCTCACGCAAAGCGAAATCTTTTCCGCTCATCTGGCCCTGCTGGATGACCCCGAGCTATTGCAGGCCAGCCAGCAGGGCATCGCCAGCGGTCAGAGCGCCGGCTTTGCTTTCCGCCAGGCCATCAGTACCCAGTGCCAGTTGCTGGCGGCGCTGGGTAATCCGCTGCTGGCCGAGCGCATTGCCGACCTGCGCGATCTGCAGCGCCAGTTGTTGCAGATCCTGCTGGGCGAGGAAATGCAGCCGCTGCAGTTGAGTACCCCGGTCATCCTGGTGGCGGAAGACCTGGCCCCGTCCCAGCTGGCCAGCCTGCCGCAGGACAAGGTGGCCGGCATGCTGACCGCCGCCGGCGGTGCCACGGCACATGTGGCCATTCTGGCGCGGGCACTGGGCATTCCGGCCCTGGTGGCCTGCGGGCCTGCCGCCCTGCAATTGCACAGCGGGCAACAGGTCTTGCTGGATGCCAGCCAGGGCTGCTGCCATCCCGCTCCGGATGAGCGCACCCTGAGCGAGGCGGCCACGCGCATCGCCGCGCTGGCCCAGCGACGACAGCACATGCAGGCCTGCGCCAATGCCGCAGCCGTCACGCTGGACGGCGTCAGCATCGAGGTGGCCGTCAATATTGCCAATGCCGATGAAGCCCGCGACGGCCTGCGCCATGGTGCGGACAGCGTGGGCCTGACCCGCACCGAATTCCTGTTTATCGACAGGCAGCAGGCACCGGATGCCGCCGAGCAGCAACAGGCTTACCAGGCGGTGCTGGATGCCATGCCGGAACGTCCCGTCATCATCCGCACCCTGGATGTGGGGGGCGACAAGGAACTGCCCTATCTGCAGCTGCCGGCCGAGGAAAATCCGGCGTTGGGCTTGCGTGGCATCCGCAGCGGCTTTGCCGACCCGGCCCTGCTCGACCTGCAGCTGAATGCCCTGTTGTCGGTACAGCCGCTGTCGCGGCTGCGCATCCTGCTGCCGATGATCAGTGAAGTGGACGAACTGTTGCGGGTACGACAGCGGCTGGAGCTGCTGGCCGGCCAACTGGGCTTGAGCGAGCGTCCGCAGCTCGGGGTGATGATCGAAGTGCCTGCCGCCGCCCTGCTGGCCGACCAGCTGGCCCGCCATGCCGACTTCCTCTCCATCGGCACCAATGACCTGACCCAGTACACCCTGGCCATGGACCGCTGCAATGCCACGCTGGCATCGCGGATGGATGCCCTGCACCCGGCGCTGCTGCGGCTGATCGCCATGACGGTGGCGGGCGCACGCCAGCATGGCAAGTGGGTGGGCGTATGCGGTGCGCTGGCCTCCGATCCGGTCGCGGTGCCGGTACTGGTCGGACTGGGGGTGAGCGAGCTGTCGGTCAGCCCCGGTCTGGTGCCGGAGATCAAGAGCCGCATCCGCGGGCTGGACTATGCCGAATGCCAGCGCGAAGCAAGCGCCATGCAGCGGCTGACGGCTGCCAGCGAAGTACGTCAACGCGCACAACACTGTTGGCCGGCTGCCTGAGCCGGCTTGCGGACAAAACAGGATGGCCGTCAGGCCATCCGATAAACTCAAGGAGGAGTAGAGGTGAGTACACAAAACAAGTTTGCCGGCATCCAGCAGCTGGGCCGTGCCCTGATGCTGCCGATTGCCGTGTTGCCGGTGGCCGGCCTGCTGTTGCGCCTGGGCCAGCCCGATCTGTTGGACATCAAGGTGATGGCCCAGGCTGGTGATGCCATTTTCGGCAATCTGGCGCTGATTTTTGCCATCGGCGTGGCCGTGGGCTTTGCCCGCGACAATAATGGCGCCGCCGGCCTGGCCGGGGCCATCGGCTATATGGTGCTGACCGCGGTGCTGAAAGTGATGCCCGACACGCTGCTGGGCTACGATGTCTTCAAGTCGCTGGTGCATCTCGATCCTGCGGGCAAGCCTTTCGCCATCAACATGGGGGTGCTGGCCGGCATTCTGGCCGGCCTGGTGGCCGGTGTGCTGTACAACCGCTACAAGGACATCAAGCTGCCCACCTATCTGGCCTTCTTCGGTGGCCGGCGTTTCGTGCCGATTGCCACCGGCTTTGCCATGCTGCTGCTGGGCGTGGTGTTGGGCCTGGCCTGGCCGCCGGTGCAGAACGGCATCGACGCGCTGGGCAAGTGGCTGATCGGGGTGGGGGAGATTGGCCTGTTTATCTACGGTGTGCTCAATCGCCTGCTCATCGTCACCGGCCTGCATCACATCCTCAACACCATCGTGTGGTTCCAGGTGGGTGATTACACCGATACGGCCGGCAAGCTGGTTCATGGCGACCTCACCCGCTTCTTTGCGGGCGACAGGAGCGCCGGCATGTTCATGAGCGGCTTTTTCCCGGTGATGATGTTCGGCCTGCCCGCGGCCTGCCTGGCCATGTATCGTGCCGCCAAGCCGGAAAACAAGGCCGCGGTGGGCGGCGTGCTGTTCTCGATGGCGCTGACGGCTTTTCTGACCGGGGTGACCGAACCGGTCGAATTCGCCTTCATGTTCCTCGCGCCGGTGCTGTATGCCATTCATGCCGTGCTGACCGGTGTTGCCATGGCGCTGATGTATGCACTGGGCGTGCACCTGGGCTTTGGCTTCTCCGCCGGCCTGTTCGACTACCTGCTCAATTTCGGCATTGCCCAGAAACCACTGCTGCTGCTGCCGGTGGGCCTGCTGTATTTCGTCATCTATTACGGCCTGTTCAGCTTCTTTATCCGCAAATTCAATCTGCAGACCATGGGGCGGGAAGATGCGCCGCAAGTCGCCGTGCAAGTGCTTGCCGGATCGGCGCGCGCACATGGCTTCATCCTGGCGCTCGGTGGGGCGGCCAACCTGAAAGCAGTGGATGCCTGCACCACCCGTCTGCGCCTGCAGGTGGCGGATAACGCCAAGGTGGACGAGGCTGCGCTCAAGGCCCTGGGCTCGCGTGGGCTGATCAAGCCGGCGGCTGGCAGTGTGCAGGTCGTGCTGGGGCCGGAGGCCGATCTGATCTCTGATGAAATCCGCACGGCCCTGCAGCAGGGTGTTGCGGTGACGGATAACGCAGCCCCGGCGGTGGTGGTGAGCAGCGTCAAGGCCGTGGCCAGCAGTGGCCAGCGTAACGACTGGCTGCAGGCCCTGGGCGGAGCAGCTAATGTAAAACATGTGGAGGCCGTGGCCGGCAGCCGCCTGCGGGTGGAAGTGGCCGATGCCAGCCTGGTGGATGAACAGGCCCTGCACGCCCTGGGCGCGCGTGGCGTGACCACATTTTCCGGCAATCTGCTACATGTGGTATTGGCAGAAGACCCTGCTCCTTTTGCCAGTTTGTTACAGGGCTGAGCACAGCCGGGCACTACAGGGCGGCGGGCCTTGCCCGACAAGGATTTCACCGCTTTGTTGGTAGCCTGCACACTACTTTTGTAGTCACTTGCTTACAGAGCAAAAGGAGCAGAAATTGAATGGCGCAGGGCACGCTTAGATGACCTTGCGCCATTATCATTTTGGAGGATGCATCATGACGTTGAAAGTTGCCATTAATGGTTACGGCCGTATCGGCCGCATGGTGGTCCGCGCCTGGCAGGAGCGCTTTGCTGACCGCGATATCGAGATCGTGGCCATCAATGACCTGGGCAAGCCGGAACTGCACGAACACCTCACCCGCTTTGACAGCGTGCATGGCCCCTTCGGTGGCACCATCGCACTGGAAGGCGATGCCCTGGTGGTGAACGGCAAGCCGATCAAGCTGCTGTCCATCCGTAACCCGGCCGAGCTGCCGTGGAAGGAACTGGGCGTGGACGTGGTACTGGAATGTACCGGCATCTTCACCAAACGCGACAAGGCCGCCCTGCATCTGGAAGCCGGTGCCAAGCGCGTGCTGATTTCCGCTCCGGCCAACGATGCCGATGCCACCGTGGTGTTCGGTGTCAACGACGATGTGCTCACCAGCGCCATGACCGTGGTATCCAACGCTTCCTGCACCACCAACTGTCTGGCTCCGCTGGTACAGCCACTGATCGATACCATCGGTATCGAACGTGGCCTGATGACCACCATCCATGCCTACACCAACGACCAGGTGCTGCTGGATACCGATCACTCCGACCTGCGCCGTGCCCGTTCTGCCGCCGTGTCGATGATCCCGACCAAGACCGGTGCCGCTGCTGCCGTCGGCCTGGTGCTGCCCAAGCTCAAGGGCAAGCTGGATGGCTTTGCCGTCCGCGTTCCGGTCAGCAATGTCTCGCTGGTCGACCTGACCTTCACCTCCTCGCGCGATACCACGGTGGAAGAGGTCAACGAGCTGATCACCGCCGCTGCCAAAGGCCGTCTGGCTGGCGTGCTGGCCGTCAACACCCTGCCGCTGGTTTCGCGTGACTTCCTGCACCACCCGGCTTCCAGCGTGTTTGATTCCACGCTGACCCGCGTCATCGCTGGCCGCGAAGTCAAGGTACTGTCCTGGTACGACAACGAGTGGGGCTTTGCCAACCGCATGCTGGACACCTCGCTGGCCTGGGTGGCTGCCAAGTAATCCGTCTCCCCCTGGTGGCGTCAGAACCACCAGGGGGAAACCGGTGCAGTAAACCCGGCAGGCATTGGTCAGAAGATGCCTGCCTGGGTGCTTCGTTCGTAGATGTGCTTCTATATGGTCTCTCCCAAGAGTTTGGCCGAAGAATCGTCGATTCTTCGGCCATTTTTTTGCCTGGGATGTACCGTGTCGGCCGCGGCTTTCAGTCGTCCTGCAGCAGTTGCGGCATGCGCGGTGCAACCGGCATGTCGATGATGATGGAGGTCTTGGTATCGCCAAACTGCATCAACTGGGCAATCAGTGCCTGCAGGCTGGGCATGGTATCGACTGCCACTTTCATCATCAGGCCGCTGGTGCCGGTGATGGAGGCGCACTCCAGTACCTGCGGCATATTGCGGATTCTTTCCAGCACCACGTAGTACTCCAGATGCTTCACCGTCAGCTCGATCATGCAGAAAATGGGCAGACCAACCTTGGCCGGATCGATCTGGGCATGGTAGCCGGTGATGACGCCTTGTGCTTCCAGCTTGGCCACCCGGTCGGCAATGGCCGGTGCCGACAGGTTCACCCGCCGGGCCAGTTCGGCAAAGCTGATACGGGCATTTTCATGCAGGGCAGCCAGAATTTTTTTGTCGAATTTATCCATACTACGAATCGAAAGTTTCATGGCTTAAAAAAGCCATTTTACAAGGCATTAATGCGAAAAATCCCATATTTTCACATTAAATTATTGCTGCCAGCTCCGTACAATGCCTGCCGTATCAGAGCTGTTTCGGCACTGTCCCGCCGGGATGGCTCTTGTCCGGATTCGTTGCTGATGGGTTCATTTGCATGTAACCCGTTTGAAACTGTCCTGGTGATCTCTTTGTCCCTGGTCTCAAGTCAGACAAACAAATTTTTGACGAAGGCCATTCCGGGTCTGCCTTGTGGCAGGCCCGTTTTTTTTGCCTGTTTTCCGGGCCAGGCATGGCAAGATGACAGCCTTGCCCCCTGTGCTGGCGCGTGCGGTAAAAGTTTCGGCAACTATTTAAGAAATGTCATATTTCTGTAATCGCTGGTTTTTATCCTTGCCATAATCAAACCGGGACTGGACCGATACATGGCTGCCAATATTTTGCTTGTTGAAGACGAACCGGCGATTCAGGAACTGATCGCCTTTAACCTCACCCAGGCGGGGCATCACGTCTTGCGTGCCAGCACGGCCGAAGCTGCCCTGACCCTGGTGCGCAATGCACTGCCCGACCTGGTGTTGCTGGACTGGATGCTGCCGGGTGCTTCCGGGGTGGATATCGCCAAGCGCCTGCGTTCGGACGAACGCACCAAGCACATCCCCATCATCATGCTGACTGCCCGCTCCGACGAGCAGGACAAGATTACCGGGCTGGAGTCCGGTGCGGATGACTACATCACCAAACCCTTTTCGCCGCGCGAGCTGCTGGCCCGCATCAAGGCCGTATTGCGTCGCCGCGCGCCGCAGATGACCGATGATGCGGTCGAGGTGCAGGGCTTGCGGCTGGACCCGATCACCCATCGCGTCAGTGGCAATGGCGGCACCATCGATCTGGGGCCGACCGAATTCCGCCTGCTGCATTTCTTCATGACGCACCCGGAGCGTGTACACTCGCGTTCCCAGCTGCTGGATCAGGTGTGGGGCGATCATGTCTTCGTGGAGGAGCGTACGGTCGACGTGCATATCCGCCGCCTGCGCAGTTCGCTGGAAACCACCGGCCATGATGCCCTGATTCAGACCGTTCGCGGCACAGGTTACCGTTTCTCCACCCAGCAGTGAGGCAGTCTTGCGAGAATTCCTGCAGCGTACCCTGGTTTGGCTGATTGTCATCCTCTTCATCGGCCTGGGCTTCTGGGCCTTCAGCGGCCCGATTGAAGGCCTGATCGCTGCCTGTCTCAGCCTGCTGGCCTGGCTGGGATTTCATCTCTATCACATTGCCCTGTTGCTGCGCTGGCTTGACCACCCCACGGCCGAACGGGTGCCGGATGGTTTCGGTGCCTGGCATACGGTGTTCATGACCTTGTACCGCACCATGCGTACCCAGATGCAGAGCAAGCGCAAGCTGACCAATGTGCTGGAGCGCTTCATCAATGCCGGCGAGGCCATGCCGGATGGGGTGGTGGTGCTGGACGAGCATGACCGTATCGAGTGGATCAACCCGATGGCGATGGAGCATCTGAACCTGGACCGCAAGCAGGATGTGGGTAACCAGATTCTCAATCTCATTCGCCAGCCCAGCTTTCATGCCTACATGAAAAACGCCAGCTTCAGTCAGCCGCTGGTGTTGCAGTTTACCCAGCCGCGCGAGCTGGTGATCTCGGTGCAGCTGGTGCCCTTCGATTCCACGCGCAAATTGCTGCTCAGCCGCGACATCACTTCGCTGGAGCGGGTGCAGACCGTGCATCGCGATTTTGTCGCCAATGTTTCGCATGAACTGCGTACGCCGCTGACGGTGGTGGGCGGTTTTCTCGAGACGCTGTCCGACATGGAAGAAGTGGATCAGGCCACACTCAGCCACTTTCTGCCGATGATGATGGAGCAGTCGCGGCGCATGCAAAGCCTGGTGGAAGATCTGCTGACCCTGTCGCGGCTGGAAAACAGCCCCAAGGCCGCGGTGGCGGAAAAGGTCAACATGCAGCTGATGCTGGATACCCTGATGGTGGAGGCCGAAGGCCTGTCGCAGGGCCGGCACCAGATCAGGCTGGAAAGGGATTGCAGCCAGTGGTTGTGGGGCAGTGCGCAGGAGCTGCATTCGGCGTTTGGCAACCTGGTATCCAATGCCGTGCGTTACACCCCGGAAGGCGGCGCCATCACCCTGTCGTGGAAGGCCGAAGGCGAACGCCTGCGTTTTTCCGTCAAGGACAGCGGCATTGGCATTCCGCGCGAGCATATCCCGCGGCTGACCGAGCGCTTTTACCGGGTGGATCGTGGCCGTTCCCGCGGCAATGGCGGCACCGGCCTTGGCCTGGCCATCGTCAAGCATGTGATTGCCCGCCACAACGCCAGGCTGGATATCAAGAGCGAACCGGACAAGGGCAGTACCTTCAGCGTGATTTTCCAGCGCGAGCGTTCCGCCGAACCGGAAAACGGCTCCCACAGCGCCTGATTGGCGCCATGGCTGGCCAGCAGGCTGCGCCGGCCACGGTCGGCCGGCTGGGCTGCTGGTCTGGCCAACCCTCGCCAGCCCGCCTCATGGCAGGTAGGATGGCAGCTTCCACCGCCAAGGAGCTGGCATGCTGCATCATGTGGTGTTGTTGCGTTTTACCGCGGCGTCCACGCCGTCCGACATTGCCGAAATCAGCCGGCGTTTTGCCGCCTTGCCTGCGCTGATCGCCGGCATCCAGTCCTTTGCCGGCGGGCCGGATTGCAGCCCGGAAGGCTTGCAGCAGGGTTTCACCCACGGCTGGCTGTTAAGCTTTGCCGACGCGGCCGCCCGTGATGCTTATCTGCACCACCCGGCCCACCTGGATTTCGTTTCTTTCCTCAAACCATTTGTTGATGACGTTTTAGTCAGTGATTTCCATGCAAGTTAACGGAAAATCGCTGCGTTTGGGGCTTGGCCTGCCTGCGCTGGCGCGCTAGGATATTCCTCCATAATGCAAACTACCCTGTTCCCGGACCACACCATGAATCGTCTGCAATCCATTCGTCAGTTCGGCCAGCGTATCTGGCTGGATAATCTGTCCCGTGAACTGCTGGCTTCCGGCCAACTGGCCACCTTGCTGCAAGAAGACGGCATTGCCGGCGTGACTTCCAATCCGGCCATTTTCTACAAGGCCATCAGCAGCGATGCCAGTTACCAGGGTGATCTGGCACAGCTGAAAAGCAATGCCGCGCTCAGCGCAGAGCAGCGCTACGAGGCACTGGTGGTGCCGGACATCCAGGCCGCATGCGACCTGTTGCTGGAGCAGTACCGCAGCAGCCAGGGCAATGATGGCTATGTCAGCCTGGAAGTGTCGCCGGCCCTGTCGCACGACGAAGCCGGCACGCTGGCTGCGGCACGCCGCTTGTGGTCCGAGATCGGCCGTCCCAACGCCATGATCAAGATCCCGGCCACGCCGGCCGGCATCCGCGCCTTCCAGACGCTCACGGCCGAGGGCATCAACGTCAACATCACCCTGCTGTTCAGCCTGCCGCAGGTGGAAGCGGTATGGGATGCCTATATCGACGGCCTGAGCGCACGCCACGCCGCCGGCAAGCCGGTGTCCGGCATCAAGGCCGTAGCCAGCTTCTTCCTGTCGCGGGTTGACAGCCTGCTGGACCCGCAACTGCCGGCAGCCTTGCAAGGCAAGACCGCCATTGCCCTGTCCAAGGTGGCTTACGCCCGCTATCAGCAGCGTTTCCATGGCAGCGAGTTTGCTGCGCTCAAGGCTGCCGGTGCCTGGCCGCAATTCCTGCTGTGGGCGTCCACCGGCACCAAGAACGCCGCTTACTCCGATGTGCTGTACGTGGAAAGCCTGATTGGCGATGAAACCGTCAATACCGTGCCGGATGGCACGCTGGCGGCCTTCCGTGATCACGGCGTGGCTGCGCTGACCTTGCCGCAGGATGCGCAGCAGGCCCAGATCACCCTGCTGGAGGTGGCTGAGGCCGATATCGACCTGGTGGCGGTCGGCGACAAGCTGCAGCAGGATGGGCTCAAGCTGTTTGAAGATGCATTCGCCGCATTGTTGCAACTAACGGCCTAAGACTGGCGGCAGCCGCTAACGCAAAAAGGATGCCTTGCGGCATCCTTTTAGGCTGCTGACAGCGTGATTTGGCAGGATTCTACTGGACCCGGCACAGCCGGGCCTTCCAGTTGACTTATCGACTCCGCAGCCTTTCCATCTACTCCCAATCCCCCCGCCCTTGCCCTGCAAGGGAGCCCCGCTTTCCTTCCAGAAAGCGCGAAGGCGTTTTGAAAGGATGCCTGACGGCATCCTTTTTTGCTTTAGGACCGGCGGGTGTTCAGCAGGCTTGCTGACGGCGCTGGGCCATGTGCTGGCCGGCCACGCGCAACTCCTCGGCATTCAGGGTGGCGGCTGCGGTCGGAATCAGCCAGGCCTCTTCCGATGCCGCATGCTCGCGGTACTGACGTACAAACTCGGCCACGGCATTTTCGCTGATGCTGTCGATTTCGCCATTGCGCAGGGCGCGCAGATCATCGCGAATGGCATTCCAGCAGGAATGCAGATAGCCGTGCTCGGCCTCCAGCTGTTCGATGCGCGGGGCTGCCGTGGGGACGCGCTCCAGCAGGATGGGGAACAGTTCTTCTTCCTCGTCGATATGGTGGGCGGGGCCGGCGACGTCAAAATAGCGGATCACGCCATCGATGGTGTTCTTTACCGCCTCATTCACGCCATGTTCGGCGATATAGCCCGGCAGCTTGTCCAGCTGGTCGCAGAAGCGGCGGATCTTGTCATGGCAGGCCAGCAGCATGTCCAGGGGTTGTTCGAAGCTGGCGCTGCCGGTGTTGCCGATATCATTCAGGGTAAGCATGGTGGGAAGCCTCAAGCTGGGTGAATGGATCGAGTGTGCCGTGCTGCATTGCAAAAAACCATGATTCTGCTCAAATGCGCGGCACTCGGTTCGCAGCGGCCGGCGCTGCTGGCACAATAGGACATTGTGCGCCCTGCCAGGGTGGCTTGCCCAGCGCAATGCGCGGGCGGGGGCAGGGTGGCGATGTGGCGGCGGCAAAGACCGGCGAGAAAGGCAGCAATGGACATTCCGTTTGAAATCAGGCCAATACGGCTGGACGACCCGCAACTGGCAGCCGCGGCGCTGCGTATCCAGCTGTTGGCGCATCAGGTGGAGTGCGCGTGGCTGGATTATCCCCAGCTGCCGCTGATGTGGCCTGATCTGGCTGCCGTGATGGCCTGCCGCGACCGTGTGCTGGGCGCCTTTGAGGGCAATGTGCTGCGTGGTGTGCTGGTGGCAAGCCAGCGCCAGCAGGGCGGCTGGCATATCGAGCGCACGGTGGTGGACCCGGCCTGCTTTGGCGATGGCTGGGGTTACCGCTTGCTCAATCATCTGCTGGCGGATGCCGACGAAGTCAGCGTGGATACCGCCGAGGTCAATGCCGCGGCGGTGGCGCTGTATCACAAGGCGGGTTTTGTGCTGGAACAGCGCTGGAAGGTGCCGGATGGCTTGGTGCTGTGGCGCATGGTCTATCAGGCCGGCCGTGTGCAGCCGGTGCTGCATCTGGATGCCAATGGCTGGGTGCGCGAAGCGCGACAGATTCCTTCACCCAATTGTGATGCCCGCGAGGGCGGGGCGGCCGAATTGCTGGTCATTCACAATATCAGCCTGCCGCCCTATCGCTATGGCGGGCAGGCCGTGTCGCAGCTGTTCACCAATACGCTGGACCCGGCGGAAGATCCTTTCTTTACCAGCATTCAGCACTTGCGCGTCTCAGCGCATTTCTTTATACGCCGCAGCGGACAGCTGTTGCAGTTTGTTTCCGTGCATCAGCGTGCCTGGCATGCCGGGGTGTCCAGCTGGCGCGGGCGCGAGCGTTGCAATGACTTTTCGGTAGGGATAGAGCTGGAGGGCTGCGATTTCGAGCCCTTTGCCGATGCGCAGTACCAGATGTTGCTGGCACTATTGCGCGAATTGCGCAGCCAGCTGCCCTTGCGCGGCATGACCGGACATGAGGATATTGCCCCGGGGCGTAAAACCGATCCCGGCCCTTACTTCGACTGGGCCAGGGTGCGAAGGGAAATCGACCTGCCGGCGTAGTGGCGTCACTACATAGTAAAATTTCAGCCGTTTTGCCTCATGTGGCCGACTGTTTTGCGTCGGCCATTTTTGTGCTCAGCGCGATGCCGGCGGCCGGTGACTGCCACCATTCAAGTGGCAAGTACTTGTATTGAATGGGATTTTATTGTGCCTGCTGGTGCTTTGTAATCGATTACATTGCATGAATATGGCATGGCAAATAAAAAAGGCAGGCTGAAAAGCCTGCCTTTTGATGTAGTTGCTTGACTACAGTTCGACTTGCGCGCCCAGTTCCACGACGCGGTTGGTCGGAATCTGGAAAAAGTCGGTGGCGCGCAGCGCATTCTTGCTCATCCACACAAACAGCCGTTCGCGCCAGCGTGCCATGCCCGGACGCTCGGTGGAGATGATGGTTTCGCGCGACAGGAAGAAGGAGGTATCCATCAGCTCGAAAGCCAGGCCATCGGCTTCGCACAGTTCCAGCACATTGAGCACGCTCGGGTCTTCCTTGAAGCCGTAGCGGGCCACCACGCGCCAGAACGAGGGTGACAGCTGCACCACTTCCAGCCGCGATTCATCGTTGATGTAAGGCACATCCTCGGTGCGGATGGTCATCAGCACGATACGGTCATGCAGCACCTTGTTGTGCTTCAGATTATGCAGGAGCGCATGCGGTACGCCATGCAGGGTGCTGGTGAGGAAGACCGCCGTGCCCTGCACACGGGTGGGCGGGAAGGCTTCCAGGTTTTCGATAAAGCTGTCCAGCGGCAAGGCCTGTTCGCGCAGGCGGTCAAACAGCAGTTTGCGGCCCTGTTTCCAGGTGGTCATCAGCAGGAAGATCACCATGCCCAGCACCAGCGGCAGCCAGCCGCCGGAGAACAGCTTGAGCAGGTTGGCGCTGAAGAAGGCGGCGTCGATGATGCCGAAGATAATGGTCACGCCCAGCGCCAGCGGCAGCGGCCAGCGCCAGTTGACCCGTGCCACCACGAAGAACAGCAGGGTGGTGATCAGCATGGTGCCGGTCACGGCAATGCCGTAGGCAGAAGCGAGGCTATCCGACGTCTGGAAGGTCAGCACGACTACCAGCACGGCAATCAGCAAGGCCCAGTTGACGAAGGGCAGGTAGATCTGGCCGATTTCCTTTTCCGAAGTATGGGAAATCTCCATGCGCGGGCTATAGCCCAGCTGGATGGCCTGGCGGGTGAGCGAGTAGGCACCGGAAATCACCGCTTGCGAGGCAATCACCGTGGCCAGGGTGGCCAGGATGATCAGCGGCAGCAGCGCCCATTGCGGGGCCAGCATGAAAAAGGGATTCTCAATGGCCTTGGGGTTCAGCATCAGCAAGGCACCCTGGCCGAAATAATTCAGCACCAGTGCCGGCAGCACCAGGCCATACCAGGCGCGGCGGATCGGTGTTTTGCCAAAGTGGCCCATGTCGGCATACAGCGCCTCGGCTCCGGTCAGTGCCAGTACCACCGAACCCAGGGTCAGATACGCACCAACACCGTGCTGGTAGAGGAAGCGAACGGCATGCAGGGGGTTGATGGCGGCCAATACCGCAGGCGCTTGCAGGATTTGCAGCAGGCCCAGCACGCCGATCGTGCAGAACCAGAAGGTCATGACCGGTCCGAACAACATGCCGACACTGGCCGTACCAAAGCGCTGCAGGATAAACAGGAAAACCAGCACCACGATGGCCAGGGGCAGGATGTACGGACCCATGCTGGGACTGAGCACTTTCAGGCCCTCGGCCGCTGACAGGACGGAAATGGCCGGGGTGATGATGGCATCGCCATAAAACAGCGAGGCACCAAACAGGCCCAGCAGCACCACCTTCCAGCGTGCCGAATGGGTGATGTAATGCCTGGCCAGCGCCATCAGCGCCATGATGCCGCCTTCGCCGTGGTTATCGGCACGCAGGACAAAGGCCACATATTTGATGGAAACCACAAAAATCAGCGACCAGAAAATCAGGGAAAGAATCCCCAGGATGTTATCCGGTGTGGTAGCCATGTTGTGGCTGGTGAAACATTGTTGCAAGGTATACAGCGGGCTGGTGCCGATATCCCCGTACACCACGCCCAGCGCAGCCAGCGTCAGGCCGGTCATGGCTTGTTTATTGTGAGCCTGCATGATTTGTGTGCGTTCTTTGTGTAGTTAAGCATGCAATGCCATCCGCTTTCCGTGTTTGTTGCGGCGCAAGAAAATCGAATGGCCTGTGAGCGCGAAGGTTACTACTGAGTCGGGGCAGCGCCAAGCTAATGCTGTGTTCCTGCCAGTTTTACCTTGGGCCATGTAGGGGGAAAACGACAAAGCGCCGCGGATTTTCCCCTGCTACCCTGCCAGCATGGGGCTGTGGACGGGATGCTTTCCCGCCAAGGCCGCAAAACGCTACAATCATCCCCATTTAGCCGAATACCAAGGACGCATCATGCGCGCATCGCAGTTTTTCATTTCCACCCTGAAAGAAGCCCCCGCCGACGCCGACATCACCAGCCAGAAGCTGATGATTCGTGCCGGTTTCATTCGCAAGCTGGCCGCCGGCATTTACTCCTGGATGCCGATGGGCCTGCGCGTGGTGCGCAAGGTGGAAAATATCGTGCGCGAAGAAATGAACCGTGCAGGTGCCATCGAAGTGTCGCTGCCAGTGGTGCAGCCGGCTGGCCTGTGGCAGGAATCCGGCCGCTGGGACACCATGGGCGAGGAAATGCTGCGCTTCAAGGACCGCCACGAGCGTGACTTTGCCCTGCAGCCGACCGCCGAAGAAGTGATTACCGACATCGCCCGCAGCGAGCTGCGCAGCTATCGCGCCTTGCCGAAAAACTTCTACCAGATCCAGACCAAGTTCCGCGACGAACGCCGGCCGCGTTTTGGCGTGATGCGTGGCCGCGAATTCACCATGAAGGATGCCTACTCCTTCGACCGCAGCGCTGAAGCGGCGGGTGCCAGCTACGAAAACATGTACAACACCTATTGCCGCATCTTCGACCGCCTGGGCCTGACCTACCGTGCCGTGGCGGCCGATACCGGTGCCATCGGCGGCGACCGCTCGCACGAATTCCAGGTGATTGCCGATACCGGCGAAGATGCCATCATCTACTGCCCGGACTCCGACTACGCCGCCAATATCGAGTTGGCCGAAGCCGTGGCCCCGGCCGGCGAACGCCCGGCCGCCACTGCCGCGCTCACCAAAGTACACACCCCCAAGGTCAAGACCATTGCTGACCTGGTGGCATTCCTGAACATCGACATCAAGAGCACGGTCAAGGCGCTGGTGGTGGAAGGCGCCGAAGGCGAGGCGGTACTGTTGCTGGTGCGCGGCGACCACGAACTGAACGAAGTGAAGGCTGAGAAAATCGCCGGCATCAAGAAACCGCTGACCATGGCCAGCCCGGCACTGATCCGCGAAGCCTTTGGTGCCAATCCGGGTTCGCTTGGTCCGGTGGGCTTCAAGGGCCGCATGATTGCTGACCGTACCGTGGCCAAGATGGCCGACTTTGTCATCGGCGCCAACGAAGACGACCAGCACTACACCGGTGCCAACTTCGGCCGCGACTGCGCCGAGCCGGAAGTGGCCGACATCCGCAATGTGGTGGCCGGTGACCCCAGCCCGGACGGCAAGGGCGTGCTGGCCATCCAGCGCGGCATCGAAGTGGGCCATGTGTTCTATCTGGGTACCAAGTACTCCGCCGCCATGAACGCCACCTTCCTCGACGAAGACGGCAAACCGAAACCGTTTGAAATGGGCTGCTACGGCATTGGTGTCACCCGTATCCTGGGCGCCGCCATCGAGCAGAACCACGACGACAAGGGCATCATCTGGCCGGACAGCCTGGCCCCGTTCAATGTGGTGATCTGCCCGGTGGGCTACGACCGCTCGGCCGAAGTGAAAGCCGCTGCCGACAGCCTGTATGAGGCCCTGCTGGCCAAGGGCGTGGATGTGATCATCGACGACCGTGGCGAGCGTCCGGGCGCCATGTTTGCCGACTGGGAGCTGATCGGTGCACCGCACCGCGTCACCATCGGCGACCGTGGTCTGAAAGAAGGCAAGGTGGAATACCAGCAGCGCCGTGATGCCACGGCAACGCCGGTTGCCGCAGATGCTATTCTGGAACATCTGCTCGCCAAGCTCGCCTGATGAAAATCCTCCTGACGCTGTGTGCCCTCACCACCATGCTGGCCTTGCCGCCGGCGTGGGCGGGTGCGCAGCGCGAGGAGGCGCTGGCCGCCAATGTGGCCTCGGCCATGAGCCGCACCATTGCCGATGTCAATGCGCCACGGCTGGTGTTCGATACGCCGCAGGAAGGCCAGGCCTGGCTGGCCGAGATGTCGCGCCGGCTGCAAAAGCGCATTCCGGATGCCT
The DNA here is from genome assembly GCF_003202035.1 of Aquitalea magnusonii. Lineage (GTDB taxonomy): Bacteria > Pseudomonadota > Gammaproteobacteria > Burkholderiales > Chromobacteriaceae > Aquitalea > Aquitalea magnusonii. Next base: position 39,853 of record NZ_QJKC01000014.1, on the reverse strand, counting down.
GGATGCGCGAGCGGCTGCTCACCGCCATCCAGTACGAAGCCACCCGCGCCGGACTGGACCCGCAGCTGGTGCTGGGGCTGATCCAGGTGGAAAGCGGCTTTAACAAATACGCCATCTCACCGGTCGGTGCCCGTGGCCTGATGCAGGTGATGCCTTTCTGGGTGCGCCAGATTGGCAATCCGCAGCACAATCTGTTCGAACTCACGCTCAATCTGCGCTATGGCTGCACCATCCTGCGCCATTATCTGGACATGGAGCGTGGCAATCTCTATCGCGCCCTGGGACGCTACAACGGCAGCCTGGGCCGGCCGGAATATCCCAATCTGGTGATTGGCGCCTGGAAGAAACAATGGTCCTGGACTGCGCCTGTACCAGTCAAAGTGGCTGGCAGTAACCTGCCTTTAGGCCAGTAGACTTTGCACGCAAATAGCGTGCATTTTTCTTTCCTCTTCGCTTGAGGATTTTGCATGTTCTCCCTCCCACGCACTGCCACCGCGCCGTTTTGTCCCTCCGAAGTCCAAGGCAGTATCCGCATCGACGCCCAAGCCACCTGGTGGCAGCGGCTGCGCCGCTTTGCCGGCCCCGGCCTGCTGGTGGCCGTCGGCTATATGGACCCGGGCAACTGGGCGACGGATATCGAGGCCGGCTCGCGTTTTGGCTATGGCTTGCTGTGGGTGGTGGCGCTGTCCAGCGTGGTGGCCATTGTGCTGCAGCTGATGGCGGCGCGGCTGGGACTGGTCACCGGCATGGACCTGGCGCAGGCCAGTCGCGAGCGTTACGGCCCGGCCGGGCGCCTGTTGCAGTGGCTGAGTGCCGAACTCTCGATCATCGCCTGCGATGTGGCCGAGGTACTGGGCTGCGCCCTGGCCTTCAAGCTGCTGTTTGGCGTGCCGCTGGCCTGGGGCGTGGGGCTGACGGCTTTCGACACCCTGATTGTGCTGGGGATGAAGGGCAAGGGCTTCCGCCAGATCGAGGCGGTGGTGCTGGGCTTGATTGCCACCATCGCACTGTGTTTTGCCATCCAGGTGTTCATGGTGGGGCCGGACTGGCAGGCAGTGGCGCGCGGCCTGTTGCCATCCAGCCCCGGTGCGGACCTGCATCAGGCGGTGGTGCTGGGGCTGGGCATCGTCGGTGCCACCATCATGCCGCACAATCTGTATCTGCATTCTTCCATTGTGCAGACCCGGCGGGTGGAGGGCGGGCGGCATGGCCTGCGCGACACGCTGGCGCTGTGCCGCGTGGATACTGTGCTGTCCTTGTTGCTGGCCATGCTGGTGAACGGGGCTATCCTGGTGCTGGCCGGTTCGGCCTTCCATGTGGCTGGCCAGCCGGTGGTGGATGATATCGAACAGGCCTACCGGCTGATCACGCCGCTGGCCGGCGGGGCGGCGGCGCTGCTGTTCGGCCTGGCCTTGCTGGCCTCCGGGCAAAGCTCCACCCTCACCGGTACGGTGGCGGGGCAGGTGATCATGGATGGCTTCCTGCAAGTGCGTATTCCCTGCTATCAGCGGCGGCTGATTACCCGTGGTCTGGCCTTGCTGCCGGCGCTGCTGGGCGTGCTGTGGCTGGGGGAAGGGGCTGTCGGGCGCATGCTGGTGTGGAGTCAGGTGGTGCTCAGCCTGCAATTGCCGCTGGCGATGTGGCCCTTGCTGCGTATCACCGCCGACCGGCAGCAGATGGGGGAATTTGCCTTGGCACCGGCCATGCAATTATTGGGCTGGCTGCTGTTCGTGCTGATTTGTGGTGCCAACCTGCTGTTGCTGGTGGGGCTGTAAATGAAAAAAGCCGCAGTGATGCGGCTTTTTTGCTGAAATGGCTAGCGCCTGGATCAGTCTTCCTGGGTTTGCAGCAGCTTTTTCAGCAGGCCGGCCAGTTGCACTTTTTCGGTCTCGTCCAGGTTTTCCATCAGCTCGGCTTCCGCCGCCAGATGATTGACCACGGCCTCTTCGATCACGGCAAAACCCTTGGCGCTCAGTGTCACAATTACGCCACGGCGGTCTTCCGGGTCGGGCGAGCGGGTGACCAGGCCGGCTTCTTCCAGCCGGTTGATGCGGTTGGTCAGTGCGCCGGAGGAAATCAGCACCATGCCCTGCAACTGGTTGGGCGACAACTGGTAGGGCTCGCCACGGCGGCGCAGTGCGGCCAGCACGTCGAATTCGCCGACATTCAGGTTGTAGCGGGCCAGATCCTGCAGTACCCGGCGGGTAATGAAATATTCCATCCGTACGATACGGCCGATAACCTGAGTGGACGAGGGGTCCAGGTCGGGACGTACTTCATTCCAGAGGGCGACGATACGGTCGATCTGATCGGGCTGTTGATGCATTCTGCGTGCTTCCAGGTAAGGGAGGGGCAAGGCTTTCCGTTCCGGGCGCAAAGAGTATCATGTGTTTGTGCTAAAATATCTTCACATAAAGATATTTGATCGTAACATATCGCCAGTGCACTGATTTTGCAGGCTGCGCTAGCCACCCAGCGAGGATGAGCCGGATGAAAACCGCAGTACGTGGCGCCATGATCAGTTTCCGGGCCGACCCCTTCCTCCATCCTGCCGCAGCGTGTCTGCACTATGACAGCGATGCCCTGATCATCATGGAAGACGGCAAGATCAGCGCCTTGGGTCCGGCTGCCAGCCTGCTGCCCGCCTTGCCGGCAGATGTCCCGCTGCAGCACTTTCCGCACGGCGTGCTGCTGCCCGGCTTTATCGATTGCCATGTGCATTATGCGCAGACCGAGATGATGGCGGCTTTTGGCGCACAACTCATCGACTGGTTGAATGACTACACCTTTGTCACCGAGCAGGGTTTTGCCGAGGGTGAACACGCGCGCGAGGTGGCACGGCTGTTTTTGCAAGAGCAGTTGCGCAATGGCGTGACCACGGCCTGCGTATTTGGCACCGTGCACCCGCATTCGGTGGACGTGCTGTTCGAAGAGGCGGCCCGCTACGGCTTGCGACTGATTGCCGGCAAGGTCTGCATGGACCGCCATGCACCGGCGGCACTGCTGGATACGGCGCAGGCCGCCTATGATGACTCGCTGGCACTGATACGGCGCTGGCATGGGCGCGGCCGGGCCGAATACGCGCTGACGCCACGCTTTGCTCCCAGCTGCAGCCCGGCACAGCTGGACGCGCTGGCCGTACTGGCCCGTGAGTATCCGGATGTGCTGATCCAGTCACATGTGGCGGAAAACCTCGATGAACTGGCCTGGGTGCAACAGCTGTTTCCACACTGCCGTGACTATGCCGATGTCTACGACCGGCACGGGCTGCTACGGCCACGGGCGGTCTTCGGCCACGGCATTCACTTGTCGGATGCGGAAATCGCCGCCTTTGCCGACAGCGGTGCGGCGCTGGCGCATTGCCCCACTTCCAACCAGTTTCTCGGCTCGGGCAGCCTGGACCTGCGCCGGCTCAAGCAGGGCGCACGACAGGTGGCGCTGGGGCTGGGGACGGATGTGGGCGCAGGCACCAGCTTTTCCATGCTGCAGACCATGCAAGCGGCCTATGTCGCGGCACAAAGCCACGGCAATGCGCTGACGGCGGTGCAAGCCTGGTATCTGGCCACCCGTGGCGGTGCCGCAGCACTGGGTATTGCCGACAAGGTGGGTAGCCTGGCGCCCGGCATGGAGGCCGATCTGCTGGTGCTGGACTGGTACTCGACACCGCTGATCACTTTTCGCATGCGCTATGCCCGCGATGTGCAGGACGCCCTGTTCATCCAGATGATGCTGGGGGATGACCGGGCGATTGCCGCGACCTATGTGGCTGGCCAGCTGGTTTACCAGCGTGCGGCCGCCGGCGGCAGCTAGTCTTGTCCGGCGCGACGGCCCTTGCCCGGATGGGGCGGTTTGGGCAGGGTGATCTGGCGGGTGCGGGCCAGGCGGTCGTGCAGGAACAGCCGCTCCTTGTCGTAGCAGGCCGCCAGATAGGGCAGCATGCACCAGGCCAGCGAAATCAGCAGCGCCTCACGGCCATGGCCCAGATTGCGCGACCAGGCCAGGTAGGAAATGGCCGGCATGCCGACAAACAGCAGCAGGCCGACGATATAGCGGAAACCGGCCTGGCGCCAATCCATCAGCTGTCCGTCATCCTGACGCACCACCTTCACCCGCCAGGCTTTCATGGCCACGGTCTGGCCGGATTTGACCCAGCTGCTGCCGAAATAGCCGAACAGCGCGCCGGCCAGCGCCAGCTGGGTGAGCAGGTCCAGCACTAGCGACTGCCCCAGCCAGGCTTGCAGGCCGGTCATGACGGCGGAAACGGTAAGCAGCAGTGCTGCAATCAGCAGCAATTCGTAAAGCTGGCTGCACAGGCGGCGACCAAGGCTGGCCGCGGTAAGGGTTGGGCTCATGATGATGATGGCAGGGTGATGCTCAGCCGGAAGCCTGGGGCTTGGGCTGGCTTTGTTTCAGGCGCTGGATGGCTTTTTCCCGCTCGGCAGGAGGCAGACCTTGCAGCGTTTTCCAGTTATTGCGGATTTGCTGGCGTTGCTCCAGCGTCAGGTCCGACCAGCTTTTCAGCTTGCTTTGCAGGCGCAGGCGGCCGGCCGGGTCCAGGCTGCGGTATTCCGGCACGATGGCCAGCAGGTTTTTCTTTTTCTCCGGTGCATAGCGGTCCCATTCGGCGGCCAGCGGGGCCATGACCGTCTGTTGCTCGCTATCCAGCTGATCCCAGCGCGGGTTGGTCAGCGGGCTGGCCAGTACCGGCGTGGCCAGCAGGCAGCCGGCCAGCAGCCAGGGCAGCAAGCGATGCAGCCTAGTCATGCAGGCTCCCCGAGAAGTGCGGTTCCATCAGCATTTCCAGCGGCAGCTCATGCGCCAGGATGGCGGCATCCACCGCTTCTTCCTCGACCAGCAAGCCCTCCATCAGCCACAGGCCGGTACCGGCCATCATGGCAAAACTCAGGGCCAGCAGGCTGCGGCGCAAGCCCTGGGTATGGCGTTGCAGCCAGAGCGACAGCTGCTCGCGCAAGCGCGGCGCTTCGCTGGCGCGCAGGTCAAAGCGGGCCAGGGCCAGCTCGCGGGCCTGGCGCAGTCGCTGCTGCTGGGGGGCACTGAGCTGATTGCCCGGTTGGTCGAGTATGGTGGTCACACTGTGCTTGAGCTTGTCGTTGGCACCGGCATGGGTCGCAGAATCTTGCGAGGGCTTCATAGCACCACTCCTTTTTGCTGCAGGATGGCCGCCAGCGTGTGGGTGGCGCGCGAGCAATGCGTCTTGACGCTGCCTTCCGAGCAGCCCATCACCCGTGCGGTTTCGGCGACATCCAGTCCTTCCCAGTAACGCAGCAGGAAGGCTTCCCGTTGACGATTGGGCAGCAGCTGCACCGCGCCATCGATCAGCTGGGCGACTTCCTTGCGGGCATACCATTTTTCCGGATTGCTGCTGGCCTCGTCTGCCGCGATGTTCAGCGTTTCCAGCGGATCGGCGCTTTCGTCCTCCTCGCGGGTGGGCAGCAGCGAAGACAGCAGGGTGCCAAAGAACTGACGCACCTTGGCACGGCGGAAGTGATCGCGAATGGTGTTTTGCAGGATGCGCTGGAAAATCAGCGGCAATTCCGCCGCCGGTGCATGGGCGTAGCGGTCTGCCAGCTTCATCATGGAGTCTTGCACGATGTCCAGCGCGTTTTCGTCATTGCGCACGGCGTACAGGGCTTGCTTGAAGGCGCGTCGTTCCGCCGACTGCAGAAAGTCGGCCATTTCCTTGCGGCTTGCCATGTGTAGGGGAAGATTCTGGTTGATGCCAACGAAAGATAGTAGCAGAGCCGGACAGGCAAGGCCACCCCGCGGATTTCCCTGTTTTTACCGTGGCTTAGCGTGTTTTTGCACCTGCACAAAAGCACTTGACCGCCATTTGAGGGATAAGCTAAGGTCTTTCATCACAACGGGATGAAACACAAGTCAATCGCCAAGATTGACTGCAAGACAAGACAAAGAGGCACAAGATGCAGATATCGGGCGCGGAAATCCTAGTCCGTTGCCTGCAGGAAGAAGGGGTCGAATTTTTGTTCGGCTACCCCGGCGGCGCGGTTCTGGAAATATATGATGCCATCTTCCGGCAGGAAAAATTCAAGCACGTTCTGGTGCGTCACGAGCAGGCTGCCGTACATGCGGCGGATGCCTACTCGCGTTCCAGCGACAAGGTGGGCGTGGCGCTGGTGACCTCCGGTCCCGGTGCCACCAATGCCGTCACCGGCATTGCCACCGCCTACATGGACTCCATCCCCATGGTGGTGATTTCCGGTCAGGTGGCCACACCCGCCATTGGCCTGGACGCCTTCCAGGAAGTGGACATGGTGGGCATTACCCGCCCGTGCGTGAAGCACAACTTCCTGGTGAAGGATGTCAACGATATCGCTGACACCATCAAGAAGGCATTCTACATCGCCAAGAGTGGCCGACCCGGCCCGGTGGTGGTGGATATTCCCAAGGATGTGACCCAGCAACGTGCCGAATTCCATTACCCGGAAAGCGTGCACATCCGTTCCTATGTGCCTGCCACCCGCGGCCATCCGGGACAGATCAAGAAGGCCATCAACCTTCTGCTGGAAGCCAAGCGTCCGTACATCTACGTGGGCGGTGGTGCCGTACAGGGCAATGCCGCAGCCGAAGTGACCGAGCTGGTCAAATCGCTGGGCCTGCCGTGTACCAACACCCTGATGGGCCTGGGTGCCTATCCGGGTTCCGATCCGCAATTCCTCGGCATGCTGGGCATGCACGGTACTTACGAAGCCAATATGGCCATGCAGTACTGTGATGTGCTGATCGCCGTGGGGGCGCGTTTCGACGACCGCGTCATCAGCGTGCCATCGCATTTCCTGTCGCAGCCGAAGAAGATCATCCACATCGACGTGGACCCGTCTTCCATTTCCAAGCGCGTGAAAGTGGACGTGCCCATCGTCGGCGACGTCAAGCATGTGCTGCGTGAAATGCTGGACATCCTGCGCCAGTCCGGCCAGAAACCGGATGCACAGCATCTGGCCAACTGGTGGAAGCAGATCGAAGAATGGCGCGGCCACAACAGCCTGCTGTACACCCCGTCCACCGAGCTGATCAAGCCGCAGTACGTGGTGGAAAAGCTGTATGAAATCACCGGTGGCAAGGCCATCGTCGCCTCCGATGTGGGACAGCATCAGATGTGGGCGGCCCAGTATTACAAGTTCGACAGCCCGAAGCAGTGGCTGAATTCCGGCGGCTTGGGTACCATGGGCTTCGGTTTGCCTGCAGCCATGGGCGCGCAACTGGCCAATCCGGATGCCACCGTCGCCTGTATTACCGGCGAAGGCTCCATCCAGATGAACATCCAGGAGCTGTCCACCTGCAAGCAGTACCACACACCGGTCAAGATCGTGGCGCTCAACAACCGCTATCTGGGCATGGTGCGCCAGTGGCAGGAATTCTTCTACGGCACCCGGTATTCCGAATCCTACATGGATGCGCTGCCGGATTTCGTGAAGGTGGCGGAAGCCTATGGCCACGTTGGCTTCAAGATCGAAAACCCGTCCGATGTCGAGCCGGTACTGCGCGAGGCCTTTGGCCCCGCCCTGAAGGAACGTCTGGTCTTCCTGGACTTCCGTACCGATCAATCCGAGAACGTGTTCCCGATGATCCAGAATGGCAAGGGTCTGGACCAGATGGATTTGCCGCCGCACATGCGCGACGTCCAGCAGGTCCCCTTCGAGAACAACCGTGACTACGGCAATATGTGCTGAGGCGGACGGTATGAGACATATTCTTTCGATTTTGCTGGAAAACGAAGCGGGCGCATTGTCCCGCGTGGTGGGGCTGTTTTCGGCCCGGGCTTACAATATTGACTCACTGACGGTGTCGACTACCGAGGATCCGACACTGTCACGGATGACGATCGTCACGCATGGTTCCGACGAAGTCATCGAACAGATCACCAAGCAGCTCAACAAGCTGATCGAGGTGGTCAAGGTGATAGACCTCAATGAATCCGAGCACATCGAACGCGAGATGATGCTGATCAAGGTGCGCGCTACCGGCAAGGACCGGGAGGAAATGAAGCGCATGGCGGATATTTTCCGCGGTCGCATCATTGATGTTACGGAAAAGACATACACCATCGAGCTGACTGGTACGAGCGACAAGCTGGGGGCCTTTATCGAGGCCATCGACCGCGCAGTGATCCTGGAAACGGTCCGTACTGGCGCATCCGGCATTGGCCGTGGTGAACGGGTTCTGAAAATCTGATATATCTATACATCTGACGGCGGGCCACAGCAGGTGGCCGCCCGGATAACAAGGGACAAAGCAAATGAAAGTGTATTACGACAAGGACGCGGATCTTTCCATCATCAAGGGCAAGAAAGTCGCCATCATCGGCTACGGCTCGCAAGGCCATGCCCACGCCCAGAACCTGAAGGAATCTGGCGTTGATGTGATCGTGGGTCTGCGCAAGGACGGCGCGTCCTGGAAAAAGGCCGAAGCGGCTGGCCACAAGGTGAAGGAAGTGGCCGAAGCAGTGAAGAAGGCCGATGTCGTGATGATTCTGCTGCCGGATGAATCCCAGCCGGACGTTTATCGCAACGAAATCGCCCCGAACATCAAGAAGGGCGCTGCCCTGGCTTTTGCCCACGGCTTCAACGTGCATTACAACCAGATCGTTCCGCGCGAAGACCTGGACGTGATCATGGTGGCCCCGAAAGGTCCGGGTCACACCGTGCGTTCCGAGTACGTGAAGGGTGGCGGCGTGCCGACCCTGATCGCCGTTTACCAGGACAAGTCCGGCAAGGCCCGTGACGTGGCCCTGTCCTATGCGGCTGCCAACGGCGGCACCAAGGGTGGCGTGATCGAAACCAACTTCCGCGAAGAAACCGAAACCGACCTGTTCGGCGAACAGGCTGTGCTGTGTGGCGGCGCGGTAGAACTGGTGAAAGCCGGTTTCGAAACCCTGACCGAAGCCGGTTACGCTCCGGAAATGGCTTACTTTGAGTGCCTGCACGAACTGAAGCTGATCGTCGACCTGATGTACGAAGGCGGCATCGCCAACATGAACTACTCCATCTCCAATAACGCGGAGTATGGCGAGTACGTGACCGGCCCGGAAGTGGTGACCTCTGCCACCAAGGAAGCCATGAAAAAGGCGCTGTATCGCATCCAGTCCGGTGAATACGCCAAGATGTTCATCCTGGAAGGCAAGACCAACTATCCGAGCATGACTGCCCGTCGCCGCCTGACCGCCGATCACCCGATCGAAAAGGTGGGTGCCGAACTGCGCGCCATGATGCCCTGGATCTCCAAGAACAAACTGGTCGACCAGTCCAAGAACTGATTTCGAAGTCAGTCAGTGTGCCAAAGCCGGGGAAACCCGGCTTTTTTCATGCAGGATGGGTGGTCGGCAGTGCGGGCGGACCGGCGCTTTTGCTGCCGGGGCCGGCTTGGATTAAAATCAGCGGCTCTGCGCGCATGCGCCCTTTGTCTAGATCGTCGACGTACTGACAGCCGGTCCGCGCCGGTGTGTGCTCAGCGCCGTACCGATAGCTTCGCTTACGGATAACACCATGATCCATGACCCCGTTCCGGGTAAGCCGTCCCTGCGCCGTCAGGGTATTTACCTGCTGCCCAACTCCTTTACCCTGGCGGCCTTGTTCGCCGGTTTCTACGCCATCGTGCAAGCGATGAACCAGAATTTCCAGATTGCTGCCGTTGCCATCTTTGTTGCCATGATCCTGGATGGCATGGATGGGCGGGTTGCCCGGCTGACCCATAGCCAGAGTGCTTTTGGTGCCGAGTTCGACAGCCTGTCGGACATGGTGAGCTTTGGTGTCGCCCCCGCGCTGGTGGCCTATGAATGGCTGTTGAAAGACATGGGCAAGCTGGGCTGGATGGTGGCATTCATCCACTGTGCCGGCGCCGCACTGCGGCTGGCCCGTTTCAACACCATGATAGGCAGTACCGACAAGCGCTGGTTTACCGGCCTGCCCAGCCCGGCAGCAGCGGCGCTGGTAGCGGGGCTGGTGTGGATCTGCCATGCCTATGACTACACTGGCCTGCCGGGTTTGAAGTGGGTTCTGCTGGGCTTTACCGCCTTTTCCGGCATCACCATGGTGACCAATGTCAAGTTCTGGAGCTTCAAGGAGATCCACCTGCGTCGCCGTGTGCCGTTTGTAATGCTGCTGGCGCTGGTGGTGGGCTTGCTATTGCTGATGTCGGAGCCGCCGCTGGTGCTGTTCGGCTTCTTTGTCTGCTATGCCCTGTCCGGCTATGTGATGGCAGGCTGGAATCTGCTGCGGCGCAAGCCGCTGCCGGCGGTCTCGCCCTGATTGTCGATCTGTGTGATCAAGCCCCGCTCCTGCCCCGGCAGCAGCGGGGCTTTTGCTTGATGCGGGTGGGTGATTGGACGGATTGGTCTGATATTTCTTATCGGATGGCAGGAAAATACTTGGCTGCAAGGCTAGGTTGACGCGGAGGGAAGTACGTTTTTTGTTATAAATTAGACTTAATGTCTAATAATTGTAAATTTGACACAGGTTTGACGATATTTTTGTCGTATGTTGCACTGCGGGTTTGACGTTATGTCGTCCAATCGCTACATTGAATCAAAACTTGCTGCAGGAGCACAACATGCAATTGGACATTGAACGACTCATTGACGACCTGGGCGGCCCCGGTGCGGTGGCAGAAGGCCTGAGCCGGATTTTTCCCGATGAGCCGGTCAGCCGTGCAGCAGTCTACAAGTGGAGAGAACGCGGCAGCCTACCGCTGGCGCAGTTGAACAAGTTGGCGCAATTGGCGGCAAGCCAGGGCAAGAGATTCGATTTCAACGATTACCTGAACGCAGCCGGGACAGCAGCACAGGGACAAGGGAGAGCATTCGACATGGGCGACCGTCTTTACATTTTTGATACCACCTTGCGTGATGGCGAGCAGTCGCCGGGCGCTTCCATGACCAAGGAAGAAAAGATCCGCATCGCCCGCCAGCTGGAACGTCTGGGTGTCGATGTGATCGAGGCCGGCTTTGCTGCCGCCAGCCCGGGCGATGCCGATGCCATCCACGCCATTGCCGAGGTGATCAAGGATTCCACCGTCTGTAGCCTGGCCCGTGCCAACGAGCGCGATGTGCGCGCCGCCGGTGAAGCCATCAAGCCGGCTGCCCGTGGCCGCATCCACACCTTTATTGCCACCAGCCCCATCCATATGGAAAAGAAGCTGCGCATGACGCCGGATGAGGTGGTGGAGGCTGCGGTAAAGGCCGTCAAGCTGGCGCGTGAATACACCGATGATGTCGAATTTTCCGCCGAAGACGCCTTGCGCTCGGATATCGACTTCCTCGCCCGCATCTTTGGCGAAGTGATCAAGGCCGGCGCCACCACGCTGAACGTGCCGGATACCGTGGGCTACGCCGTGCCGCGTGCCACCGAAGCCTTCTTCCGCGAGCTGATCAGCAAGACGCCGGGTGGCGACAAGGTGATCTGGTCGGCCCATTGCCACAACGATCTGGGCATGGCCGTGGCCAACAGCCTGGCTGCCGTATTGGGCGGTGCCCGTCAGGTGGAATGCACCATCAACGGTCTGGGCGAGCGTGCCGGTAATGCCGCGCTGGAAGAGATCGTCATGGCGGTGCGTACCCGCAAGGACATTTTTGCGGTGGAAACCCGTATCGATGCCACCCAGATCGTGCCGGCTTCCAAGCTGGTATCCACGGTGACCGGCTATCCGGTACAGCCGAACAAGGCCATCGTCGGTGCCAATGCCTTTGCCCACGAATCCGGCATCCACCAGGATGGCGTGCTCAAGCACCGCGAAACCTATGAAATCATGTCGGCAGAGAGCGTGGGCTGGAGTGCCAACCGCCTGACCCTGGGCAAATTGTCCGGTCGCAATGCCTTCAAGACCAAGCTGACCGATCTGGGCATCGTGCTGGACAGCGAAGAAGCGCTTAACGCCGCTTTTGCCCGCTTCAAGGATCTGGCCGACCGCAAGCGTGAAATCTTCGACGAAGACCTGCACGCACTGGTGTCGGACGAGCTGGTGGCCACCTTGCAGGAAGACTACAAGTTCGTGTCGCTGAAGGTGAATACCGAAACCGGCGAAGCACCGCAGGCTGCCATCGTGTTTGTCGAGCATGGCGTGGAAAAGCGCTGCGAATCCAGTGGCTCCGGCCCGGTGGATGCCGCCTTCAAGGCCATCGAAAGCACGGTCAACAGCCAGGCCGAACTGGAACTGTACTCGGTCAATGCCATTACCAAGGGTACCGAATCGCAGGGCGAAGTCACCGTGCGGCTGGCCAAGGATGGCCGTGTGGTGAATGGCCAGGGCGCGGATACCGATGTGATTGTCGCCAGTGCCAAGGCTTACCTGTCGGCGCTCAACAAGCTGAGCAACCGTCAGGAACGTGTGAAGGCACAAGGCAATGTCTGATTAGCAATACCTGCCGGGCCAGTCCCGTGCTGCTTTACCGTCTGCCGGATTTTCCCATCCCGTTCCCGGCAGGCGGGCAGGCAGCCACGGGCAAGCCCTGGCAAACCGGTTTCAGTCCACTCCGATATTGAAACCCTAAGGCTCACAAGGCCGCATCCATACAGCCCAGGCTCACAAGGCCAGCGTGGCAGATCGCCGACCCAGGAGGTCGGCGTCGCTGCGCTGGCGGGCTGGCCCCCGGTTTCCCGCATTACCCTTTCCCGCGCTATCATCCAGCCTGCTTCATAGATGCAAGGCAAACCCACCATGGCTCAAGGCTTTTTCATTACCGGCACCGATACTGAAATCGGCAAAACCCATTCCGCTGTCGCGCTGATCCGTCACTGGCAGGCACAGGGGCAGCGGGTAGTGGCGATGAAACCGGTGGCCTCCGGCTGCGAGATTCTGCCGGATGGCAGCTGGCTGAATGACGATGTGGCGCGGCTGGTGGCGGCCACCGGCCAGCAGGATCTGGACCTGATGAACCCCTACCGCTTTTTGCCGCCGGTCTCGCCGCATATCGCCGCACGCGAAGCCGGGGTGGAGATTGTGCTGGACACCATTGTCAGCCACTACCAGCAACTGGCGGCGCAGGCGGACACCGTGCTGGTGGAAGCCGCAGGCGGTTGGCTGGCCCCATTGGCCGAGGGTGTCTACATGGAAGACATGGCACGGGCGCTGCAACTGCCGGTGATTCTGGTGGTGGGCATGCGCCTGGGTTGCATCAACCATGCCTTGCTGACTGTGCGTGCCATTCAGGCATCCGGCTTGCAGCTGGCCGGCTGGGTGGCCAACCGGGTGGTGCCGCAGCAACTGGCCTATGCCGACAATCTGGCCACCCTGCAAGCCGCCATCGCGGCGCCCTTGTTGCTGGAGCTACCCTACGCGCCAGCCTGAGCGGTGCGCTCAAGCCGGCGTGCCGGCCAGCAACACACTGCTGAGTGACTGGAACAGCATGGCATCATCCGGGCCCAGCTTGTCCTGGGCCAGACTCAGATCGCGGCCCAGATTGCGTAGCCGCCAGTTGATTTCCTCGGTCACCAGCAGAATCTCCAGCTGCAGATCCTCCTCCTGCGCCAGCGGCTGGCTGGCTTGCATGCCGGTGCTGAACAGCGAGCGCTGGATGGTATCAAACTGGCCCATGCAGCGGCCGAGCGCCGCCTGACCAGCCGCCGTCAGCGTTTCTTCCTGCAGATTGAGCAGCAGGTGGGTGATTTCGCCGATGCGCTTGAGCAGCGCATGCAATGCCGCCATCGCCTGCGCCGACGTCGGCATGGCCGCCGTGTCCTTGTCCAGCTGCTGCAGTGCGCGGTGCATCACCGCCACCGCCGGGCGGTGAAATTCGCCGGGGATGATGCGCAAGGCAATATCCAGCCGCTGGCCGGGGTGGCTTTTCTGCAGCAGCCGGCAGCTAAGGTCGGCCACCGCGATCAGCTGGCCGGCAATGCCCAGCTGTTTTTCCTTTTCCCGGCGCGGGTAGCCGCTGCCATCCAGCCGCTCGTGATGCTGCAGCATGGCCAGGGCAATGGCCTCCAGCTGCGGATGCTGACCCAATTGCAGCATCTGCCGGTAAGCAATCAGCGGATGCACCATGCGGTGCCGCCATGCAAGCGGCGCGCTGCCCACGGCCACTTGGGCTGGGTGTCCGGCATCCAGATACAGTTCGCCGATGTCATGGAACAGTGCGGCCAGGGCGATTTGTTCCAGCAGCGCGCTGGATTGCCCGGTGCGCAAGGCCAGTCCCAGACTGAACAGGCAGCACAGCAGGCCGTGTTCCAGCAGCTGTTGTTGATCCAGCATGGCCAGCAAGACGGTGAGGGCAGGATTGAGGGGCAGGTTTTCCAACACGGCCAGGCAGGCATGCCGGTGTGTTGTTTTTTGCAGCAGCAGTTGTAACAGTGCTTGATCGGCCAGCAGCTGGTCGCTCTTTTCCCGTAACAGGCGGTGTGCGGCAAAATCAGGCAGAGCCAGGCTGGATTCCAGTGGCGAGCGCAGCTGCTGCTGTGGCAGCAGCTGGAAATGCCGTGGCTGCAGGCGGCTGCCACTGGTCAACAGAATGCTGCCATCGGGTGCGCTGATGGCATGCTCCACCACAATGGCCTGTCTGGCCAGCAGGCCGGACAGGGTGTGCAGGAAATGCGGATTGGCGCTGTATTGCGCACGGCTGGCATTGGACATGATCTGAGTTGCCGTCTGGACTGCTTGCGTTTTAGACCCACTGACAAAACCCACCACCCCGGCGTTGTGCCTCCTGGCCATTGTGCTGGTGCTGTCTGCGTCAGCCCGCCCTGAGCCGGGGCCTCTGCGCGGTGTTGTGCGTGGCTCTTAGCCAAAAAGCGCTAGGTGTATCCTCATTATTTGTCATCTCATTCCAATTACAAGTTTATGCTTTTGGTATGAAGATTGCCTTTTGCATTGCATCATGAAAGATTCTTGTTTTTATCTGCGGGTGACCTAGGATTTCAAGCAGCTGCTGATGATTGTTAATGTCAGCGCTTGAAAAGGCCAGTGTCACAGCCGGCTGGCCAGAGAGGGGGGGCCATGTCCTGCCGGTACCTGCCGGGCCGTACCGCTGCCAGCAGCCTGCTTGCCTGCACCGCCATGCAGGCCCGGGGCGCGGCCATCAATCTGCAAGCCCCCGCCACCTCGCTTGCCCGCCTGGAATACGATCTGCACACCATGCTGCTGCTGGTGACCGGCGGCATCTTCCTGCTGGTGCTGGCCGTCATGCTGTATGCCATCGTGCGTCATCGCAAGTCAGCCGGCCACGCCGCCAGACTATTTCACGAGAACACCACGGTGGAAATCATCTGGACGCTGATTCCACTGCTGATCCTGCTGCTGATCGCCTGGCCGGCGACCCGGGCGGTGCTGAACCAGAAAAGCACGCGCGGCGAGGAGCTGACCATCAAGATCACCGGCTATCAGTGGAAGTGGCGTTACGACTATCTCGACGACAATTTCGGCTTCATGAGCCATCTGGCCACGCCTGCCAGTGCCATTGCCGGTACGGCAGCCAAACCGGCCAATTATCTGCTGGAAGTGGATGAGCCGCTGGTGGTGCCCACCGGGCGCAAGGTGCGGCTGCTGCTGACGGCCAACGATGTCATCCACTCCTGGTGGGTGCCGCAGCTGGGCATCAAGCAGGATGCCATTCCCGGTTTTCTGCGCGATGCCTGGTTCATGGTGGATACCCCCGGCATTTATCGCGGCCAGTGTTCCGAGCTGTGCGGCAAGGACCATGGCTTCATGCCCATCGTGGTGGAGGCGCGCAGCCCTGAGGACTATGCGCGCTGGCGCGATGCGCGGCTGAAGCAGGCGGCAGCCAGTGCTGACGACCCGACCCGGGTATGGACGCTGGCGGCGCTGCGCGAGCGTGGTGAGAAGGTGTATGGCCAGAACTGCATTCCCTGCCATCAGGCGAACGGCAAGGGCATCCCTGGCAGTTTCCCGGCGCTGGATGGTTCGCCCGTGGTCAATGGCGACAAGGCCGGCCATATCAATATCGTGCTCAATGGCAGCCAGAAAAATCCCGCCATGCAGGCCTGGGGCAAGCAGTTGTCCGATACCGACATCGCGGCGGTCATCAGCTACGAGCGCAATGCCTGGGGTAATCACACCGGGCAACTGGTGCAGCCGGCCGAGATCAGGGCCGCCCGTGCCGGTGCCGCATCCTGAGGAGGGCAGCATGGCTATTGCCGGTCTTGCAGCAGTACCGCAGCAGTCGCACCGGCCGCATGGCTGGCGGCGCTGGCTGTTTGCCACCAATCACAAGGACATCGGTTCGCTGTATCTGTGGTTTGCCTTCTGCATGTTTCTGGTGGGCGGGGTGCTGGCCCTGTGCATAAGGGCCGAACTGTTTCGCCCCGGCCTGCAGTTTTTCCAGCCGGAGTTGTTCAACCAGCTCACCACCCTGCATGGGCTGATCATGGTGTTCGGCGCCATCATGCCGGCCTTTACCGGCCTGGCCAACTGGATGCTGCCGCTGATGATAGGTGCGCCGGACATGGCCTTTGCCCGCATGAATAACTGGAGCTTCTGGCTGTTGCCACCGGCCATGGCCTTGTTGCTGCTGTCCTTTGTGGTGCCTGGCGGCGCCGCGGCGGCCGGCTGGACGCTGTATGCGCCCTTGTCGGTGCAGCTGGGCATGGGCATGGATCTGACCATTTTTGCCATCCATATCCTGGGTATCAGCTCCATCATGGGGGCCATCAATATCGTGGTCACCATCATCAATCTGCGCGCCCCCGGCATGGGTATGATGAAGATGCCGATGTTTGCCTGGGCCAGCCTGATTACCGCCTATCTCATCATCGCCGTCATGCCGGTGCTGGCCGGTGCGGTGACCATGGTGCTGACCGACCGCCACTTCGGCACGCATTTTTTCAATGCCGCCGGTGGCGGCGACCCCATCCTCTACCAGCATGTGTTCTGGTTTTTCGGCCATCCCGAGGTCTACATCATGGCCTTGCCGGCCTTCGGCATAGTCAGCCAGGTGATTCCCACCTTTGCCCGCAAGCCGCTGTTTGGCTACACCTCCATGGTGTATGCCACCAGCTCGATTGGCGTGCTGTCCTTCATGGTGTGGGCGCACCACATGTTTGTCACCGGCATGCCGGCTACCGCCCAGCTGTTTTTCATGTACGCCACCATGCTGATCGCCGTGCCCACCGGGGTGAAGGTATTCAACTGGATAGCCACCATGTGGGAAGGCAGCATGAGCTTTGAAACCCCCATGCTGTTTGCCATCGGTTTCATCCTGCTGTTCACCATTGGCGGGCTGTCCGGCGTCACGCTCAGCGTGGCCGCAGTCGACGTGCAGCTGCATGGCAGCTACTACGTGGTGGCGCATTTTCATTACGTGCTGGTGGCCGGTGCCTTGTTCAGCCTGTTTTCCGCCGTGTATTACTGGTTTCCCAAGATGACCGGCAAGATGTATAGCGAGCGCCTGGGGCGGCTGCATTTCTGGTGGTCGCTGCTGTGGTTCAACGTCACCTTCTTTCCCATGCATTTTCTTGGCCTGGCCGGCATGCCGCGGCGCATTCCCGACTACGCACTGCAATTTACCCAGTTCAACCAGATTGCCAGCGTTGGTGCCTTCATGTTCGGCCTGGGCCAGCTGATTTTCCTGGTGAACATCCTGTACTCGCTGCGCCATGGCAAAACGGCTGCCCAGCAACCGTGGGAGGGGGGCAATACCCTGGAGTGGCGGCTGCCGACGCCTGCGCCGTATCACAGCTTCAGCGAGGCTCCGCAGCTGGATGTGGCGGAAAACGGCGTGGTGGTCGCCATGCAGGGCGGCAAGCACGGCTAGCGCGGGAGACCACCATGGCCAGCGGTATGCAGGCAGCCAATCTCACCCTGTTGCGCAGGTTGCTGCTGCTGGTGTTGCTGATGTTCGGTTTTGCCTGGGGGCTGGTGCCGCTGTACCGGGTGATTTGCGAGGTGACCGGTCTGAACCGGGTGGTGGTGGCCGATGCCATGCCGGGCCGGGATGCGGCACAGGTCGCGGCACGGCCGGTGGTGCTGCAACTGGATGCCATGGTGCAGCCGGGCCTGCCCTGGCAGGTAAGGCCGCTGCAATCGCGGCTGCAGGTGAAAACCGGGCAGTTCATCCAGCTGCAGTACGAGCTGCGCAATAACAGCCGGCAGCAGGTGGTGGGGCAGGCGATTCCGCGCTATCTGCCGGCCGAGGCGGCGGCTTATGTCAAGAAGCTGGAGTGCTTCTGTTTGCGCCAGCAGCTGTTTCAGCCGGGTGAGACACGGCGTTTTCCGGTGGTGCTGGTGATAGACCGGGCGCTGCCGGCCGCGATAGACAGCATCACCCTGTCGTACAGCGTGTTCGATGTACCGCAGGGGGAGGCCAGGCCATGAGCTGGTGGCGTGGCGTGCTGGCGGTGCTGGCGGCGTTTGCCGGTATCCGCCGGCAGCAGGCGGCACAGCAGGATGGACACCTGCGGCCGCTGCAGCTGATTGCCACCGCCTTGTTGCTGGTGGCGGCCCTTATCGGCTTGCTGCTGCTACTGGTGAACTGGATCAGCCATTGAGGAGAGCATCATGGCGCTACTGGATGAGCATGGGCCGGCGCAGTATTTCGTCCCCGCCCCGTCACGCTGGCCACTGCTGGGTGCCGTGGCACTGTTCTGCCTGGGACTGGGCGCGGCTTGTGCGCTGAACGGCATGCTGCCGGGCTGGTGGTTGCTGGCGCTGGGTGGGCTGATCCTGCTGCGCATGCTGTGCGGCTGGTTTGGCGATGTCATCCGCGAGAGCGTGGGCGGCCGCTATCACGGGCAGGAGGCGCTGTCCTTCCGCTGGGGCATGGGCTGGTTCATTTTCTCGGAAGTCATGCTGTTTGGCGCATTCTTTGCCGCGCTGTTCTGGGTGCGCCAGGTGGCGCTGCCGACGCTGGGCAGCCTGGATTACAAATTGCTCTATCCGGATTTTTCCGCCAGCTGGCCGCTGCAGACCGCCCCGGTGGCGGGGCCGGCTTATCAGGCCATGGAAGCCTGGGGGCTGCCGGCGCTCAATACGCTGATCCTGCTGTCTTCCGCGGTCAGCCTGACCTGGGCGCACTGGGGCCTGCTACTGGGGCGACGGGCGCAACTGAAGCTGGGCCTGTTGATCACCATCGTGCTGGGGCTGGGGTTTCTCTGCCTGCAGGCCATCGAATACCACCATGCCTGGACGGCACAGCAGCTGACATTGTCGGCGGGAGGCTACGGCATGACCTTCTACATGCTGACCGGCCTGCACGGCCTGCACGTCTTGCTGGGCAGTGTCATCCTGCTGGTGGTGTGGTTGCGGGTGCTGCGCGGACACTTCGACCAGCAACACCATTTCGCTTTCGAGGCGGCGGCCTGGTATTGGCATTTTGTCGATGTGGTGTGGCTGCTGCTGTTTGTCTTCGTCTACTGCCTGTAGCCGCAGCCAGCCTAGCTGGGCTGATGCGGACGCCACCAGCCAAACAGCACGCCCAGCAACAGCAGGATGAACAGGCCAATGGACAAGCCAAGCCGCAGGGTCAGCGAACGGATCAGCCGCTGTGAGCCGGACTCGGCCTTGAGCAGGCCGGACAGCCCCCAGAACAGGGCCAGCACGATGCAGGCAAGCAAAAAGACGATGACGATTTTCATGGCTGAGCCCTCCGGTGCTGCTGCGCCTGCAAAAACATGCTTTCAGTCTAGTGGCAAAAAGCGTAGTCGTGGGCTTCTGTTGCTCTGTGTGTTGTTACCTTTTGTATTGGCCTGCTGGCAGGTGTTGCGTGGCCGCGATGCCTTGCAGCGTGAACAGGCGCTGGCACGGGCGGGCAGCCAGCCGCTGCAGGCGTGGTCGGCGGTGCCGCTGACCCAGTCCCCGGATTATTCCCGCCGCAGCGTGGCAGGGGCCCGCCCGCTGGGGCCGGTGATCCAGCTGGGCAACAGCCTGCTGGACGAGCAGCCGGGAGCCAGGCTGCTGCTGCCGGTGCGGCTGGCGGATGACAGCATGCTGCTGCTCGATCTGGGCTGGCTGGCTGATTCCCGCCCGCAGCCAGCCTTGTTGCTGCCGCCGCAGTTGCGCGGGCAATGGTTGCCGTGGCATGGGCGCTGGACCTTGCCCGGCGCGCGGTCCGGTGTTGCCGGCCGGGTGGATGAGGTTGCCATGGCCAGTTTGCCGCAGGTGTATCCGGGCCGCTGGCGCCAGGGCGTGCTGGTGTTGCAGCCCGCGCTGCCGGGTTTGCAGATGTGGCCGCTGCAGCCCCCCTTGTCGGCACAGCGGCATTTTGCCTATGCCCTGCAATGGGCGGTGCTGGCGCTATGCCTGCTGCTATTGCTGCGGCCGCGCAGATGGAGGAAGGGATGAACCCGGGACGCTACAGCCGGCTGGTATTGCTGCTGATCGTGCTGCTCTGTCTGCTGCCGCTGCTGGCGGCCTGGTTCAGTTATCGCTACTGGCCACCGCAGGGCGGCAACAGCGCCGGCGACTTGCTGCCGATCCAGCCCTTTGCCGCCGCCAGCCGGGCGGACTGGCCTGGCAAGCGCTGGGTGCTGGTCGGGCAGTTTCAGGGCAGTTGCGAGCGGGCATGCCGCCAGCGCCTGTTCACCATGCGGCAGATTCATCTGGCCCAGGGCGAAGCTGCCGGGCGCTTGCAGCGGGTGCTGTTGTATAGCGCGGCGGCACCGGTGGCGGCAGATGGCTTCGTGCAGCTGGCCGTGGCACGCCAGCGCTTGCCGGCCCGAGCCGACGGTTTTTACCTGATCGACCCGCTGGGCAACCAGGTGCTGTTTTACCCGGATGCCCTGCGTCCGGACAAGATCATCAAGGAAGTGCAACAGCTGATGAAGGTTAACAACGGCTTGGGATGATGCCGTGCAGCTGCCGGCGTTGCGCGCTGGCAAGGAGGCCGCAATGAAAAAACTGGCCTGGCTGGCCCTGCTGCTGGCCTGTGTGGTCCTGCCGCTGGGGGCATATGTGCGTTTGTCGGATGCCGGCCTCGGCTGTCCGGATTGGCCGGGTTGTTACGGCCGGCTCAGTCCGGCCCATGCCGCCACGGCCATCGCGCAGGCCATGCAGCTGCAGCCGGATGGCCCGGTCAGCCCGGACAAGGCCTGGAAGGAAATGCTGCATCGCTACCTGGCGGGCAGTCTGGGGCTGTTGATCCTGTGGCAGGCGCTGCAAGCCTGGCGCAGCGGCCGGCAGCGGCGTGTCGCCGGCCTGCTGCTGCTGCTCTTGGCCCTTCAGGCGCTGCTGGGCATGTTGACGGTGACCATGCGCCTGCAGCCGCTGGTGGTCACCGCTCATCTGTTGCTGGGCATGAGCCTGCTGGCCGTGCTGTTGTGGCAGGCGGCCGGCAGCCGCTGGCCGGGCGTGCGGGTAAGGGCAGGCCAGCGCAGGCTGGCGTGGCTGTTGCTGTGCTTGGTGGCCGGGCAGATTGCTTTGGGTGGCTGGGTGTCGTCCCATCAGGCGGCGCTGGCCTGCCAGGGTTTTCCCCGCTGCAACGGCAGTTGGTGGCCATCATCTTCTCTGGCTGACGCCTTTGTGCTGCAGAGCGGAGCCTTGCCCATGGCCAGCCTGGTTGCCATGCACTGGCTGCACCGGCTGGGTGCGCTGCTGGTGATGCTGGTGCTGGGCCTGCTGTGCTGGCGTTTGTGGTCGATACCCGGTCTGCGTCGCCAATTGCTGTTGCTTCTGGCGCTAGGCTTGCTGCAGCCTATGCTGGGTGTGGCCAATGTGCTGTGGCTGCACCCCTTGCCCCTGGCGCTGGCCCACCATGCCGGGGCCATGCTGCTGCTGGCGGGCAGCAGCATGCTGCTGTGCCGGCTGCAGGTGCCGGCCGCTTATCGGCCCTTGCGCCAGCACTGGCTGGGCTGGCAGAGCCGCAGCAGTACCGTCCGGCCCTGGCGCGGTGGCATGTTGTCGCGCCGGCAGGGACACCGGAGAACGGCAAGATGGCCCTGTCTGCCAGTGTGAGACTGCAAGCCGGCTATGAGCATGCGCTGGCCATGCTGCAACTGGCCAAGCCGCGCGTGGTGGCGCTGATCGTGTTCTGCGCCGTGATCGGCATGTTGCTGTCACAGCCCGCGCTACCGGCCCTGCGGCGCTTACTGCCGGCCACGCTGGGTATTGCGCTGATGGCTGGCGCGGCGGCGATGCTCAACTGCCTGCTGGAGCATGCGCTGGATGCCCGCATGCAGCGCACCGCCTGGCGTGCCACGGCGCGGGGCAGCGCCGGGCGTGGCGAAACCCTGCTGCTGGCGGTGCTGCTGGGTGGGAGTGGCATGCTGCTGCTGTGGGGCTGGGTCAACGCGCTGACCGCCTGGCTGACGCTGGCCACCCTGCTGGCCTATGCGCTGGTGTATACCTTGCTGCTGAAACCATACACCCCGCAAAACATCGTCATCGGCGGCATCAGCGGGGCCATGCCGCCATTGCTGGGCTGGACGGCGATGACCGGGCAGGTCAGCCCGCATGCGCTGTTGCTGCTGCTGATCATCTACACCTGGACGCCGCCGCACTTCTGGGCGCTGGCGCTATACCGGCGTGCCGACTACGCCCGCGCCGGCCTGCCCATGCTGCCGCTGACGCATGGCCAGGGTTTCACCACCTTGTCCATTCTGCTGTACACCCTGCTGCTGACCGCCGTCACCCTGCTGCCGGTGGCACTGGGGGTGGCCGGCTGGCTGTATCTGCTGGCAGCGCTGGCACTGGACGGACGCTTCTTGTTTCTTGCTGTGCAACTGCATCGTCAGTATGCTGACGCCTTGGCTCGCCGCACCTTTTCCTGGTCGATCTGGTATCTGACCTGGCTGTTTGCCGCGATGCTGTCCGATCATTACTGTCTGCTACCGGTTTCCTGATGCGCCATCTGCTACGTTTGCTCTCCCTGTTCATCCTGTCCCTCGCACTGGCTGCCTGTGCGCCGCCGGCGGCTCCCAAGCTGGATCTCAAAGGCACGGACATGAGCGATACCCAGCTGGGCGGCGATTTCAGCCTGACCGACCATCAGGGCCGGCCACGCAAGCTGTCCGACTTCTCCGGCAAGGTGGTCGCGCTGTTCTTCGGCTATACCCATTGTCCGGATGTCTGCCCCACCACCATGCTGGAATACGCCACGGTCATGAAAAAGCTGGGCGCGGACGCTGACAAGGTGCAAGTCCTGTTTGTCACGGTAGATCCGGAACGGGACACCACGGCGGTGCTGGCCGGCTATGTGCCGCACTTCGACCCCCGTTTTGTCGGCCTTACCGGCAGCACGGCGCAGATCGAGCAGGTCAAGTCGGCCTACAAGGTGGTGGCACAGAAAGTGGCCGTGCCGGGTGGCGCTTATACGGTCGACCACAGTGCCGGCTCCTATCTGTTCGACAAAAGCGGAAAATTGCGGGTTTATGAGGCTTATGCCACGCCGGCAGACAGTCTGACTCATGATATTCGTCAGCTGTTACGCTAGAATTCAGGCAATCACCCAACCTTGACTGCGGAAAGAAGCGCCCATCGTGAGCGAAGACAACACCCCCGGTATGCTGCACGGCGACCATGCCCAGCCCGATCTGACCAGGTATATCCTGGCCACCCCGGTTGAGGTCGTGCATCATCTGACGTCTATCGCCAAGTCCGGGCATATGGTGACGGTGTTTTCCAACAAGGGAAAAACCTTCATTCTCACGCGCTTTCTGGAGGTGGATGCCAGGCAAGGCGTGCTGTTGCTCGACTGGGGGGCCGACCCGGCCACCAATGAACAGCTGCTGAACAGCGAGCGCAATGTATTCGTCTGCTCGCCGGACGGGGTCAAGACCCAGTTTGTCACCGGCGCAGCCCGCAAGGTGGTGCTGGACAGTGGTCCGGCCTTCGAGGTGGACCTGCCCGAGCAGGTGATCAAGCTGCAGCGGCGCGAGTTTTTCCGCATCCAGACCCCGGTCAGCAATCCGGTCAGCTGCCATATTGCCGACTACCCCGGCCGGCCGCTGGATCTGGTGCTGTTCGACATCAGCCTGGGTGGCTGCAGCCTGTGGCTGCCGGCACCGCATGCGCCCGGTTTCGAGCTGGGCCAGAAATACCAGAATTGTTCACTCGAATTGAAACCGCTGGGCAGTTTGCGGGTGGGTATCGAAATCCGCCACCGCCTGACCACCCAGCTGCGCAACGGCAATGAAGCCGTCCGTGCCGGTTGCGCCTTTCTCAATATGACTCCGTCGTCAGAAACGCTGGTGCAGCGTTATGTCGGCCAGCTGGAGCGCGAACGGCGCGCCCTGGTCGGCTGATGGCGGTTTCCCTTCTTTTCCTATTGCCTGCTTAATATCATGACCCTGACTATTGCCCTGTCCAAAGGGCGCATCTTTGAAGAAACCCTGCCCCTGCTGGCTGCCGCCGGCATTGTTCCGGCGGAAGATCCGGAATCCTCGCGCAAGCTCATCATCGAGACCAATCATGCCGATGTACGGCTGGTGATTGTAAGAGCGTCCGATGTCCCCACCTATGTTCAGTATGGCGCGGCCGACCTGGGCATTGCCGGGCGCGACGTGCTGATCGAACACGGTGGAGATGGCCTGTACCAGCCGCTGGACCTGAATATCGCCAAGTGCAAGATGATGGTGGCGGTGGAAAACGGTTTCGACTACCAGAATGCGGTGCGCCAGGGCGCCCGCCTGAAGGTGGCCACCAAGTACCCGAAAATCGCCCGCGAACACTTTGCCGCCAAGGGCGTGCATGTGGACATCATCAAGCTGTATGGCTCGATGGAACTGGCACCGCTGGTCGGCCTGGCCGATGCCATCGTCGACCTGGTATCCACCGGCGGCACGCTGCGCGCCAACAATCTGGTGGCGGTGGAGCACATCATCGACATCAGCTCGCGGCTGGTGGTGAACCAGGCTGCGCTCAAACTCAAATACGACCGCATCCAGCCGGTGCTGGATGCCTTTGCCTCTGCCGTGCCGGCATAAGGCAGGAACGGAATCCCATGCTGAAACTGTCTTCTACCCAAGCTGATTTCCAGCAGCAGCTGCAAGCCCTGCTGGCTTTTGAAACCGCGCAGGACCCGGCGGTGGACAGCGCGGTTGCCGCCATCTGCGATGACGTCAAGGCGCGTGGCGATGCCGCCGTGCTGGAATACACCAACCGCTTCGACCGCATGCAGGCCAGCACCATGGCCGAGCTCACCCTGTCGCGCGCGCAGCTGGAAGCCGCCTGGCATCGTTTGCCGGCCGAGGTGCAACAGGCACTGAGCGCCGCTGCCGAGCGCGTGCGCCGCTATCATGAAAAGCAGCTGGCCCACTCCTGGAGCTACGAGGACGAAGACGGCACCCTGCTGGGTCAGCAGGTCACGCCGCTGGACCGCGTCGGCATCTATGTGCCGGGCGGCAAGGCGGCCTATCCCAGCTCGGTGCTGATGAACGCCATGCCGGCCAAGGTGGCAGGTGTCGCTGAAATCATCATGGTGGTGCCCACCCCGCAGGGCGAGCGTAACGACCTGGTACTGGCCGCCGCCTTCATCGCCGGCGTGGACAAGGTATTCACCTGTGGCGGCGCCCAGGCGGTGGCCGCGCTGGCCTATGGCACCGAAACCATCCCGCAGGTGGACAAGATCACCGGACCGGGCAATGCCTATGTGGCCGCCGCCAAGCGCCGCGTGTTCGGCGTGGTGGGCATCGACATGGTGGCCGGCCCGTCCGAGATCCTGGTGATCTGCGACGGCAACACCCCGGCCGACTGGATCGCCATGGACCTGTTCAGCCAGGCCGAGCACGACGAAATCGCCCAGGCCATCCTGCTGTGCCCGTCGGCGGAATATATTGCCGAAGTGGAAGCCAGCATTGCCAAGCTGCTGCCCAGCATGCCGCGCCGCGCCATCATCGAAGCCAGCCTGGGCAACCGTGGTGCGCTGATTCAGGTGCGCGACCTGGCAGAAGCCTGCGAGATTGCCAACTACATCGCGCCGGAACATCTGGAATTGTCGGTGAGCGAGCCGGAACAGCAGCTGCCGCTGCTGCGCCACGCCGGTGCCATCTTCATGGGACGGTTCACCTCGGAAAGCCTGGGCGACTACTGTGCCGGACCCAACCATGTGCTGCCCACCAGCCGCACGGCGCGTTTTGCCAGCCCGCTGGGGGTGTACGACTTCCAGAAGCGCTCCAGCCTGATCCGCGTTTCTGCGGCCGGGGCACAAAAGCTGGGCAAGATCGCCAGCGTGCTGGCGCATGGCGAAGGCCTCACCGCCCACGCCCGCGCGGCCGAGCTGCGTCTGGAACCCTGAGCCCGCCCGATCGTTCCGCGTTGAACATGGCCAGACAGTGTCTGGCCATGTTTTTGCCAGCCCGGCCATGGGCGGCGGCGGACATGGCCGGGTAGCCCAAACCGGCCGAACACGGTAGGATAGCCACCTGCTGCGTTGTCCTGACAACGCCCCCTGTTGACCTGCATGGCTGGCCCGGTTGCCATGACCGCTACAGCCCCATCGTGATGACATTGACTGCCAAGCAACTGGTCCGTCCGGAAATCGCCGGAATCAAGGCCTACCATGTATCTGATGCCGCCGGCCTGCTCAAGCTGGACGCCATGGAAAACCCCTATGCCTTGCCGGCCGCCCTGCGCGCCGAACTGGGGCAATGCCTGGCCGAGGTCGCCATCAACCGTTATCCCGATCCGCATGGCGGCGGGCTGAAGGACGAACTGAAGGCGGCGTTTGCCATCCCGGCAGCGGCCAGCGTGCTCTTGGGCAATGGTTCGGACGAAATCATCACCCTGATCGCCCAGGCGCTGGCGCGTCCCGGTGCGGTGATGCTGGCGCTGGAGCCGTCCTTCGTCATGTACCGCATGAACGCGCTGTTCTCCGGCCTGCAGTATGTGGGTGTGCCGCTGCATGCCGATTTCAGCCTGAACCTGCCGGCCTTGCTGGAGGCCATTGCCACCCATCAACCGGCGGTGGTGTTCCTGTCTTATCCCAATAATCCCACCGGCCCGCAGTTCGCCCGCGACCAGGTACTGGCCGTGCTGGATGCCGCACCGGGACTGGTGGTGGTGGACGAGGCCTATCAGGCCTTTGCCAGCGACAGCCTGATGGACCTGGCTGGCAGCCGTCCCAATCTGCTGGTGATGCGCACGCTGTCCAAGCTGGGGCTGGCCGGCCTGCGCCTGGGTTATGCCGCCGGCCCGGCCGAGTGGATGGACGAGCTGGACAAGGTACGCCCGCCCTACAACATCAATGTACTGACCCAGGCCGCCGCCCGTTTTGCGCTGCGCCATCTGGATGTGTTCATGCAGCAGGCGCAAACCCTGTGCGACGAACGCCAGCGCCTGTTGCAGGCGCTGCGCCAGTTTACGGCGACCACCGTTTTTGATTCGCAAGCCAATTTCATCACGCTACGGGTGCCGGATGCCGGTGAGCTGTTTGCATGGCTGAAGAAAAATGGCATCCTGATCAAGAACTTGCATGGCAGCCACCCGCTGCTCGACAACTGCCTGCGCATTACCGTGGGCAGCCCGGAAGAAAACACGGCCGTGCTTGCCGCACTGGGCCGCTACTTTGCCTGAAATCATGAGAACCGCATCCGTTACCCGCAATACCCTGGAAACCCAGATCACCGTCACCATCAATCTGGATGGTCATGGCTGCAGCCATTTCGATACCGGCGTGCCTTTTCTCGATCACATGATGGACCAGATCGCCCGCCATGGCCTGATCGACCTGGACATCGTCGCCAAGGGTGACCTGCACATCGATGCCCACCATACGGTGGAAGACATCGGCATCACCCTGGGCCAGGCTTTTGCCAAGGCCATTGGCGACAAAAAAGGCATCCGCCGCTACGGCCATGCCTACGTGCCGCTGGACGAAGCGCTCAGCCGCGTGGTGATCGACCTCTCCGGTCGTCCCGGCCTGGTGTACAACGTCGATTACACCCGCGCCAGCATCGGCCAGTTCGATGTCGACCTGTTCTCCGAGTTTTTCCATGGCTTCGTCAACCACAGCATGGTGACCCTGCATATCGACAATCTGCGCGGTGTGAACAGCCACCATCAGGCCGAAACCATCTTCAAGGCCTTTGGCCGCGCACTGCGCATGGCCTGTGAAGTGGACGAACGCATGGGTGGTGCCACACCGTCCACCAAGGGCACGCTGACGGCCTGAGCCGCAGGCCATCTCCACCTGAATAGTTAGGGGCATGATGAAAGTCGCAGTAATCGACTATGGCATGGGCAATCTGCACTCGGTGCTCAAGTCCATCCAGGCAGTCAATGAAACCGGGGCGGATATTTTCCTCAGCCGCGACCCGGAAGCCATCGTCAAGGCGGACAAGGTGGTGTTTCCCGGCCAGGGTGCCATGCCGGACTGCATGCGCGAGCTGAACAGCTACGGTCTGGCCGAGGCAGTACGTGAAACCACGCAGACCAAGCCGTTTTTTGGCATCTGCGTGGGTGCGCAGTTGCTTTTCCAGCACAGTGAAGAGGGCGATACCCCCGGACTTGGCTTGTTTCCGGGCAATGTGGTCCGTTTTTCGGCTAACCTGACTGACGCCGCTGGCGAGCGCCTGAAGGTGCCGCACATGGGCTGGAACCGCGTTTACCAGACCGTATCCCATCCGCTGTTTACCGGGATCGAGGATGGCGAGCGTTTCTATTTTGTCCACAGTTACCATTTCGCCCCGGCCGATGCGACGCTGACGCTGGCGGAAAGTGAGTACCCGGACAGGTTTTCCTGTATCGTCGGGCGTGGCAATATCTTTGCGACGCAATTTCATACCGAAAAGAGCCACCGTGCCGGACTTCAGATGATGAAGAACTTCCTGGCATGGGACGGCAGTGTTTAACTTACGTTGATCTAGCACCATGCTGCTTATACCCGCTATCGACCTCAAGGATGGTCAATGCGTACGCCTGAAACAAGGCGTTATGGACGATGCCACCGTGTTCTCTGACGATCCGGTCAAGGTGGCCACTCACTGGCGAGACCAGGGAGCCCGTCGTCTGCATCTGGTTGACCTGAACGGTGCCTTTGCCGGCAAACCCAAGAACCTGAATGTCATCCGCTCGATTCTGCAGGAAGTGGGCGATGACATGCCGGTTCAGCTGGGTGGCGGCATCCGCGATCTGGACACCATCGAAAAATACCTCGACATGGGCCTGTCCTACGTCATCATCGGGACGGCGGCGGTGAAAACCCCCGGCTTCCTGCACGATGCCTGCGATGCCTTCCCCGGTCAGGTGATTGTCGGCCTGGATGCCAAGGATGGCATGGTGGCCATCGATGGCTGGGCCAAGATCACCAATCACAATGTGATTGACCTGGCCAAGCGTTTCGAGGACTACGGCGTCAATTCGGTGATCTACACCGACATCGGCCGCGACGGCATGATGAACGGCGTCAATATCGAAGCCACCGTCAAGCTGGCACAGGCCCTCACCATCCCGGTCATCGCCTCGGGCGGCCTGACCAATCTGGATGATGTGCGCAATCTGTGCGCGGTGGAAGACGAAGGCATCGAAGGCGCCATTACCGGACGGGCCATCTACGAGGGCAGCATCGACTTTGCTGCCGCGCAGACGTTGGCCGACGAACTGTCCGAGGCCTGATCCTGCCTTAAACCCCAGCTTGGCCGAAGACTCTTCGGCCAAGCTTTTTTTGTGTCGTGAACATGACTCTGGCCAAACGCATTATTCCCTGCCTGGACGTGACTGCCGGTCGCGTCGTCAAGGGCGTCAACTTTGTCGGGCTGCGCGATGCCGGCGACCCGGTGGAAATCGCCCGTCGCTACAATGAACAAGGCGCTGACGAACTCACCTTTCTGGACATTACCGCCAGCTCTGACGACCGTGACCTGATCCTGCATGTGATCGAGTCGGTAGCCGAGCAGGTGTTCATCCCGCTGACGGTGGGTGGCGGCGTGCGCAAGGTGGAAGACATCCGTCGCCTGCTCAACGCCGGTGCCGACAAGGTCAGCATCAATACCGCGGCGGTGACCAATCCCGAGCTGGTGCGCGAAGCCGCCGCCAAGTTTGGCAGCCAGTGCATCGTGGTAGCGGTGGACGCCAAGGCGGTCACCCCGGAAAACGACCGCTGGGAAGTGTTTACCCATGGCGGGCGCAACCGTACCGGCATCGATGCCGTGGAATGGGCGCAGAAGATGCAGGAATACGGCGCCGGGGAAATCCTGCTCACCAGCATGGACCGCGATGGCACCAAGATCGGCTTCAACCTGCCGCTGACCCGTGCCGTGTCCGAAGGCGTGGGCATTCCGGTCATCGCCTCCGGCGGGGTGGGCAATCTGCAGCATCTGGTGGATGGCGTAAAGCTGGGCAAGGCTGATGCCGTGCTGGCTGCCAGCATTTTCCATTTCAGCGAATACACCGTGCGCGAGGCCAAACAGGCCATGCGTGACGCAGGCATCGAGGTAAGGCTATGAGCCACTGGCTGGATGAAGTCAAATGGGATGCCCAGGGCCTGGTGACCGCCATTGCCCAGGACAGCGCCACCGGCCGCGTGCTGATGGTGGCCTGGATGAACCGCGAGAGCCTGCAACTGACCGCCGACACCGGCATTGCCCACTACTGGAGCCGTTCACGGCAGAAACTGTGGAAGAAGGGTGAGGAGTCCGGCCATCTGCAAACCGTACAGGAACTGCGACTGGACTGTGACGGCGACGTGGTGGTGATGCAGATCCAGCAAGCCGGCGGCATTGCCTGCCATACCGGCCGCGAAAGCTGCTTCTATCGCCGTTTTGAAAATGGCGGCTGGACGGTGGTGGATGCCGTGCTCAAAGACCCGGACGCCATTTACCAGCACAAGCATTGAGTTGCGCCGTGTCAAACGGCTGCCATCCGCAGCCCTTACAATGGCAGGTCGCCTTCGGGCGCTAACGGCCGATGTGTGAATCGGCCTATACTTGCCGAATTCCCAGTATGCAAAGGTGAAGCATCATGACCTTCGATGTGCTCAAGACTGTAGCCGATACCCTGGAAGCCCGACGCGAAGCGAGCCCCCAGTCCTCCTATGTGGCCTCGCTGTTTCACAAGGGTGAAGACGCCATTCTGAAAAAAGTGGCAGAAGAGGCGGCTGAAACCATCATGGCCTCCAAGGACAAGGACAAGCTGCATCTGGTGCGCGAAGTGGCCGACCTGTGGTTTCACACCATGGTCTTGCTGGCTTATCATGGCCTGCGCCCGGAAGATGTGCTGATGGAGCTGCATCGCCGTGAAGGCATTTCCGGCATCGACGAAAAAGCCTCCCGTCCTTCCTGAACCATTCGTACAGGACCAAGCAATGAGTGACTGCATTTTCTGCAAGATCGCCGCAGGGGACATCCCTTGCAACAAGATTTACGAAGACGCCGATGTCGTCGCCTTTCATGACATCCGCCCGATTGCGCCGGTGCATTTCCTGATCATTCCCAAGCTGCATGTGGCCTCGCTGGCCGACTGTGGCCCGGAACACGAAGCCTTGCTGGGCCGCATCATGGGCCTGGTGCCGAAGCTGGCAGCAGAGCAGGGCATGAGCGCCGGCTTCAAGACCGGCATCAATACCGGGCGTGGCGGCGGCCAGGAAGTGTTCCACCTGCATGTGCATGTTTTCGGCCACAAGGGCTGAACGGTTTTGACGGTGCGCCGCTTGCCGGCGCGCCAGACTATTTGGAAAGGAAGTGGCAATGGGTTCTTTCAGTATCTGGCACTGGCTGGTGGTGCTGTTGATCGTGGTGCTGATTTTCGGCACCAAAAAACTGAAAAACGTGGGTGAAGACCTGGGCGGCGCGGTGCGTGGCTTCAAGGAAGGCATGAAGGGCGAGAACGACAAGGCCGACAAGCCTGCCGAAACCGGCCGCATCATCGACAACGAATCCGACAAGAAATAACCCACAGGGCGCGCCGTGTTCGATATCAGTTTTGGTGAGATCCTCCTGATCGGCATCGTGGCCCTGGTGGTGCTGGGGCCGGAGCGGCTGCCCACCGTGGCCCGCACCCTGGGGGCGCTGGTGGCGCGCGCCCAGCGTTTTGTTGCCAGCGTCAAGGCCGACATCCATCAGCAGGCCAATCTGAGCGGGCTGGATGGCCTGCGCAATGATATCCAGGATGCGGCCAACAGCTTCAAGTCGCAGATGGAGGCCGAGGTGCAAGGTGTGCGCCAGGTGATGGCCGAGCAGTCCGCCCAGTTGCAGCAGCTGTCCGGCGAGGCCAGTGCGCCCTTTGCCGAGGCCGAACGCAGCATTCATGGCGCGCTCGATCTGCAGGCCCCTGCCGCGCCGGCTGCCGTGGCGTCGGCACTGGTGGTGGAAAACAGTGCGGCCGAACCGCCCGTACGCGACGAAAACCAGCTCGACCTGTTTGATGATCTTCCCCCGGCTGCTGCGCAGCCTGCTACCGAATCCCGCCCTCACGCATGAACGAACAACCTCTGCTTGCCCACCTGCTGGAATTGCGTACACGGCTGGTGCGCGCCATTCTGGGACTGCTGCTGGTGTTTCTCGGCCTGTTTCACTGGTCTGGTGACATCTACCACCTGCTGGCCAAGCCGCTGCTGGATGCGCTGCCCAATGGCGGCAGCATGATCGCCACCGAAGTCACCGCCACCTTTTTCGTGCCGATGAAGCTCACCATGCTGGTGGCCTTCCTCATCTCGCTGCCCAATACCCTGTACCAGATCTGGGCCTTTGTCGCTCCCGGCCTGTACAGCCATGAAAAGAAGCTGATCCTGCCCTTGGTGGTGGCCAGCGTGCTGCTGTTTTTGCTGGGGATGTGCTTTGCCTATTTCCTGGTGTTTCCGGTGGCGTTTCATTTCTTTTCCATGATGACGCCCAGCGGGGTGAGCATGATGACGGACATCGACAAGTATTTGTCCTTCGTCATGGGCATGTTCCTGGCCTTTGGCGTCACCTTTGAAGTCCCCATCATCGTCATCGTGCTGGTGCGCATGGGGGTGGTGTCGGTGGCCAAGCTGCGCGAGGGCCGGCCTTATGTCATCGTCGGTGCCTTTGTGGTGGCCGCCGTGGTGACGCCCCCCGATGTGCTGTCGCAAACCATGCTGGCGGTGCCGCTATGGTTGCTGTACGAAGCAGGCATCATCATGGCTGCATGCATGACGCGTCCCGCGTCGGCCGAACCCGCCGGAAATCAGGAAAAATGAACCGCAAACTGTTTCACTATGGAGCCACCGCCAGTCTGGTGGCGCTGATTCTGCTGACCCTGGCCTGGGAGCTGTGGCTGGCGCCGCTGCGGCCGGGTGGCTCGTTTCTGGCACTGAAAGCGGTGCTGCTGCTGGCGCCGCTGATGGGCATCCTGAAAGAGCGGCTGTATACCTATCAGTGGTCCAGCATGTTCATTCTGGCTTTCTTTACCGAAGGCATCATGCGCAGCTGGGCGGACCACGGCCTGTCGCAGACGCTGGCCCTGTGCGAGGTGGCGATCAGCGTGGTGTTTTTTGCCTGCGTGCTGGGCTTTGCCCGAACTTTCAAACGCCCGGCACATTGAGCGCTTGCTGCGGTAATTGATCGAAAACCTGTCTTTAATGGCAGGTTTTTGTTTTTAGCGGCGGATTTTAATAAAGTGATGAAAGTCCGCAGAGAATTTTCTGTTTTTTTTAATCAATTATTTTAATTAATTGAAAGAATTTGCCGATATAAAAGCTTCCATTAGAATGTCGGCATTAACGGCGACCCGCTCAACAGTCGCCAACAACAAAAGCATATTGAGGGCAGCGCATGCATTCCCCTTCCCCGGAACCGCAACATAGCTCCATTCCCCTGCAGGCAACCCATCTGGATCCCTTGCTGGACTGCCTGTTCGCGCTGGCGCGATCCTATGGCATCAATGCCACCCGCGAGTCGCTGGTGGCGGGTATTCCCCTGATCAACAACCGGCTGAATCCCTCGATGTTTTCGCGCTCGGCGCGGCGCATCGGCCTGACTTCACGCGTGGTGCGCCAGCCGCTGGACAAGCTGCGCGAGCAGCTGCTGCCAGCCGTGCTGCTGTTGC
The DNA here is from genome assembly GCF_003202035.1 of Aquitalea magnusonii. GTDB lineage: Bacteria > Pseudomonadota > Gammaproteobacteria > Burkholderiales > Chromobacteriaceae > Aquitalea > Aquitalea magnusonii. The sequence goes on along the minus strand of NZ_QJKC01000014.1, from coordinate 6,001 downwards.
ACGGCGACGAGGCCTGCATTCTGCGCGGCATCGATCGCGAAAGCGGCATGGCGCGGGTGAGCTTTGCCGAGCTGACCGAAGCGGAAACCAGCATCCCGCTGGCTGATCTGGCGGAGAAATATGCTGGTCTGGCCATTTTCGTGCGGCCGCGCTTCAATTTCGAACGCCGCGCGCCCGAGCTGGGTGATATCCGTTCGCGCCACTGGTTCTGGCAGACGGTTTATGGTGGCCTGCCGCTGTATCGCGATTCGATGATTGCCGCCTTGCTGATCAATCTGTTTGCGCTGGTCATTCCACTGGTGTCGATGAATGTCTACGACCGGGTGGTGCCCAATATGGCGACCGAAACGCTATGGGTACTGGCCATTGGCGGTCTCCTGGCGCTGATTTTCGATTTCCTGCTGAAAATGACCCGCGCTTATCTGATCGATCTGGCCAGCAAGCGGGTGGACGTGACCCTGTCCAGCCTGATCATGGAACGGGTGCTGGGCATTCGCATGGAAGCGCGGCCGGCCTCGGTCGGGGCGTTTTCGTCCAATTTGCGCGCCTTTGAAACGGTGCGCGATTTCATCGCCTCGGCCTCCATTACCGCGCTGATCGACCTGCCCTTCGTGCTGATCTTCCTGCTGGCCATCCTGTGGGTGTCGCCGCTGCTGACCTTGCCGGTGGTGGTGGGCGGGCTGCTGATGATCGTGTTTGCCTTGCTGATCCAGGAAAAGATGAAGGAGCTGACCGAGGCCACCCTGCGTGCCTCGGCCCAGCGCAATGCCCAGCTGGTGGAGAACCTGGCCGGCCTGGAAACCATCAAGATCCTGGCGGCGGAAGGCCAGCAGCAGGGGCATTGGGAACAGGGCACGCTGTATCTGGCCCAGGTGGGCGCGCGGCTGAAGCTGCTGGCCACCTCGGCCAATACCTTTGCCGGCTTCATCACCCAGCTGGTATCCATCGTGATGCTGGTGCTGGGGGTGTACCAGATCATGGACGGCAATACCTCGCAGGGCGGGGTGATTGCGGCGGTGATGCTGTCCGGCCGTGCCATGGCACCGCTAGGCCAGCTGGTGGGGCTGCTGACGCAGTACCACAATGCCAAGACCTCGCTGTCTTCGCTGGACGGTTTCATGAAGATGCCGGTGGAGCGCGAACAGGATGCCAATTTCTTCCATCGCACCAGTTTTCAGGGGGAGATCGAATTCCGCAATGTGTCGTTCAGCTACCCGGACAATCCGCAGGTGGCACTGCGCAATGTGTCGTTCAAGATCAGGGCGGGCGAGCGGGTGGCGATCATCGGCCGTGTCGGCTCCGGCAAGAGCACCCTGCAAAAGCTGATTCTTGGCCTGTTCCGGCCGACGGAGGGCTCGGTGCGGGTGGACGGTATCGATATCAACCAGATCGATCCGGCCGAGTTGCGCCGCCATATCGGTTATGTGCCGCAGGATTCGGTACTGTTCTATGGCACCTTGCGCCAGAACATCGCCATGGGCGCACCGCATGCACACGATGCCAGCATTGCCGCCGCGGCCGAGCTGGCTGGCCTGGCCGAGTTCATCAACGGCCACCCGCAAGGCTTTGACATGATCATCGGCGAGCGTGGCGACTCGCTGTCCGGCGGCCAGCGCAAGGCTGTCACCATCGCCCGTGCCTTGCTGAATGCGCCGCCCATCCTGCTGATGGACGAACCGACCAGCAATATGGACAACAGCACCGAAAACCAGATCAAGCAGACGCTGGTCAAGGTCATGGCCGGCAAGACCATGATCATGGTCACCCACCACAATTCATTGCTGGAGCTGGCCGACCGCCTGATCGTGATCGACAACGGCGCCATTGTCGCCGACGGGGAAAAGGCCGCGGTGATCCAGGCCCTGCAGCAGGGCCAGGTAGGGAGGGCGAACTGATGAAAACGACCTGGAAGCAAAGGCTGCAAGGCTGGATAGTGCGCGGTCAGGACAAAACCGCGCCCTACTGGGACAAGCTGATGGACTGGGCCGCCGCGCGCGACCTGCAAGACCGGCTGGACTTCGCCACCGATGGCGACTGGGCCATTCTGGAACAAAATCCGGGGCGGCCGCGGGTGTTTGTCTGGACCATGCTGGCCTTGCTGCTGGTGGCCCTGCTATGGGCGGCATTCTCGCAAATCGATGAAGTGGCCCGCGGTGAGGGCAAGGTGGTGCCGGTTTCGCAAAACCAGCATATCCAGAGCCTGGATGGCGGCGTGGTGTCGAAGATTCTGGTGAAGGAAGGCCAGATCGTGCAAAAAGGCCAGCTGCTGCTGAATATCGACAATACCCGCTTTGTTTCCTCGCTCAACGAAAACCAGGCGCAATACCTGTCCCTGCTGGGCAAGGCGGCGCGGCTGCGTGCCATCGCCAATAATGTGCCGTTCGAGCTGCCCAAGGAAGTCACCACGCAAGCGCCCGATGTGGCCAAGCAGGAAATGGATCTTTACCTGACCAAGCGCCGCGAACTGGAGGCTACGGTATCCATTGCCCGCCAGGAAGTGACCCAGCGTACCCAGGAATTGAGTGAGGTGCGTGCCCGTTACGAACAGGCACAGCAAGGCTTGCAACTGACCCAGCGTGAACTGGCGGTGACCAAGCCGCTGAGGGAGTCCGGCGCGGTGTCCGATGTCGACCTGCTGCGCCTGCAGCGCGATGTATCGCGCTATCAGGGGGACCGCGACATGGCTGCGGCGCAGATCCCCAAGCTGCAATCCGCCATCAGCGAGGCCAATCACAAAATCCAGGAAGTGGAACTGAATTTCCGCAATCAGGCCAGCGCCGATCTGTCCGACACCATGGGCAAGATCAACAGCCTGTCCGCCGGCAGTTCCGGCCTGGCCGACAAGGTGAAGCTGTCCGAGGTACGCTCGCCGGTGAAGGGCGAGGTCAAGCGCCTGTTCGTCAACACCATCGGTGGTGTGGTGCAGCCGGGCAAGGACATTCTGGAAATCGTGCCGCTGGAAGATTCGCTGATGATCGAAACCCGCGTTTCGCCGCGCGACATCGCCTTTCTGCGCCCCGGCCAGCGCGCCATGGTGCGCTTTACCGCCTATGACTACACGGTATATGGCGGCATGGAGGGCAGCTTGCAGGAAATCGGCGCCGACACGGTGACCGATGACAAGGGCAATGCCTTTTATATCGTCAAGGTCCGAACCAAACAGGGAGCGCTGGGCGAAAAACACCTGCCCATCATTCCGGGCATGGTGGCCCAGGTGGACATCATGACCGGCAAGAAGAGCATTCTTTCCTATCTGTTGAAACCGGTGCTGCGCGCCAAGGCAGAGGCTTTGACCGAACGATGAGCGACAGTGTGATCCTGATTACCGCCAGCCCGGCGCTGGCCGACTACTGGGCCGACAGCCTGGGCCTGCAAGATGCCGTGCGCCTGGCTGATCTGGCCGCGCTCAACCGCCATGGCGTGGCCGCCGACAGCCTGGTGCTGGTTGATCTGGCCCAGCAACACGTGGAGGAGCAGGACATCGTCCAGGCCTGCCGCCATTGCCGGGTACTGGCCTTGTCCTCGCAGCCCAGCGATGCGGAAGGTTTGTACTGGCTGCAATGTGGCGCGGTGGGCTATGCCCATGCCATGAGTACGGGCGACCTGCTGCAACAGATGTTCGAGACCGTCGCCGCAGGTGGTACCTGGGTAGGCCGCAGCATCATGCAGCAATTGTGTGCCCGTTTTGGCAGCCGCCTGCCGGTGACGCCGGCATCGCCACTGGCCGCCAAATTGTCCGAGCGCGAACTGGCGGTGGTGGAGGCGCTGCGCCAGGGCAAGGCCAACAAGGAGATTGCCCGCTTGCTGGATATTTCCGAGCGCACGGTCAAGGCGCACCTGACCTCGGTATTCCAGAAATTCGGCGTGGAAGACCGCCTGCAACTGCTGCTCAAGCTCACCGGCGGTTAGTCCTGTCGCCATCAGCCTGCACAGCCGCCGCGCCGCCCTGGTACGGCGGCTTTGATTTTTTACAGAGCTAAGAAATTTCTGAAAATAATTAGGAAATTGCCCTTCGGTACAATAGGTTTTTCCCGGCTGTCTGACTAATCTGGGCGCAATACTTATTGCGTCTTCAGGAGTCAGTCATGAATGCCCCCGCGATCCAAGGTCAGGTTGTTGCCATCCACGGTATTGTCAAAGTCATCGATGCCCAAGGGCACGAGCGCATTCTCAAGGCTGGCGACATCATTCAGCCAGGCGAGCATGTCGTGCTGCTGGATGGTGCCACACTGACCGTCTCCCGCGCCGGTGGCGACAGCATCACGGTGGATGGCCCGCGTGATCTGGCACTGACTGACGAAACCCTCACGCCGCAAAGCACCGACAAGAGCGAGGCCGCCGTGGCCAAGCTGGCCCCGGAAGCGCAACAAGTATTGGCCGCCCTGGAAAATGGCCAGGATCCGCTGGCGCAGCTCGACTCCGCTGCTGCCGGTCTGAACGCAGGCGGTGCCACCGATGAAGGCAGCCACAGCTTTGTCCGCCTGGTGCGCATCAGCGAAACCCTCAACAGCCTCAGCCTGGACAATAACGCCACGGCCGAAGTCGTTGTGCCCACCGTACAGGGCGAGACCTTCAGCACCACACCTGCGCAAGCGCTTACGGCTACCACGCCCATCAGCGTTTCCATCGAGAACATCAGCGCCACCAATAATGCCACCCCCACCATCCACGGTACCGGCATTCCCGGCCTGACCGTCGTGGTGAGCAATGCCGCCGGCACCGTTATCGGCAGCGCGGTCGTGGGAAGCGACGGCAACTGGCAGCTGACGCCGTCGTCGAAGCTGCCGGATGGCACCGACACCCTGATTGCCACCAGCACCAATGCGGCCGGTTCTTCCGCCAGCGCCACCGGTACCGCCATCATCGATACCACGCCGCCGGCCACGCCGACGGTGACCATCGCCGAACATAATGATCCCAACGGCGTGATTGGCGCTGGCGATCTGGTCAACGGCAAGGTGGAAGCCACCGTCAAGCTGGATGCCGCTGATCTGGCCAAGAACGGCAGTGCCACCATCGTGGTCAACGATGGCGGCCATACCACCACGCTGGTGGTGCATAGCGATGGCAGCGTGACCGGTGCCGATGGCACGGTCAGCGGCAGTTACAACAATGGCACCGTCACCATCAGCATGACGCCGCCGGCACAGGACGCCGCCGTCACCATCACCGCCACCCAGACTGATGCCGTGGGCAATACCTCCGGCCAGGGTAAAGACAGCGGTACGCTGGATACCACCGCCCCGTCGGCACCGACCGTGGTCATCGCCACCGATGCCAACCACGACGGCTACATCAACAAGGCCGAGCAGGGCAGTGCGACGACGGATACCGTCAACATCGGCCTGCCGGCAGATGCCAAGGCAGGCGATACGCTGAACGTCACCATCAATGGCGTGGCGCAAGCTGGTCATGTGCTGACCGCTGCTGAAATTACTGCAGGTCAGGTCGTTCTCACCCCGGCTGCCCCGGGAGATGGTGCAACGCTGACGGTGACTGCCTCCATCACCGATCCGGCAGGCAATACCTCGGCCACCGGCACTAACAGCGCCAAGCTCGACCTGAGCGCCACCATCACCATCAGCAGTGATGGCAGTGGCAGCGATCATGTCTATAACAGCAGCGAAAGCGGCGCCGCCGTGGTCAGCGGCAGCACCACGGGCGTGGAAGCCGGCCAGACTGTCACCGTCACCTTCACCGACAGCGCCAACCACGTGGTCACCACCACGGCGACCGTGGCAGCCAATGGCAGCTGGACCGTTCCGGCCAGCAGCCTGAGCGGCCTGGTGGATGGCCCGGTGACCGTGAAAGCCACGGTCAGCGATGTGGCCGGCAATACCGCCAGCGCCAGCAATACCGACAGCAAGGATACGGTGGCCACCATTGCCATCAGCAGTGATGGCAGTGGCAGCGATCACGTCTACAACAAGACCGAAAGCGGCGCGGTGGTGGTCAGCGGCAGCACCACGGGGGTGGAAGCCGGCCAGACCGTCACCGTCAC
>NZ_QJKC01000013.1 GCF_003202035.1 Aquitalea magnusonii | reverse complement strand
AGGGTTTAAGAAGCCCAGCGAAGCATTCTGGGAATGTTGCTTCAATCTGGATATCAGGATTCCAACCACCGTTGCACTTGGCTCTTGAAACCGCCCTGCCTTGTTTCCAATACTTTTACATAAAGAAACAGCCACCCGCAGGTGGCTGTTCAGCACCATGAAACGTCAGCTTAGAACAGGCTGTCGTCCAGCTCCAGCACGCTGTCTGCCCCTGCCACAATGGCTGCAGCCAGACCGGAAACCTGCGGCAGCAGGTGCTCGGCAAAGAAGCGGGCGGTGGTGATCTTGGCCTTGAGGAAATCCTCGTCCACACCGTCTTCGCCCAGCTTTTCGCGCGCGATCAGTGCAGCGCGGCCCAGTTGCCAGCCACCCAGCACAATGCCCATCAGCTTGAGGAAAGGTACCGACCCGGCAGCGGCCAGCTGCGGCTGGGTGCCAAAGCTCTCCAGAATGAAGGCGACACAGCGCTCAGCCTCGGCCGCGGCCTGCTGCAGATTGCTAGCCATGCTGGCGTAACCGGCAGCGGCCAGCTTGTCGGCAGTAGCTCGCGCCTCTTCCAGCAGCGCGCGGGCGGTGGCACCGCCTTCGCTAAAGGTTTTGCGGCCAATCAGGTCCAGCGCCTGAATGCCGGTGGTGCCTTCATAAATGGCGGTGATGCGGGCATCACGGTAGTACTGGGCCACGCCGGTTTCTTCGATAAAGCCCATGCCGCCATGCACTTGCACCGCCAGGCTGGTCAGCTCGTTGGCTTGCTCGGTATTCCAGCCCTTGACGATAGGGATGAGGAAATTCACCAGCGCCTGATTGCGCGCCGCTTCGCTGGCCACCGGGTGGCGCGAGGCGCGATCCAGTGCGGCGGCAGTATAGAAAGCCAGTGCGCGCTGGGCTTCGATCTGGCTGCGCATGGTCATCAGCATGCGGCGGATGTCGGGGTGCTTGATGATGGCCACACCAGCCGGGTCCGGCGAGCCAACGGCACGGCTTTGCACGCGGTCACGGGCGTACTCGACGGCTTTCTGGTAAGCACGCTCGGACACCGACATGCCTTCCACCCCCACCCCCAGACGGGCGTGGTTCATCATGGTGAACATATAGCCCAGGCCCTTGTTGGCCTCGCCCACCAGATAGCCGACCGCACCGCCGTTATCGCCAAAGCTCATCACCGCCGTGGGGCTGCCATGAATGCCCAGCTTGTGTTCCAGGGAGACGCAGCGCACATCGTTGCGCGCACCCAGGCTGCCATCGGCATTGACCAGGAACTTGGGCACGATGAACAGGGAAATGCCCTTCACTCCGGCCGGTGCATCCGGCAGGCGGGCCAGCACCAGATGGACGATGTTGTCGGCCATATCGTGCTCACCCCAGGTGATGAAAATCTTCTGGCCGGTCACCAGATAGCTGCCATCGGCCTGCGGCACGGCACGCGAGCGCACCTGGGCCAGGTCGGAACCGGCCTGCGGTTCGGTCAGGTTCATGGTGCCGGTCCATTCGCCACTGGACATGCGCGGCAGGTAGACTGCTTTCAGTTCTTCAGAGGCATGGTGGTGAATGGCTTCTACCGCACCCAAGGTCAGCAGCGGGGCCAGCGAGAAGGCCAGATTGGCCGAACACCACATTTCTTCGGCGGCAATGGCCACCAGGGCCGGCATGCCCTGCCCGCCAAAATCAGCCGGGGCACGCAGGCCCACCCAGCCGGATTCGACATATTGCTGCCAGGCGTCCTTGAAGCCGGGGGCGGCGGTCACTTCGCCATCCTTCAGCGTGGCGCCCTTGTCACCCTGCTTGTTGATGGGCGCCAAGACGCCTTCGGCAAACTTGGCGGCTTCTTCCAAAATGGCATCCACCAGTTCGACCGAGCAGTCTTCATAACCCGGCAGGCTGCACACCGAGGTCAGCTCGGCCAATTCATTGAGAACAAAGCGAATTTCTTTAACTGGCGCATTATAAATCATCAGTCTCTCCTCATTCTTGCTGCACAACAATCGTCGTAGATATGAAAAAACCGGCACGCCGTCCACCTGATGCATGAGCATGCCCACCCGCCGCGAGCCGCGGCGGGGTAGCTTGCTCCTCCATGAAGCAGACCGGTCGTAGCCGGTTGTTTTTTGTTTTGATCCGGCGGCTATCTTGCCTGCTCGGATGAGGAGGGTCTCCCCTCCCCGCACTGCATTACTTGGACAGCTCGGCCAGCAGTTCCGGCACCACGGTGAACAGGTCACCGACGATGCCGTAATCGGCTACCTGGAAGATCGGCGCTTCTTCGTCCTTGTTGATCGCCACGATCACCTTGGAGTCCTTCATGCCGGCCAGATGCTGGATGGCACCGGAAATACCCACCGCGAAGTACAGTTGCGGCGCCACCACCTTGCCGGTCTGGCCAACCTGGTAGTCGTTCGGCGCGTAGCCAGCGTCAACCGCAGCGCGCGAAGCACCCACGGCAGCGCCCAGCTTGTCAGCCAGCGGTTCGATCACGGCCTTGAACTGTTCTTCCGAACCCAACGCACGACCACCGGACACGATGATCTGGGCGGCGCCCAGTTCCGGACGGTCGGACTTGGTCAGTTCCTGGCCAACAAAGCTGGACAGTTGCGGATCCGCAGCCACGGCCACGCTTTCCACCGCAGCGGAGCCACCCTGAGCGGCCGCCGCATCGAAAGCGGTGGTGCGCACGGTGATCACCTTGACGGCATCAGCCGATTGCACGGTGGCCAGCACGTTACCGGCGTAGACCGGGCGCACGAAAGTATCGGCGGATTCGATGGCGGTGATTTCGGAAATCTGCGCCACATCCAGCAAGGCAGCCACGCGCGGCAGCAGGTTCTTGCCAAAAGAAGTAGCCGGCGCCAGTACATGGCTGTAGCCCTTGGCCACTTCCACCACCAGCGCGGACAGCGCTTCGGCCAGGCCGTGCGCGTACTGGGCGGCATCAGCCAGCAGTACCTTGCTCACGCCAGCCACATTCTTGGCAGCTTCGGCAGCTGCAGCGGCATTCTGGCCAGCCACCAGCACGTGCACTTCGCCCAGCTTGGCAGCGGCGGTTACGGTATTCAGGGTGCCTGCTTTCAGGCCCTGGTTGTCGTGTTCAGCGATAACGAGAATGGCCATGGCTTACAGCACCTTTGCGTCGTTTTTCAGTTTGGCTACCAGCTCGGCAGCATTGGCTACCTTGATGCCGGCAGAGCGCTTGGCAGGCTCGGCCACTTTCAGCGTTTTCAGGCGCGGAGTGACATCGACACCCAGATCAGCCGGGCTGGTCTTGTCCAGCGGCTTTTTCTTGGCGGCCATGATGTTGGGCAGCTTGATGAAGCGCGGCTCGTTCAGGCGCAGGTCGGCGGTGACCACGGCCGGCAGGCGCAGCTTGACGGTTTCCAGGCCACCGTCGATTTCACGGGTGACGTCCACCGTTTCCGCAGCCACATCCACCTTGGAGGCGAAGGTGCCTTGTGCCCAGCCCAGCAGCGCGGCAGCCATCTGGCCGGTCTGGTTGGCATCGTCGTCAATGGCTTGCTTGCCGACGATCAGCAGCTGCGGCTGTTCCTTGTCGGCAACAGCCTTCAGCAGCTTGGCCACGGCCAGCGGTTGCAGTTCGGTGTCGGTTTCCACCAGGATGGCGCGGTCAGCCCCCATGGCCAGCGCGGTGCGCAGGGTTTCCTCGCACTGCTTCACACCCATGGAAACAACAACGATCTCGGTGGCCTTGCCGGCTTCCTTCAGACGCACGGCTTCTTCCACCGCGATTTCGTCAAAGGGGTTCATCGACATCTTGACGTTGGCGACATCGACATCAGACCCGTCAGCCTTCACCCGAACCTTCACGTTGTAATCGACAACGCGTTTAACAGCGACTAGAACTTTCATATTCCTCCAGCGAATAGCTCTCTGGGTTAATCGAACTCGGAAGGGACTTGCTACCGTGGTGTTTCCCGAATTATGCCCCAACGCCATTTCAAACGAGCGTTTGGTTGAATTTTAGTGTGTGGCACGTAGCAAAAAAACAACTGATTGCAGATACTACGTCATTTCCGCTTAATTTGCATTTCGTCTGCTGCATGGCACAATGCAGTGCAGCAATTTCAACGTCATAGCCGGAGACACCCTCATGACAGTCTACTTTGAAGATATCAAGGTCGGCGATTCTGCCGAATACGCCAAAACCATTACCGAAGCCGATATCCTGATGTTTGCTGCCGTTTCCGGCGATGACAATCCGGTGCACATCAACCAGGAGTATGCGGAAACCACACCGTTCGCCGGCCGCATCGCCCATGGCATGCTGACCGCCAGCCTGATCTCCACCGTAGTCGGCACCAGGCTGCCGGGCAATGGCACCATCTACCTGTCGCAATCCACCCGCTTCAAGGCACCGGTGCGCATTGGCCAGACCGTCACCGCGCGCGCCACCGTGGTGGAAATCTTCCCGGAAAAGAAACGCGTCAAGCTGGCTACCCAGTGCCTGGTGCAGGGCAAGGTGATTCTGGAGGGTGAATCACTGGTGATTGCACCGTCCCGTGGCGAATGAAATGGCCCTGTCTTTGCGCATCGTGCCGCTGACTGACGAATCCGGCAAGGTCACCGAGCCGGCATTGCTGGCCCAGTGCAGCAGCCTGCATCGCCAGTTGCGCCCCATGCTGCCGGAACACGGCCACAGCTATGCGGCAAAAATGCAACGCGTCTGTTCGTTTGGCGCACGCATGGTGGCGGCGCTGGATGGCGACGGCAAGCCGCTGGGGCTGGCACTGTACCGGGTGTATGAAAACACCTATGAGGACCTGCGGCTGTATATCGATGACCTGGTCAGCGATGAAGCCCACCGCTCGCAAGGCATAGGCAGCCAGTTGCTGGACTGGTGTGCCGAGGAGGCGCGACGACTGGGCTGCGGCTTTCAGGTGCTGGATTCCGGCACCTGGCGCACCGAGGCGCATCGTCTGTATTTCCGCAAGGGATTCAGCATCACCTCGTTTCACTTCACCAAGCCGCTCAACTGAGCTGAGCCGGCCTGCTGGATCAGGGAGCCGCCAGGCTCCCTTTTTCATGGCCGTCCGCTGCGCGCTGGCGCTGCTGTTGCAAAGCCCAGCGCACCGGCTCGGCCACCAGCTGGTCCGGCCAATCCAGCCGCTGCTCCAGCGCCGCAACGATTGCTGGATCGTATGGCGCATTGCCCAAGCCAACCGCCAGATTGGACAGCCACTTGGCGTAACCGATGCGGTAGATCGGACTACCCGCCAGCTTTTCCTTGAACATGGCTTCACTCCAGCCAAACAGCGCAAGCAGGGACGCGCCATCCAGCCCATGCCGCACGGCAAAATCGGCCTCCTTGGTATTGACGGCAAAGCGGTTCCACGGACAAACCAGCTGGCAGTCGTCACAGCCATAGACCCGGTTGCCGATCAAGGGCCGCAGCTCCAGCGGGATGGCCGACTTCAGCTCGATGGTCAGATAGGAAATGCAGCGGCGCGCATCCACCTGATAAGGCGCGGTAATGGCCTGGGTCGGACAGATATCGATACAGCGGGTGCAGCGGCCGCAATGTCCGTCCTCCGCCTCATCCACCGGCAGGGGCAGATTGGTAAACAGCTCACCAAGGAAAAACAGCGAGCCCTGCTGCCGGTTCAGCAACAGGGTATGTTTGCCGCGCCAGCCCAGACCGGACTGTGCCGCCAGCGCCACCTCGGCCACCGGCGCACTGTCGGTAAACACCCGGTAACCGAAATCACCAATAGCCTGGGTGATATGGTCAGCCAGCTTTTGCAGGCGGGCACGCAAGACCTTGTGATAATCACGCCCCAGCGCATAACGTGACAGATAGGCCAGGCGGCCATCCTGCAGTACCGGCTCGCTGGCCTGCGCCTCCGCCGGCCAGTACGGCATGCGCACGCTGATGATGGTCAGCGTGCCGGGCACCAGCTCGGCCGGCCTCACCCGCAGCGCGCCATGCCGCGCCATATAGTCCATTTCGCCATGGCAGCCCGCGTCCAGCCAGGCTTGCAGCTCGCGTTCGGCCTGCTCTGGCAGCCGGGCATGGCCGATTCTGGCATCGGCAAAGCCCAATTCTTGTGCCCAGGCTTTGATTTGGCGCGCCAATTCGGGATAATCCATGTTTTGATAGGATTTCTCAGTCATATGGCCATGGATGATACCAGCGTTCACTGCGGCAGCCTGCCCGATGAAGCCGCCACCCTCGCACTGGGCGGCGCGCTGGCGCATGCCTTGCAAGCCGGCGTGGTGATATTCCTGCAGGGTGACCTGGGGGCCGGCAAAACCACCTTCAGCCGCGGCCTGCTGGCCGGCCTGGGCCATCAAGGCCGAGTGAAAAGCCCGACCTATACTCTGGTTGAAAGTTACCCGCTGGCAGAGTTGACCGTGCACCATTTCGACCTGTACCGCTTTGCCGACCCGGAAGAATGGGATGATGCCGGCTTTCGCGACTACTTCGGCCAGGATACCGTCTGCCTGGTGGAGTGGCCGGACAAGGCTGGGGACTTATTGCCCATGGCCGACCTGACGCTGGAACTCGAGGTCAGCGGTCAGGGTCGCACGTATCGTTTAACCGCAAGCACAGAAACCGGACAGTCATGCCTGACTCGACTTTCGACCCCACCCGCCGCCGCCTGATTGGCGCGGCAGCCGCCACCTTTCTGCTCAGCGTCAGCAAGCTTGGCTTTGCCGGCAATAGCCAGGTGGTCGCCATTCGCATCTGGCCGGCCTCCAGCTACACCCGCATCACGCTGGAAGCCAGCGATGCCATCAAGTTCAAACAGTTCACCATCAGTAATCCCGACCGGTTGGTGATCGACCTGGAAGGGGTACAGCTCAACAGCGTGCTGAAAGACATCAGCAGCCAGATCGCCGACGCCGACCCCTACATCAAGACCGCCCGCGCCGGGCAATTCAGCCCGGATACGGTACGCTTGGTGCTGGAGCTCAAGACTGATGTCAAGCCGCAGGCTTTCACCCTTAACCCGGTAGCCGAATACAAGCACCGGCTGGTGGTTGACCTCTACCCCGCCACTGGCGCACAGGATGACCCGCTGATGGCGTTGCTGGACGACTACAACAAGGGCAAGCTCACCGAGCCGCCGCCGCAGGTCAAGCCAAAGAAAAATGATGCGGGCCGCCCCATCGTGGTGATGCTGGACCCGGGCCACGGCGGGGAAGACCCCGGCGCCATCGGCATGAATGGCACCCGCGAGAAAGACATCGTGCTGCACATTGGCAAGCAGCTCAAGCGCATGATTGATGCCGAACGCAATATGAAGGCCTTCATGACCCGCGAGGAAGACATCTTCATTCCGCTGGGCGTACGCGTGGCCAAAGCACGCAAACTGAATGCCGACCTGTTCATTTCCATCCATGCCGACGCGGCACCCAATCGCAGCGCCCGTGGCTCGTCGGTATTTGCCTTGTCCGAGAAAGGTGCTTCCAGTGCCTTTGCCAAGACCATGGCGCAATCTGAAAACAGCTCGGACCTGATCGGTGGGGTAAAGATTGCCAGCAAGGACAAGTTCCTGGCGCATACACTGCTGGACCTGACCCAGACCGCCACCATCAATGACAGCCTGAAGCTGGGCAAGATCATGCTGGGCAAGGTGGGTAGCCTGAACAAGCTGCATAGCGCCCAGGTCGAGCAGGCCGGATTTGCCGTGCTCAAGGCCCCAGACATTCCGTCCATCCTGGTCGAAACCGCCTTCATCAGTAATCCGGAAGAAGAGCAGCGCCTGCTGGATGGCGACTTCCAGCAGCAAATGGCTGGCTCCATCCTCAGTGGCGTCAAAGCCTATTTCACCCAGGGAGCCGCGCTGGCTGCCCGCGCCTGAGTGGACTGCCGGCAATGATCAAGGCCCGCAATTGCGGGCCTTGTTTTTTTCATATGGCCGAAACGGCTCAGGAGTAGCGCGAGGGATCGATTTCGCTATCCGGGCTTTCCTCCTGCGCCGGCAGCCGGTAAGTCTCGCTGGCCCACTCGCCCAGATCGATCATCTTGCAGCGCTCGCTGCAGAACGGACGAAACTCGCTGGCAGGCTCCCAGCGCACGGCTGCGCCACAGGTAGGGCAAGGTACGGTACGAACAGCTTGGGACATGGCTCAGAACTTGCAGTTGGTCAGGGTAAATTCGACATCGCACTCGGTCTGGCGGGGCCGGCTTTCACCGGTAACGGCACTGACGAAGCGGACATTGATGGCATATTTGTTGGCGGACAATTCCGGCAATACATTGAGACTGGGGTCATAGGCGATGCGGATCATCTGCACCACCTTGCCACCGGACATCTGCTGAAAAGCGCCATTGCGGGCGACATAATGATGGGTCTTGCCGCTGTCGCGCAGCAGATGCAACAGGATGCGGGCGGCCTCAGCCGTCGGCATCAGCGGTGCTGCCCAGCGCCGCATGTCGCGTCGCCGCTCTTCCGCCGGTTTTTGCTGCCACAGATGATAAGACGGCAAATCGAACTGGCAGGTACCACCGGGAATACCGGCACGCTGCTTGATGGCCATCAGCCACTCGTTTTCACGCAGGTGCTGGCCAAACTTGCCGGTGACGCCCAGCAGCTGGCTGGAAGACAGCTCGATTTCGTCCAGGACCTTTTCCAGCGTTTCTTCCGCCACATTGGGATTTTCACGCAGCGCTTCCAGCACCTGCTTCTGCCGCTCCAGCTCCTGCAGCAGATCGGCTTTCAAATCGGCACGGGAGGCCGTTTCCAGCAATTCGAACAACACCAGCAAGCCGGCGTGATGATCCAGCGGATGATCCTTGCCAAGAAAATAAGCCAGCCGGTCATACAGCTGCTCCAGTCGAAGCAGGGTACGGGTTCGCTCGGTGACAGGAAACTCAAAACTGATCACAAGACGTTTGCCCTTCTTGGTGGCTTGGAAAATGCCTTGTCACTGGCTGTGGGCAAGGTTTGCAAGATAATACTGGTGTTTGGCCTCGACTTGAAGCTGCAATGCCGCAAGCGAGCCATCATTATCGATGACATCGTCGGCGCGTGCCAGTCTTTGCGCACGCGGCATCTGCGCCGCCATGATGGCGCGTACCGCCTCGGCGGTCAAACCACTGCGGGCTTGCACCCGTGCCAATTGCACCTCCTCCGCACAATCCACCAGCAGGCTGCGCCGCACCAGCGCCAGATAATCCGGATTTTCAAACAACAAGGGCACCACCAGCAACGCATAGGGCCCACGAGCGGCATCCAGCTGGCGCACGGATTCGGCCCGGATCAGCGGATGCAGGATGGACTCCAGCCGGCGGCGATTAGCCGGATCAGCAAAGGCCAGTGCACGCATGGCGGCACGGTCCAGCGCACCGTTGACAGCCACCACCTGGCGGCCAAATTCGGCAGCGAGCAAGGGCATGGCCACGCCATCAGCCGCTGTCAGTGCATGCGCAATGACATCAGTATCCACCACCGGCACACCCAGTGTGACAAAGTGCGCAGCGGCAGCACTTTTCCCGGAACCGATGCCTCCAGTCAGGCCGACAATCTCAATGGGCATAGGTGCTCAGATACCAGCTGACAATATCCTGCCCCCACAGCAAGGCAATCCAGCCGGCTGCTGCCAGATACGGCCCAAACGGCAAGGCCTGGCCACGCCCCATGCGGGCCAGCAGGATCAGTACGATACCGACCACCGCCCCCATCAGCGAAGACAGCAGGATGATCAGGGGCAACATGCTCCAGCCCAGCCAGGCACCGAAGGCTGCCAGCAGCTTGAAATCACCATACCCCATGCCCTCCTTGCCGGTAGCCAGCTTGAACAGCCAGTACACCAGCCACAAGCTCAGATAGCCGGCCATGGCACCCAGCACTGCATCGGAAAGTGCGACTGTACCGGTCAGCAGATTGAACAGCAGGCCGGCCCACAACAAGGGCAGCGTCAGGCTGTCTGGCAGCAACTGGGTATCGGCATCAATAAAGGTGAGTGCCACCAGCACCGCAGTCAGTGCCAGGTAGGCCGGCAGTTGCACACTCCAGCCATAATGCCAGGCCAGCAGTGCAAACAGGCCACCAGTGAGCAGCTCCACCGCCGGATAACGCAGGCTGATCGGCGTGCTGCAGGCATGACAACGCCCACGTAACAAGGCATAACTCAGCAGGGGAATATTCTGCCAGGGGCGGACCTCTTGCCGGCAGACCGGACAATGCGATGCCGGGACCAGCAGATTGTAGCGGGGGCGTGCCGTCGGCTCCCTCCCCAGGTAGGCATCGCACTCCTGCTGCCAGCCCAGTTCCATCATCTTGGGCAGGCGGTGAATCACCACATTGAGAAAGCTGCCAACCAGCAGGCCAAACAGCAATACCACCAGCACCAGCAAGCCGGCATTGCCAGCGAATACACTTGCCATTTCAGCCATGCTTAACCTACCACCTGACCCATCTTGAAAATCGGCATGTACATGGCGATGACCAGACCACCAATCAGTACCCCCAGAATCACCATGATGGCCGGCTCCAGCAGGCTGGAAAGCGAGGCCACCGCGTTGTCGACTTCTTCCTCATAGAAATCAGCGATCTTGTCGAGCATCTGGTCCAGCGAGCCGGACTCCTCGCCGATCGAGGTCATCTGCAGCACCATATTGGGAAACAGCCCGGTGCGCTGCATGGAATAACTGAGGCTGGAGCCGGCACTGACATCATTCTGAATCAGCTTGGTGGCTTCGCTATAGACCTGATTACCCGATGCCCCACCCACCGAATCCAGCGCCTCGACCAAAGGGACACCCGCAGCAAACAAGGTGGACAAGGTACGCGTCCAGCGGGCAATGGTCGCCTTGCGGATGATGTCGCCAATCACCGGCAGCTTCAGCAAGATGCGATCAAACTGCTCCTGCAACTTGGGAGTACGCTTGAACGCATAAAAGAAAGAAAAAATGCCACCGAAGATCGAGCCGAAAATCAGCCACCACCAGTGAACGAAGAAATCCGACAACCAGATCACCACCAATGTCGGCGCCGGCAGATCGGCACCAAAGCTGGAGAACAGGTCCTTGAAGGCCGGGATCACGTAAATCATGATCACGGCGGTAATGATAAAGGCGGTAGCAATAATCGCCGTCGGGTAGATCATGGCGGATTTGATCTTGCCCTTGATGGCCATCACTTTTTCTTTATAAGTGGCCAACTTGTCGAGCAAGGAATCCAGCACACCGCCGGTCTCGCCCGCCGCAATCAGATTGCAAAACAGCTTGTCGAAATACAGCGGCTTTTTGCGAAAGGCTTCCGCCAGAGACAGGCCGGTTTCCACATCGGCGCGAACTTCCAGCAGCATCTTGGTCACAGCCGGATTGCTGTGACCTTTGGCCGTGATATCAAATGCCTGCAGCAAGGGCACACCGGCGCGCATCATGGTGGAAAGCTGACGGGTAAACAGCGTGATGTCTTTTTCGGTGATCTTGCGACCAAAACCGCCACGCCGGCGCTTTACCTTGAGGACATTGATACCCTGCCGCCGCAATTGCGTCTTGGCAACGGCCTCGGTTTCCGCACGCAGCTCGCCACGGATGACCTTGCCGGACCGGTCCTTGCCTTCCCACTCCCAGATAAACCCCGGATTTGTCTTTTTCGCCACGGTCGCCATGCTTGTCTTTCTTCTAGCTAATCGTTGGTCACTGCCTCGATTTCAGCCAGCGAGGTCAGCCCTCGCTTGACCTTGAGCAGACCCGCATGCCGCAGATCGACCATACCCTCTTTCAAGGCGAGATCATTGATATCAATCGCGGTGCCATTTTGCATGATCAACCGGGTCATGGCATCGGTAATCGGCATCACTTCATAAATACCGGTACGCCCCTTATAGCCGGAGCCGCGACACTCATCGCAGCCCACCGGGCCATAAGGTTTCCAGCTACCATCCAGCTCCTCCTGCCTAAACCCTGCCCTCAGCAAGGCGGTATCCGGAATGTCCACCGGTGCCTTGCAATGGTTGCACAAGCGACGTGCCAGACGCTGCGCCATGATCAGCAATACCGAGCTGGCCACATTGAACGGTGCCACCCCCATGTTCAGCAAACGGGTCAGGGTAGCCGGCGCATTATTGGTATGCAGCGTGGAGAATACCATGTGACCGGTTTGTGCTGCCTTGATGGAAATATCCGCGGTCTCGAAATCACGGATTTCCCCCACCATGATCACATCGGGATCTTGCCGCAAGAAGGCTTTCAAGGCCGACGAGAAGGTCAGGCCCGCTTTTTCATTGACGTTGACCTGATTGATACCAGGCAAGTTGATTTCTACCGGGTCCTCGGCAGTGGAAATATTGATATCCGGCTTGTTCAGGATATTCAGGCAGGTGTAAAGCGACACCGTTTTGCCGCTACCGGTTGGTCCGGTAACCAGCACCATGCCATAGGGGCGACCAATGGCCTCCAGCAGTAATTTCTTTTGTTCCGGTTCGAAACCCAGCTGTTCGATATCCAGCGATGCCGCAGAGGCATCAAGAATACGCATCACAATCTTCTCGCCATACAAGGTTGGCAAGGTACTGACACGAAAATCAATCGAGTGCGTCTTCGACAGCACCAGCTTCAAGCGGCCATCTTGAGGAACCCGCTTTTCTGAAATATCCAGGCGGGAAATCACCTTGATGCGGGAGGCGATCTTTTCTTTCAGCAGCAAGGGGGGCTGAGCAATTTCCTTGAGCTGACCATCGACCCGGTAACGGATACGATAAAATTTCTCATACGGCTCGAAGTGAACATCGGAAGCCCCACCAGTAATGGCATCCAACAGTACTTTGTGGATGAATTTGACCACCGGTGCATCATCGACATCTGGCTGATTGGTTTCACTGTGAGCGGTCGGCGCATCCGGATCGACAAACTCCAGATCACCAAAATCCTCGTTTTCCAACGCCTTGATGGCAGCCGTGGCATCCTCGGTGTACTTGCCGATCACCTTGGACAGCTTGTCATCCTCGACCACCACCACCTCGACGGTCAGGCCGGTCTTGAAGGTAATGGCATGAAAAGCCGAGGTCTGGGTAGGATCAGATGTACCGATATAGAGTTTATTACCCCGCTTGAACAAGGGAACCAGGCGGCGACTGCCAATCAACTCCTCATCCACCATGCCCTTGGGGAGCTGAGCCGGATCAATCGCCCCCATATCCAGCAAGGGATAACCAAATACACCGGAGGCAAAGGTCGCCACCTCGACGGCTGACATTTTCTTACTGGCAATCAACTGCTCGACAAAGCTGATACCGGAAGCCTGAGCCAGACGCTGAATCGCCTCGGCATCCTGCAACAGCAAGGCATTATTCTGAACGAGTGCCCGCCCCAGGCCAGATATCCCCGCAGAAGCTTCCATAAAATCCCTTTGTCAATTCTCAGCACCCCTAGCACAGGGGCATTGCCACAACCATGCAGGCATTATATGCGCAGGCGGCGCAAAGTGGCAGCACCGTCGCCACCTGCAGTAGCCAATCGACTCCGTGGAAAACAGTACAGATCACCACTCCAGCTCAGACATAAAAAAAGGACTGCCGAAGCAGTCCTTTTTCTTGAGTTTAACTCTCTAAGCGAGAATTAGAACTTGTGCTGAACACCGACAGCAACGGTGTGCTCGTTGGAGTACTTGTTGTTCAGGTTGTCTTGGTAGGTATCTTGAACATAACCGTAGGAAGCGTAAGCAGTGGTACGCTTGCTCAGAGCGTAGTCAGCACCCAGAACGTACTGGTTCAGGTGACCCTTAACATCTGCGCCGTTAACCGAAGCACCCCAAACGCGGCCGTAGGAGAATTTCGGGGTAATCGCACCGATGGTGTAACCCAGAGTGATGCCAGCTTCTTTCTTCTTCAGCTCGGAACCGCTAGTAAACGGGCTGGAGTTAGCAACGGAAGAGAACAAGTAGCTGAAAGTAGCATCAGTGCCAGTGGAACCATCACCGATAGCCAGCTTGCTTTGACCATAGTAAGCAGCAGCCAAGATATTGTTGGCATTGTAGCCAGCTTCCAGACGCCAGTAGTTGCCACCCTTCAGAGTGTTACCGGAAACGTAGTCATCAGCAAAACGGTTGTAACCGAAAGTGCCGAAGTAGCCGGAGTTGGTGTAGGTAGCGCCGACACTCCAAACTTGCTGATTCTGACGCTGGCCAGTAGTAGCATTAACAGCTCGGGACTCATCGGTACCGTACAGAACGGCACCGCTCAGGCCTGCAACAACTTCGGGCAGGTCGTAACGGATGGCATTCTTAACACGACCATCCAGTTGGTTGATGGAGCTGTAGGACAGACCGTTTACACCAGCGTTGCCATAGATCCAAGCATCCGGAGCACCTGCATCAGAGTTCAGGAAAGTGCTCAGCTTACCCAGACGTACCTTACCAAAAGCACCTTGCAGACCAACGAAAGAATCGCGGGTGGCAAAGGTGTTGGATGCATTGATAGTGGTACCATCGATGCTCAGACCTTGCTCAACTTGCCAGATGGCTTTCAGGCCATTACCCAGGTCTTCGTTACCCTTGAAACCGATCAGGGAGCCGGTATCGTCGATGCGGGTTGCAGACTTCAGCTGGCCAGCACCATTGGCGGCCTTGCCAACACCAGCTGCAAAGGTCTTGCTGCTTTCCATGTCGGCTTCGATAGTGCCGTAAATGGTTACATCAGCCATTGCGTGGGCTACCGGCAGAGCGGCCAGAGCCAGGGCGATCAGCTTCTTGTTCATCGCTAATTCCTTTCGAAGTCAGTTTAATGTAGTCCTGTTAGATTGCCCCTTACGTCTGAGGCTCCCGGACATTTTTTCACTGCCGATTGATCGGCTAGTTGCTGCCTGAAATATAAAGCGCTCGTTGCAAAAATACAAAACATCGCAGCATGCCACACAGCAAGCATGCAAGACCCAGCGACAAAAATACAAATCAAGTCATTGATTTATATAGAAATTTACAGAAAAATACCAAAAACAAGCACTCAACCAAAAAAACAACACACCGGCAAATGTGTTGCAAAAATGATGAAAAATTGCATCATCAGCCCCTGAACCCATCAACACGAGCGAGCATGATCATGCCTCAAACACATATTTTCTGGTTCCGGCGGGACTTGCGCCTTGCTGACAATGCCGGCCTGTTCCATGCCTTGAAGTCTGGCGCGGCAGTGCGCTGTGTTTTTGTGTTTGACACCGACATCCTTGCCCCACTACCGCCGGCAGACCGGCGCATCGCCTTCATCTGGGACTGCGTGGCTGACTTGCGCCAAGGACTGCAGGCAGCCGGCAGTGATTTGCATGTGGCGCATGGCCGGGCACAGGACATCATTCCTGAGCTGGCCCGACAATGGAATGCAGGCAAGGTTTTCGCCAACCGTGATTACGAGCCCGCGGCGATACTGCGCGATGAACAGGTTGCCGCCAAGCTGGCTCAACAGTCGGGACAACTGGAGCTGTTCAAGGATCAGGTGATTTTTGAAACTGACGAGGTACTGACTACCGCTGGCCGTCCTTATACCGTGTTCACACCTTATAAGAATGCTTGGCTTAAACGGCTGGAGCCATTCTTTGTTCAGTCCTATCCCAGTCAAAACCATCTGGCGCAGCTGGATCGCTGGCAGACTGCCCCCCTCCCCGCGCTGGAGACCCTTGGCTTCACGCGGGCACACACGGCCTTGCAAGGTGGAAGTGCAGCCGCGGATCAGCTCTTTGCCGACTTTATGCTGCGTGTTAACCATTACAAGAACTGGCGCGACTATCCTGCAACAAAAGGAGTCTCTTACCTGTCGGCGCATTTGCGGTTTGGCACTATTTCCATCAGGAAACTGGCGCAATTTGCCTGGCAGCAAGAAGGAGAGGGAGCCGAATGCTGGCTGGGAGAGCTCATCTGGCGCGACTTTTATCAACAGCTGCTCTGGCACTTCCCCCAGGTAGTGGGCAACAGCTTCAAAGAAGAATACCGTCAGCTGGAATTTGAAAACTCACCAGAGTGGTTTGCTGCATGGCAGGAGGGACGCACCGGCTATCCCATCGTTGATGCCGCCATGCGGCAATTGAAGCAAACCGGCTATATGCACAACCGCCTGCGCATGATCGCAGCCAGCTTTCTGGTCAAAGACTTGCTGATCGACTGGCGCTGGGGTGAGGCCTACTTTGCCGAGACATTGCTTGACTTTGACCTCGCGGCCAACAATGGCGGCTGGCAATGGGCGGCATCGACCGGGTGCGACGCACAGCCTTACTTCCGCATTTTCAACCCGGTAACACAATCGGAAAAATTCGATCCTGAAGGCAAGTTCATCCGACGCTATGTACCGGAACTGGCATCGTTTAACAACAAGGACATTCATGCCCCCTGGTTGGCCAAAAACCCACCACTGGGTTTCCAGCTTGAACACGACTACCCTGCTCCCATTGTGGAACATGCTGTACAGCGTCAGCGCGCCTTGCTGCTATTTGGTAAAAACAAGAGCTAGATAACAACAAAGCGCCCCGTGGGGCGCTTTGTTTTGGTCATCCATGCTTATTTCTTTGCCACCGGTTTGGAGGCTTCTTTCTTGGTCGTTACCGGTTTGCCTGCTGGCGCAGCTGCCTTGGCCGGCACAGCCGCCGGAGCCGCGCTAGCTCCACTCACCGCAATATCCTTGCGCAGCTTTTCCAGGGTTTTGTCACCGATGCCAGATACCTTCTTCAAGTCATCGACCGATTTGAAAGCACCGTTCTTGGTACGGTAGTCGATGATGGCTTTGGCTTTGACTGGCCCAATGCCATTGAGGGACTCCAGCTGTTGCTGGGTAGCCGTGTTGATATTGATAGCGGCAAAGGCAGAGGCGCAGATAAACAGCAGGCCCACAATCATGGCAAACAGTTTTTTCATGAAGCAGTTCCTCATTTCAGGTGGAAGTGATGACAAAAAGAATAAGCCACTACGACAAGCTGATCAGACACGATGCAACAACAACTCCAAGACCATTTTGCTGCCGATATAAGCCAGTAGCAAAGCTGCGAAACCAGCCAGTGTCCAGCGGATCGCCACCTTGCCACGCCATCCCTTGAAGTGACGCCCCAGCAGCAGCGCCGCAAACAGCAGCCAGGAAATAACGGAAAAAACCGTCTTATGGCTCAGGGCCACCGCCTTGCCAAACACCTCTTCGGAAAAGACCACGCCAGTCAGCAGAGACACGGTGAGCAGCATGAAGCCGATGCCAATCACCTGGAACATCATTTTTTCCAGCGACAGCAGTGGTGGCAATTGCCGTACCAGAGACAACCAGCGCTTGTCATGCAATGCCTTTTCCAGGAACAGCATCAGCACCGCCAGCAAGGCGGCAATGGCAAACAGACTGTACGCCACAATGGATACCAATACATGCAGGGCAAAAGCCGGGTTGCCCAGATCATGCATGATGTGCTCGCCAGGGAAAACCAGCGCAAATCCCAGTGTCGTCATGGCCAGCGGCATCATGAACAGTTGCAAGCCCTCCACCCGATAGAAGAAGCTGCAGGTCCAGTAAATCACCAGCATCATCCACACCACCACGGACAAGGCACGGCCAACGCCCAGCGAAATCATGCTGCCTTCCGATAGCGGCGACATCACGGCATAGGCATGCAGCAGCAAGATAATGCCCAACAGGGTGTGCTCGAAACGGGGGTTGCGCGGCAAACTGGCCACACCCTTCCAGTTGCCGATAAAGTGCCAGGAAAGGCCGCCATAGGCGCAGATGAGCAGGATTGTCAGAACAAAAATAAAAGCAGTCATGGTGTTAGCGCCATCATTTGCGGGCGTCAACCCGGCAGCTCGTGGTAAAATCGACAGTTTGAAAGTCTACACCAACCTGTCCCTCGTTGGCAGACAGAAGGACTCAGCATGCTAGACAACCTGACCAACCGCCTGTCCGGCGTCATCAAGAATCTGCGCGGCAATGCCCGCCTGACCGAAAGCAATATCCAGGACGCCTTGCGCGAAGTTCGCATGGCCTTGCTGGAGGCCGACGTTGCACTCCCTGTCGTCAAATCCTTTATCGCCCAGATCAAGGAGCGCGCCCTTGGCCAGGAGGTCATGGGCAGCCTGACACCAGGCCAGGCTCTGGTTGGTGTGGTAAATGATGAACTCGTCAAATTGATGGGTGAAAAAAACGACGCCCTCAATCTGGCCGCTGTTCCGCCCGCCATTGTGCTGATGGCCGGTTTGCAGGGTGCCGGTAAAACCACCACGGTGGGCAAGCTGGCCAAACTGCTGAAAGAAACGCAGAAGAAAAAGATTCTGGTGGTATCGGCCGACGTATATCGCCCGGCCGCCATTGAGCAGTTGAAACTGCTGGCCGAGCAAGTCGGCGTTGAGTGGTTTCCCTCGGATAGCCAGCAGAAACCTGTCGAGATCGCCCGTGCCGCGGTTGATCATGCCAAGCGTCATTTCTTTGATGTGCTGATGGTCGATACAGCCGGCCGTCTGGCCATCGATGAAGCCATGATGGCTGAAATCAAGGCCGTTCACGCTGCCATCAATCCGGTGGAAACCCTGTTTGTCGTCGATGCGATGCAGGGCCAGGATGCCGTGAATACCGCCCAGGCCTTCAATGAGGCACTGCCGCTGACTGGTGTCATCCTGACCAAGATGGATGGTGATTCGCGTGGCGGTGCCGCGCTGTCAGTCCGTCACATCACGGGCAAGCCGATCAAGTTCATCGGCGTGGGAGAAAAGGTCAATGGCCTGGAGCCCTTCCACCCAGACCGGATTGCCAGCCGTATTCTCGGCATGGGCGATGTGCTGTCGCTGATTGAAGAAGTCCAAAAGGGCATCGATCAGGACGAAGCTGCAGCCATGGCGAAGAAATTGAAGTCCGGCAAGGGCTTCGATCTGGAGGATTTCAAGGCACAGATGCAGCAGATGAAAAAAATGGGCGGCATGTCCAATCTGCTGGAAAAAATGCCGGGCCAGCTGGGTCAGATGGCCAAGGGCATTCAAGGCGCTGAAGCCGAAAAATCCATGCGCCGTATCGAGGGCATCATCAATTCGATGACCATGGAAGAACGTCGCAAACCGGAACTGCTGAAAGCCAGCCGCAAACGCCGTATTGCAGCCGGCTCCGGCGTGACGGTGCAAGAGGTCAATCGTCTGCTCAACCAGTTTGAACAGACGCAAAAGATGATGAAACAGTTCTCCGCCAAGGGCGGATTGATGAAAATGATGCGTGGCATGAAGGGCATGATGCCCGGGATGTAAGCGAAACGGGTGCCAGGCACCCGTTTTTCTTGATGTGAAGGAAATGCATGCAGTTTGATGTCATCGTACTGACGAAGCAGTCCCTGCTCCAGCTGAATGAGGCCGACTGGTATAGCCGCCAGGTTCATCATGAAGATGGGCTGGTCATGTCGGCGCTGGCTGCCCAGGGCTTGCGCGTTGCTCGCAAGGCTTGGGATGACCCTGATTTCGACTGGACACAGACGCGCTGCATACTGTTTCGCACTACCTGGGACTACTTTGAGCGCTTTGCCGAGTTTGGCCCCTGGCTCCAGCAGGTCGCTCGGCAAACCACACTATTCAACAGTGCCGAGCTGATCAACTGGAATATCGACAAACATTATCTGGCAACACTGGCAAAAAAAGGCATCAACACGGTCAGCAGTCACTACATTGAGAGAGGTGATACCCGCAGCCTGGAGCAGTGCCTGCAGGATTGCGCATGGGAGCAGGCCATTCTCAAGCCGGTAGTGTCAGGCTCGGCTCGTCACACTTATCGGCTGGATGCGGCAAACAGTGCAAGGCTGGAATGTACTTTTGCCGAGCTGATCCAGCGTGAAGCCATGATGCTGCAACCGTTCCAGCAGCACATACTGAGCCAGGGGGAGTTGTCTTTGATGGTGATCGACGGGGCATTCAGCCATGCCATCCGCAAGCTGCCACAAGCAGGTGACTTCCGGGTACAGGATGACCATGGCGGCAGCGTCCACCCCCATCAGGCCACCGCCGAAGAACGCAGCCTCGCCGAAGCCACGGTGGCGGCACTGCCTTTTGATGTGCTATATGCCCGTGTTGATATGATCCGCGACAATCATGGAAAGCTGGCCTTGATGGAAGTGGAGATGATCGAACCCGAACTGTTTTTCCGCTTCAAACCGGAAGCCGCCGACAAACTGGCTGCCGGATTAGCACGCAGGCTGACACGCCAGCCTGACTGAAACCTTTTGTTTTGTACTGAAACCTGCCAGCCCGACTGGCAAACCACGCTTGGAAATACCTCGTCATGAATCTGAACCCGCTGACCGCCCTGAGCCCGCTGGATGGCCGCTACGCCGCCCAGGTTGAAGGCTTGCGCAACTTGTTCTCCGAATATGGCCTGATGAAGTTCCGTATCAAGGTTGAACTGGAATGGCTGAAAATGCTGGCTGCCGAGCCGGGCATCGAGGAAGTGAAGCCCTTCTCCGAGGCAACCATCCGCGAAATCGATGAGGTCATCAGCAACTTTACCGTACAGCACGGCGAAGAAGTAAAGGCCATCGAAGCACGCACCAATCACGATGTTAAGGCCATTGAATACTGGCTGAAAGAGCGTCTGTCGGGCAATACCGAAGTGATGGCCGCCAGCGAGTTCATCCATTTCGCCTGCACATCGGAAGACATCAACAATCTGTCGCATGCCTTGATGCTGAAAACCGCGCGTAATACCGTGGTGCTGCCGGCACTGGACGAAGTGATCCTCAAGCTGCAGCAACTGGCACACGAACTGGCCGACCTGCCGATGATGTGCCGCACCCATGGCCAACCGGCCACGCCTTCCACCATGGGCAAGGAAATGGCCAATGCCGTCTATCGCCTGAAGCGTCAGCGTGAACAGCTGGTTGCCCAGGAAATCCTTGGCAAGATCAACGGCGCAGTCGGCAATTACAACGCACATCTGGTTGCCTATCCGCAGATTGACTGGGAAAGCCTGTGCGGTCGTTTTGTGTCTGGCCTGGGCCTCACCTTCAATCCCTACACCATCCAGATCGAGCCACATGACTATATGGCCGAACTGTATCAGGTCGTGGCGCGCATCAATACCATCCTGATCGACCTGAACCGCGACATCTGGGGTTATATCTCGCTGGGCTACTTCAAGCAGAAGGTCAAGAAGGACGAAGTCGGCAGCTCGACCATGCCGCACAAAGTCAACCCGATCGACTTCGAAAACTCCGAAGGCAATCTGGGCATGGCCAATGCCATCCTGAACCATCTGGCAGAAAAGCTGCCACTGTCGCGCTGGCAGCGCGACCTGACCGACTCCACCGTGCTGCGCAATATGGGCGTCGGTTTCGGCTATACCATGCTCGGTCTGAAAGCCTGCCTGAAGGGACTGAACAAACTGGAAATCAATCCGGCCGTCATCACTGACGAACTGGGTCGTAGCTGGGAATTGCTGGCCGAACCGATCCAGACCGTGATGCGTCGCTACGGCGTGCCCAATCCCTACGAGCAGCTGAAAGAGCTGACGCGTGGCAAGGACGGCATTACCCGCGAGACACTTTCCGCCTTTATCAAGGGTCTGGAAATTCCCGAAGCAGAAAAATCGCGTCTGCTGGAACTGACCCCGATTGCTTATGTGGGCAAGGCTGCCGAATTGGCAAAACGCATTTGATCTGCATGGTCATGACAAAAGCCGCCTGCGGGCGGCTTTTTTGTTTTCGCAGAACTACAGCCCCAAAAGAATGGGCCACATCCCGAAGAATGTGGCCCTAAATAGATGACTCGAGGGAATACGTTCTGAACAGCAAACCGAACGTATATACTGCCGTGCGCCAGGCACACACAAGAAAAGACCACTCATAAGAGTGGTCTTTTCTTGAAAACTTGGTTGCGGGGGCAGGATTCGAACCTACGACCTTCGGGTTATGAGCCCGACGAGCTACCAGACTGCTCCACCCCGCGTCAGAGAAATGCATCTTACCGCACCATCCAGCCAGTGTCAAGGACCTGAACGAAAGTAGCCGCATAAATACACTCCCGCCACCTCGAAGGACCAAGCTTATTTGATATTGCTTTCCGCCTTGGCCTTGGCAATCACATCATTCATCACCTCGATCAGGCGCTCCGGTGCGGCAGGTGCCAGCGCGTATTTGCCATTGATCACAATGGTGGGCGTGCCTTCGATATTGTAGGCACGGGTGATCTGGCTGGCGCGGGCAACCTGGCTGTTGATGCCGAAGGAGTTGTAGGTCTGCATGAACTTGCTGACATTCACACCGGGCTGCTTTTTCAGCCAGTCGCTCAAGATCGCCGGTTCACCCAGGTTGATTTTCTTTTGCATGACCGCATCAAACACCGGGCTGTTCAGCTTTTCCATCGTGCCAGTGGCATTCAGCGTGGCAAACAGTCGGGCAAAGCCCTCCATCGGCTTCTGCCAGACGATCTGCTCACGGTGATAATCGACATAAGCCGGTTTTTTCTTTTCCCAGGCGCTGATCAGCGGGTCAAGATGGAAGCAATGGATGCAGGTGTAGGAGAAGAATTCGATGACTTCGACTTTCTTCGGGTTGGCCACCGGCTGCGGCTTGCTCATCAGCACGTAGTCCTTCCCCAGCTCGGATGCCGCACTGGCAGCACCACTCAGCAGCAGCAAGCCCATCATCAACCACTTTTTCATTTTTTGTCCTTTAGACGCTATGACGTTCACTCTGCCTTGACCACGGCAGCATTGATACCATCCTGCTTCAGCTGAGAGCGTATCCGGTCCACATCCTCTTGTTTGCTGAGCGGACCCACCCTGACCCGATGCACCATGCCCTTGTCAGCCAGGGACACGGACTGGATTTTGGCTTCCACGCCCAGCAAGGCCAGCTTGGCCTTGAGGTTGTCAGCCTCGTTTTCATTCTGGAAAGAACCCAGCTGCAGGTAGACCTTTTTGGCCGGAGTGGCCGCAGAAGGTTCCTTATCCTTGCCATTGGCCTTGCCATCAGCAGGAACGGCATCCACCTGTCCCGGCAGGATCTTGTAGAAGTCGAATCGCTGCTCATCCTTGCTGCTGTTGGCAGCAGGCGCAGCCGGCTTGCTTTTGGCAGCGGGCGGCGTGGCCGCAGGCGGAGGCAGCTCGACAGGCATGGGTGGCGCAGGCGCCACTTCGACCTTGGCTGGTGCCGAGGCAACTGGTGCCGCTGGCTGTACATCAGCGATCTTGGTGCCCGGTTCCAGCAATTCCGTCGACGGTGCCGACGCGGCAGCGGACGTATTCTTGTGATCCAGTTTTTCCAGATTGGAAAAGGGAGTGGCGGAACGATTCAAATACATCGCCAGGCCAACGGCGACGGCAACACCGACAATCAGGCCGATGACAATACCTGCCACCATGCCACCGCCGCCACTTTTGCTGCTGGTGCGCGCTCGTCCGGAGGACGATGAACGCGAGGAATTCTTCACATCACGATTAGCCATGTACTACTACCATTTCCATGCAGTCAATCCGCTCATTATCTATTAAAACCCGGTGAAAATATATTTCACGGCATTATAAGGTCAATCCGCTGCGTCGCAATTGGATGGCATGCAGCATATGCTGTCGCCCCAGCCGCACACTGCCCTCCATATCGGCCACGGTGCGGGCAATGCGCAGTATCCGATGATAGCTTCTGGCGGACAAGCCAAGGCGATCCAGCGCCTGCGCCAGCAGACCAAGAACCTCGGTGCTGGCATGCAGATGACGCTCCAGCTCAGCCCCAGTCAGGCGGGCATTGCAACAACCTTGTCGGTGCAACTGGCGGTCTCTTGCCTGCTGCACCCGCTGACGAATGCTGGCGCTGGCCTCGGCTGGCTGGTCACTGGTCAGCTCCGTCGCGCTGAGATTGGCCACCTGCACATGCATGTCGATGCGATCCAGCAAGGGACCGGACAATTTGCCGACATAGCGGGCAATCTGCTCCGGAGTGCAGTGGCAGCGACCGGATGGCTGTCCCAGATAGCCACAGGGGCAGGGATTCATGGCCGCGATCAGCTGAAAATCTGCCGGAAAGCTCGCTTGCCGCGCCGCACGGGAAATATGGATCACCTGTGACTCCAAAGGTTCACGCAATACTTCCAGCACTTTTCGTTCAAACTCGGGCAACTCGTCCAGAAACAGTACGCCGTGATGTGCCAGACTGATCTCGCCCGGACGGGGATCGGAACCACCGCCCACCAGGGCGACAGCCGAGGCGGTATGGTGCGGGGCACGATAAGGTCGTTGCCGCCACTGCGCCGTATGGAAGCCCTGCGACCCCAGAGATTGTATTGCTGCCGTTTCCAGCGCCTGTTGCTCATCCATGGCAGGCAGGATACCTGGCAGACGAGACGCCAGCATGGACTTGCCGGTTCCGGGCGGCCCCACCAGCAACAGGCTATGTCCGCCGGCGGCAGCGACTTCCAGGGCGTGGCGCGCGGCCAGCTGGCCCTTTACATCAGCCAGATCTGGATAAACGGGAGTGATACTGTTCTGGTTGACCAGGACCGGCTCACATGACTGCACGCCATTGAGATGGGCACAGACCTGCAACAGGCTGTCGGCTGCATAGACCTTGCCCGACATCACCAGTGCAGCTTCCCGCGCACTGTCATGCGGCAAGAAAAACATCCGGCCTGCCTGAGTGGTCTGACAGGCCATGGCCAATGCCCCCCGGATGGCTCTTAACTGTCCGCTGAGTGCCAGCTCGCCGGCAAACTCATAGTCGGCCAGCTGCGGGCACTGCAACTGGCCAGCCGCAGCCAGGATGCCAATGGCAATGGGGAGATCGAAACGGCCGGAGTCCTTGGGCAGGTCGGCCGGTGCCAGATTGACGGTAATGCGGCGAGCGGGAAACTCAAAACCGGAATTGATGATGGCCGCCCGCACGCGGTCCCGGCTCTCCTTGACCTCGGTATCCGGCAGCCCAACGATGGTGAACTGCGGCAGTCCGTTGGCGAGGTGTACTTCAACCGCGACTTCCGGTGCCTGCAGCCCCGCCAGTGCGCGGCTTGCGACAACGGCAAGCGCCATCGTCGATCAGGAGTGACCCAGTTCGGCCTGCGCTTCGGTCTTAGCTTGGGCTTCTTCTGGGAAAAGCTGGTTTTCCAGCCGGGCCAGCCGCGCTTCCAGCGCAGTCAGCTTCTCGCGGGTGCGGACCAAGACTTCTTGCTGCACATCAAACTCTTCCCGGGTCACCAGATCCATACGGGAAAAAGTCGATGCCATCATGGCCTTGATGTTCTTTTCGATATCCTTGGCCGGGCTGGCCGCAATGGTATCGCTGATCTTGGCGCTGATTTCCTCAAACAATTTCTGACTCAACATTTCAGCTCTCCTTGGACAATGGTTCGATGATCTGAGTTGAGTTTAGCAAAATCCCTCCCGCCCTGCAGTTTTGCCCTGGCGCACCAAAGCGGTGCAGTCTATTGATGATAAATGCTCTGCCATGGTGCCAATGCCGAGTTTCCTTTGGCAAATGCCAGTTGTTGCAAAGAAATTTCTTGGAAAACAGTCAGATCGCGAGCTGGCACGGTTTGTGCAATGAGCTGAATCAGCAAGGCAAATACACATCTGGGTCCATTACAAAGGAGTGAACATGAAACTGGTCACCGCCGTGATCAAGCCGTTCAAGCTTGATGAAGTACGTGAAGCACTATCCGCCATCGGCGTACAAGGCATTACCGTCACGGAAGTAAAAGGCTTTGGTCGTCAGAAAGGCCACACCGAGCTGTACCGCGGCGCCGAATACGTAGTGGACTTTCTGCCGAAGGTAAAACTGGAAATCGCCATCGATGACAGCCTGCTAGACCAGGTGGTGGAAGCGATCGAGAAATCGGCGCGCACCGGCAAAATCGGCGATGGCAAGATTTTTGTCTTCGACCTTGAACAAATCGTGCGGATCCGGACCGGGGAAACCGGTATCGACGCGGTTTAAGCCACGCTCAACAGGGGAAATGAAATGAATAAGAAACTTGCTGCATTGGGTACCAGCCTGCTGGCGCTGGCCCTTCCGGTCCTGGCAGATGCGCCGGCCGGCCCGGCCATGGCCGATTTCAAGGTCATCAATTCCGGCGATACGGCGTGGATGCTGACTTCCACCGCGCTGGTGCTGTTCATGACCATTCCGGGTCTGGCGCTGTTCTACGGTGGCATGGTCCGCAAGAAAAACGTGCTGGCCACGCTGATGCAGAGCTTTGCCATCACCGCTCTGGTCACCGTGCTGTGGGCGGTTATCGGCTACAGCCTGTCGTTTACCGTAGGCAGCCCCTATCTGGGCGATCTGAGCCGTTTCCTGCTCAGTGGCATGGACTATCTGGCTGATACCAAGAAGGTTGCAGTGCATCCTTCCGCCGGCACCATCCCGGAATCGGTGTTCATGATGTTCCAGATGACTTTCGCCATCATTACTCCGGCACTGATCACTGGCGCCTTTGCCGAACGGATGAAATTTTCCGCCCTGCTGATCTTTACCGCACTGTGGTCGCTGCTGGTGTATGTGCCGGTTGCCCACTGGGTGTGGGGTCCGGGCGGCTGGATGGCTGACAAGGGCGTGCTGGACTTCGCCGGTGGCACCGTCGTGCATATCAATGCCGGTATCGCAGGCCTGATCTGCGCCCTGGTCATGGGCAAGCGTGTGGGTTTCGGCAAGGAAGCCATGCCGCCGCACAACCTGATTCTGACCCTGATCGGTGCTTCCATGCTGTGGGTGGGCTGGTTCGGCTTCAACGCCGGTTCTGCTGGTGCTGCCGACGGTCGTGCCGGGATGGCCATGATGACCACGCAGGTTGCCACCGGTATCGCGGCGCTGGCCTGGACCTTTGCTGAATGGATTCACAAGAAAAAGCCGTCGGTGCTGGGCATTGCCTCCGGTGCGGTTGCGGGTCTGGTGGCCATCACGCCGGCTGCTGGTTTCGTGGATGTGAAAGGTGCGCTGATCATCGGTGCAGTAGCCGGTGTGGTCTGCTTCTGGGGTGCTACCGGTCTGAAACACATGATGGGCTATGACGACTCGCTGGATGCCTTTGGTGTACACGGCGTGGGCGGTATCGTGGGTGCCCTGCTGACCGGTGTATTCGCAGTCAAGAGCATTGGCGGTTCCGAAGGCAGCCTGGCGACTCAGGCCCTGGGTGTGGGAGTAACCGTGGTGTACTGCGCCATCATCACCTTCATCCTGCTCAAAGTGATTGATCTGGTGGTAGGTCTGCGTGTGGCCGAAGACGAAGAACGTGAAGGCCTGGACGTGGTTCTGCACGGCGAGCGTGTGGAATAACAGCTAACTGCTACCAATCTACTTGTTGTGGTAAGGGACTTAGGGGCGCTTCGGCGCCCTCTTTTTTTGTCTGTCATGCGGGCCATGTCCTGTTTCAGTGCAAAAAAAGCACCGGATTCTCATCCGGTGCTGTTATCTTGCCTGCGGTGGCTGGTGTTTACAGACCCGCGTCTGCGCGCAGGGCCTCGACCTTGTCAGTGCGTTCCCAGGTGAATTCCGGCTCTTCACGACCAAAGTGGCCGTAAGCAGCGGTCTTGCCGTAGATCGGGCGCAGCAGGTCCAGCATCTGGATGATGCCTTTCGGGCGCAGGTCGAAGTGCTTCTTCACCAGTTCCACGATCTTCTCGTTCGGGATCTTGTTGGTGCCAAAGGTATCCACCGCAATCGAGGTCGGTTCGGCCACGCCAATGGCGTAGGAGACCTGGATCTGGCACTGACGTGCCAGGCCGGCGGCAACGATGTTCTTGGCCACGTAACGGCCGGCATAGGCTGCCGAACGGTCGACCTTGGACGGATCCTTGCCGGAGAAGGCGCCACCACCGTGCGGGGCTGCACCGCCGTAGGTGTCGACGATGATCTTGCGGCCGGTCAGGCCGCAGTCGCCCATCGGGCCGCCAATGACGAAACGGCCGGTCGGGTTGACCAGGTACTTGGTTTCGGCAGTCAGCATTTCCGGCGGCAGTACCGGTTTGATGATGTCTTCGATGACGGCTTCGGTCAGCGTCTTGTGATCGATTTCCGGGCTGTGCTGGGTGGACAGCACCACGGTGTCGATGCGCTTGGGTAGACCGGTTTCACCGTCGTAGACGCAGGTGATCTGGCTCTTGGCATCCGGACGCAGCCACGGCAGGCGGCCATCCTTGCGCAGCTCGGCCTGGCGCTGTACCAGACGGTGTGCGTAATAGATGGGGAAAGGCATCAGCGTCGGGGTTTCGTCGCAGGCGTAGCCGAACATCAGGCCCTGGTCGCCAGCACCCTGGTTCAGGTCCAGGCCCTCACCTTCGTTGACGCCCTGGGCGATGTCTTGCGATTGCTTGTCATAGCAGGCCATGACGGC
This sequence comes from Aquitalea magnusonii, assembly GCF_003202035.1. GTDB lineage: Bacteria > Pseudomonadota > Gammaproteobacteria > Burkholderiales > Chromobacteriaceae > Aquitalea > Aquitalea magnusonii. The sequence goes on along the minus strand of NZ_QJKC01000013.1, from coordinate 125,332 downwards.
GCAGCCGTGGTAGTCGAAGCCCAGCTCGGAGTTGTCGTAGCCAATGCGCTTGATGGTTTCGCGTGCGACCTTGATGTAGTCGATATTGGCCGAGGTGGTGATCTCGCCAGCCAGGACGACCAGACCGGTATTGACCAGTGTTTCGGCAGCAACGCGAGCGTATTTGTCTTCGCGCAGGATGGCATCGAGGATGGCATCAGAGATTTGGTCGGCGACTTTGTCCGGATGGCCTTCCGATACCGACTCCGACGTAAACAGATATTCGCTCATTTGTTTGTTGATTCCCGAATAAAGCAAAACAGTGTGATGATAAAATAGGCCGCTTTACGATCACCACTGACGAAACCATGTCCAAGCTGGTCCAACTCATGTTGTCCTTGCTGGCGCGTTTGCCGCTGTCGTGGCTGCAAAGTCTCGGCGCCATACTGGGGCGGCTAACTTATCTCGCCTCCCCCCGCTATGCGCAAAGGATGAGAGATAATCTGGCGTCGAGTAAAATCTGTGAAAATTATCAGGTTTTACAAGGACTAGTCAAACAATCCGCACGAGAAACCGGCAAAGGTGCATTGGAATTGTCCATTGCCTGGTGCCGCGAGCCGGCAGACATCGCCGCGCTGGTCAAGGCATGCCATGGCTGGGAGCATGTTGAGCGCGCCTTGCAGGCTGGGCACGGCATTGTTTTTGTCACGCCGCACCTGGGCAGCTATGACATCGCCGGGCGTTATATCAGCTCGCGCCTGCCCTTTCCGTTGACGGCCATGTACCGTCCTCCCAAGCTGAGCTGGCTGGAGCCGGTGATGCAGGCTGGCCGGGCACGTGGCAAAGGCAAGACGGCGCCGGCCACCGGGGCCGGTGTGCGGATTCTGATGAAAGCCCTGAAATCGGGTGAAGCCACCATCATCCTGCCCGATCAGGTTCCCGGCAATGGCGAGGGGGTGTGGGCGCCCTTTTTTGGCAAACCAGCCTACACCATGAGCCTGGTGCCGCGTCTGGCGCAGGTGAGCGGCGTTGAGGTGTTGTTCTTTGTCGGCGAGCGTCTGCCTGGTGGCAAGGGCTTTGTCGTGCATATCGAAGCCATGCCGCAGCCTTTCAGCGGGGACAAGGAGGCCGACTGTGCCTTGCTCAACCACACGGTGGAAAACCTGATCCGCCGCTTCCCCAGCCAGTATCTGTGGAGCTATAACCGTTACAAATGTCCGGCCGGCGTTACGCCGCCGGACCATCTGCAAGGAAACCCATGAAGATTGCTTTTGCCCTGTTATGGCTGATTCGCCTGCTGCCCATGTGGGCCATTGGTCTGCTGGCGGATGCCATTGGCCTAGTCGCTTATCACTTGGCTGCAGATCGCCGCAAGGTCGGGCTGACCAATCTGCGGCTATGCTTCCCGCAGATGACGGAGGCCGAGCGGGTAAAGCTGATCAAGGCCAATTTCGGCTTCATGATCCGCCTGGCACTGGAATATGGCGTGGCCTGGTGGAGCTCGGCCGAGCGCATCCGCAAGCTGGTGACCATCAAGAATCTGCATATCGTGGAAGAGCTGCGCGCCAAGGGCGAGGATGTCATCCTGTTCTATCCACACTTTGTCGGCTTTGAAATGTGCGTGTTTGCGCTCAATCAGGTGTTGCCGCTGGTCAGTGTGTATTCACAGCAGAAAAACGACACCCTGGACGCGCAGATCTATGCAGGCCGCCAGCGCTATGACAATTGCTATATCGTGCCGCGCAACGAAGGCCTGCGCTCCATCATCAAGGCCATGCGCAAGGAGCACACGCCCTTTCTCTACCTGCCCGATCAGGACTTCGGAGCGCGCGACTCGGTCTTCGTGAAATTCTTCGACAAGGATGCCGCGACGATTACCGGCTTGTCGCGCATCAGCAAGCTGGCCAAGGCGCGCGTGGTGCCGCTGATTGCTCGCCGCGTGGGTAATCGCTTCGAGCTGGAATTCTATCCGGCATGGGAGAATTACCCGACGGAGGATGTCGTGGCCGATACCCGGCGCATGAATGCCTTTCTGGAGGAGCGCATCCGCGAGGTACCCAGCCAGTATTTCTGGCTGCACAAGCGCTTCAAGACCCGCCCGGAAGGCGAGGAGCGCATCTATTGATGTGCTGCCAGTACAGCCTTGCTTGATGAAACAGCCCGGCTTCCTGCCGGGTTTTTCTTGTCCGTCACCGAGCCATGCCCTGGCTGTCTTCCCTGGTGGTCCGCACCACAGCTGTGCGCTGGCACTGGCGACAAATCAGCGGCCCCAGCAGGCCATCCTACGCACAATAAAAAACCCGGCCTGGGCCGGGTTGTTCTGCAATAGCATTCTCGTTAACTGCTGCGTTTCTTCCAGAAGGTCTGATAGACAAAGCCCGGGAAGGCAAACACCAGAAACAGGGCTGCCGTCGTCACGTAAAACTGCCAGTGCTGCGGCTGGACCGGCATCTGCCGCGCTTCCAGAAAGCGGGCAAACACACCGACCAGCACAAACAGCACCAGCAGCTCCAGCAAGCGCCAGCCGAAGTGCTTGTTAGCCATGCGGATCACACCCCCCAGACGCTGGGTCAGGAAGGGTAGATTGGCGGCCACAAAGGCGACAATCAACAAAGTAGCAACACTGGCTTGCATGCTGGGCGCTTCCCTGTCAGATCACGGTGAGCGATTGCTTCATCGCCTGGACGCACAATTCGATCACACGTTCCGGCAGCATGCCCAGCACCAGCAATGCCACGGCATTGATGGACAGCACCAGTTTCATGTCGGCACGCATCACGATGGCCGAAGTGTCCTGGGCTTCATCAAAGTAGATGTTCTTCACGACGCGCAGGTAGTAGAAGGCGCCGATCAGCGACATCATCACGGCAATGATGGCCAGCCAGTACAGGTGAATGTCCACGATAGCCTTGATCACGGCAAACTTGGCATAGAAACCTGCCAGCGGCGGCACACCGGCCATGGAGAACATGGTCAGCAGCATCAGCAGGGCATACCAGCTGTTGCGGCTGTTCAGGCCCTTCAGATCGTCCAGGGTTTCGCATTCGAAACCGGCACGCGACAGACCCAGCAGGATGCCGAAGCTCACCATGGACATCAGCACGTAGATCAGCGAGTAGAACAGTGCAGCGGCATAGCCATCCGGCGTACCAGCCAGCAGGCCGAGCAGCAGGAAGCCCATGTGCGAGATGGTGGAGTAAGCCAGCATGCGCTTGATATTGGTCTGGGCGATGGCAGTGATGTTACCGATGGCCATCGACAGCACGGCCACCAAGGCCAGCATGGCTTGCCAGTCGGCGACCATGGCTTCCATGCCTTGCACCAGGATGCGCAGGACAAAGACAAAAGCAGCCAGTTTCGGCGCTGCGCCCACCATCAGGGTCACGGCGGTAGCCGAGCCCTGGTAGACGTCCGGCACCCACATGTGGAAGGGAACCGTGCCAAGCTTGAAGCACAGGCCAGCCACGATGAACACCAGACCGAACACCAGCAGCATGTCATTGGCGGTATGCAGCTTGATGGCCTTGGCCACCAAGGCCAGGTCCAGCGTGCCGGTGGCACCGTAGATCATGGAAATACCGTACAGCAGCAGGCCGGAAGCCAGCGCGCCCAGTACGAAGTATTTCATGGCAGCTTCGGTTGCCTTTACTTCATCACGTTGCAAGGCGATCAGCGAGTACAGCGACAGCGACAGCAGTTCCAGACCCATGTACAGCGACAGGAAATGCGAAGCCGACACCATGATGTTCATCCCGAGCAGGGCAAACAGTGCCAGGGAGAAGAACTCACCACGCAGCAGACCGCGGTCGGCAATGTACTGACGGCTGTAAACCAGCACCATGGCGGTGCTGCCATACATGGCCAGTTTGACCAGACTGGACAGCGCATCGCTGACAAACATGCCGGAGAAGGTATGTACCGGTACTGCCGAATAGCTTTGTACCTGCAATACCGCACAGCCAGCCAGCGTCAGCAAGGCCAGACCGTAATGCAGGCCGCGCTTTGCATCCGAAATGAAAGCATCGAGCATGAGGATGACCAGTATTGCCACGGACATGAACAGTTCGGGCAAGGCAGGCATCAGGTTCAGATCAGCCCAATTCATTATGTTTTCCTTATGGCCTTAGAGCTTGGTCTGCGCAACATGCGCAATCAGGTCATTCACCGACAGGTGCATCTTTTCGACGAAGCCTTGCGGGTACAGACCCATGCCCAGCACTGCAATGGCCAGCACGGCCAGCACCAGGAATTCGCGTTTGTTCACATCAGCCATTTCTTCCACATGGTGATTGCTCACCTCGCCGAAGATCACCCGCTTGTACATCCACAGGGTGTAGGCCGCGCCAAAGATCAGGGTGGTGGCAGCCAGGGCGGCATACCAGAAATTCACCTGCACCGCGCCCATGATCACCATGAACTCACCGGCAAAACCGGAAGTGGCCGGCAGACCGGAGTTGGCCATGGCAAACAACATCATGAAAGCAGCAAAGATCGGCATCTTGTTGGCCACGCCACCGTAATCGGCGATGTTGCGGCTGTGCACGCGGTCATACATCACACCGATGCAGAAGAACATGCCGGCGGAAACAAAGCCGTGCGACACCATCTGTACCAGGGCGCCTTCCACGGCCCACTGGTTCAGGTGCGAACCGGTGAACATGAACAGACCCAGGGTGACGAAGCCCATGTGGGAAATGGAGGAGTAAGCCACCAGTTTCTTCATGTCGGTCTGCACCAGTGCCACCAGACCGATGTACACCACGGCCACCAGCGACAGGGCCACCATGATCCACGACAGTTCACGTGCGGCATCCGGCAGGATAGGCAGGGCAAATCGCAGGAAACCGTAAGCACCGATCTTCAGGGTGATGGCCGCCAGCACCATGGAACCACCGGTCGGCGCTTCCACGTGGGCATCCGGCAACCAGGTATGCACCGGCCACATCGGCACCTTCACGGCAAACGACAGGAAGAAGGCGATGAACAGCAGGATCTGCACGTTCAGCGGAATCTTGGCAATCGCCTGGAAGGCTTGGATGTCGAAAGTCTTGCCAGCCTGGAAGTACAGGTAGATCAAGGCAACCAGCATCAGCAGCGAGCCGAGCAGGGTGTACAGGAAGAACTTGAAGGACGCATACACCCGGCGCGGACCACCCCAGACACCGATGATCAGGTACATCGGGATCAGCATGCCTTCAAAGAATACATAGAACAGGATGGCATCCAGTGCGGCAAAAGCACCGTTGATCAGGCCGGACATGATCAGGAAGGCGGCCATGTACTGCGCCGGACGCTTCTGGATCACCTGCCAGCCAGCCAGTACCACCATCAGGGTGGTAAAGCTGTTGAGGATCACGAACAGCATGGATATGCCGTCCACGCCCAGGTGGTACTGGATGCCAAAGGAGGCGATCCACGGCTTCACTTCCTCGAACTGCATGCCGCCGTTCAGGTTGTCGAAGCCGGTAAACAGCGGCAGCGACAGCAGGAAACCGATCAAGGCACCGGCTACGGCCAGCCAGCGGGCCAGGTTGGCCCGTTGGTCTCCTCCCGTAGCCAGCACCAGCAACCCGGCCACGATCGGGGCCCAGATCACCAGACTTAACTGATTTGTGAACATAGTCAAAACCTAAGTAGTTATTCCAATTCCAGAGGTCTGGGCCTTAGCGCAGGATGATCTGCGAGAACCACAGCGTCATCAGAGCCAGCACGCCGATAATCATGGTCATGGCGTAGCTGTAGATGAAACCGGTCTGCAGCTTGCGTACCAGCTTGGAGAAGGTTCCCACCAGCTTGGCTGCACCATTCACTACCAGGCCATCGATCAGCAGCATGTCGCCCACCTTCCAGAAGAAGGTACCCAGAGCGCGCGAGCCCTTGGCAAACACGGCGTAGTACAGCTCGTCCAGGTAGTACTTGTTTTCCAGAATCTGGTTAACGAAGCTGAACTTCTGCTTGATGGCTGCCGGGATCTGCGGCGCCTTCATATAGAAGAACCAGGCTGTCACCACACCGGCCAGCGCCAGCAGGAAAGGCAGCGAGGTAAAGGCATGCACACCCATGGCAACCGGACCATGGAATTCACGTGCCAGTTCTTCCAGAGCCGGATGAGCCTCGCCATGAATCGTAATGACACCCTTGAAGAAGGAACCATAAACCAGCGGTTCGATGGCAAAGAAACCCACCAGCACCGACGGAATGGCCAGCAGCACCAGCGGCAGGGTCACCACCCACGGCGATTCGTGCGGCTTGTCGTGCGGACCCAGACCATGGTGGTGGTCGTGATCGTCATGACCGTGGTGATGGTCGTCTTTCTTCTCCATCCAGCGTTCCTTGCCATGGAAGACCAGGAAGTACATGCGGAAGGAGTAGAAGGCGGTCACGAATACACCGGCGATCACCGCGAAGTAGGCAAAACCGGCTGCCGGCAGATGCGACAGCTGTACCGCTTCGATGATGGAGTCCTTGGAGTAGAAACCGGAGAAGAACGGCGTACCGATCAGCGCCAGCGAACCCAGCAGCGAAGTGATCCAGGTAATCGGCATGTACTTGCGCAGGCCGCCCATATTGCGCATGTCCTGGTCATGGTGCATGCCCATGATGACGGAACCGGCGCCCAGGAACAGCAGGGCCTTGAAGAAGGCGTGGGTCATCACATGGAACATGGCAACCGGGTAGGCCGAGGCACCCAGGGCAACCGTCATGTAACCCAGCTGCGACAGGGTGGAATAAGCCACCACACGCTTGATGTCGTTCTGCACGATGCCAAGGAAGCCCATGAACAAGGCGGTGATGGAACCAGCCACCAGCACCACGTTCAGCGCGGTATCCGACATTTCAAACAGCGGGCTCATGCGCGATACCATGAAGATACCGGCAGTCACCATGGTCGCCGCGTGAATCAGCGCGGAGATCGGGGTCGGGCCTTCCATCGAGTCCGGCAGCCACACGTGCAGCGGGAACTGTGCCGACTTACCCATCGCACCGATGAACAGCAGGATGCAGGTCACGGTCAGCAGCGACCACTCACAGCCCGGGATGATCTGGATGGTCTTGCTGGCCAGTGCCGGCGCTGCAGCGAATACATCGCTGTAGTTCAGCGAACCGCCAAAGTAAGCCAGTACCAGGCCGATACCCAGCAGGAAACCGAAGTCACCCACACGGTTGACCAGGAAGGCCTTGAGGTTGGCGTAGATCGCAGTCGGACGCTTGAACCAGAAGCCGATCAGCAGATAGGACACCAGACCCACTGCTTCCCAACCGAAGAACAGCTGGATGAAGTTGTTGCTCATCACCAGCATCAGCATCGAGAAGGTAAACAGCGAGATATAGCTGAAGAAGCGCTGATAGCCCGGATCTTCCTGCATATAGCCGATGGTGTAGATATGCACCATCAGCGACACAAAGGTCACCACCACCAGCATCATGGCGGTGAGCGAGTCCACCAGGAAGCCGACGGAGAACTCGTAGCCACCGACGGTCAGCCAGGTGTAGACCGGCGCGTTGAAGACTTCTGCCTGCCCGCTAAGGAAGGCATAAAGTACCTTGAAGGACAGGGCTGCCGAGACTGCCACGCCGAGAATCGTCACGACGTGGGAAGCGCGGCGGCCGATTGCCCATCCAAACAAGCCTGCGATGATGGATCCCACCAGAGGTGAGAGCGCAATCAGCAGGTATAAGCTTTTCATATCCATGCTTGTGTGCTTTGTAGTTTGGTAACCGGTTTGCCTTAGCCCTTGAGGCTGCCCAGGTCTTCAACGTTGATGGTCCGCATATTGCGGAACAGCACCACCAGAATGGCCAGACCAATGGCCGACTCTGCCGCTGCTACCGTCAGGATGAAGAATACGAAAATCTGGCCTGCTGTATCGGACAGGTAATGCGAGAAGGCAATGAAGTTGAAATTCACTGCCAGCAGCATCAGTTCGATGGCCATCAACAGCACGATCAGGTTCTTCCGGTTCAGGAAAATCCCCAGCACGCTGATGGCAAACAGGATTGCGGCCAGCACCAGGAAGTGAGTTAGTGTCAGCACATTTCCTCCCTTATGTTGTTCGGCCGTCAGGCCTGTTGCTCACCGGACTCGGCAGTATCGGCCGCTTCCACATTTTTTTCGGCTTGCATCTTCACGATGCGCACGCGGTCCTGACTGCGAACCTTGACCTGATCTGCAGCATCCACCACCTTGGTGTCCTTGCGGCTACGCTGGGTCAGGCCGATGGCAGCCACCATGGCCACCAGCAGCACCACCGCAGCCAGTTCGAACGGCAGCAGATAGGTGGTATACAGCTGGCGACCCAGTACCTTGACATTGCTGGCATCAGCCGCCAGCGCCGCACCGGCCTTGTAGTCGGCCAGGCCGGTGTGCGGATTGGTCAGGATCAGCACCATTTCGAAGGCCATGATCAGGCCGACGGTGGCAGCCACCGGGAGATTGCGCCAGAAACCTTCGCGCAGTTTCTCCACGTTGATGTCCAGCATCATCACCACAAACAGGAACAGCACCATCACCGCGCCCACATAAACCAGTACCAGGGTAATGGCCAGGAACTCGGACTGCAGCAGCAGCCAGTGTCCGGAGCTGGTGAAGAAGGCCAGCACCAGATACAGCACGGCGTGTACCGGGTTCTTGGCAGTGACCACCCGGACCGCGGCAAACAGCAGAATGGCGGACAGGATGTAGAAAATAACCGTAGTCATGCTCATGAGGCCCCCTTAACGGTACTTGGCATCGGCTGCCTTGTTGGCAGCGATTTCGGCCTCGTACTTGTCACCCACCGCCAACAGCATCGGCTTGGTGTAGTAGAGGTCGCCACGTTTTTCACCGTGGTATTCAAAGATGTGCGTTTCCACGATGGCGTCGACCGGGCAGGCTTCTTCGCAGAAACCGCAGAAGATGCACTTGGTCAGGTCGATGTCGTAGCGGGAAGTACGGCGGGTGCCGTCTTCACGCTGTTCCGACTCGATCGAGATCGCCATTGCCGGGCACACCGCCTCACACAACTTACAGGCAATGCAACGCTCTTCACCGTTGGCGTAGCGACGCTGCGCATGCAGGCCGCGGAAGCGCGGGGAGATCGGCGTCTTTTCTTCCGGAAACTGGACGGTGATCTTGCGGGCAAAGAAATAACGCCCGGTCAGCATCAGACCCTTGACCAGTTCCACCAGCAGGAAGGTTTTGAAAAAGTTGCGAATCGTATCCATGTTCTTTACCTATCCCCTCAGTTCCACAGCGACAGCGGGGTCATCATCCAGATCCCCAGCACCAGGATCCACACCAGGGTGACCGGGATGAACACCTTCCAGCCCAAACGCATGATCTGGTCATAGCGATAGCGCGGGAAAGTCGCACGGAACCACAGGAAGCAGAACAGCACAAACGCCATCTTGACCGCCAGCCAGAAGAAGCCACCGGCACCCAGCAGGCCCCAGCTTGCCGGGAAGGGCGACAGCCAGCCACCCAGGAACAGGATGGAAGTCAGTGCCGATACCAGGATCATGTTGGCGTATTCGGCCAGGAAGAACACCGCAAATGCCATGCCGGAGTATTCCACATGGAAACCGGCGACGATTTCCGATTCACCTTCGGCCACGTCAAACGGGGCACGGTTGGTTTCCGCCACGCCGGAGATCAGGTAGACGATGAACAGCGGGAACAGCGGCAGCCAGTTCCAGGAGAACAGCGAACCACCGGCCATGCCGTGAGCCTGCTGCTTGACGATGTCAACCAGGTTCAGGCTGCTGGACACCATCAGTACCCCGACCAGTGCAAAGCCCATGGCCAGTTCGTAGGACACGATCTGGGCAGCGGAACGCATGGCGCCCAGGAAGGAGTACTTGGAGTTACCGGCCCAGCCGGCCACGATGATGCCGTATACACCGATGGACGACAGCGCCAGGATGTACAGCAGCGAAGCGTTGATATTGGCCAGCACCAGCGTGTCGCTGAAGGGCACCACCGCCCAGGCAGCCAGTGCCGGGCCAATGGCCAGCACCGGCGCCAGCAGGAACAGGCCCTTGCTGGACTGCGTCGGCAGAATGATTTCCTTCATCAACAGCTTGAGGCCGTCAGCCAGCGGCTGCAGCAGGCCCAGCGGACCGACCCGGTTGGGGCCGATACGGATCTGCATGTAGCCGATTACCTTGCGTTCAAAGTAGGTCAGATACGCGACGGCAATCATCATCGGTGCCACGATGGCGATGATCTTGAGCAGGGTCCACACCGTGAGCCCCGCTTCATTACCGAGAATGCCTTGCAAGAACTCCATGTTTTACCCCTGTGTAAGCTCGATGGAATCGAACATGCCACCCAGACCGACAGTCAGCGGATGTGCCGTTGCCAGACGTACCGTGTCAGCCGGCAGGCTGTCATCGGCCTCGACCAGTACCTTGAGCTCGCCAGTACCCTGACGCAGCAAGCCTTGCTTGCCGTCAGCCAGATTCAGGCGGGCCAGCAGGCTGGAATGCGCACGGGCAACCGGTACAGCCGCATCGGCAGTCTGTTGCAGGGACTGGGCACGGCGGCAGATGGCATCCGCCTGATACAGCGGCACTTCGCCAATCCGCACCAGACCAGCACCAGCCTCGGCATTGACCGGAACATCGCCAATGGCGTTATTGAAGGCAGACTCGACTGCGCCATGGGCCAGCAATTCGGCACGCACTTCTTCGGCGCTGTTGTGCTCGAAACCGGACAGATTCAGCATATTGCCCAGTACGCGCAATACCTTCCACGCCGGACGGGTTTCGCCCAGCGGACGTACCACACCGTTGAAGGACTGCAGTTTGCCTTCCATATTGACGAAGGAGCCGGCAGTTTCCGAGAACGGGGCAATCGGCAGCAGTACATCGGCGTAATCGAGCAGACCTGCGCCCTTGTAGGCGGTCAGTGCGATCACGGTAGCAGCCTGCTTCATGGCGGCCACGGCAGCTTGCGGATTGTAGCTGTCGAATTCCACTTCGGTATTCAGCAGGAAGTAGGCCTTGCGCGGTGCGGCAATCATGGCGGCAGCGTTGAGGCCGGCAGCGGTGTTGGCACCGAAGGCGGCGCGGTGCGGCAGGGCACCCACCAGTTCGGCACCGGTGCTGTTGGCGGCTTCGGCCAGCAGGCCAAAGCGTGCACCGGTCAGCGCGGCAATTTCTTGCGTCAGCTTCAGCAGCTGGGCAAAGGCCGGATGGTGCTGCGCCACATTACCCAGCACGATGGCAGCGGATTCTGCTTCCACCAGGCTGGCCGCAATGGCTTGTGCCTCTTCGCTGGCGGCAACGGCAGCCAGATCGATGGTAGATTGAGCCGACTTGATCTCAACCACAGCCTTCAGCACCTGGGCCAGCGCGTTGACCAGCGCCAGCGGCGAAACGATCAGCTTGGCATTGACTGCAGTCAGCAGCGCATCGTCCGCCACGTGGATCACGTTGAGCGCACTGCCCTTCTTCACGGCCTGACGCAATTGCGAGGCCAGCAGCGGCTGTTCCTTGCGCTGGGTGCTGCCCACTACCAGGATGGACTTGGCAGCGGTCAGCTCGGCAATGCTGGAACCCAGCCACTGCGCACCCTGCTGGGCGGCATCGGCGGAGAAGTCACTGCGGCGCAGACGGTAGTCGATGTTGTTGACACCAAAGGCACGGGCCAGCTTTTGCGCCAGATACAGTTCTTCAGTCGTCGAATGCGGGCTGGTGAGGAAGCCGATGGCATCCTTGCCGTGATCGGCGGATACGCCGTTCAGGCCCTTCACCACGTAGGCCAGCGCGGTTTCCCAGTCGGTCTCGTGCCACTTGCCGTCGAACTTGATCATCGGCTTTTGCAGACGCTCGGCGGAATTCAGGCCTTCATACGAGAAGCGGTCGCGGTCGGCGATCCAGCATTCGTTGATGGCTTCGTTTTCCAGCGGCAGCACGCGCATCACTTCGTTGGCCTTCACCTGAACGATCAGGTTGGAGCCCAGACCATCGTGCGGGCTGACCGACTTGCGGCGGGACAGCTCCCAGGCACGGGTGCTGTAACGGAAAGGCTTGGAAGTCAGCGCGCCGACCGGGCAGAGGTCGATGACGTTACCGGAGATTTCCGAATTCACGGTCTTGCCCAGGTAGGGCATGATTTCCGAGAATTCGCTGCGGTTGGCCATGCCGATTTCCTGGAAGCCGCCGATTTCTTCGGTGAAGCGTACGCAGCGGGTGCAGTGAATGCAGCGCGACATTTCTTCAGCGGATACCAGCGGACCCATGTCCTTGCCGACTACGCTGCGCTTTTCTTCCTGGTAGCGGGAAGAAGAGTTGCCGTAGCCTACGGCCAGATCCTGCAGCTGACATTCGCCGCCCTGATCGCAGATCGGGCAATCCAGCGGGTGATTGATCAGCAGGAATTCCATCACGCCGGCTTGCGCCTTCTTGGCCATGTCGGAATGGGTATGCACCTTCATGCCGTCGGTCACCGGCGTAGCGCAGGCGGGCAGAGGCTTGGGTGCTTTTTCCACTTCCACCAGACACATGCGGCAGTTGGCCGCGATGGACAGTTTCTTGTGGTAGCAGAAGTGAGGGATGTAGGTGCCCACGGAATGGGCGGCATCCATCACGGTACTGCCTTGCGGGACAGTCAGTTTTTTACCGTCGATTTCGATTTCAAGCATCGCTCAACACCATTTGTGGTCCACCAAGGGCTTCTTGTGTTCGATGAGATACTCGAACTCATTGCGGAAGTGCTTGGTGAAACTGCGAACCGGGAACACGGCAGCATCTGCCAGTGCACAGATGGTACGGCCGGCCATGTTATTGCCTACCGAATCCAGGAGCTCCAGATCGCCCGGACGGCCTTCGCCGTTGGCGATGCGATGGATCACCTTGTACAGCCAGCCGGTGCCTTCGCGGCACGGCGTACACTGGCCGCAGGATTCCTCGTGATAGAAGTAGGCCAGACGCTCCAGCGCCTTCACCATACACACGTCTTCATTCATCACGATGACAGCGCCGGAACCCAGCATGGAGCCGGCCTTGGCGATACTGTCGTAGTCCATGGTGCATTGCATCATGACGTCGCCGGGCAGGATCGGAGCGGAAGAACCACCCGGAATCACCGCCTTGAGCTTTTTACCATCACGCATGCCGCCAGCCATTTCCAGCAGTACCGAGAACGGGGTGCCCAGCGGGATCTCGTAGTTGCCCGGACGATTCACATGACCGGAAACCGAGAACAGCTTGGTACCGCCATTGTTCGGCTTGCCCGCTTCCAGGAACTTCTGTGCGCCATCACGGATGATGAAAGGCACGGAGGCAAAGGACTCGGTGTTGTTGATGGTGGTGGGCTTGCCGTACAGACCGAAGCTGGCCGGGAACGGCGGCTTGAAGCGCGGCTGGCCTTTTTTGCCTTCCAGCGATTCCAGCAGCGCGGTTTCCTCACCACAGATGTAGGCACCATAGCCATGATGGGCGAACAGGTCGAAGCTGAAGTCGCTGCCGAGGATGTTCTTGCCCAGGAAACCAGCCTGGCGGGCTTCATCCAGTGCGGCTTCGAACAGTTCGTACTCTTCGAAGATTTCACCGTGGATGTAGTTGTAGCCTGCCTTGGTTCCCATGGCGTAGCCGGCGATGATCATGCCTTCGATCAGCGCATGCGGATTGAAGCGCAGGATGTCGCGGTCCTTGAAGGTACCCGGCTCACCCTCGTCGGTGTTGCACACCACGTATTTGTCGCCCGGGAAGGAGCGCGGCATGAAGCTCCACTTCAGGCCGGTGGGGAAGCCCGCACCGCCACGACCGCGCAGACCGGAATTCTTCACTTCGGCAATCACGTCCTCCTGCGCCATCTTGGATTCGATGATGCGACGCAGGGCCTGATAGCCGCCACGGGCCACATAGGCCTCCAGCTTCCAGCAGTCCTGTGCAGAGGTATCGATGCCGTCGAAAATCACACCATTGACGAAGACTGCCATTAGTTCAACTCCGCCAGTTTCTTGTCGATTGCTTCGGGCGTCATGAAGCTGCACATCTTGTGGTTGTTCACCAGCAAGACCGGCGCATCGCCGCAGGCACCCATGCACTCCCCTTCCAGCAAGGTGTACTTGCCGTCAGCACTGGTTTCGCCAATGGCGATGCCCAGCTTCTTGGAGATGTACGCGGCGGCATTCACGCCACCGGACAAGGCACAGGGCAGGTTGGTACACACAGTAATCTTGTACTGGCCAACCGGCTTCATGTCGTACATGTTGTAGAAGGTGGCGACTTCGTAGGCAGCTACCGGCGGGATTTGCAGGTAGTTGGCAACGAATTCGATCACCTCGGTATTCAGGCAACGCTCTTCCGGTGTCTTGCCGGTTTCACGGCGCTCCACCAGGGCAATGCGCAGCGCGCCCATGACCGCCGAGCGTTTCTGGTCGGCCGGGTATTTGGCGACTTCGCGATCAATGGCGGCGAGTGATTGTGCGGATAGCATTAGCGGTCGATCTCCCCAAACACGATATCCTGGGTACCGATGATGGCCACCACGTCGGCGATCATGTGGCCCGTGGCCATTTCATTCAGGGCTGCCAGATGGGCAAAACCCGGGGCACGGATTTTCAGTCGGTACGGCTTGTTGGCGCCATCGGATACCAGATAGATACCGAACTCACCCTTAGGATGTTCTACCGCGGCGTAAGCTTCGCCTTCCGGCACATGCATGCCTTCGGTAAACAGCTTGAAGTGGTGGATCAGGTCTTCCATATTCGACTTCATGCCCTCGCGGGACGGCGGAGCCACTTTATGGTTGTCGGTGATGACCGGACCCGGATTGGCACGCAGCCAGGCCACGCACTGCTGGATGATACGGTTGGACTGGCGCATTTCCTCGACGCGCACCAGATAGCGATCATAGCTGTCGCCACCCTTGCCCACCGGAATATCAAAGTCCAGACGGTCGTAAACATCGTAGGGCTGTTTCTTGCGCAGGTCCCACTCGATGCCGGAACCACGCAGCATCGGGCCGGAGAAGCCCAGATTCTTGGCACGTTCCGGGCTGACCACGCCGATACCGACCGTACGCTGCTTCCAGATACGGTTATCGGTCAGCAGGGTTTCGTATTCGTCGACGTAGGTCGGGAAGCGCTTGGTGAAGTCGTCAATGAAGTCCAGCATGGAACCCTTGCGGCCTTCATTCAGACGCGCCAGTTCCTTGGCATTCTTGATCTTGGATACGGTGTACTGCGGCATGGAGTCCGGCAGGTCACGGTATACGCCACCCGGGCGGAAGTAGGCGGCGTGCATGCGGGCACCGGACACGGCTTCGTAGCAGTCCATCAGGTCCTCACGCTCACGGAAAGCGTACAGGAACATGGTCATGGCGCCGATGTCGATGGCGTGCGCGCCAATCCACAGCAGGTGGTTCAGGATACGGGTGATTTCGGCAAACATCACGCGGATGTATTGCGCGCGCAGCGGCACTTCGATCTGCAGCAGCTTTTCGATGGCCAGGCAGTAGGCGTGCTCGTTGCACATCATGGACACGTAGTCCAGACGATCCATATACGGCAGCGACTGGATGAAAGTCTTGCTTTCAGCCAGTTTCTCGGTGCCGCGATGCAACAGGCCGATATGCGGGTCGGCACGCTGGATCACTTCACCATCCAGCTCCAGCACCAGACGCAATACGCCGTGGGCTGCCGGGTGCTGGGGACCGAAGTTCAGCGTGTAGTTACGGATCTCAGCCACCGTAGTTCTCCTCACGAATGATGCGCGGAGTGATTTCGCGCGGCTCAATGGTGACCGGCTGATAGATCACGCGCTGCTGGGTCGGGTCATAGCGCATTTCCACATGACCGGACAGCGGGAAGTCCTTGCGGAAGGGATGGCCGACAAAGCCATAGTCGGTCAGGATGCGACGCAGGTCAGGGTGACCTTCAAACACGATGCCGAACAGGTCGAAGGCTTCGCGCTCGAACCAGTTGGCGGCATTCCATACCGGATTGACCGAGGCGAGCAGCGGGAAGCTGTCGTCTTCGGCAAAGACGCGCAAGCGGATGCGCAGATTGTGCTTGAGCGACAGCAGGTGGTAGACCACGGCAAAGCGCGGGCCATCCCACGGCTCGTCACGGTAGGCGCTGTAGTCCATACCGCACAGGTCGATCAGTTGTTCGAAAGAAAGTTCAGCATGATCACGCAGCGTGGTGGCCACGGTGATCAGATCTGCCGCCTTGCAGACGATGGTCAGTTCATCGAGGGCCAGCGTGCTTGAAACAAGCTTGTCGCCCAGCACCCGCTCGACGACCGATCCCAATGCTTCCATTTTCTTGGAGGCCATAAGTACTTACCTTATCGGGCGATGGTGGAGGTGCGTTTGATCTTGTTCTGCAGCTGGATGATGCCATACAGCAGTGCTTCGGCAGTCGGTGGACAGCCTGGCACGTAGACATCGACCGGCACGATGCGGTCACAGCCACGGACGACGGAGTAGGAGTAGTGGTAGTAGCCACCACCGTTGGCACAGGAGCCCATGGAGATGACCCAGCGCGGTTCCGCCATCTGGTCATACACCTTGCGCAGTGCCGGTGCCATCTTGTTGCACAACGTACCGGCCACGATCATCAGGTCAGACTGACGGGGACTGGGACGGAAAACGATGCCGAAACGGTCCAGGTCGTAACGTGCGGCACCAGCGTGCATCATTTCCACGGCACAGCAGGCCAGACCAAAGGTCATCGGCCACAGCGAACCGGTACGGGTGTAGTTGATGAGCTTGTCGGCCGTCGTGGTCACGAAGCCTTTTTCCAGAATACCTTCTACTCCCATTCCAGCGCTCCCTTTTTCCACATGTAGACGAAACCCAGGGTCAACACGCCCAGGAATTCCACCATTACACCAAAGCCATATGCACCCAGTTCTTTCAGGACCACGGCCCAGGGAAACAGAAATGCAATTTCCAGATCGAACAGAATGAAAAGAATGGCAATGAGGTAGTAGCGAACGTCAAATTTCATGCGTGCATCTTCGAAGGCCTCGAATCCGCACTCATAAGGAGAGAGTTTCTCAGGGTCAGGACGATTGGGTGCGAGGACCTTGCCAAGGACAATAGGACCCACGCCAACCAACAATCCGACGATGACAAACAACAGAATGGGAAAATAATTTTGCAGCATTTCCCGTACACCCCCAAAAAAAGGAGGAATTACCCTCCTTGGCTCCAAATAAAATAGGCCACCGGAATCCCGGTGGCCTATTTTTGAATGGTGGTGCCGACAGTGAGACTCGAACTCACACAGCCTACGGCCACTACCCCCTCAAGATAGCGTGTCTACCAATTTCACCATGTCGGCACAATATAACTTTACTGTCACTCCGGAATTTTTGACGTCGTGCCCGAAGCTTTGCCAGTGGTTGCCCCGACCGGGATTTGCGGCGCAACTTGTTCAACCTTGCCACCCATCACACCCAGATCCGTTTTTCCGCCCCCCGACAGATAAACAAGGGTGAGACTCGTGGAGAAGAATACAACCGCTGCAATCGCAGTGGTTCTACTCAGAAAATTCGCAGAGCCAGACGCACCAAACAGACTTCCGGAAGCGCCGCTGCCGAAAGCTGCACCCATATCCGCACCCTTGCCATGCTGCATGAGGACAAGGACGATAATCGTCACTGCGGAGAGCAGGTTAACAAC
This sequence comes from Aquitalea magnusonii, assembly GCF_003202035.1. Classification (GTDB taxonomy): domain Bacteria; phylum Pseudomonadota; class Gammaproteobacteria; order Burkholderiales; family Chromobacteriaceae; genus Aquitalea; species Aquitalea magnusonii. The sequence goes on along the minus strand of NZ_QJKC01000013.1, from coordinate 107,733 downwards.
CCAAATAAGCGTCTTAATAAGTTCCATACTATATCAATTTTCCTGCGGCCTGGCAAATCATCCTGAATGATCCGGCGTCCAGAGATGCCCCACCAACAAGGGCTCCATCGACATTGTCTGTCATCAGGATTGACTCGGCATTCTCTGCCTTTACACTGCCGCCGTAGAGGACGCGAATACTAGCGGATGGCTTGGCATTTTGCAAGCACCACGTTTTGATGGCGCTGTGGATTTCAGCAATCTGCTCCAGTGTCGCCACCTTGCCGGTGCCGATGGCCCATACCGGTTCGTAGGCAATCAGGTACTCGCCGGCCGCGATATCAGCCAGTATGGACAATTGCTGATGGATCACTGCCAGGTAGCTGCCCTGCTCGCGCTGTTCCAGCGTTTCGCCCACGCACAGCACCGGCACCAGACCTGCAGCCATGGCATTGTTCATCTTGGCCAGCAACTGCGGATTGCTCTCGGCGAAATACTGTCGACGCTCGGAATGCCCCACCAGGACGTAAGCGCAGCCGATATCCTGCAGCATGGCGGCGGAGACTTCGCCGGTGTACGCCCCGTCGCTGGCAAAGGCACTGACATCCTGTGCCGCCAGACGGATGGCGCGCCCCTGCAGACGTGCACCGAGGGCTGCCAGATACACCGCAGGCGCGGCCACCCCGACCCAGGGCTGATCACATGCCGGCTGTTCCAGCAAGGCATCCAGCAGGGATTGTGCGCTTTGCGCACGGGTGTTCATTTTCCAGTTTCCGATAATCAGCTTGCCTGCCATGTCCGGGTGCCTCCATTGAAGTGCTGCGGATTATATCCCTAGTCCCGGCGTCGTCAAAACTCCGCAATCTGCTTTTCCACGACTTGTAATATTTCTGAAAACTACAAGGGATAGGATGCGCCTCAACACCTCGCAGGGCCTTACCCTAATAATTCAGGAGCAAGCATGAAACAGTCCGTACGTCTGGTCGCCTCGCTGGCCTTGTCCGCCGGCTTCTTCGCTGGCGCAGCTATGGCTGCCGACATCACCGGCGCTGGCGCAACCTTCCCCTACCCCTTGTATGCAAAATGGGCAACCAACTACAAGGCTACGACCAACAACAGCATGAACTACCAGTCCATCGGTTCTGGTGGCGGCATCAAGCAAATCCAGTCCAAGACTGTTGATTTCGGTGCTTCCGACATGCCGCTGAAGCCGGAAGAGCTGGAAAAGTCCGGCCTGACCCAGTTCCCGACGGTAATCGGTGGTGTTGTACCGGTTATCAATGTTCCCGGCATCGCCGCCGGCCAGGTGAAGTTTACCGGTTCCTTGCTGGCTGACATCTTCCTGGGCAAGGTCTCGAAGTGGAATGACCCGGCTATTGCCGGCCTGAACCCGGGCGTGAAGCTGCCGGATCAGAAGATCACCGTGGTACGTCGTTCCGATGGCTCGGGTACCAGCTTCATCTTCACCAACTACCTGTCCAAGGTTTCCAGCGAATGGTCCAGCAAAGTGGGCTCCAATACCGCTGTAAACTGGCCGACCGGTGTGGGTGGCAAGGGTAACGAAGGCGTGGCCAACTATGTAACCCGCATCAAGGGTGCCATCGGTTATGTTGAATATGCCTACGCCAAACAAAACAAACTGACATACGGTCAACTGAAGAATGAATCCGGCAACTTTGTTGCTCCGGACGAAAAAACCTTCAAGGCTGCCGCTGCCAACGCAGATTGGAAAAAAGCACCAGGTTTCTACCTGATCCTTACCAATCAGCCGGGCAAGGATAGCTGGCCTATTTCCGGTGCCACTTTCATCCTGATGCACAAGAAACAGGACAAGCCGGCACAGGGTACCGAAGTGCTGAAGTTCTTCGACTGGGCTTACAAGAATGGCGACAAGACCGCGCTGGAACTGGATTACATCCCGATGCCGGATAGCGTGAAAGCCGTGATTCACACCAGCTGGAAGCAGATCACCGACGCCAGCGGCAAGCCGGTTCTGAACTGAGTGAGCATGGCGACACCGGCCAGCAGCGCGCAAGCTGATGCAGCTGCCGGTGTGGCACCAAGGCCGGGGTGAGCAACCCCGGCTTTTTGTCTGAGACACGACCGAGTATCCTCATGGAAAAGTTCAGCAATAACCAGCAAATGCAGCGCCAGATGCTGCTAGACAATATCTTCAGGCTTTCCACTCGCTGCTTTGCCTTTTTGGTATTGGCCTTGCTGGTGGGCATCCTGATTTCCCTCATTATTGGTGCCATGCCCAGCCTGAGCCGTTTTGGCTGGAGCTTTCTGGTCGATAGCGACTGGGATCCGGTCGGGCAGAAATTCGGCGCGCTGGTGCCGGTATTCGGCACCCTGGCCACTTCGGTGATCGCCCTGCTGATTGGTGTGCCCGTCAGCTTCGGCATTGCCGTGTTTCTGACCGAGCTTTGCCCCAACGTGCTCAAGCGTCCGCTGGGTATTGCGGTCGAACTCCTGGCCGGCATTCCCTCCATCATTTACGGCATGTGGGGCCTGTTTGTGTTTGCCCCCTTGTTTGCCGACCACGTCCAGCCGGTACTGATCGACAACCTGGGGGATATTCCGCTGATCGGCCTGCTGTTCCAGGGCGCGCCGATGGGGATTGGGGTCTTTACTGCCGGGCTGATCCTGGCGGTGATGGTGATTCCCTTCATCGCCTCGGTCATGCGTGATGTGTTTGAAGTGGTGCCGACCATGCTCAAGGAGTCGGCCTACGGTCTGGGCTCCACCACCTGGGAAGTCGTGCGCTACGTGGTTCTGCCCTACACCAAGACCGGCGTGGTGGGCGGCATCATGCTGGGTCTGGGCCGCGCCCTGGGTGAAACCATGGCGGTGACCTTCGTGATCGGCAACTCCTCGCGCTTTGCCGTTGGCCTGTTCGAGCCGGGCCAGTCGATTTCCTCGGCACTGGCCAACGAATTTGCCGAAGCCACCGGAGAATTCCACATGGCCTCGCTGATCGAACTGGGTCTGATCCTGTTCTTCATCACCTTCGTCGTACTGGCCTGCGCCAAGCTCCTGTTGCTGCGTCTGCAGAAACAGGAAGGCAAGGCATCCTGACAAGGCGCTATCATCATGGCTAACAGCACATTGAGCGAATCCCTGAATGTTCAGGATCGCAGCGGAAGCAGCAGCACCATGAATACTTCTATCTATCGTCGTCGCCGTCTGGTGAATGCCTTCAATATGGGTGCATCCACCCTGACGATGGCTTTTGGCCTGTTCTGGCTGTTCTGGATTCTGATCACCCTGCTGCAGCACGGCCTGTCCGGCATCAATATGCAGGTGTTCACCCAGAGCACGCCGCCTCCCGGCGCCCAGGGCGGTCTGGCCAATGCCATTTACGGCAGCCTGGCCATGACCCTTTTCGGCACGCTGATCGGCACGCCGATCGGCATCCTGGCGGGCATTTACCTGGCGGAGTTCGGTCAGCGCGGCTGGCTGGCACCGGCCACCCGCTTCATCAACGACATCCTGCTGTCGGCACCGTCCATCGTGATCGGCCTGTTTGTCTATGAAGTGTATGTTGTCAGCGTCGGGCACTTCTCCGGCTGGGCCGGCTCGCTGGCACTGGCACTGCTGGTGATTCCGGTTGTGGTACGCACCACGGAAAACATGCTGCGCCTGGTGCCCAACACCCTGCGCGAAGCCGCTGCCGCACTGGGGGCACCGCAGTGGAAAATCACCCTCTATGTGACCCTGCGTTCGGCCAAGGCCGGCGTGCTGACCGGCATCCTGCTGGCCATTGCCCGTATTTCGGGTGAAACCGCGCCCTTGCTGTTTACCGCGCTGAACAACCAGTTCTTCAACAGCAATATGAACCAGCCGATGGCCAACCTGCCCATCGTGATTTTCCAGTTTGCCATGAGCCCGTATGAAGACTGGCACACCCTGGCCTGGACCGGTGCGTTGCTGATTACCCTGAGCGTGTTGACGCTTAATATCCTTGCCCGCTGGATGGGCAGCCAGAAAACCCAATCGCATTAAGGCATGACGACTATGGCTGATAACAACGTCAAGCTTCAGGTCAAGAATCTGAACTTTTTCTACGGCAACTTCCACGCATTGAAGAACATCAATCTGGATATTGCCCCGCGCATGGTCACGGCCTTCATCGGCCCGTCCGGTTGCGGTAAATCGACCCTGCTGCGCACCTTCAACCGCATGTACGAGCTGTATCCGGGGCTGCGCTCCGAAGGTGAAATCCTGCTGGACGGCAACAACATCCTGGGCCGTGATGTGGATATCAACCTGCTGCGCGCCAAGGTGGGCATGGTGTTCCAGAAGCCGACTCCTTTCCCGATGTCCATCTACGACAACATCACCTTCGGGGTGAAGCTGTACGAGAAGCTGGCCAAGACCGAAATGGACGACCGGGTGGAGTGGGCGCTGCGCAAGGCTGCGCTGTGGGATGAAGTGAAGGACAAGCTGAAACAGTCGGGTAACTCGCTGTCCGGTGGTCAGCAGCAGCGTCTGTGCATTGCCCGTGCGGTCGCCTCGCGCCCGGAAGTGCTGCTGCTGGACGAACCGACCTCGGCACTGGACCCGATTTCCACGGCGCACATCGAAGAACTCATTCATGAACTGAAAGAGGACTACACCATCGCCATCGTGACGCACAATATGCAGCAGGCGGCCCGGGTGTCCGACTTCACCGCTTATATGTATCTGGGCGAGCTGGTGGAATTCGGCGAAACCGACAATATCTTCACGGCGCCAAAACAAAAGGCTACCGAGGATTACATCACCGGCAAATTCGGCTGATTCTGTCCTCCCCCAGCGACACCCCGCCTGCTGTCATGCACGCGGGGTGTTGTTTTGCAGGGCAGCCGTTTTCAGCATGAAAGCGTGCGACAGACTGCGGACAAAGCCTGAAAAAACCGGGTGAAAACCCGCCCTGTCAAGAAGGGCCACTTTCACGCGACGGGAATACGACAAGCCCGGTTTTTTTTGTTTCATTTACTTGACGCATACCGGCCTGGACTCAACAATCCCGGCTTTCCTTCACACGATTTTCACGATCATGCTGGACCTCTTTGCAGGGCTGGACACTCATGTGGCCATCACCCTGATTTTGTCGCTGGGCTTTGTCCTGGCCTTCGAGTTCATCAACGGTTTTCACGATACGGCCAATGCCGTTGCCACCGTCATTTATACCCAGTCGATGAAGCCCCGGCTGGCGGTGTTTGCCTCTGGCGTGTTCAACTTTCTCGGCGTATTGACCGGCGGCCTGGCCGTCGCCTATGCCATCGTGCATCTGCTGCCAGTGGATCTGCTGGTTTCGGTCAATACCGCTCGCGGCATGGCCATGGTGTTCGCCCTGCTGGCCGCCGCCATTGCCTGGAATCTGGGTACCTGGTATTTCGGTTTGCCCGCCTCCAGCTCGCATACCCTGATTGGTGCCATTCTCGGCGTGGGCCTGGCCAACAGCCTGATCAACGGCACGCCGCTGGCACAAGGTGTCAACTGGGGCAAGGCGATTGATGTCGGTGCCTCGCTGCTGTGTTCGCCGCTGGTCGGTGCACTGTTGTCCGGCCTGCTGGTACTGGCCCTGCGCCGTGCCCGTCCGCAAAGCAATATGCACAAGACGCCTTTCCAGCGGCAGCAGGTTGAGGGGCGCAAGCACCCGCCGTTCTGGATGCGCTTCATGCTGATCGTCAGCTCCATGGGCGTGAGCTTCTCGCATGGTTCGAATGACGGCCAAAAAGGGGTCGGCCTGATCATGCTGGTGCTGATCGGCATCGTCCCGGCGAAATATGTACTGAATCTGGACAGCACGCCTTACCAGATCGAACGCACCCGCGATGCCGCCCTGCATCTGCAACAGTTCTACAATCGTCATCAGAACGAACTGGATAGCATGTTCAAGCCGGCTGCCGCCGGCAGCAATATCCACGATTGCCGCCCGCGCGATACCCTGCAAACGGCGGACAAGCTGATTGCCGCCCTGGGCGATGGCAGCACGTATCGCAATCTGCCGGATAGCAAGCGCTGGGACGTCCGCACCGACCTGCTCTGCCTGGACGATGCCGCGAAGAAGGCGGGCTCCCTGCCCAATCTGAGCAGCGATGACAAGCAGTTGCTGAACAATCTGCGCAAAGATCTGACCGTCACCACCGAATACGCCCCGACCTGGGTCATCATCGCGGTGGCGCTGGCTCTGGGCGGCGGCACCATGATTGGCTGGCGTCGCGTGGTGAAGACTGTTGGTGAAGGCATCGGCAAGAAAGACATGACCTATGCCCAGGGGATGTCGGCCCAGCTGACTGCCGCGGTATCCATCGGCCTGGCCAGTCAGTTTGGCTTGCCGGTTTCGACCACGCATGTGTTGTCCAGCGGCGTGGCCGGTACCATGGTGGCCGACAAGGCCGGCCTGCAGTGGTCTACCGTGCGCTCCATTCTGCTGGCCTGGTTGTTTACCATGCCGGTAGCCATGCTGTTGTCTGGCGGCCTGTACTACCTGGCCAGCAACTGGCTGAAGTAATACGGCCTGCTGCTATCGATCAAGCCGCCCACGGGCGGCTTTTTCTATGATGCTCATCATGCCGGATCGCGCTTGACCTGCATCAAGCAAGTGATTCTCCAGCATTGATTCATAAATTTATTATTTGCTAATATAATCACGTTTCATCATGGTTTCTCCTTTGTTGTTTGCAGCAATCCCTTGACGCCTCATCCCTACGGATGAGGCGCTTTTTTTGCCCGGCCCAGACCTGCGCTGCGCGGATGTTGCAGCGGTCGCTCGCGACAAGGCGCTGCGCCCACCAAGGCATCCGCCCATCCAGCTGTCTGTGCCGCTGCTCTGACGGGATTCATGCGGTAAGAAACTGTTCGCGGCCAGACAGCCAGCGCTCCAGATGGGCTTCTGCCGCTTCCGGCCAGCGCGAGAGGATTTCCGGTGCCAGCTCCCGTGCCGCCTCCAGCAGGGCAATATCCTCTTCCAGATTGGCAAAACGCAGCATGGGCACGCCGCTTTGCCGGGCACCCAGGAATTCACCCGGCCCACGAATCAGCAAATCCTGGCGGGCGATCTCGAAACCATCGACATTCTCGTAAATGACTTTCAAGCGTGCCTTGGCCACATCAGACAGCGGATTTTCAAACAGCAGCATGCAGACACTGCGGGCACTGCCGCGCCCTACCCGGCCACGCAGCTGGTGCAACTGGGCCAGCCCCATGCGCTCGGCATGCTCGATCACCATCAGCGAGGCATTGGGCACATCCACGCCGACTTCGATGACGGTGGTGGCCACCAGGATTTGCAGCTGGTTACTGCCAAAAGCGGCCATGACCGCCGCCTTTTCATCCGCTTTCATCCGGCCGTGCAGCAGGCCGACATGCCACTGCCCCAGCTGGGCGGCCAACTGGCGGTGGGTTTCCACTGCCGTCTGCAGCTGCAGGGTTTCCGACTCCTCGATCAGCGGGCACACCCAGTACACCTGCTGACCTTCGCTGCAGGTCTTGTGCACGAAATCGACGACTTCTTCGCGCCGACTGCTGTTGATCAGCTTGGTGACTATCGGGGTACGGCCCGGTGGTAATTCGTCGATCACCGATACATCCAGATCGGCGTAAAAACTCATGGCCAGGGTGCGCGGAATCGGCGTGGCCGACATCATCAGCTGATGCGGTTCCTGGCCCTTTTGCTTGAGTGCCAGCCGCTGTCCGACCCCGAAACGGTGCTGCTCATCGACAATGGCCAGCCCCAGCCGGGCGAAATCCACCCCGTCCTGAAACAGCGCATGCGTTCCCACCACCAGATGGGCCGCACCACTGGCCATCTGCTCCAGCGCCAGTGCTTTCTGCTTTTTGCGCAGGCTGCCGGAGAGCCAGCTCACCGTCAGCCCCAAGGGCTCCAGCCAGCCGGACAGCTTGCGATAATGCTGCTCGGCCAGGATTTCCGTGGGGGCCATCAGTGCTACCTGGAATCCGGCCTCGATGGCGGTGAGTGCGGCCAATGCGGCTACCACGGTTTTGCCGCTGCCCACATCACCTTGCAACAAGCGATGCATGGGGTGGGCCTGTGCCAGATCGGTATCGATTTCGTCCAGCACCTTGCGCTGTGCCGCGGTGAGATGGAAGGGCAAGCTGGCAAACATGGCTTCGCGCAGGCGACCACTGCCACGCACCACCGGGGCCCGGCCCTGCCGTCTGGCGCGATAAGCCAGACGCATCGACAGCTGCTGCGCCATCAGCTCGTCAAACTTCAGCCTTTGCCAGGCCGGCAAGGCCGGCTCGCTCAGCTGGCTGGCACTGTATTCCGGTGGCGGTGAATGCAAGAGCCGCACGGCATCGGCAAAGCTTTGCAGCTGCAAATGGGCAATGACGGAGGGTGGCAGGGTTTCCGGCAATGGCAGGCTTTGCAGTTCGCTGCGGATCAGCTTGCGCAGCATGGGCTGGGTCACGCCATTGACGGTGGGATAGACCGGCGTCAGGCTTTCCGCCAGCGGTGTGCCATCAACCACTTCGCGGGTTTTCGGGTGCACCATCTCGTCACCATGAAAACCACGACGGATCTCGCCCATGGCACGCAGCAGCGCGCCATCGGCAAACTGCTTGAGCTGGCTGGGATAAAAATGGATGAAGCGCAGCAGCAGCACGCCGCTGGCGTCTTCGATACGCACCAGCAGCTGCTTGCGCGGACGGAATTGGACTTCGTGCGCAATCACCCGCCCCTCCACCAGCACCGGCTGGCCGTAGGGCGCGGCCGTGATCGGGTAGAGATGGGTTTCGTCTTCGTAGCGCAGCGGCAGGTGCAACACCAGGTCAAAGCGCCGGCGCAGGCCGAGTTTTTCGAGTTTCTTGGCCAGGGCTGGCGCTACATTGAGCGGCTGGCCGGCGAGGTCGTTGGCATGGGTCATCAGCGCCGATTGTACCCAAAAAACAAGGCGGAGGCCGCTGCCGGCACTCCGCCCTGACTGTCGCAGCGGACAGGATTATTGCTGACGTTCCCACACCTGGGTGCGTCCCAGCAGCGACACGCCGAGGAAGCCGCGCACTTCCAGCTTTTTGCCACCTTCCACCAGCTTCATCTTGGCGCTGTACACCTTGCCGTTATGCGGATCAAGAATCTTGCCGTTGGCCCAGCTGTCACCATCTTTCTTCAGCCCCCACAGAATGGTCATGCCGTTGACCGGCTTGCCCTTGCGGTCGCCATCGCAGGCCTCGCACACCACTTCCGGGTTCTGGAACAGCTTGACGATCTTGCCGGACAATTCGCCGTTGGCGCCTTCGGCAATCTGTACCACCGCCTTGGCTTGCTTGGTGTCATCGTCGATGGTCTTCCAGCTGCCGATCGGGCTGTCAGCCAGTACGCTGTGCGACAATGCGGCCAATCCAAGGGCCAGGGCGGCCGCTTTCCACAACTTGCTCATGATGTCTTTCCTCGTGTTGTCTGTCTTTATGAAACGCTAGTTTGGAGCTGCAACTCTAGCATGCCAAGGGGTCGGCATTGCGTCAAGTCATACGCTTGTTTCACAAAGTGAACACGCCCTGCGCCAGCGCCACAACCTTACCGCCGACATAAATACGACGCGCCTCATCCACCGTCAAGTGCAATACATTGGGGCGCTGCAACACGGCCCCCTGCTCCACCCGCCATTGCAGCGGATAGCGCTGGTGCAGGCTGCACCAGCCACCCAGATTGGCACAGGCCGAGCCGGTGCCCGGATCCTCCAGCACCGCACCATCCTGGCCATAAAACAGCCGCACGGTCGCCACCCCCTCCGCCTCATGCCACAGATAGGCCACGCTGCGGCCGGGATACAGGCAGGCATCGCGCAAAAACAGCTCGGCCACCGGGCGCGCGGCCAACACTGCATCGCGGCTGGCCGCGGCGATCAGCAACTGCTCGCTGCCGGTATTCAGCCAGCTGGGCGCGGCCAGCACCGCCTGCGCCGGCAGGCCCAGCATGGCGGCCGCTTGTGCGGCACTGAGGCCGGAGGGGCGCTCGCTGGCGGCATTGGCTTGCAGGGTGAACAAACCGTCCTGCTGGCGGATGGGAATCACCCCGGCGGCCGTCTGCAAGGAGAAAGCATCTCCCAGGGCTTGCCTGCGATGCAGCACGCTGGCAGCGCCGAGGGTGGGATGGCCCGCAAAAGGGAGTTCGTGTGCGGGCGTGAAAATGCGCAAATGGGCAGCCGCCTGCGTGGAAGGCAGCAGGAATACGCTTTCCGATAAATTCATCTGTCGCGCCAGCAGCTGCATTTCCAGCTCGCTCAGCCCCTCGGCCTGGCAGAACACGGCCAGCGGATTGCCGCCAAAGGTGCTTTCGGCAAAGACATTGACGATTTCATAGGTGTAGCGCGGCATGGCGGTCTCGGTTCAGGATGGGCAAGCCGCATCGTGCAAGTCCTTGCTCAGGCTGGCAAGCCGGCTTTGCAAACGCTGTGTTTGCAAGGCAGAACGACTGCGCGACAGCTGGCGCTGCAGTGTGTGATGTCTGTTGTGCAGGCGGCTGCAATGTTTGCGCTGCTGCACAAGCTGGCGCTGGCGCAACTGCTGCGCCTTGGCTTGCTCCTGCTGCAGGGTGCCGGCTTGTCTGGCAGTTTGCTGCCGGCTGTCTTGCAAGGCCCGCAGCTGGTAGGGTTCACGCGTCACCAGGCTGAAGCTGCCACCGTGCAGCGTGTGCGCAACATGATCGGCCGGACAGGGATGGTCCTGATAACTGTGCTGCCCTTGGGGACCAATGCACTTGAATACCGCCGCCGCTAACCCGGCCGGCAGCAGCAACCCGCATAACAAGACAAGAACTCGCGACATGGCCAGCACTCCGGCAGGAGGGTTCGGACTCCTGATAAGAGCCGATTCCGCCTGTGCTGGCTGCTGCGCCATCAGGCAGGCCGCTGCGCAAATAAAAAACAGGCGACCGCAATCGCCTGTTTCTGTGCGTCCAGAGCGAAAAATCAGCCCAGGAACAGTACCGCTTCGGCTTCCACTTGTACGCCCTTGGGCAGGCTGGCCACGCCCACGGCAGCACGTGCCGGGTAAGGCTGGCTGAAGTACTGGCCCATGATTTCGTTAAAGGTAGCGAAGTTGGACAGGTCGGTCAGGTAGGCATTGAGCTTGACGATCTGATCCAGGCTGCCGCCGGCAGCTTCGCACACGGCTTTCAGGTTCTTGAATACCTGATGGGTTTCAGCGGCAAAGCCACCTTCCACCACGGTCATGCTGGCCGGGTCCAGCGGGATCTGGCCGGACAGGTAAACGGTGTTGCCAGCCTTCACGGCCTGGGAGTAAGCACCGATGGCGGCCGGGGCATGTTCGGTATGGATGATTTCTTTGGTCATTTACTGGTCTCCGTCCCCGAGAAACAGGGTTAACAGGTCATTGAGAAAACGTTGCCCCTGCAAAGTGGGGCGAATGGTGGTGGCATCCTGCTCCAGCAATCCTTGCTGGATGGCCTGCTGCAATTCATTGCGGATACAGGATACAGGCAAACCGGTGCGCTCGGTGAACAGGCGCGTTTCAAAACCGCCGGTCAAGCGCAGCAGGTTCATCATGAATTCAAACGGCAATTCGTCGCGCTTTACCTTGCGGCTGCTCTGTACCGGCTGGCCGTCGGCCACCGCCTGGATATAGGCCGCCGGTTGCTTGTGACGCATTTCGCGCACAATGCCCTCGTGGCTGCTGATCTTGCCGTGCGCGCCGGCACCGATGCCCAGATAGTCGCCAAACTGCCAGTAATTGACGTTATGGCGGCTGCGCTTGCCGGGTCGGGCAAAGGCTGAAGTTTCGTAATGTTCGAAACCGGCAGCGGCCAGCCGCGCCTCGATGGCCTCCTGCATGTCAGCCGACACCTCGTCATCCGGCAGGTTTTGCGGCGTACGCACAGCGTACAGCGTGTTGGGCTCGATGGTGAGGTGATAAGCCGACAGGTGGGTGATGCCATGCGACAAGGCGGTGTCGATATCCTGCAATGCCTGTTCCAGCGTCTGACCAGGCAAGGCGTACATCAGGTCGAGATTGACGTTGTCGAAGCAGGACAGCGCGATGTCGATGGCGCGGCGTGCTTCATCACCATCATGAATCCTCCCCAGCACTTGCAGATGCTGCGGATTGAAACTTTGAATACCGATAGACAGGCGGTTGATACCGGCCTCGCGGTAGCCACGGAATTTTTCCGCTTCGAAAGTACCGGGGTTGGCTTCCATGGTGATTTCCGCCTCCGGCGACAGCCGAAGCCGGGCGCGAATACCCGCCAGCAGGGTGTCCATGGCCTGCGCCGAAAACAGGCTGGGCGTACCGCCGCCCATGAAAATGGTGCTGACGCTGCGGCCCCAGATGGCGGGCAGGCTGTATTCCAGATCGCGCAGCAGGGTTTGCACATAGGCCATTTCATCGAAACCGCCGCTGGCGACGCCTGCTTGCGGATTCCACTGCACGGTCTGGCCGTTACTGCTTTTCAGCTCGTGCGAGTTGAAATCGCAATACGGACATTTGCGCACGCACCAGGGGAAATGGATATATAGCGACAGCGGCGGCAGTTCACGCAGGCCACCTTTCAGCCCGGACAGGTCAATCACACTCATGCCAGCTCACGCAATTTGGCCTGCAAAGTCTGCATGGCCTTGCCACGATGGCTGACGCGATTCTTGTCCTCGGCCGCCAGCTGCGCCACGGTGCAGCCGAATTCCGGCAGGTAGAAGTAGGGGTCGTAACCGAAACCGCCCTCGCCTGCCGCCGTATCCTGCACTTCGCCATACCACATGCCATCGGCCACCAGCGGTTGCGGGTCGTCGGCATGGCGCACCAGTACCAGCACGCAGTAATACCAGGCGCGGCGATTGGCCTTGCCTTGCAGTTTTTCAATCAGCTTGGCGTTGTTGCGCTCGTCCGATTTGGGCTCGCCGGCATAGCGCGCCGATAACACACCGGGCTTGCCACCCAGCGCCTCCACACAAATGCCGGAATCGTCGGCCAGCGCCGGCAGGCCGGTGACGTGGCTGGCGTGACGGGCTTTTTCCAGCGCGTTTTCCAGAAAGGTGTAATGCGGCTCCGGGCACTCCGGCACATTGAGCTGCCCCTGCGGAATGACGGTGACACCCAGCGGTGCCAGCAGCGCGGAAAATTCCTTGAGCTTGCCGGCGTTATTGCTGGCCAATACCAGTTTGTCGAACATGTGGATTCATCCTGTTGCGTACAGAGCAGAACAGCAGGGTAAGCGGCCAACCATGCCGCGTCCACCCTGCTGTCAGCACGGATTATTCGGTGTCGGACACGCGGGACGGCATGGCCGCCAATGCCTGCAGCAGCAGACCTTCGTCTGCGCCATCCAGCAGCTTGGCGTCGGACAGCATGCGTCGCCACTGCCGTGCCCCCGGCATGCCCTGGAACAGGCCCAGTATATGGCGGGCAATATTACGCAACTTGTGGCCCTCGGCCAGACGGGCGCGGATATACGGCAGCATGGCTTCCACCACCTGCTGGCGGCTGACCGCGCTGCTGTCATCACCATAGAAAGCGGCATCCCACTCCGCCATCAGCCAGGGATTGTGATAAGCCTCGCGCCCCACCATCACGCCGTCGACATGGCGCAGGTGTTCGGCGATGTCGGCATTGGTCTTGATGCCACCGTTGATCAGGATTTCCAGCTCCGGTCTTTCCTGTTTCAGGCGGTAGACGTAGTCATATTTAAGCGGCGGGATTTCGCGGTTTTCCTTGGGGCTGAGGCCCTTGAGGATGGCATTGCGCGCATGCACGATAAAAGTGCTGCAGCCAGCGGCAGCCACCTGGTCGACAAAGCCTGCCAGATAGTCGTAATGCTCGATCTGGTCGATGCCGATGCGGTGCTTGACGGTGACATCGATGTCCACCACATCACACATGGCCTTGACGCAGTCGGCCACCAGTTGCGGCTCGGCCATCAGGCAGGCACCAAAGGCCCCCTTCTGTACCCGCTCGGAGGGGCAGCCGACGTTGAGGTTGACCTCGTCATAGCCCCACTGCTGCGCCAGCCGCGCGCACTGGGCCAGCTCGGCTGGCTCGGAGCCACCCAGTTGCAGGGCGACGGGGTGTTCGGCCTCGTCAAAGCGCAAATGCCGCTCCACATCGCCATACAGCAGTGCACCGGTGGTGACCATTTCGGTATACAGCCAGGTATGGCGGCTGATTTGCCGGGCAAAGTAGCGGTAGTGGCGGTCGGTCCAGTCCAGCATGGGCGCGACTGACAGGCGGCGGGCGGGCAATGGGGAGAGCCCTCCTGCCTGGGCGGGGCTTTCAAGGCGACTGGCGGTAATCTGATGACTGTTCATTGCGACCGGTATGTGCCTGCTTTCGTCAGGAAGCTGCCCTCAAAAACTGCCTCAATTTCAGCGAGATGACACCCGTCAGGCAGAGGGGCGGCCTCGATGGCAGCTGCGGCGGCAAGCATGACTAAGCAGTTGAAAAAACGGAGAATTATCCTATCGCGTACAAGTGCGGGTCAAGCGTGGCGGCAAGATAATCCTGCGCGGCAGCCGCCGCCGGGTCGGCTGGCCCGGCTTGGCACCTAGCCGGCATGGCTGCCACCGGATGGGCACCACGGCCGCGCCGCCCGCAGCAGTCGGTCGCGCACTGCCCGCCAGGCGGCCTGATCCGGTGGCAATACGATCCACACCGCGGCGCAGCCACTGGCATCGGCCTCGTGCAAGGCGGCATACAAGGCCTGGGCGTAGCCGTCCGGCGTGGCCGGCATGCGCTTGAACCAGCCGCAAGGCTGGGCCGGTGCTCCCATGGCCAGTACGGCAGCCTGCTGCCAGCCACGGTCATCGGCATGCGCCTGCATCTGCGAGGCTTCCAGCCGGTAGCAGGGCTGGCGCGGCGCATAATGCGCGGCCAGATTGCCCGGCACCCGTGGCGCGTCGGGCGCAGCACTCTCGGCCAGGTCGAGGTAAGGCTGCAACATGGCGGCGCTGATGGCGCCGGGACGCAGGATGGCCGGCCGTGCGCTGCTGAGATCGAGAATGGTGGATTCGATGCCCACGCTGCACGGCCCCCCCTCCACCACGGCGGCAATGCGGCCTGCCATATGGGCGCGCACATGCGCGGCGGAGGTGGGACTGATGCGGCAGAAGGGGTTGGCCGATGGCGCGGCCACCGGGCGTTGCAGCCGGTCCAGCAAGGCTTGCAACAAGGGATGGCTGGACCAGCGCAAGGCCACCGTCTCCTGTCCGGCGTTGACAATGGCCGGCACCCTGGCACTGGCGGGCAGCACCAGGGTCAGTGGGCCGGGCCAGAAGGCTTCGATCACCGGCCAGGCACAGTCCGGAATGCGCTCCGCCCATTGCGGCAGTTGCGCAAGGCCGCCCAGATGGACAATCAGCGGGTGATCGGCAGGCCGGTTCTTGGCGCGGAAAATCGCGGCCACCGCATCGGGCTGGGTGGCATCGGCCGCCAGCCCGTAAACGGTTTCGGTAGGAACGGCCACCAGCTCGCCGGCGCGCAACAGCGCCGCGGCCTGATCCAGTCCGGCGGAAGTGGGAGGAAGTGATTTCATGATGCGATGTGATTCCGGTAATGCAGTATTGCGGCGACCCTGCCGCCTTTAACGGGTGAGCGGGTAGCGGCTGCCGGCACCGGCAGTGGGGACAAGCGCCGGCTGGCAGCCTGCTTGTCAGCCTGGGCAAACAGCACCACCCGCAGCTCAGTCATGCTGCCAGCCATTGGCATGCCAGCGCAGCGGTGTTGCGCCATGCACGCAGTAAAGATGCAGCCAGCCGTTTTCCACCAGTTGCCGGGGGATGGGCTGCGCCAGCAGCGCGGCGGCCAGCTTGTCCGGCGGCGCATCGATGCAGGCGGCCAGACGCAGCGGTGCATGGCGCAGGCGCTGACCGTCATGCAGCGACTGCCAGGCCAGGCCGATGCGCAAATCGCCGCTATTGCCTTCGAATACGCCGATGCGCCCCCCCACCACATTGTGCAGCAGCTTGTTGCCGCTACCAAAACGGCGCGGGTCCACCGTGGAGGCGAAATACTGCATGTTGATCCAGTGCGCCACCACCATGGGCGCGGCCAGGATGCCCTGCAAGACGCGGCCATCGGCATCGGCACGCCAGTCGTATTCATGCAGGAAGGCACGCCCCCCCAGATCAAGCCGCTTGCTCTTGGCGCGCGCGGCGGCAATGAACAGCGCATTGCCGGCCAGCCCCCATTCCGGCCGCGTTTCCGCCCAGTCGTCGCCTTTCTGGCGCATTTGCCGCAACAGGGTGGCGTCGTCGGCGGAGGAGGAAAGACCGACCTGTTCCGCGCGGCGACGCCGTGCCAGGGCCGAGGCAGCCTGTAATGCGGACTGCAGGCCGGGCAGGCGCCCACTCGCCTCGGCGGCCAGTGTTTCACCATCCAGCAGCAGGATTTCGTCGCTGTGCGTCAGGTGCAGTGCGGGCAGGAAAACCGTATCGGCCGGGATGGCACGGCCCTGTTCCGCCAGCTGCTGGCGCAGCGCCGGGTCATTCAGCCAGCTGGCCAGCAGCCGTACATGCTGGTGACCGCCATGCCCGCCGCAAGCACCGCATTGCAGCGCCGCAGCCTGCGGATTATTGCTGACATGGCTGGCATGGCCGACCAGCAGCACCCAGGGTGCCAGCGGTCCGGACAAGCCCATGCCCGGCAGCAGGCCGGCGACGATGGCCACACGTTGCGCCAGATCAAGCCGGTCTTGCGGCAGTGCCTTGGCCGTCTGCGGCGTCAGCCAGGGATCGAGCTGCGACAGCCCCGGCGGCAGGCTGCGGGCCTTGCTGCGCCGCGCCAGCGTGGCCAGCTTGCCAAGACCGATGCTTTCCACCAGGGCAAAGCCGCCCAGTGGCGAGCGCTGAAACGCCTGCCAGCCACGACGCGTTGGCGTGGATGTTTTCGCCTCCGGCACCTGCACCTCCCAGCCCGGCGCCAGCAGCACCGGCAGCCGTGGCTGGCTGACCGTGCCACCCGGCAGGCGGTAGGCCAGCGGCAGGCCGAAAAAGCCGGCAAAGCCATAACTGCGGCTGTCGGCAACGGTTTCCTCCAGCGCGCGGCGCAGTGGTTCGGAACGCACGTCGATGCAGAACACCGCTTGCAATGAGGGGCGCGTGGCCACTTCGGCGGCATCGGCAGTACAGAGCGCGCGGGTGAGCGGTGCATGCAGCGACAGCTCGTGCGCACGCTGCCAGATCAATGCCCGTGCGTCGGCGCTGCACTGCGGCAGCCTTTCCCAATCACGCTGCCAGTCTGCCCAGGCGCTGTCCGGACCGCGTGCGCCATCGTCGAGCAGGCATTCCCAGGCCAGCTGGATGGCCAGCAACTGGCGCAGATTGTCGTCAGTCCTGCCCTGCAGGCCGGCTTGCCAACCCAGATAGGCACACCAGGCGGCCCAGCCGTTATTGCGCATCAACAATGCCTGCAGCCACGGCGTCAGCCATTGCGGCCGGGCTTGCAGCTGTTCCAGACCGGCAAGCAGCATGGCCTCGGCATCCTCGGGCAATTGCCGGGAACGCTGCCGGATTTGTTCGCGCCGCAGCGGCGAGCTGCTCAGGCCATACGGATGACGCATCTGCGCCAGCCAGGCGGCATAGAGGCCGCCGTCATGCTCGAGGTGCCAGTTGGCCTGGTCACGGTCGAAGCTGGCGGCGCAATACTGGCTGACTTGCTGGATGATGACATCGCTCCAGGATTGTGCGGCCAGCGGACCTGCTGCCTCGCGCTGCCAGGCGGCCAGCAGCCGCGGCGCCAGCGGCAGATCGACAGCCTCAGGCGCGCTGTCCAGCCAGGCGGCTGCGCCCTGCTGCCAGCCTGCTTCCGTCAGTGCGGCTTCCAGCGCACTGGCGGTGATGTCGCCGCGCCGCCAGGCCGCCAGATATTCGCTGTGCGCCAGGTGCAGCGGGCTGTCCGCCACCTGGCGCAGCGTGTCGGCGGCCTGCTCGAAGCGCTGCTCACGCAGCCCCCAATAGGGCGAGCTGGCCACCAGGCTGTCCAGCGGCCAGGCCGGGGCAATCGTGGCCAGGGCCTGTGTAATGGCCTGCTGCCAGGCAGTGTGTTGTTCAGCCACGACGGTTCTCCTGCAGTTGCGGCCAGCTCAGGGCCAGGGAAATGGGCGGGCGCGGCTGACGCCGCCCCAGCATGCACCACCATTCATCGAGGTGGAAACCGGCAAAGGCATGCGGATAGATGCGGCGGGCCAGCGCACCGTCTGGATGACGCAACAAGTGGCCTTGCAGCCAAAACGTGGCCAGGAACATTGCCGCCAGCACGCCCTGCACATACAGCGCCGGTGTCGGGCCATGCAGCGGCAGGATGGTCGCGGCCAGGGCGTGCAGCAGCAGATAGCTCTGGCTCAACAGCAGCACCAGCAGCAGGCCGGCCCCACTGCGCAGCAGCAGACCCATGCCCAGCCCCATGGCCAGGCAGAACAGCGGCGGCAGTGCGGCGGCGGGAAGCCAGCGCTGCCACAGCCATTGCGCTGCCGCCAGCCACAGCACCGCCAGCAGTCCCCGCGCCAAGTGAGCCCAGGGGCTGTCGGCGTCTTGCTCGCCGGCCAGACGCCGTGCCGCGCTGTCGCGGGCGGTTTCGCCGGCCAGCAGAAAGGCATGGGCCTTGTAGAAGGAGTGCGCCAGCAGGTGCAGCAGCGCCAGCGAGTACCAGCCCATGCCGATTTCCAGCAACATGAAGCCCATTTGCGCGCAGGTGGACCAGGCCAGACGCAGCTTGATGCTGATGCGGGTGAGCATCACCACGCAGCTCAGCAGTGCACTGCCGCCACCCCACAGCATCAGCAGGGTGTTGGCTGGCGGGGCGGCTTGCAGCAGCGGGGCTGCCTTGATCAGCACCATGCCCCCCAGGTTGACCACGCCGGCATGCAGCAAGGCAGAAATCGGCGTCGGCGCCTCCATCACCTGGGTCAGCCAGCCGTGAAACGGCAGTTGCGCGGTCTTGATCGCCACCGCTGCCGCCAGCAACAAGCCGGCCGCCACGGCATAGCCTTGCCTGCCTTCGGCCAGCGTGGACGATGCGCCGGGCAACAGGCTGAGGCTGCCACCGGCCACGAGCCACAGCAGCAAGGCCCCCAGCAGCAAGAGCTCGGCCAGGCGGCTGGCGCGCCATTCGCGCTGCGCAGCCAGCTGCGCGGCGGGCCGCTGCGGATAAAAGGTAAGCAGGGTTTGCAAGGCCAGGCTGCAGGCTATCCAGGCCAGCACCATCAGCAAGAGATGGCTGGCTTGCACCACCACCGTCACCGCCGCCAGCAGGCAGCCGATGGCGCGCAAAAAGCGCGGCTGTCCCGGCTCGCCCTGCAGGTAACGCCGCGCATAGCGCAGCACCATCCAGCCCAGCAGCTGGATCAGCGCCTGCATCAGCCAGGCGGCGGCGAACCACGGGGCCGGCGTGGGCTGGTATAGCAAGGCAAGCAGCAACAGGCCACCTGCCAGGGCGACGCTTTCACCCAGCTGCCAGTGAGGCGACAAGGCCCGGCCAGGCCACAGGGCGGGCAGCAGCCAGAGCAGCGCGATGGCGAATGGCAGTGCATTAAGCAGGGCAAGAGGCATGATGGGCTCCGGTATTGATCCTGCCGGCACTTTGCCTGAGACAATATGTTCAGTAAAATAGATTAAATATTAGTTTTCATTCTTTAATAAAGAATAATGAGCCGACTCAATTACCACCATCTGCATTACTTCTGGGCGGTAGCCAGCGAAGGCCACCTGACACGCGCCGCGGAGCGACTGCATGTGTCGCAGTCGGCCCTGTCCGCGCAAATCCGCCAGCTGGAGGAGCAACTGGGCCAGCCGCTGTTTCTGCGCGAAGGCCGCAAGCTGCAACTGACCGAGCTGGGTGCGGTGGTGATGGGCTATGCCGAGGAGATTTTCGCGCTGGGCAACGAGCTGCTGGCCAGCGCAGCATCCGGCGTGGGCCGCAACACCTTGCGCATCGGCAGCGTGGCCACGCTCTCGCGCAATTTTCAGGAGTGGTTCTTGCAGCCGGTGCTGCAAGAAGCCGCAGTGCGCCTGGTATTGGAGGCCGGCAGCCTGGACGAGCTGCTGCAAAGGCTGAAGACGCACGAGCTGGATGTGGTGCTATCCAACCGGCCGGCCCTGGGCAATGACAAGCAATCCTGGCGCTGCCGCACCCTGGCGCGCCAGCCGGTGGTGCTGGTCGGGCCGCCCTTGCCGGCAGGCCAGGTATTCCAGTTCGAACGCGATCTGCCGGCCCTGCCCTTGCTGGCTCCCAGCCGCAAGAGCGAAATCCGCCTGCGCTTTGATCTGTTGTGTGAGGAGCTGGCCTTGCAGCCGGCCATCCGTGCCGAAGTGGACGATATGGCCATGTTGCGGCTATTGGCGCGCGATGCCGGCTGTGTGGCGCTGCTGCCGGCGATTGTGGTGCGCGACGAGCTGGACAAGGGGCTGCTGCAGCAATACTGCGTG
Organism: Aquitalea magnusonii; assembly: GCF_003202035.1. Classification (GTDB taxonomy): domain Bacteria; phylum Pseudomonadota; class Gammaproteobacteria; order Burkholderiales; family Chromobacteriaceae; genus Aquitalea; species Aquitalea magnusonii. The sequence goes on along the minus strand of NZ_QJKC01000013.1, from coordinate 87,373 downwards.
GTGCCGCGCGTCGAGGAGACTTTCTACGCCATCACCGTGCAACGCCAGTATCTGTCGCCCTTGCTGCAGGATTTGCTGCGCATGGCCAGCACGGAGCAAGGAATGCATCCGGAGACAGCATCCGACTGAGCCGCCCCACGGCCCGCCAGCCTGCGCAGAAGAGCGCGCACGGCAGGCAAGAAAAAACCTCCGCCCCGGCATGGCCGGTCAGCGGAGGTTTGCGGATGGCATGGCAAATGGTTTACAGCATCCAGCCGATATGCGCCGGCACCTGGCCATCCACCGCCATCATCACCGACAAGGCGGTGACGGTGATGATGGAGAAGAAGAACACCTGGCGCGCCCAGACGCGGTCGTCAGTGCTTTCCTTGTAGCCGGACAGCGCCATCTTCAGCCACCACAGGCTGGTGGCACAGGCCACCGCCAGATAGCCGTAACCGGCATAGCCGTAGAACACCAGCAGCAGCGTCGCCACGGCAAAAGCCAGGATGTACAGCACGATCTGCTGCTTGGCCTCGGAAATGCCCTTCACCACCGGCAGCACCGGAATCTTCGCAGCTTCGTAATCCTTGAAGCGGAAGATGGCGATGGCGTAGGAGTGCGGCATCTGCCACAGGCAGAACATCAGCAGCAGGATGGCGGCACCGCTGTCAAAGCGGCCGCTGGCGGCACAGTAACCCGCCACCGGCGGTACCGCGCCGGACAGGCTGCCCACCAGGGTGCCGTAAACCGACTTGCGCTTCATGTACAGGCTGTACACACCGACATAGATCAGGAAACCGAACAGCGCACAGCACAGCGCCAGCACGTTGGTCCAGATGGCCAGCGTGGCAAAGCCTGCCGCGCCCAGCACGAAACCGTGTGCCAGTGCCGCCTTGGGACTCATGTCGCCGGTTACCAGCACCCGCTTTTGCGTACGGGCCATGCGCGCGTCGATATCGCGGTCGATGCAGTTGTTGATGGCGCAGCCGGAGGCCACCACCAGCGACAATCCCGCCACCGTGGCCAGCAGCAGGGTCCAGTCCAGCCGACCCTGCGTTGCCAGCAGAAAACCGCCCACGGTAGAGATGAGATTGCCGAAGATGATCCCCGGCTTGGTCACCTGCAAATAGCGCTTGAGCTTCATCACGTCCCGGCTCAGCGCAGCATCAGCGCATCGGCGGTGGAGATGATCCACACCGACAGGCCAACCAGCATCACGATGATCATCGCGGTGAACAGGAAGGAGAAGCTGTTGAGCTTGCCTTCCTTGGTGAAGTTCAGATGCAGGAAGTATTTGAGGTGCACGATGATCTGCACCACGGCAAAGCCGAAGATGCCGATCATGGTGGCCTGCTTGGTGAAGCTGTGACTCATCACCATCCAGAAGGGGATGGCGGTGAGGATGACAGCCAGCACAAAGCCCACCAGATAGCTTTTTACGCTGCCGTGGTCGGCGGCGTGCTCATGTGCCTGACTCATCACATGGCTCCTTTCAGATACACGACGGTGAATACGCAGATCCACACGATGTCGAGGAAGTGCCAGAACAGGCTGAGGCAGTTCAGGCGGGTCATGGCGCGGCCGGTCAGGCCGGTCTTGGCCACTTCGATCATCATCACCGTCATCCACAGCAGGCCGGCAGTGACGTGCAGGCCGTGCAGGCCCACCAGACCGAAGAAGGACGACAGGAAGGCGCTGACATTGGGGCCGTGGCCTTCGGCGATCAGGTGGTGAAACTCGTTCACTTCCATGCCGATGAACACCGCGCCGCAGGCGAAGGTCACTGCCAGCCAGCCCAGCACGGCCGACTTGTTGCCCTTGTAACCGGCAATCATGGCAAAGCCGTAGGTGATGGAGGACAGCAGCAGCGCTGCGGTTTCACCCATCACATAAGGCAGCTCGAAGATTTCCTTGCCCGAAACGCCGGTGGCGACGTTGCGGTACAGCACCGCGTACGCCGCAAAAGCCGTGGCGAACAGGATGCAGTCGGTCATCAGATAGAACCAGAAGCCCAGCACGGTTTGCGAACCGCTGTCGTGGTGCTCGTGGTCGTCATGCGCGTCGTGCGCGTGCTCTACATAAGTACTCATCTTGGCTCAACCTGTTAGGCGGTAGTGGTGGGACGGCTGCCACGACGCGGCTTTTCAGCATCGCGTTCGCTGTAGTTGTCCACATCAATGCCCATCTGTTCGAAGTGGGCACGCTCGATGCTTTCGATTTCATCCGGCTGCACGTAGTAGTCCAGATTGTTGTCGTAAGCACGGGCCAGCATGGCGCCGATGATGCCGACCAGGCCGACAATCGCCAGCCACCAGATATGCCAGATCAGGGCAAAACCCAGCAGGGTGGTGAAACCACCGATGTACACGCCGGTGGCGGTATTGCTCGGCATGTGGATCGGTGCGTAGTGCTGCGGCACCTTGTAGGCCACGCCCTTTTCCTTCATGTCGGTGAAGGCGTCGATATCATGCACATGCGGCACAACGGCAAAGTTGTAGAACGGCGGCGGCGAGGAAGTGGACCATTCCAGGGTATGGCCATTCCACGGGTCACCGGTCACGTCCATGTTCTGCTTGCGGTCACGAACGCTGACATACAGCTGCAGCAGCTGGCAGGCAATGCCGCAGGCAATCAGCACCGCGCCCACGCAAGCCAGGTACAGCCATGGGTCCCATGCCGGATTGTTGGTATGGTTCAGACGACGGGTCATGCCCAGGAAGCCCAGGATGTACAGCGGGATGAAGGCAAAGAAGAAACCGCTCTGCCAGAACCAGAAGGCCGCCTTGCCCAGCTTTTCATTCAGCTTGAAGCCGAAAGCCTTGGGGAACCAGTAGGAGAAGCCAGCCAGATAGCCGAATACCGCACCACCGATAATGGTGTTGTGGAAGTGGGCGATCAGGAACAGGCTGTTGTGCAGCACAAAGTCGGCACCCGGCACCGCCATCAGCACGCCGGTCATGCCGCCGATGGAGAAGGTCACCATGAAGCCCAGGGTCCACAATACCGGCGGGGTAAAGCGGATACGACCCCGATACATGGTGAACAGCCAGTTGAACAGCTTCACCCCGGTCGGTACCGAAATCACCATGGTGGCAATACCGAAGAAGGCGTTGACGTCCGCACCGGAACCCATGGTGAAGAAGTGGTGCAGCCACACCATGAAGCCCAGTACCGAGATCACGCCACTGGCGATGATCATCGAGGTATGGCCAAACAGGCGCTTGCCGGAGAAGGTGGAGATGACTTCGGAGAAGATACCGAAAGCCGGCAGCACCAGAATGTAAACCTCGGGGTGACCCCAGGCCCAGAACAGGTTCAGGTACATCATGGCGTTACCACCGGCTTCCGCGGTAAAGAAGTGAAAGTCCAGGTAACGGTCCAGGCTCAGCATGGCCAGGGCGCCGGTCAGAATCGGGAAGGAAGCCACGATCAGCACGTTGGCCCAGGTGCAGGTCCAGGTAAAGATGGGCATCTGCATCAGCTTCATGCCCGGTGCACGCATCTTGATGATGGTCACCAGGAAGTTGATCGCCGTTAGCGTCGTCCCTATCCCGGATATCTGTAGCGCCCAGGTGTAGTAATCCACCCCCACATCCGGACTGAAGCCCAGCTCGGACAGCGGCGGATAGGCCACCCAGCCGGTACGGGCAAAGTTGCCCACACCCAGCGACAGGTTGACCAGGATCACCGCCGACACCAGCAGCCAGAAGCTCAGCGAGTTCAGGAAGGGGAAGGCCACGTCACGCGCGCCGATTTGCAGCGGCACCACGATGTTCATCAGACCGGTCATGAAAGGCATGGCCATGAAGATGATCATGATCACACCGTGGGCGGTGAAGATCTGGTCGTAGTGTTCTGGTGGAAATACCCCCAGGTGCCCGTCGGTGGCCAACGCCAGCTGGGTACGCATCATCAGGGCGTCAGCAAAGCCGCGCAGCAGCATGATCATGGCGACGACGATATACATCACGCCAATCTTCTTGTGGTCGACCGAAGTCAGCCACTCTTTCCACAAATAGCCCCATTTACCGAACTTGGTAATGAGCGCCAGCACCACCAGGCCCAGCAGGCCGGCGCCGGACAGCGCGGCGACGATGATGGGTTCCTTGTAGGGGATGGCATCCAGAGTCAGTTTGCCTAACAACATCGATTATTGCTCCTTGACGGCCGGGGTTTCGCACAGACGCTTGGTCAGCGCGGCCAGCTTCAGTTCGTCGTCGGTGGCGGCCAGCGACTGGCGGCCTGCCATGTATTTGTGCAGCACGGCATCGAACAGACGCGGTTCCGGCATGGCGTAGTAGGCCACGGCATTGTTTTCGCTCGGCTTGGCCAGGGCGAGGTAAGCATCGGCATTCAACGGCTTGCCAGCAGCACGCACCTTCTGCACCCAGGCATCAAACTGCTCGGGGGTTTCGGTGGCGATGGCATTGAACTTCATGCCGGAGAAACCGGCGCCGCTGTAGTTGGACGACATGCCCTTGTAGGTGCCGGCTTCATTGGCGATCAGATGCAGCTTGGTTTCCATGCCGGCCATGGCGTAAATCTGCCCACCCAGTTGCGGGATGAAGAAGGAGTTCATCGCGGCATCGGAGGTGATGCGGAAATTCACCGGTACATTCTTGGGGAAGGCCAGCTGGTTGACACTGGCGATGTGCAGATCCGGGTAGATGAACAGCCACTTCCAGTTCATCGCCACCACTTGCACATTGATCGGCTTCTTGTCCGAATCCAGCGGGCGGTAGGGGTCGAGCTTGTGGGTGGTGTTCCAGGTCACCACCGCCAGACAGGCCACGATGATGATGGGAATGATCCAGACAACGGCCTCGATCTTGTTGGAGTGCGACCACTTGGGGGTGTAGATGGCGTCCTTGTTGCTGGCGCGATACTTCCAGGCAAACAGGAAAGTCATCACGATGACCGGGATGACAACCAGCAACATCAGCAGGGTGGCCGTGATGATCAGGGACTTTTCATCCGCCGCTACCTGTCCTTTGGGGTCAAGAATGCCACCTTGACACCCCGAGAGCAGTACAGCCAGCACGGGCGAGAGTCCCCACAACAGGCGGGTGGGTCTAAAGTTTCTCATCATACGACTTTACGGGTTAAAGATTCGTTGCCCGCGCCTTGGCGCGGATGACAGTGCACGGACGGGCACTGCCAGTGATGCAGAAGCCGGCACCAGGGCCGACCCGGCGGGCAGAGTGCCGGCGCTGGCCACTCCACCCGTAATGAATATCATTCCATCCCCACTGCTGAATCCTCCCGCCGGCACGGCATCCGGCCAGGTGCGCACGGGTGGACAGGCTGCGCGGGTGCTGCCTGTCGCCAGGCCGAATGAGGTGAGCGCCGTGCGGCCAGACTGCCTGGCCGGCAACCGCCTCATGCCGCAGTGCACACGCAGAGGCTGACAAGGCTGCGACAATTTGTCACAGTGACGGGCGCGTTATTAAAAATCAGTTTTGTTGCCGAGAGCAAGACGTCAAGGTCGAGCATGGCCAGAAAAGCTGCATCAAAATGGTGCAAACTTGATTTATGTCAATATCAAAATAGCGCCGCCATGCTAGGCGCAGCAATGACTTACGCCTTTCGCATGTTGTGTGCAATGCAGCACACGGATTGTTGCAATTAGTTACAAAAAAAAGACAGGCAGCCAGCCCCTTCCCCCACTGCCCACCATGAAAAACCGCCGCTTGCAAGCAAGACGGCGGTGTGGTCGGTAGTGCAGCCGGCATCGCGCCGGCGAGGCTGCTGGTGCAGCGCGGATCAGCGTTCGAGCTCCAGAATGGCCTCCAGATCCTGATCCACCTTGCGCATGCGCTCGTACAGCTCGCCCGTGCTGTGCACCATCTGGTCCAGTTGCTGCTGGCTGCTGCCAGAGGACGCTGCCAGCTTGGCCAGCAAGTCCATCACCTGCTGCATTTCCTGGGCAAAGCTGCCGACATGCTCATTCATCTCGCGCATGTCCATCCCCACCTGCTGCACCCCGCTCATCACATGTTCCACCGCACCTCCGGTGGCATCCAGATTGGACTGGGTGTTGTTGGCCAGCTTGCGCACTTCATCGGCCACCACGGCAAAACCACGACCAGCCTCGCCAGCCCGCGCCGCCTCGATGGCCGCGTTCAGCGCCAGCAAATTGGTCTGTTCGGCAATCTTCTTGATCATCAGCATCACGTCGCCAATCTGGCGCGCGTCTTTTTCCAGCTCGACGATGCGCAAGCTGACATTGCTGGAGGTCTTGTTGCCCTGCTCCACGCTATCGGAAAAACGGGCGATTTCCTGCTGGATGGCGATCAGGTGCGTCACCAGCTCGGCCGAGGCCTGGCGGAACAAGGGCAGGCTTTCCATCAGCTGGCTGGCAAAGCTCTTGTAACCCTGCAGCTCGTGGATCACCTGGGTCTTCATGCGGTCGATCCAGCGGGCACGCGACACTTCACGACTATAGAAGTAATTCTTGAAGTTGGCGTAGTGCACCGGGAACCGCTGCACGAAGTCGTCCTGGAAGTTTTCCACCGCCGGATAGAAGAACACGGCAGTCTGGGTCTGGTTGATGTTCACCCCCAGCAGCTCGCCAAAGGAGGAGAAACCGGCCACCGGGATATTGCCGTAGACATTGCTGTTGGCCAGCACGCCGCTGTTGTTGAGGCGACGCAGGATGCAGTCGTTGAGCAAACCGCCAATCGCTGCCGGCTTGTTCTGGCTGAAACGGGAAAAGTCGCTTTGCGTGCGCTCGACCAGGCCCTCTTGCTTGAGCAGGTGCAGTTCCTCACCAAACGACAGGTCGCAAGCAAATTGCAGCACACCGCGTTCGGCATCGACCCCCAGCACGGAGCGCACATACATCTCGTTTTTCAGCTTGATGCCGAAACTGAACTTGCCCAGCCGCTCTGCCACTTCGCCAGGCTGACAGGAGAAATGGCGCGCCAGCACCTCCACCACATTGCACACCTTGCCGTCACGGTCGAATACCGACTCGACCCGGCGCAATTCGGAACTGGCCTTGGCAATGGTGAAGCTGGTGCCGGTATCCTGGAAGTTCTGCGACTTGAACACACCGTAGCGATAGGCCGGTGCCAGCTTGATGAATACCAGCACGGCATGGCCATCGCGCGCACTCTGGCCATCATGCAGGCGGGTCATGCTGAAATCCAGCGGCCCACCGGCCGAGCCGCCGATAAACAGGTAGGGGAAACGGTCCGACTCGTAAATGGCTTCCATCAGATAGCTTTCGCTATTGGACAGGCCATCCACCAGGGTCAGCACAAAGCCTTCCTGATAGTTCATGGAGAAGGAAGGCTGCACCCGTGCAAGATTGTCCACCAGACGGCGCACCCGCTCATCATGGCCCAGCTTGGGCTGGCCGGACTTGATGTCCTCGCAGGCCAACGGCACGCTGGCCACATGCACGTCGGCCAGCACCTGCTGGTCGAACAGCTGAAATACCATGCTGTCCCAGCCGGGATTGGCCGGCAGGTAGAGCGCATCGCCCGCCTTGGCCGAGCATAGCTCACCGGCAGTGGTGGTCAGCACCACCTTGGCACCGGGAAAGGCCGCCGCAGCACTGCGGGCCACCTGGTCCAGATTGGCCGCCGGATTGATGAAACCCAGCACCAGCCGGATGTCGCTGCGGCTGGCCGCACGCAGATCATTATCCATACTGCTGCTGCGCGTGCGCACCAACTGGATGGGCTGCTGCGCGCCAGGGTTGGACAAGCTGGCATTTGTCGTCTTGTTACGCTTGAAGAACATCCCACTCTCCCGATGCATTGTTTTGACTAATTATCATTTACATGCAAACAACATGAACCACCTTGATAGTAGCAAGAAAAATCTCGTGCTTATTATGGTTATTCTCAAGTTGTGAGCGAAAACCCGCTGCGACCCGCCATGCACCAAGGTTGAGTCTGCCGTCGTCAAGCGCCATACTCCCCCGGTATTGAATCAACCCGATGGATTGCATGGCATGACTTACCGTATCGTGTTTGTGGAAGACGACCCCGACCTGGCCGAGCTGATCAGCGACTTTCTGTCCCGCCACGAGATGGACGTGGTAATCGAGCCGCGTGGCGATACCGCCCTGGCCACCATTGAGCGCGAGGCGCCGGACATGGTGTTGCTGGACATCATGCTGCCGGGCAAGGACGGCCTGTCGATCTGCCGCGAATTACGGCCGAACTTTGACGGCCCCATCATCATGCTCACCTCGCTGGACAGCGACATGAACCAGATTCTGGGACTGGAGCTGGGCGCCAACGACTACATTCTGAAAACCACCCCGCCATCGGTGCTGGTGGCCAGATTGCGCTCGCAATTGCGCAATATGCGGCCGGCCCAGGCCGCTGCCGAAGCCGCACCGATCAAGACCCAGCGCAAGCTGGTATTCGGCCAGCTGTCCATCGATCCGGTCAGTCGCGACGTGATCCTGGGACGGGAGAAAGTGGCCCTGTCCACCTCGGACTTCGACTTGCTGTGGCTGTTGGCCAGCCATGCCGGCGAAACGCTCAACCGCGACATCCTGCTCAAGGAAATGCGCGGCGTCAGCTATGACGGGCTGGACCGCAGCATCGACGTGGCCATCTCCCGCCTGCGCAAGAAACTGGGTGACAACCCCACCGAACCCTTCCGCATCAAGACCGTGCGCAACCGCGGTTATCTGTTCTCGCTGTCCGGCTGGGAATAAGCATGCGGCGTCTGTTTATCCAGTTTTACCTGCTGCTGGTCACCTGCTTCATGGTGGCGGTCGTGATGGTGGGCGCGGTTTACAAGCAGGCGGTGGACGATGTGGGCGAACGCTATCTGTCCGACCTCCTGCGTACCACGCTGTCCCTGATCGAGGCCGACCTGCACGGTGTGCCGGAGGACCGCTGGACGGAAACGCTGCAAAGCTCCAACCATGACTTCACCTTCAAGGTGACAGTGGAAAAGCAAAGCAACTACCTGCTGGATGAGGAATCGGAAGAAGCGCTCAATCGCGGCGAGATCGTGATGCTGGAGGACAAATACCTGTTCCTGCAGAAGATCGAAGACAGCAACTACCTGCTGGTGGCCGGGCCGCTGCGCTACCTGTTCTTCCTGCATCAGCTCAAATCGGTGGATTACGCCTTGCTGGCCTTGCTGGGCCTGTCGCTGGCGATACCGGTCTTCCTGTGGATGCAGCCGCACTGGAAAGACCTGGTCACCCTGGAAAAAACCGCCGGCAAGCTGGCGGGTGGCGATTTCTCGGCACGGGTCCACCTGCCCAGCCGCTCCGGCGTGCGCCAGGTAGCGGCAGCCTTCAACCACATGGCAGACAGCATCGCCGCCTTGCTGGCCAGCAAGAAGGCACTGACCAATGCGGTGGCGCACGAACTGCGCACGCCGCTGGCACGGCTGCGCTACCGGCTGGCCCTGCTGGAAGGCGAAGAAGACTCGCCGGCCAAGAAAGCCATTGAAAAAGACCTGGACGCCATCGACTCGCTGGTAGAGGAACTGTTGTTCCATGCCAAGCTGGACCGGCCGGAAGCCCCGCTGCAACTGAACCAGTTCAATGCCATCGCCTGGGCCAAGGAACGCATCCACGAACAGGCCACGCTGGCCCCGGAGCTGAACTGGCTGGAACCACCGGGCCAGGAGCTCGACTTTCTGGCCGACCAGTATCTGGTCACCCGCGCACTCGACAACTTCCTGTCCAACGCCCGGCGCTATGCCGCGAGCACCATCCAGACCACGGTGTGTGTGGAAAACCGCAACTGCATCATCATGGTGGATGACGACGGCCCCGGCATTCCGGAGTCGGATCGCGCCCGCGTGTTCGATCCCTTTATCCGGCTGGATGAAAGCCGTGGCCGCAAGACTGGCGGCCATGGTCTGGGCCTGGCGATTGTCGCCGGCATCGCCCGCCTGCATCACGGTGAAGTGCTGGTGGAGAAATCACCGCTGGGTGGAGCGAGATTCATTCTTCGTTGGCCAACATGAGAATGTACATTTGGTTACATTGAGAAACATGGCACGGGTAGACGTTGCTGTGCAGCACCGTTAGGATGCCCCCCTGAATAGGACTATCTGTCCGCCTTCAAACTTGATTTTCAAGATGAACTTAGGAGTTTTACAAAAATGAAAAAGCTGGCTCTGCTCGCTCTGACCGCCGCCTTTGGCCTGACCTCCACTGCTGCCTTCGCCGCTGATACCTCCGCTCCGGTTGCTATCCACAAGGCCAAGAAGGCTGAGAAGAAAGTAAAGAAAGACGCTTCCGCTCAGAAGGCTCAAGCCGCAGAAGCTTCCGCTCCGGCCAAGAAAGCCAAGAAAGTAGCCAAGAAAGACGCTTCTGCTCAGAAAGCTCAGGCTGCTGAAGCTTCCGCTCCGGCCAAGAAAGCCAAGAAAGTAGCCAAGAAAGACGCTTCCGCTCAGAAAGCTCAAGCTGCTGAAGCCTCCGCACCGGCCAAGAAAGCCAAGAAAGTAGCCAAGAAAGACGCTTCTGCTCAGAAAGCTCAGGCTGCTGAAGCTTCCGCTCCGGCCAAGAAAGCCAAGAAAGTAGCCAAGAAAGACGCTTCCGCTCAGAAAGCCCAGGCTGCTGACGCTTCCGCTCCGGCCAAGAAAGCTCACAAAAAGCACGCCAAGAAGCACGCTGCCAAGAAGGTAGACGCTTCCGCTCAAAAGGCTCAAGCTGCTGACGCTTCCGCTCCGGCCAAGAAGGCTCACAAAAAGCACGCCAAGAAGCACGCTGCCAAGAAAGCAGACGCTTCCGCTCAAAAAGCCCAGGCTGCTGACGCTTCCGCCCCGGCCAAGAAAGCCAAGGCCAAGAAAGTAGCCAAGAAAGACGCTTCCGCTCAGAAAGCCCAGGCTGCTGACGCTTCCGCTCCGGCCAAGAAAGCTCACAAAAAGCACGCCAAGAAGCACGCTGCCAAGAAGGTAGACGCTTCCGCTCAAAAGGCTCAGGCTGCTGACGCTTCCGCTCCGGCCAAAAAGCACGCTGCCAAAAAGCACCACGCTAAAAAGCACGCTGCCAAGAAAGCAGACGCTTCCGCTCAGAAAGCCCAAGCTGCTGAAGCTTCCGCTCCGGCAAAAAAGGCTAAAAAAGCCGCTTCCGCTGCCAAGTAATTTGCACGGATACGACAGCTGACCCCGGTTGGCTGTCCGTCTTACCTTCGGGGCGCTTCGGCGCCCCGATTGCATTGGAAACGACCCTATGTTGCGCACTCCCCTGCTTGCCCTGAGTCTGTGTCTGCTTCCCCTCGCCGCACAGGCCAAACCCACGGCCGAACAGCTCATCCTGTTTTTTGGCAAGGATGAACGCGTCAAGACCGACCCCGACAGCGCACAATGGCAGCCGGTCGGCCAGCTGGAAACCCGCAGCCACCAGGTGTGCACCGCCACCCTGGTGGCCGAGGATGTGGTCGTCACCGCAGGCCATTGCTTCATCAACAAGCATGGCAAGTTCGACCCGGCCATCAGCTTTACCGTGGGGCTGTCAGGCAATGAATATGCCGAGCAAAGCGGCATCAGCGAGGTGCAGGTCGACAAGGGCTTTCTGGCCGGGCTGGAACACCGCCCGGATGGCACGTATATCCCGAAAAAAATCGCCAACCGCGACTTTGCCTTTGTCCGGCTAAGCCAGCCACTGGGACGCAGCCGCGGGGTGATACCGGTCTTTGCCGGCGACAGTGCGGCGCTGAAGCAACAATTGCAGGCGGCCAACTGGAAAGTCACCAATGGCGGATATCCGCTGGATGACCTGAATCACCTGCTGGTGCACAACAACTGCCAGGCCACCGGCCTGCTGGCGGATGGCCGGCTGACCCACCGCTGTGACACGCTGGAGGGCAATAGCGGCTCGCCCATGCTGGCGCGACTCAACGGCCGCATGACGCTGGTTGGCATACAAAGTTCGGCGCCCAGCCCGGCTCGCCGCCACAAGGAAGACAATATGGCGCTCGCCAGCCCCCTGTTCTACCAGCAACTGCAACAGTTCATCCAGCAAGGCAAGCGCAAGAAATGATCAAGGGGCCAAGCTGGCCCCTTGTGCTTACTGCAGCGCCGCAAGCGCGGTGGCTTACACGCCCAGGGCCTGCTTCTGCAAGCTGATCAGCTCGGCAATGCCTTGCTTGGCCAGGCGCATCATGCTGGCCATTTCCTCTTCCGAAAACGGCTCACCCTCCGCCGTCCCCTGCACTTCGACAAAGCGGCCGTTGCCGGTCATCACCACATTCATGTCGGTTTCGCAGTCGGAGTCTTCCAGATAATCCAGATCCAGCACCACCTCGCCCTGGTGAATGCCCACCGAGATGGCGGCAACAAAATCGCGCAAGGGGCTTTCACTCAGCTTGCCCTGGGCCAGCAGACCGCTGATGGCATCGTGCAGGGCCACAAAAGCGCCGGTAATGCTGGCGGTGCGGGTGCCACCATCCGCCTGGATGACGTCGCAATCGATCTGGATCTGCCGTTCGCCCAGTTTTTCCATGTCCACCACGGCCCGCAGCGAGCGGCCGATCAGGCGCTGGATTTCCTGGGTGCGACCGCTTTGCTTGCCCGCGGCCGCCTCCCGGCGCATGCGGCTGCCAGTCGAGCGCGGCAGCATGCCGTATTCGGCAGTCACCCAGCCCTTGCCCTTGCCCTTGAGGAAGCCGGGCACCGACTCATCCACACTGGCGGTGCAGATGACTTTGGTATCGCCAAACTCCACCAGTACCGAACCTTCGGCATGCTTGGTGTAATGGCGGGTCAGGCGGATTTCGCGCAGGGCATCGCTATTGCGTTGTGAGGGTCGCATTGTTCTTTCCAATATAAAACGGCATCAGGTGGCAGGCGCTCTGCACTCACCACCGGCCTGAAAACAATAACGCTGCCCATGGGGCAGCGCCGGGTTGATAAATGGCCAGCGCAGCCCTCAGCTTTGCTTGCCGGAAGGCGCTGCCACACGGCTGGCCAGGATTTCCTTGTGCATCAGTTCCAGGTTCGGGTCCAGAATCACCCGTCCGGCATGACGTGGCGGCGTCAGCAGCGTATCCAGCGCATCGGCCTTGCCACTGATGTCGGCAGCATCATCCAGCAGGGTAATCGCCACCGCCGACAGATTGTCACCGCTACTGCCGGCACGGCGCTCGGCCACATTCATCAGCGCCGGCATCACCTGCCCCACTGCGCGGCCGATGAACACCTTTTCCATTTCGCTATCACTGATCTGCGACCACAAGCCATCCGAGCACAGCACGATGGACGCGCCGGCTTGCAGGAACTGCTTTTCACCGATATCGATATCCGGATCGCTGGTGGCACCCAGGCAGTTGTAAATCTTGTTGCGTTCCGGGTGGGTGCGCGCCCCCTCTTCAGTCAGCTTGCCCTGATCGATCAGCCGCTGTACCTGGGAGTGATCGCGCGAGCGCAAACGCATGCCCTGCTTGTTATCCAGCAAATACAGCCGCGAATCGCCCACATGGCACCAGTACAGCATGCCTTGCTGGATGATGGCTGCCACCACCGTGGTACTGGGAATTTCCGGCAGGCGCTGGTCCGCCGCATAGTCCAGAATGGCCTGATGGGTCGAACTGATGGCATTGACCAGGAAACGGTTGGGATGCGACAGCGTGGGCGTGGCTTGCTGGTAAAACAGTTCGCTCATCAGGTCGATGGTGATCTGGGCCGCCACCTCGCCCTGCAAATGCCCACCCATGCCATCAGCCACCACCAGCATCACCGCCTCACGCGAATGGGCAATCACCTGGCGGTCCTGGTTGTAGCTGCGGCCGCCGATCCGGCTTTCCTGAAAAATGGATAGTTTCATCGACAACTCCTCAGGAAGAACGGCCGCCGGCCAGCCCCTTGATCCAGCCCACCAGCCGCTTGGCGGCCAGGGCGGATTCGGGCATCGGTTCGGGCTCACTGTAATCGGCATCCAGCAGGCGCTTTTGAATCGCCATCACACTGGGCGGACGCTCATCGGGAGCCAGGTTCAGGCATTGATCCGTCAATTCAAGCAACTCTCTGGAATAATAATGGCGGAACAGCTTGCTTGCCGGCACCAGCTTGTCGGCCTCGCGCCGTTGCTCGGCGATTTGCGGGGTATGGCCGCCCATGCAGACATACAGGCAGGCACCAATGGCGTAGATATCGGTCCACGGCCCCAGCGGCTGGTCCTTCTCGTACTGTTCGGGCGCGGCAAAGCCGGGCGTGTACATCGAGGCGAAATGCTTGTCGCGCCGCGACAGCGTCTGCCGTGCGGCACCGAAATCCAGCAATAGCGGATGCCCGCCACGGCGCAGGTAGATATTGGCCGGCTTGATATCCAGATGCAGCAGCCGGTGCAAATGCACCTCGCGCAGGCCCGACAACAGGGCGGCAAACCATTTGCGCAGGCGTCGCTCTTCGATCCGGCCGCCGCTTACCTCCAGCTCGCGTCCCAGCGAGCGGCCATCGGCATACTCCATCACCATGTACACGGTCTGGTTGGCCCGGAAAAAATTGCTCACGTGCACCACATTGCTGTGGCTGATTTCAGCCAGGATGCGGCCTTCTTCAAAAAAGCACTTCAAGCCCAGATTGAAGGCATCACGGTCCAGCTCGTGCGGCACCGTCACCATGCCTTCCTCATCGCGCTCGGCCAGATTACGCGGCAGATACTCCTTGATGGCGTATTTGCGGTCGGCATCGTCCAGCGCCAGATAGACGACGCTGAAGCCGCCCACGGACAGTTGGCGGACAATGGTGTATTCCGCCAGGCGATAGCCTACCGGCAAGGCAGTCAGTTGGCTGGATTGAGTCATGACATGGCAGTTGCTATAGTGTTCGTTGGCACGGAATTGAGCTACAACAGCAATTCGGGCCCGCTATCGTTTTACTGACATCTCTTATCGGGGACCCACAATGATTCTAAGTATGACAGGCTTTGCCTCCATCAGCAGAGACTTTCCTGGCGGTTTGCTCAGCCTGGAAGTCCGCGCCGTCAACCACCGCTATCTGGATGTACAGATGCGCCTGCCGGAAGAGCTGCGCGTTATCGAACCGCAGCTGCGTGAGATGGTGTCATCTCGCGTGACCCGTGGCAAGCTGGAATGCCGTGTCGGCCTGAACCAGCTGGAAACCGACACCACCACGCTGGAACTGAACGCCCAGGCGCTGGACAGCCTGCTGCAGGTGGCCGCCCAGGTCGAACAGCGCGCCCCGCAGGCCAAGGGCCTGTCCGTTGGCGAAGTGCTGCGCTGGCCTGGCATCCTGAAAAGCAACTCGCTGCCGCCCGAAGTATTGCAGCAGCTTTGCCTGCAAAGCCTGGCCACCGCCCTGGAAGACTTCAATGCCTCGCGTGGCCGCGAAGGCGAGAAGCTCAAGCTCATCCTGCAAGAACGCGTCAGCTCGATGGAAGCCATCATCGCCAGCATCAAGCCCAAGCTGCCGCTGATCCTGGAATCCTATATGAACAAGCTGTCCGGCCGCCTGCAAGAAGCGCTGGGCAATGTCGAGGATGACCGCATCAAGCAGGAATTTGCCCTGTTCGCCCAGAAAATCGACGTGGACGAAGAGCTGTCCCGCCTCACCACCCACCTGAGCGAAGTCAAGCGCATCCTCAAGACCGGCGGCCAGACCGGCAAGCGCCTGGACTTCCTGATGCAGGAACTGAACCGCGAAGCCAATACTCTGGGCTCCAAATCGGTCTCCACCGAAACCACCCAGGCCTCGGTCGAGCTCAAGGTGCTGATCGAACAGATGCGCGAGCAGATCCAGAATATCGAGTAAGCTTTCAGGTCGTGTCACACCGTGGCACCGAACCAACAGAAGCCCCGCCAGTCGGGGCTTTTTCCATGTGGCAATGTCCTTGGCTTTACGTTGTGCCAGGCGAATAACGCATCCTGGCCGCAGCCAGTTGCCACTCGCAGTACCATCTTTACACCGGAACGCTATTCATCCACCACGCTTGCCACCTAGAATGCCGGCTCACACAAAAGGAATGAGTCATGCGCCGGATCATGTTGGCAATCGGGGTAGGCATCGGCTTGGCCGGGTGTAGCGAGGGAAGCTGGTTCAACACCATTCCGGCCAGCAACAGTGTTCCCTACCTCCCGTCATCACCACCGGTGGCGATCGTAGCGGCGGCAACACGCGAGGAAGTGGCCTTCCTGCAAGCCGGTGGATGTGGCAATTGCCGTGAGGCCGACCGCTTTTATCGTTTTATCCATGCCGATCCGGATGTGAGGAAATCCCGCATACCGCGCAATATGGCACTGGCAGAAGACGCCAATCTGGCGAAAAAGCAGTGGGTGGATGAAGTGCGGACTGCCGTTTACTTTTCCAAACGCATCCGTCTGGCCAACGGACAAAGCCTGTTTGAGCTGATCACCCGCTGTGGCAAGGGCTGGGACAGCCCGGCCACCCAGGCCACGCTCGACGTGCCGGCCAACAGCCCGCCGGGATTCAGGCTCCAGTACCTGATCAGCTTCAAGAAATTTGGCCAGCCCATCGGGCTGCAGATGCGCGCCCTTTTCATGCGGCGGGGGGAGCAGCTGATTGCCAACAGCGCTTTTGCCGAGTCCCTGCTACAGAATCCGGACTTCATGCGTGCCAATGGCCTGCGCTGCTGGAGTGACTGAGCAGGGCCGCGCGCAAACTCGCAGCCGCCACGGCAGGCGGTTTTGCATTTCTTTACCAGCCGGCAGGCCGCCCGCGCCTGCCCACTCGCGCTAAGATGCCTGCAGCAAACACAGGCAACACGCTCCCCGCATGCACATCCCGCCTTGAGCGCCGGCGCTGCCCGGCAGGGATGTCGATCCGTGCTTGCCCCCACCATCACCCCGGATCCGTCTTTGATGTTGAAACCCTTGCCAGCCCCGTTACCGAGCCCGCTACGCAGCAGCATACCTGCCCTGGCGGCTGCGCTGTGCATGCTGGTCCTGTCGCTGGCGGCCTGCACCACCGCCGACTACACCAGCTACGAATATCGAAATGGCAACAAGGTGATCGATGGCGAAGGTGGCAGCAAACGGCTGGTGGACGGGGTGGAAATATGGGATGCCGGCGATCCGCCACACCGCTACCGCATCATGGGCATGCTGCGTGTCAGCGATTATGACCAGCCCTATGTCAACCTCAGCCTGCTGCACGCCATCGCCCAGCAGGTAAGGCGCAATGGCGGCAGTGCCGCGATTCTGCTCAGTGGCAACGGCGGCATGCGCCGTGCCGGTGACAGCCTGACCTGGCATGAGCGGCTGGGTCTGCTGCAAGAGGACGGCTACCGGACCCAACTGGCACTATTGGTGCAGTACCTGCCCGAGCCAGCAGAAAAACCTGCGGCCAAACCACTCAAGACTCTTCGTTAAGCTGCTTGGCCAGCAAGTCGGCGGCGACACTGCTGAAGCACGCATCCTGTTCGTGGGCATACAGGGCGGCACCGACGCTGACCAGCTTGTCCAGTTCCGTCACAGTCAATTTCACCGCAACCTCGGCAATGGCCTGCGCCATGAGCAGGGGAATGGCGGACAGGCTGACGGGTTCTGGCGGCTGGCGGTTTTTCATCAGGACCAGAATATCAATGGCATCCATGGCGGCCTCCTGCTTGTCAGACAGCGTTAGAGTACCGCAACCGGCATATCGTTCAGCAATCCATGCCACAGGAATGCGCCAGCGCGCCGAGCGCGAGCCCATCCGGTCGACCTCGCTCCATCCCCCGCCACACGGCGAGGCACCGCCGTGATCATCCCTGCCCTGCGGACAAGGCTGTCCGGTTTTGGCGGCATCATGTCCGGGCCTGACCTGTTCCGCCGCCAACATGGCAGTTAGGCTATGAATGGATCATCAGGAGACTTGAACATGCTGGAACTTCGCCCGAACTGTGAACACTGCCGTACACCGCTGCCGCCCGAATCGTCCGATGCGCGCATCTGTTCATTCGAATGTACCTTTTGCGCAGACTGCGTGGCCTTGCTGCAGCAGGTCTGTCCCAATTGTGGCGGTGGCTTCAGCCCGCGCCCGCTACGCCCGGCCAGCCATGGCCGGCATGATAATGATCTGCAGCACTACCCGGCCAGCCAGCATGAGGTGTATCGCCCGGTGGACTTGGCGGAACACGCCCGGTGGCTGGCAGAGCGGCAACGGGACTGAGCTGACCCTGCCCTGCTGACACAGCAGCAGCCCCACAGACTTGCGGCCGCTGACCACACTGTGCCGAGAACCCGGCCCCAGCACGCCAAGGCAGACCGTAACCGCTCAGGGCAAGGAGGCGCCGGTGCGGTAGCAGGTCTCAAGCGCCGGCCCAGCGCAAGCACAGAACCCCGCCAAGGCGGGGTTCTGCGTCTCATGCCAGGCAAGCTGCCCCGGAGCCGGCCAAGCCGGCAAGCAGCTTAATTCTGCTGCCAGATCAGGCGGGCAATGGCGGCGGAGTCCAGTTCGCCCTCGCCTTGCTCGACCAGCTGGCCGATCAAGCCGGCTACGCGCTCGGCTTCTGGCAGTCGAATACCCAGCTGGCGGGCAGTATCCAGCACAATGCCCATGTCTTTCAGATGCAAATGGGCCTTGAAACCGGGGGCATAGTTGTCATCAATCATGCGCTGGCCATGGATATCCAGTACCCGGCTTTGGGCAAAGCCCCCCAGCAGCGCCTCGCGGACCGGTGCCGGGTCAACGCCGCAGGCCTTGGCCAGCTTCATGACCTCGGCCACCGCCGCCACGCCCACACCAACGGCAATCTGGTTGCAGGCCTTGGCCACCTGGCCGGCACCGGAATCACCGATATGGGTGATGGTCTTGCCCATCGCCTCCAGTACCGGCCGTACTTTGGCCAGCGCCTCGGCCTTGCCGCCCACCATGATGGTAAGGCTGCCATTCACAGCGCCCACCTGACCACCGGATACCGGGCAATCCAGAAAATCCACACCAGCCGCGGCCAGACGCGCGGCAATGTCACGCGCACCAATCGGGGAGATGGTGCTCATGTCGACGCACACCAAGCCCGCTTGCGCGCCATGCACGGCGCCGTGCTCGCCCAGCAGCACCTGTTCCACATCGCCGGTATCGGAGACATTGCTGACCAGCACTTCCACCTGGGCCGCCAGTTGTGCCGGGCTGTCTGCCCAGCTGGCTCCGGCGGCCAGTGCGGCTACGGCGCTGTCAGGCCGGCGCGACCAGACGCTGACCGCATGTCCGGCTTTCAACAGGTTCAAAACGCAAGGCAGGCCCATGATGCCCAGTCCGATATAACCGACTTTCATATCCACTCCAGCTGTATGCGAAGGTAAAGCATAAGATTAGCGCAAAGCGCAGGTTTGAAGGGTAAGCATTGAGAATAAAGCACACGGCCAGCGGGCATGCAGGGCATCAGCCGGATGGCTGTTGATTGCGTCGCCCGGCCAACCAGGATTCGAATTCGAAATCGGCACCGGTCGCCTTGTTTTCCAGGAAATAGACAAAGGCCAGAATTTCGGCGACGGCGCGATAGAGTTCTTCAGGAATATGCCGGTCCAGATCAACCTGCATCAACAAGGACACCAGCTCGGGCGAATCGTGCACGAAAACACCCGCATCCTTGGCCCGGTCAATGATGCGCTCGGCCAGCTGGCCATAGCCTTTGGCCACCACGGTAGGTGAGCGCTGTCCCTCGCGGTAGGCCAGGGCAACGGCCGACTTGCGGCCTTCTTCAGTCTTGGGAGACTGTGCCATGTTTCACCATCAGGTTGGCCAGTGTCAGCCCGGCGGCTTCCATGCCGCTTTGCAACTGCGCAGCATGTTGCTGGATCAGGCCACCGGCCTCGTCTTCTTCCGCCACAAAGGATACCTGCACATTCTGGCCCACCAGCCGCACCCGTGCTGACAAGCCGCCCAAGGCCGGCAGCTTGAGCGACAAGGAAGTGCTCCACACACCCGCCTCGTCAGCACCAAGGCTGCCGGTGCGCTCATGGGTTTCTTCCTGCTGGATCTGCAATTGCATGGGCTGTCCCGGCCAGGCATAGCCATTGAGCTGCAGCTGCTGGTTTTCCACGATATCCAGCTGGCGCTGTACCAGGTTGGCCAGTTCCGGTGCCACGGTTCTGGGACTCAGCGTACCTGAGCTGTTATTGGCCGCGTTGCTGGCCAGTTCGTCATTCAGCTTGCTGAGCAGGCGCGACTGCGGCTCTTGCTGCACCTGGTTCAGGCTGTTACGGCCATCCAGCCATTCCTTGAGGTGGGATTCATAAAACAAACCGCTCTGGCTGACATTGTTCTTGAGATGCTGTGCCAGATTGGCCGGGGTCTGGGTGGAGGCATCCAGGCTGAGATCGGCCGCCGGCAAGCCGGGCTTGCTGGTCTGCAACATGCCGGTGAGGTACTTGGAAGCTGGGCTCAATTGCACTTCGACCGAGCCATCTTGCGCCATCTCCTTGCCCTGCTCCTGCAGGGCAAAGCTGAGAGTCGGGCTCAGTGTCGCCACTTTCAGCGACAGGGTATTGCCACTGACCGTCATGCCTTGCGGCACGATCAGGTTGAACAGGCTGTTCTTGATCAGCACCGACAGCTGCTGACCATTATCCTTGCTGTCGACAACCTGGGCATCCACCTGCTCGCCCAGCATCAATGGCGGCAGCTTGGCCGGCAGTACGCTGGCATCCAGCAGCGCCCGTCCCCCCTCCAGCAACAGGCGAACGGAGGAAACGGTTTGCGGCGCCAGGGTGCCGGTGGTGATCGCGGGCGGCAGGGATGGAATCATGAGGTGGAATTATTGCGGTACAACGAGACGATCAGTTCGGCTTCGCTGCGCGAAATGCCGCATTGCATCGCGACTTCTGCGGCGGGCATGCCCTGCTTGATCATTTCGATGGCCTGGTTGTAGGGGCTGAGCACGGCCGGCTCACTGCGCGACTGTTGTTCGAGCCGGGCCATGAGTCGGGCCATATCGCGCTGCAAGGCGCTGATCTGCTGCTGATGCTGATCCAGGTACATGGCTGTCAGGTTATCGCGCCGGCCTTCCAGCTGATGCAGACGCCAGTAGAGGTAGCCGCAGGCGACAGCCAGCGCCAGCAGTAACAAGCCGACCAAGTAGAAAAAGAGCGAACCGGACATGATGTGAACCTCACGCTGCACTTTTTCTAAGTGTATGGTGAAACCGGCGACAACCCAAGCCAGCCTTACAAAGAATAGGTCTTGAGCAGGCGGCTGTTCTGGCTGACGGTTTGCATTTCTTCGCGCATGCGGGCAATCCAGTCGGCAATCTGTTGTTGCAACAGCTCGCGCTGTGCCACCAGCTGATGCAGCTTAGCGCGGGTTTCTGCCGGAATGTGGGCGGCAATGGGCTGCAACTGCTGCAACAAATCCGCCAGTTCGCTTTCCTGCTGGGCGGCCAGCCGGGTCACCAATTCAAAATCCTGCGCCTCGCAGGCAGCCAGGGCATCCGCCAGCCGCGCGAGCATGGCATCGATTTGCGCGGGCTGGATGCTAGTGTTCATGGGAACTCCTGATGGTGACTGGCGCGGCAGACTCAGTAGGCATTGCTGGCAGTACTGGTCGACATGCTGGAACGATTGAGCTCTTGCCAGGCCGGCAGAATGGTTTCCAGCAGGCGACGCACTTCCGCCAGGATTTCCGGATCATTCTTCAGGTTGGCAGTGCTCAGACGCTGCTTCATGTAGATGTAGAGGTCATTCAGGTTTTTTACCGCCTCATTGTCTTGCTGCAAATCCAGAGATTCACGCAAGCCATCGATGATGTCGATGGTCTTGGAGACCAACCTGGACTTTTCATCGTAGCGCTGTGATTCGATGGCATAGGTGGCCTGGCCGATGGCCTTGATGGCGCCTTCATAAAGTAGCACGACGAGGCCGACTGGGCTGGCGCCATACACAGCCGCCTTTAGCGCATCATCTTCGTAGGCCTTGTTGAACTGCTTGAGCATTTTGGAATTCAGCATGGTTCTTTACCGTGTCTATCTGTCTTAGGCCAACAGGCCGGACAAGTTGCTGGTCGATTGCTGCATTTTCGACAATACGGCATTCAACGCTGTGTATTGCTGGGTATATTGAGCCTGCCGTGCACTCAGCTTGGCGCTCATGCTGGTTTGATAGCTGGTCTCTGAGCTAATCAGGCTATTGATGGAAGTCTTGCTGGTTTCAATCACACCATTGGGGCCGAGCAGATCATTCACCGCTCTGCTCAGGCGATCACCAAAGCCGGTGCTGGCGGTATTGCCAAACAGATTGGCCACCGCACTGGGATTGGCGCTCAGCGCCTTGTTGAAGGCGGTCTGGTCCAGCTTGAGCGTGCCATCCTTCTGAATGGAAATCCCGGCCTGCGACAGGTAGGCATAGGAAGAATTGGCATCCACACCCGGAACCGGCGTACTCAGGATGCCGGTCAGCTTTTGCTGGATGGACAGTACCGATGCATTGGCCTTCAGACTGCCGGAACGTGCCGAGTCTACCGCAGATTTCACCTGATTGTAGGCATCGACAAAACCTTGCAGCGAAGCCGCAATGCCACTGCTGTCCGAGGCCATGGTGACGGTAGCCTGCCCCAGCTTGGTAATGTCGACATTGACACCGGTAATGACGTTGGTCAGATGGTTGCTACCAGAAGAGACACTGACACCGTTGACGCTCAGCAAGGCATCGCTGGCCGCGGCCGATTCGCTGGCGGCAGTGGCACTTTG
Source organism: Aquitalea magnusonii (assembly GCF_003202035.1). Classification (GTDB taxonomy): domain Bacteria; phylum Pseudomonadota; class Gammaproteobacteria; order Burkholderiales; family Chromobacteriaceae; genus Aquitalea; species Aquitalea magnusonii. The sequence continues at coordinate 64,818 of NZ_QJKC01000013.1, read as the reverse complement.
CGTCAGGCCAGCCAGGCTGGAGCCGCTGGTGCTGCCGGAGTCGCTGCCACCAGCCTTGATACTGAAAGTATTGTCACTGCCGGAAACGGCAGAAGCCAGCACCAGTTTGTACTGGCCATTGTTTTGCACCACCGATGCATTCACCCCGGCACCGCTCTGATTGATACGGTCGGAAATGGACTGCAGGCTGACGGTATCAGTTGCACTGGGCGTCAGGTTGATCACGTTATCCTTGCCGGCAACGGTGAGCGTCAGCGAAGTGGGCGCTCCACTCAAGGTCGCTTTGGGGTCGGTCACCGCCTGGCCGGCAAACTGGTCGAACACCAGCTGGCGGGGTTTGGCCAGCTGGGTCACGTTGAGCGTATAACTGCCGGCCACGCCACCGGTGGTGGTGGTGACATTGGCAATACTGGTATCCGTGGAGCTGGCCTTGAATTGCTGCAGGAATGCACCGGTCGAGATCTTGCCGGAGGCCGTCTGCAAGGCGGACAGGGCCGAGCTGATCTGGCCGATCGAGCTCAGTTGGGTATTGTATTTGCTGGAACGTTGCTGGCTGGCTTGCAGAGGCTGCTGCTCGATGGTCATCAACTGGCTGACAATAGACTGTACATCCAGCGAGCCGACACTAGTCGTGATGGAAGCCATTGGGCACTACCTCCTTGGATACTGAATACTATCGGCGTCAGGCTTTGTCCTTGAGCAGCAAACCCTTGAAGTCGCCGATTGCCTTGGCGATACGAATGGCATCTTCCGAAGGGATCTGGCGGATCACTTTCTTGGTTTCCTGATCGACCACCTTGACGACCTGAATATTGGTGTCTTTATCGACAGAGAACTCTAACTGACTGGAATAAAGCTTGGCTACATCATTCAGCTGTTTGACCGAATTCTGCAGCTCTTGTGGATCGGGTTTCTTTTGCTGAGTTCCGTCACTGGAAGCATTTTGTGCCTGGCTTTGCCCCACCGCCGTCACGCCTGCTGTCGAGTTGGGCAGAACCGAACTTGCCGTGGCATCAGCAGTATTACCCTGGATCAGCTGATTTTGCTGACGCGCCGTCGGGGTGGTCGCCAAAGGCAGGACCGGACCATTCGTTGATGATATTTGCATGGCAACTACTCCTGTGCAGACGGCCCCGGTTAGCATGCCAACCGAGGCCGATTCTTCAGCTTATGGCTTCAGTGTAGCTTACTGCAGCAGAGTCAGTGCCGACTGCGACAGCGAGTTGGCCTGTTTCAGGATGGAAGTACCAGCCTGTTGCAGAATCTGGTTCTTGGTCAGGTTAGCCGTTTCCGCAGCGAAGTCTACGTCAACAATACGGCTGTTGGCGGCAGTCAGGTTGGTGACATAGTTTTGCAGGTTGGCCACCACAGCGTCAAAACGGTTTTGTACCGCACCGAAGGTGGAACGGATATTCGATACTTCCGAGATATCAGCATCAAGCGCGGACAATACGCCGGACGCCTTTGCTTGCGAAGTAACATCAATCGTGCCCGTATTCGTCAGCGACGAATTATAAGCATTCAGCGTACCGGCCGATGTCAGATCGGTTGACGAGATGGAAACTTGGTTAGAAGCGTCACCGGACGAACCCACCTGGAAAGTCAGTGTAGAGCCACCTGACAGCAAAGACGTACCGTTAAACTGAGTCGTTTGAACGATACGCGAAATTTCCTGGGTCAGCTGGTCCACTTCTTTTTGCAGCTGCGAACGGTTAGTGTCGCTGACCGAGCCGTTGGCAGACTGGGTGGCAATTTCACGGATACGCTGCAGGTTGTTGGCAATCTGGCCCAGCGCGCCTTCAGCCGTCTGGCCCACGGAAATACCGTCATTGGCGTTACGGATGGCCTGGTTGTTACCGCGAATGGCCGAGGTAAGGGTCTGGGAAATGGCCAGACCGGCAGCATCATCCTTGGCACTGTTTACGCGCAGACCGGAGGACAGGCGTTGCAAGGACAAATTCAGCGAGGTGCTGGAGTTGCTCAGGTTGTTCTGCGCGGTGAGCGACGCAATATTGGTGTTGACGGTAAGTGCCATGATGATTCTCCTTAGAGCATTCGGGGGCGAAGTTGCTGACCTTGACTAGTTATCGTCACCCGGTTTGCGAACTTTAGCCCCCTGCCTGCTTTTTTTTGACAACTAGCCACTCAAGGCGGCAAACCAATCCTCCAGATGGTCTTCCAGCCAGTAATCACGCTCCACCCACCGTCGCAAGGCATCCCCTTCTTGAGCAGCCGCATCAAGGTCATGCACACGTTCACGTATCGCGCTGACCCAAGCAGCGGGATTGTTCGGCACCCGGCAGACAGGTGCGTCATTGGTCTGATAGGGGAAGATATCTGAACACACCACCGGCCAAGCCATGGCACCGTACTCCAGCAGTCTCAAGTTGCTTTTAGCCACATTGAAGGCATTAATTTCGAGAGGAGCCACGGCAAGATCAAGGTTCAGCCGCGCCACTGCGGCAGGATACTGCTCAAACGGAACCGCATGATGCACCTCGGCCACATACGGGCGAAACTGCGGCAAACACATCCCCATGAAAACCCAATCCACTTCGGCAGCAGTTTCCTGTATGACAGACAACAGCAACTCTAGGTCTCCACGGTGCTGAGAGGCACCAACCCAACCTACACGAGGTTTGGCACCGCTGCGACGAGAAGACTGCAATCCACCCCACTTTGCCCTGCTTAAGCGATTAGGGATGACTCGACGATCATCGATCATGGTCTTGGTAAATTCAGCCAGCGGCTCTGTTGATACGATCAAGCTATCAAACAGTTTCAATACCTTGCGCAACCGTTGCTTGGCATCAGGAAAGTAGCGCTTCCAATGATCATGCAAATTGCTCTTCTCGGGAGTTGCTCCAATCAAGTCGTCGATACCAAACACAAAACGCATCCCAGGCAAAAATTGTCGATAAGCCTGCAATGCCTCATAAATGGCATCATTTATACCCGTATGTAGCAACAGGGTATCAGGAGAGATGCGAGCCATCTCCGCAATCGAAAGGATGCCATGTGAAGGTTGCACAATTTCACCATCCAGCTTGCCTGCTTGCTGCAAAGCAGAAAGAGGCTGGCTAAGACGATACTCACCGCTTCCCCCGACAACAGGCAGACCCAACACACGCTTGCGCCCATGTATTTTTTTATCCCAGGACACAATTCGGCTCACCTCAACTTCCATCTTCCTTTCACGCAGAGATAGATGTCGGTTATAAGCGGGATCATGTGCCATCATGGGCAACCAGCGCTGCAGTATCGTTTCACGCTCATCGCGCTCACGTACCGCAGCCTCCAGCAATACACGTGGATCACTAGTCGTACGACAAATACTTTTGCCATGATGGTGATATAGGACAACAAAGGGGTTGTAAACATTGCGCAACCCTTTTTCCTTGAGCTTCAAGCACAAGTCGACATCATTAAAGAAAACCTTAAGCTTTTCAGCATCCATCCCACCGACAGCAAGATAATCTTGCTTATTAACCAACAAGCAGGCTGCAGTAAGCGCAGAATAATTTTGCATCGTGAGTGCACGATTCAAATAGCCACCATCACTGAAATCCGTGCCTTCAAATACATGATCGGCTACCCCATGCATGGAACCAGGAACGCCAAGCAAAATGCCTGCATGCTGTATCTTCCCTACTTCGGGGTACAAAAGACGGGCACCGACTGCACCAACGCCAGGCTGCTGCGCAATAGCAAGCAGACGCTCAAGCCAGTTATCAAAAATGATTTCCGTATCATTATTAAGCAGCAAGATATACTCACCACAAGCCGCTTCAACACCACGATTACACTGCTCAGAGAAATTAAAACTCTGGTTATACTCGATCAGTTTTACACGCCCTGGATAGCGCTGCAAAAGAGAAGCATAATACTCATGTGACTCTTCATCCTCAGATTGGTTATCGACCAAAATGAGTTCAAAATTTTGATACCCTGTTTTATTGAACAGACTATCCACACACGGAACCAGAAACTCCAACTTGTCCTTAGTCGGGATAATTACACTAAGAGATGGGTTACCAGACAATTTATATTCGAAATGATAAGTACCTGGGACCAAACCCTCCGTGACTTCAGCATTTATGCCATGGATGCTTGCATGATCCTGAAGGGCTACAAGGCGTGATGCAGCAGCCAACGGTCGATTTGCAGCTTGCTGCCATGGCAGGGAAAGCAGCATGTCATCGATGTGGACGACGGTATTAGCATCGTTAGTACCCATCAAGCGGAGCAAAACGTCATACTGATAAGCATCAGGAAAAGCTCTAAAGCCACCAATACGTGCCAAATCAGGAACCGAGAAGGCAACCGCACTTCCGATGTAATCCATTGAAAGCAAATATTCTGGCGAAAAATCAGGTAAGAATTTTGGAAGGAAGCGCTCTCCCATTGGGGATACGACATCATGGTCACAGTAGATCGCTTTCGCTGATAAGTTAGCAGCTGCAGCTTCACCAAACTTCAACAAGGCCTGAGGTTGTAAACGAAAACCCGAAGAAAGCAAAAAACACCAGTCTGCAGGAATATCAGCTATCACCCCATTTACTGCAGAAATTAACAACTCATGATCTTCAACACTCTCTATCTGCAACCAGCCTAATTGATTATTGTTTTCAAATATGGCATCCGGCTGAGGTGTATCCGAAATAACAATGAGGCGCCAGTGTGGGTATAACTGGCTCTGCATATTTTCGAAACTTTCCGCCAAACGATGCAGGTCATGCGCCTGAGCAATGCATAGAATATTAAAAACTGGCTGCTTGGGCCAATCTATCATCATTCTCTCTGCCAATTGCTCAACATGTATCTCGCGGAAATTATACTTCTTTAACCAAAGACGATAACGATGAATCTCGTTCAAGTCACACCCAGTCAATGGCGCAATATTGACTTTACCCCAAGCCGCAGGTTGTGAACGGCGCAATAAAGGTGGCAAAGCTGAATTCCAAATGCTGAAAATAGCCGGCATGGCATCATCGAGAAGACGATATCTCATGATATGCTCACGAGACAAATCCACTTGCCTCATGCGAAGCGCTTCGTCCTCAATCAATGACGAAATAGCAGTAAACCAAGATTCAGTATCATCATCGCAGACGGTTGCCAAGCCAGTTCCTTTCAGCCAGCTGTACGCAGGAACATCTGCCACCACTGCCGCAGCTCCTGCGACGGTGTACTCCATCCACTTCAGGTCTGACTTGCCTTCGTTAAAATCGCCTTGACGCAATGGGGCAATGCCAATGTCAATCTTCAGGTTTGATAGTTGAGGAAGATAATCCGAATACGGCAAAAACTGGGCGATGTGACTTGCCCCCTTCTTCCCAACCATTGCCTCAGGAACATCGCCCCAGAATACAAACCGCACCTGCCCTGCGTATTCATAATAAATACGCATTAACGCCTTTGAAATGCTTTCCAGATCTTTTTTGTGAGTGCCCGTTCCAGCAAAACCAATTGTAACAACATCATTATTTCTATTTACTACAGCAGGCAAGCGTGCTCTAGCCAACCGGTTAGGCACAACCGATATATTATTATTATATTTTGCAAATTTTTTTGCCAAAGCCTCCGTAGCCGTAATAATTGCTGCGCAATGCGGTAACAACCATTCAACAACAGGGAAAAGAGTATTAAACTCTTCATACATCGGATGACTCTCCGGCATACCTATCAACCAATCATCCACCTCATAAATAATTGGCTTGCCAGAATCCACAATCTTCTGCAGCAAAGGCTTGTACGCTGGCGAAGGAAATGCCCTCTGCACGACAAACATATCCGTAAAAGCAATAAGCTCTTCATCATTTTCGAATGGAAATTGTCCATTCGGCATCAGCTGTGCAGAATTTTTGTAGAAAAATGTTTCGAACACAGGGCTCATCATCTGCAATACATCGCCCAATCGCAAACGAAAGCAAGCTGCATCCAATCCATCACGAGTGAGGATGCAAACCCTAGGCTTTTTGTTAATTACATCAAGTAGATGATGCTGAAGCTTACCCTGATTCATAAACAACCCACCTAAAAATTTAAAGGGTTAAAAATATATAAAACATATACCAGATATAAAAATTGATCAGTTTCACATCACAATGTGACGCAATTCGTTTATATCAGTTAATATTTGAAGTGCACGATGTTTCCATTGATGACCTGTACGAACCTTTTCCAGCGCACTGCGACCCACCTCAACCAGCTGCTTTTCTCGACCGATCCAAAATGACAAATCATCGGAAATGGATTCCATTTCATACTCAATATAGTCAATTCCTGCCGTGAAATTTGACTCAATATCATCTACATTACCATGCGAGTTCTTATTGACAAAAACCACCCCTGAACAGGCCATGATATCAAGAACCCGAGAATGCATACCTAGCGCACCATTATGTATATTAAAACGGGTAGCTCGATACACATCGGCCAACTCACTTGACCAGCAAAGATTTCTTTTATAAAACGGCTTAAATTTAGGCCACCTTTCCCACTGCCCAGGACCATAAATCGACAGCTGCAAGCCTGCCGATACAACCCCCTCAGCCACTGCAAATCTATCATTCATTCTTGGCAGCTCAGTATCCATCAATAATAATAACCAATGGTTACCAAAATGTTTAATCACAAAATCATCATCAACATTCAAACCAAGCTTCTGATTCAATTCAGTAGTTATAAAATGATACACATCTCGTACGGAGTGCTTAGCAACTGACACCTTGTAATAATTCATCAGCCGATCAATAAGATAACCTGCCGTGACCGGCGACTTGCCAGAACAAGACAGTACACTCATTCCGAGAAATTCATCATAGACACTCAATGGCTCAGGTATATAGCCACAGATACTAGCTGCGGACTCATTAGTAATTGTGTCACATGGATAATATTGATCAATATCGACACCTGTCTTAAGCAAGGACCATGATAAAAGCCCACCAAGACGCGATTCCAACGCAAAATACTCAGGATTGAGTAAAAAATAGGTTATTTCACTGCCACCAAAATTTTGGTCATAACAATGTGATTTCTTATCTCCGCTTCTATCATCAATGTACCAGGAATCATGTATCCACCCAATATGGATGACCTCAGAAGGAATAATACCGCTCTGATTCCTGGTCTTATTAATCTCAAACACAACAGTAGGCTGCAATCTGGCTATCTCCGCCACAACCACAGCCTCGCCATTCGCCCAGTCAATTACTTTGCAATCGACGCCCACTTGCTGAAAGCCTTTCAATAAAGAAAGACCAAGGGAAAAATAGTAGCTTGCGCGTGAATTAACAAGTAAAATTAATCTATCAGACACAGCATACCTCACAATAAATACCAAACTATTAAAATGAAGCCTACCTTGACCTTTAGTCCCACCATTAAAAACAAGCAACAGCATCAATGCATAATGGTGCACAATCCCTTATTATCATAGAGAACTGCACTATTCTGCATAGAGTCGGCTGAAACAATACTGCAAGTGACAATATGCCACATTCCTAATTGTCATCTACCTCCAATAGTAGCCGATAATACATTGCTACTCACAAAACAACTAGCAAACAATCAAACGACATCATGCCTTCCATTGACAATCAATAGCTTAAATTAATTTAAATTAAATAATTTAAAATATGGCGCAAAACTTAACTGCCTTTGCTGCTTAAGTTTTACCCCGATTTGACGATAAAAATTCATCATCCTACTCAGCTACAACAAGGACACTCCATGCGAGTACTGGTTACAGGAGCCGCAGGCTTCATTGGCAGTCATGTCTGTGATCTGCTGCTTCGAGAAGGACACACAGTCTTGGCCCTTGATGACCTCTCGACAGGCACTGAACGTAACTTGGCTGGTTTCATCGACCACCCGGAATTTCAATTCATATGCGCTGATATCCGCGAACGACAGCTGATCAGAACATATTTCCATGGTGTCGATTGGGTCATTCACCTGGCTGGACGATCGGATATCGTCCCATCTATCGAACAACCTGAAGACTATTTTGATGTCAATGTCAACGGTACGCTCAATGTGCTGCAGGCCGCCAAAGAACATGGCATCCAACGGTTTGTTTATGCGGCCTCATCCTCCAGTTACGGCATTCCTGATAGCTATCCGACCAGTGAACAAGCTGCTTTACAACCCGAATATCCGTATGCATTAACCAAGGCCATGGGGGAGGAATTGGTACTGCATTGGGCCAAGGTTTACCAATTGCCAGCCCTGTCACTTCGACTGTTCAACGTCTACGGCCCACGCTCTCGAACCAGTGGAGCTTATGGCGCGGTATTTGGTGTGTTTCTTGCACAAAAGCTAAAAGGTTTACCATTGACAATTGTAGGGGATGGATCACAGACACGTGACTTCACCTTTGTTACAGATGTCGCCAATGCCTTCATTGCTGCTGCACGCTCTAACATTTGCGGCCGAGCGCTCAATGTGGGTAGCGGTAACCATTACAGTGTCCTCTACCTGGCTCAGTTACTTGGAGGAGAGCACATTTTCATTCCCAAGCGCCCCGGCGAGCCAGACTGCACTTTCGCCGACACCAGACTCATACAACAAGTCCTGGACTGGAAACCGAAGGTTAGCTTCGAAGAGGGCGTCAAAATCATGCTATCGTCCATACAAGACTGGTCTGACGCCCCTGTCTGGACCGCTGAATCGATTGATAAAGCCACGAGATCCTGGTTTACCCACCTGGGAAGTCAACATGCTGACAGATAACTTCCTCATATACAGCCAGCAGTTTCAAGGCATTTTGGCGCAAGCACAGGCTACGGATGGAAACAATATTCCCATGAGTATTGAACATTCCTTGCAACGCACCAAAGAAGTGCTGCTATCGGTGCGCGCCGAAGGAAAAGATGTCTATCTGTTAGGAAATGGTGGTAGTGCTGCATTGGTTGCCCACGTACAAACCGATCTGGTCAACAAGTGCAGGTTGCGTGCTCATGTTTTGCAAGAGCCATCGTTGTTGACATGCATGAGTAATGACTATGGATACGCTAACGCGTATCAGGAGTTAATAAGCAGATACATCAGAAGCGGCGATGTCGTACTGGCTGTCAGCAGCTCTGGTCAGTCTGCCAATATTCTACAGGCCTGTGATAGCGCGCTAGCAAATGAGGCTAACATTATCACCTTATCAGGCTTTTCGGCCAATAACCACCTTAGAAGTAAAGGCATGATCAACATCTGGTTGCCTTCTGACGATTATGGCATGGTTGAAGTCGGCCACCAGCTTATTTTGCATTATCTTTCGGACTCACTTGCAGAAAATTAAAATGAGCACTGAAAAAATCAAGACTCTTGATGAGTTGGCACACATTACCGAACAACTCAGAAGCTCCGGACAAAAAGTCATTCATTGCCACGGCACTTTTGACTTGATGCACACCGGTCATATCAAACACCTGCAATTAGCCCGAAGCTTGGGCCATGTGCTAATTGTGACGATAACATCAGACGATTTTGTGCGAAAAGGGCCAGGCAGACCAGTCTTCTCTGAGTTATTGCGCGCCGAAAATCTTGCAGCCTTATCTTGTGTAGATTTTCTTGCCATCAGCAACGCAGAGACAGCCATTTTAGCGATAGAGAAAATAAAGCCATTCCTCTACGTTAAAGGAAGTGACTATGCGGATCCCACTAAAGACACTACAGGTAATATTTCGCTTGAGATTGAAGCGGTCAGATCCAACGGTGGAGATATCTACTTTACCGATGAAATTACTTTCAGCTCAACCAAGCTGCTAAACACCCATTTCGATGTATTACCTCAGGATACTCGTCTTTTTTTAGAGCAGTTTAAACAAACCAGCCCTCTCAGTTCATTCCTTGAGCATATCCAGTCACTCAAATCGCTTAATGTGCTTGTGATAGGTGATACCATCATCGATGAATATCACTATGTCCACACTTTAGGGCAGACCGGCAAGGGAACCTCATTAGCAGTACGTCACCAAAGTGAGGAAAGGTTTGCAGGTGGTGCGGTTGCAGTGGCAAACCACATTGCAGGATTTACCCAAAACGTGACTTTGCTGACGGCCCTGGGAAAAGATGATGGCATTGACTATATTAAATCAAAACTGAAATCCAATGTCACACTAGAATACCGACATTTTCAAAATGCGCCGACACTGATTAAACGGCGCTTTGTTGATCAGGATCTGCAGCGGCTATTTGAAGTCTATTTTGGTGGTGAAGAAGAAGACAATCCAGATCTTGAGCAAGATTTCTGCTCCTGGATTGAGCAATATGCCAATGACTATGATTTGGTCATTGTGCCCGACTTCGGGAATGGCATGATCAGTAAGAAAATGGCAAAAACCATTTCGCATCATGCCCGTTTTTTAGTGGTCAATACACAGATCAATAGTGGAAACCGCGGATATCACATTATTACTCGTTATCCTAAAGCGGATTTTATTTGTCTGAACGAGCCTGAAGCACGCCTGGCAACCCATGACCGGCAGTCACCACTAGAAGATGTTGCCATGGAACTATTGACTCGACTGGATAGTCGAGCGGTAGCCATTACCAGAGGCCTCAAAGGTGCATTAATTGTTGACAAGCAAAGTACGCTGGCAATACCGGCGCTATCTTCACATGTAGTCGACCGTATCGGTGCGGGTGATGCCTTTTTATCACTCGGTGGTTTATTCATGGCAGTAACAGACAGTACCCCCGCAGCAGTGTTAGCTGGCAGCATTGCCGCAGCCCTGGATGTTCAGATTGTTTGCAACAGAGAACCGGTTGATCCTGTCTTGTTTGCCAAATACGCCACTACCTTATTGAAATAGGGCCAAATGCCATGGATGCCTTCCTGATTGACAGCCATAAATTGATTTATCATCCGAAACGGGTGGCCGACTTACTTGACACTGGTGACGATTGGGAAAAGGCCAAGCAGATCTATCCCATCTATATGGAATTATCACCTGTTGGCGCATGCAATCATCGCTGTACCTTTTGTGCGGTAGACTATATTGGTTATAAATCCAGCATGCTGGATTACTCCATACTTGAGCAGCGACTTCCTGAAATGGGTAGTCTTGGTGTAAAAAGCATCATGTATGCAGGGGAAGGTGAGCCCTTGCTGCATAAAAAAATCAATGACATTGTCGCACTGACCAAAAAATCCGGAATTGATGTTGCCTTTACGACAAATGGCGTCCTGATGAATCAGGAGTTTATTGAAAAATCCCTGGATAAAATTTCCTGGATAAAAATATCGTTAAATGCGGGCAATGCGGCCTCTTATGCTGCAATTCATAAAACCCGCGAACGTGATTTCATCCGCGTATTAGAAAACATCAAACGCGCGGTTGCTTTCAAACATGAGAACAATATCAACTGCACAATCGGCGTGCAGGCTTTACTTCTCCCGGAGAACGCCGCCGACATGTTGGAATTGGCACGCATCTGTCGAGATGAGATCGGCTGCGATTACCTTGTAATCAAACCATATTCCCAGCATCTTTTCAGTGAGACACATCAATACGAGAGCGTGGACTATCAGCCCTACCTTGATATGGAAGCTGAGCTTGCAAAATTCAATACAGAACGCTTTCAGCTGATTTTCCGAAGTCATACCATGCACAAATACATGGAAGACCCTAAGCAACGCTACCAGAAATGTCATGCAACGCCATTTGTTTGGGCTTATATCATGGCAGATGGTCGTGTTTATGGTTGCAGCGCTTATTTGCTGGATAAGCGTTTCGAATATGGAAACATCAATGAAAGTAGTTTTCAAAGCATTTGGCAAGGTGCACGCAGACAGGAAAACTTCCATTATGTACGGGAAAACCTGAACATTCAGGATTGCCGTCGTAACTGTCGCATGGATGAAGTCAATCGCTATCTTGATCGACTGATTAACAATAATGTTCCACACGTCAATTTCATCTGAGACATCATGAGCCTTTCTACCCTCTTTCTTGAGCAGATGTTATTGATACGGCGTACTGAAGAGGCCATCGCAAGGCATTATCCAGAACAGAAGATGCGCTGCCCGGTACATCTATCGATTGGTCAAGAAGCCGCCGCAGTTGGTGTCTGCGCAGCGCTTGAAGCGACGGATCTGGCTGTCAGCACGCACCGTGCTCATGCACACTATTTGGCCAAGGGGGGAGATCTTGACGCCCTTATCGCTGAGCTACACGGCAAGTCCACAGGCTGCTGCGGGGGCCGAGGTGGCTCAATGCATTTGTCTGATACCAAAGTTGGCTTTGTCGCCAGTACGGCCATCGTAGGTAACAGCATTCCTGTTGGTGTTGGATTGGCGCTCTCGCTAAAGCAAAAGCGCAGTGACCGGATAAGTTGCATTTTTTTAGGGGATGGTGCAACCGAAGAAGGGGCATTTTATGAAAGTGCCAATTTTGCCGTAGTACGGAATCTCCCTGTGCTGTTTGCATGCGAGAACAATTTTTACTCTGTCTATAGCTCGCTTGATAAAAGACAACCAAAAAACAGATCCTTGGCCGAATTGGCAAAGGCCATCGGCCTAAATACTGTCGTTGTGGATGGCAACGATGTGGAAGCTGTTCACACCGCTACAAATGCGGCTATCAGCGCGATCCGGAATGGGCTGGGCCCTTATTTCATAGAAATGCCAACCTATCGCTGGCTTGAACACTGTGGCCCTTATGATGATGATCATCTTAATTACCGACCACATGGGGAACTGGCCTATTGGAAAAGTCGGGATCCGATTCAGCAGCTCATCGAACGATTACAGCTTTGTGCTGAAGATTTGAATACCATGGAAACCAAAATCGCGCATCGCATTGATGTTGCTTTCGCAAAAGCCGATACCGCTCCGTTTCCTGATCCTTCTAGTGGCATGGACGGCATCTACGCAACGGTTTTGGGGCCGCAATTATGAGCATGATGAATGCCGCACAAGCCATCAATGAAGCCCTGCATATCGCCATGCAGCATGATCCTGCAGTCATCTGCTACGGTTTGGGTGTAGATGATCCCAAGGCAATTTTTGGCACGACCGCCGGCTTGCAACAACAATTCGGCACAGATCGCGTTTTTGACATGCCCACTGCGGAAAATGGCATGACGGGCATCGGCATTGGTGCTGCAATTGGTGGCCTGCGTCCAGTGATGTGCCATCAGCGGCTGGATTTTTTCCTGCTTGCCATGGATCAGCTCGTCAATAATGCCGCAAAATGGCACTACACCTTTGGTGCGGAGCATAAGGTGCCGTTGACCCTGCGCCTCATCATGGGTCGTGGCTGGGGTCAGGGTCCTACCCACTCGCAGAACCTCCAGGCTTGGTTTGCCCACGTTCCAGGCTTGAAGGTGGTCATGCCCTCCAGCGCAGCAGATGCCAAGGGCTTGCTCCTTTCTGCGATTTTTGATGATGATCCAGTCCTTTTTCTTGAGCACCGGTGGATACACCCTGCTACCGAAGATGTTCCCGTTGGTGACTACCGTGTACCGCTTGGCAAAGCACATACGCTGCAAGCGGGTGATGCCATCACCATCGTGGCCATGTCCTATCTGGTCACGGAAGCCCGCCATGCTTGCCAGGCACTGGCAGAGGTTGGCATTCATTGCGAATTGATCGATTTACGCAGTATCAAACCCTTGGATATGGCAACACTGGAAGCGTCCGTGGTCAAAACCGGCCGACTGCTGGTACTGGATAGCGGGGCTGCAACATGCTCTGTAGCCGGGGAAATCATTGCCCGTATCTGCATGACACACTGGTCAGCACTACGCTGCGCCCCTCGGCGGCTGACAGCGCCAGATTGCCCAGAGCCAACAAGCTATGGTCTGAGTCGAGCCTTCTACACGGAGGCTAAAGATATCATTACCAGCGTGGGAGAAATGCTGGGACTTGAGTCTCTGCCCCTTGAGGCCCTGCCACCACCACGACTTCATCATGACGTGCCCGGGGATTGGTTTACCGGCCCCTTCTGAACTGCACATAAAAGGAAACAGCATGAGCGATAACAAGCCTAAGGAAGGGATCAACCGGTTCGGTCAAAAAACCACCACCATGATTCCTGATGAAGCCCCCCTGGCACGCAACCCCGGCCATAAACTGCGCACATCCAATGTCATTGTCAATCGGAAAGCACTGGCAGAGCCAGAGGACTTGCTTGACAGTCGCCAACTGAGCCAAAGCAGTGGGCAGAAAATTGAGTTTTATAAGGAAGGCAGCCAGGTTGGTGTCATTCGGCTTGCCGACGAAGAGGAAACTGCCGTACCAAACCAGTTCACCGGGCCAAGTTATCGCAACAAGGCTGAACGATTCCGTTTCGATGGCCACAAGATGCTGCACCATCTGGATCGCGTCCTGGCCTGGCAAAATGGAGAACGCTTTGCACCCATTCATATCGATATGGGTCTGACCAAGTTTTGTAATACTGCATGCATTTACTGCTATGCCGTAGTGCAAAACATGACCAAAGGAACAATGATCGGTCGAGAGGCACTGCTATCTTATATTCAGGACTGCGGCAAGCTGGGCGTACGCTCTATCGGGTTTATTGGCGATGGCGAACCGACCTTGAATCCTGCACTCTATGATGCGACGGTGCTTGCCAGTGAATTAGGCATTGATACCTCGATGGCCACCAACGGTCTGCAGCTGGATATGGATCGTGCCCATGACTTGCTAAAGAATATGAGCTGGATCCGTTTCAATCTATCCGCAGGGACGCGAGAGGGATTCCGCCGTGTACATCAATCCAGAGAGGAAAATTTTGATCTGCTGATTGAAAAAATACGTGCGCTGGTTCAGATCAAAAAAGAATATGGCTACAAGTGCACAATTGGTCTGCAAATGGTTTTGATACCTGAGTGTTTTGACGAAGTCATTCCTGAAGCAATGCTTGGCGCAGAGCTGGGTGTTGACTACTTTGTCATCAAGCACTGCTCTGACTCGGAATACAAAGAGATTGGCATCAACTACGATGAATATCTTTCCGTTACTGATGTATTGAAAAAGGCTGAAAGCCTTTCCACACCAGACTATGTGGTGCAGGCGAAGTGGAATAAAATCAATGCTGCCGGTGAATCTTCCTTGTATAAAAACGGATTCCGAAAATACGACGTCTGTCATGGCACCCCATTTTTACTACAGATATCCGGGAATGGAAAAATCTATCCCTGCGGCCCATTTTTCAACAAGGAAAGGTTTTACATCGGCGACCTACACGAGCAATCCTTCTTTGATATCGTGATGGGTGACCGGTATTGGGCGGTGCATCAAGATGTAGCCGCATCAGTCGATGTCCATAAAGATTGTGCAATTGGCTGCCGTCAAGATTATGTCAACAAGTTCCTGTGGGATCTGAAAAACCCACCCGAGCACGTCAACTTTATCTGACGCTGACAATGCTGCCTCAATTTTAAACAAGTTATTGGACTAAAATGATCTCGATTATTATACCGGCATATAATTATGCTCGCTTTTTACCCAGCGCAATCAATAGCATCTTGCAACAAAACATCAACGACGTTGAGATTATTATCTGTGATGATTGCTCTACCGATGAAACACAATCCATTTCCGAGACATATGCGAATGCCGATTCGCGTATTACTTATGTAAAGAATGAAATAAACCTAGGTGCCACCTGCAATATCAATCAAGGCATAAAACGGGCAAGCGGCGACTATGTAGTGCTGCTTGGCGCAGACGATATGCTGGTGCCCAATAGTCTGCAAAAACTCAAAGATGTTTTAGACCAGCATCCGGAGTGTGGCTTTGTATTCGGTCGCTACACCATGCTCACCGAGGATGAGAGAAGCATCCCCTTGCAACATCCCGGCTGGTTGACACAGGACTACTTTGCCAGTCGCGATGAGTTACCGGAGCTGCTCAAGTTTGACTGCTACATCAATATTGGTGCCAGCATGTTCCGAAGAAACATACTGGGTAGCGAGGACTTTTTCGATACCAAGCTGTCTGCTTTTGACACAGAGCGCTTCTTCCGTGCCACAGACTGGGACAAGGTAATGAACCTGTCCCTGAAGGGAGTGCAAAGTGCTTTTATCAATAGTGAAATTTCCATCTTTAGACTACATAATCAGCAAGCTTCCTCCGGCGATCGCTATGGACGCTCTGGACTGGCATTTTTTGAACACTCCGTTTTACTGGAAAAATACTTTACTGCTGAAAATGTCGACCGACTTTTGCCGCATCTAGCCGATATTGTTCGCTTATATCAGTCCAAATTTGAATTTTTTGTTCAAAATGCACTACCTGAATTTGAATATCGCAAATCTCTGGCCGAGCAGCGTGCCAATCAATTACTTTCTCACATTGAAAAAGTCATTTCCCAATCGGCACCGCAGACCAAACAACACTTTACCGAAACAGATATATCATCATCACTGCACGATCCCATCGACCCTAACCAGCCATTCTTTAGCATTATCCTGACGACTTATAATCGTCCTCATCTTGCAGTCAATGCCCTGCAAAGCATCGCCAGCCAAACCTACAAAAATTTCGAAATCATCATGGTCAATGATGGTGGACCTGCACAGGAAAATTTGCTTGAATGGCTATGCAAAGATCTGAATATTACGTATGTGCGTCAGCCGAATAGAGGCGTCGCAGCCGCACGAAATCTGGCATTGCGCTTGGCCCGTGGTCAATATGTCGTATATCTTGATGATGATGACCTGATGTACACGCACCATCTGGCACGCTTGCATCACGAGGCTTGTCGCAATCCTGGCGCTTTGGTGTTTGGCAATGCACACTTTATTACCGAGCAGGTCAATTTCGGTCTGCGCGAGGATCAGCGTAAATCGATGATGGCTTGCAAGAAATTTGATTTCAACAGACTGCAAATTACCAACTATATCCCGATCAATGCACTGGCTCACCCCTTGCTGGCTATTGAAAAGGTGGGGGGATTTGATGAAAGTCTGGCTTCACATGAAGATTGGGATTTACTGATACGCCTTTCGCGTACGATTCCATTTGTTCATTTTAATGATACAACGGTACAGGTAAGACGCAGACTAGGGAATGGGCAGGAATATGATTCCCGAACCGTGCAGGCCTGGCAGAACATGAAGCATGATTTTGAAATCATCTACGGCAGATATAGCGATATGGGAATACAAGAAGTGATCGATGCGCGCCGTAAAGTTTTAGCTGCGGATCATCCAACCGCTGCCGGACTGAATTTCAACTGACACAGCATTTCAGACCAAGCCCACAGCGGTAAGCCATATTGCCCGCAGGCAATATGCAGTTACCGCTGTGGCGGTAGGCAATACAACCTTACTCTCTGTTTATGCAAAGAGAGTGTAGAACTGCAGTGACATCATTCATGCCCGCTTCCGCGGTGGCAGGATCAAAATCGACCGTGGCCGTCCCGCCCTTCCCGGCGGCCCAGTTCACCACCAGGCACAGGTGGGCATAGGGCAGGTTCATTTCACGGGCCAGGCAGGCTTCGGGCATGCCGGTCATGCCGACTATATCGGCACCATCCCGCTCCAGCCTGAGGATTTCTGCTGCGGTTTCCAGCCGTGGCCCCTGGGTGCAGGCATAAATGCCCTGATTGAGCGCCGGCTTGCCGCTGGCCTTGACCGCCTCGATCAGCTTGCTGCGCAGGCCATCGTCGTAGGGATTGCTGAAATCGACATGCACCACCGGCCGCTCCGGGCCATCAAAAAAGGTGTGCTTGCGACCCCAGCTGTAATCGATGATGTTGTCCGGCACCACCAGCATGCCCGGTCCCATGTCGGCGCGGATGCCGCCGACCGAGCCGATGGAGAGGATGCCCTTGACGCCCTGGTTGTGTAGCGCCCAGATATTGGCGCGGTAATTGATTTCATGCGGTGCCAGCGAATGGCCATGGCCGTGGCGGGCAATGAACACCACGTTTTGCTGACCGATGCGGCCAAAAGTCAGCGCGCAGGATGGATCACCGTAAGGCGTTCTTACCACCTGGCGATGGGTCACTTCCAGAATCGGCAGCTTGGCCAGGCCGCTGCCTCCGATAATGGCCAACATAGTCGTTCCCCTTGTTATGGCATGGCGTGGATGCAAGTGCCATGCGGCTTGGTTTTGTCGGCATTATGGCTTAAATCGGCTGAGGGGATGAATTGCTTTATCCCGTCTGACAGTCGATTTGCATGGAAAAACGGACGGCAAAGCGTGGCGGCGATCCACCGTGCCAGATCACGCCGTGCCAAGGCTTCAGCTTTGTCCGCGCCACAGCAGCCAGCCGGCCACCACGGCCATCAGCAGCGCAATGGCCTTGCCCACCCAGGCCGTCCAGTGCTGGCCGGTTTCCAGACAGGCTTCTGCCGGATTGGCCGGGTTGTAATACACCCTCACCTGCGCCCCTGCCGGATAGCGTGCCAGGATGGCAGCCACTTCCTGCTGGCTGCGGCTGTAACCGGGATTGGGGAAGCGGCGGTTGCCGGATTGATAGGTCTGACCCTGCACCTGATATCGGTAACGCAGCTGCGGGAAATATTCCCAGGTATTGTCGCGATCCCCCCCGGCATTGACCTGGCGCTGCTCCAGCCGGCTTTCCAGCACGGTGCCGACGGCACTGGGCCAGCTGCCCGAAGCATCCCCCTTGGCCCCCAGCCACCACAGATAGCCGAAGGCGGCCAGTCCGGCCAGCAGCATCACGCTTTGCAGCAGCTTTTCAACCATGCGATACCACCCGGTGACTGCGCCCCAGCCGCCAGCGTTGCAGCAGGCGGTCGAACAGGGCCCAGCCAAACAGGGTGCTGAGCGCCGCCAGAATGAACTGCCCGCTGCCTATGCTGCTGTCACCGGCGCGAATCAGCACGGCACGGGTTGGCTGTTGCGGGTTGTAATACACCACCACCGCCTTGCCGGCGGGAAAGCGGCGGGTGATGTCTTCGGCGCTGCTGTGGTCACCGGGCAGGCCGGCGGCCACTGCGTATAGCTGATCGCCGTGGTACAGCTCGCCGTTTACCGTGTACAGGTATTGCACATAAGGTTCCCAGTGGATCTGGTCGGGGTGCTCGGGCGGGCTGCTGACCAGGATGCGGCTGGACTCGACATGGCCGGGGGCCGGCTGCCAGTGACTGACACTGCGTGCCGGATCCAGCAGCAGATACACCAGCCCGGACAGGCTGAGCAGGAAGGCCAGCATCAGGATGGATGTCTGCAGGCGGGGGGATAGAGGCATGATGATGGATGGTTCAGACGGCGATGCCGGGGCTTTCGAACCAGGTGGCCAGAATGGCCTGGGCCGCCACCTGGTCCAGCGCCGGTTTCTGTTTGCGGCCGCGCACGCCGGCCTCTTCCAGCATGGACTCGGCGATCACCGAAGTCAGTCGCTCGTCCACCAGCCACACCGGCAGGCCGAAGCGGCCCTTGAGCCGATTGGCAAAACGGCGTGCCAGCTGCGTCATCTGGTGCTCGGTGTCGTCCTGATGCATGGGCAGGCCCACCACCAGCTGCGATGGCCGCCATTCGTCGATCAGCTTGCCGATGGCAGCGAAGCGGGCGTCGGTGAGTTCGGTATCGATGGTGAGCAGCGGATGGGCAATGCCCAGCATGGTTTCACCCATGGCCACGCCGATGCGCCGTTCGCCAAAGTCAAAAGCCAGTACGGTTCCCTCAGGCATGGCCGACATCTCCCGACAGCAAGGAGGGATCAAATCCCAGCAGGGACATGGCGGCGTCGTAGCGCAGCTCTGCCGGCAGCTCAAACAGGATGGAAGGCTCGGCCTTGACGGTCAGCCAGCTGTTGTCGCTGATTTCCTGCTCCAGCTGTCCGGCGGTCCAGCCGGCATAGCCCAGGGTGATCAGCATGCGTTCCGGTGCCCGGCCTTCGGAAACGGCAATCAGCACGTCCTTGGAGGTGGTCAGCGCCAAGCCCTCCTTGACCTGCAGGCTGGACTGCCAATGGCCAGCCGGCGCATGCAGCACAAAGCCGCGGTCGGGCTGTACCGGCCCACCAAAGTACACCGACTCGCCACGCAGCGGATCGGTCTCCAGCGGCAGGTCGATCTGCTCGAACAGCTGCGCCATGGCAATGCCGGATGGCTTGTTGACAATCAGGCCCATGGCACCGTGTTCGCCGTGTTCGCACAGGTAAACCAGCGAACGGGCAAACAGGGGATCAGCCATATTGGGCATGGCAATCAGAAAGTGATCGGTCAGCGATAACGGTTCCATGCGGGCATTATGGCACAACAAAGTTGGCAACAGCGCTTGCAAGCATTGCCGCAGATTGACGCTTGATCTGCAGCAAATCCGACCAAATGGCGCCACCCTGATAAAATGCCGCGATTGCTTCATCCACCCTGCGAGGACGCCTTGCGCCTGACCCACGTCAAACTCTCCGGTTTCAAGTCATTTGTCGATCCCACCAGCATTCCGGTCCCCGGCCAGCTGGTAGCGGTGATCGGCCCCAATGGCTGCGGCAAATCCAATGTGATCGACGCGGTGCGCTGGGTGCTGGGCGAATCCAGCGCCAAACAGCTGCGTGGCGAATCGATGCAGGATGTGATTTTCAACGGCTCCTCCACCCGCAAGCCGGTCAGCCGTGCCTCGGTGGAACTGGTGTTCGACAATGGCGACGGCCAGCTCACCGGCCCGTGGGGGCAGTACGCCGAAGTGGCCATCAAGCGCGTGCTCACCCGCCAGGGCGAATCCAGCTACTACATCAACAACCAGCAAGTGCGCCGCCGCGACATCACCGACCTGTTCCTCGGCACCGGCGTGGGCGCGCGTGGCTATGCGGTGATCGAACAGGGCATGATCTCGCGCATCATCGAAGCCCGCCCGGAGGAGCTGCGCGCCTATCTGGAAGAAGCCGCCGGCGTGTCCAAATACAAGGAACGCCGCCGCGAAACCGAACACCGCATTGCCGACACCCGCGCCAATCTGGAACGCATCGAGGACCTGCGTCAGGAACTGGAACGCCAGGTGGAACGGCTGAGCGAACAGGCCGAAGTGGCCGCCCAGTACCACGACCTGCGCGGCACCCTCACCCACAAGCAAAACCTGCTGGCACTGGCACGGCGTGAAGAAGCCAGCCGTAACGAAGCCCACGCCCGCGCCGAACTGTCGCGCATCGAAACCGAAGAAGCCGCCATGGAAGCGGCGCTCACCCATCTGGATAGCGAACTGGAAACCGTACGCGAAAGCCACTACGCGGTGAGCGATGCGGTGCACGAAGCCCAGCAGCGGCTGTTCGAAGCCAATGCCGCGCTGGCCCGGCTGGAAGAACAACAGCGCCACCGCCAGCAAAACCAGGTCAGGGTAGAGCGCGAACTGGCTGCCGCCCGCAGCGAGCGCCAGCAATTGGCCGAAAGCCGCCGCCAGGCCGCCATGGAGCTGGACGACTGGCTGCCACGGCGCGAAGAAGCGCAGATGCGGCTGGAAGAGGCGCAGATGGCGCTGGAAGACGGTGCCGACTTGCTGCCCATGGCCGAAGCCGCATTCCGTACGCGCGACCAGCAACAAGCCCAGCTGCTGGCGCAGCAGGCCAACCTCACCCGCGAGCGCGACCTGGCGCGGCAAAAGGCCGAACACCAGCGCCGCGCACTGGAGCAACTGGCCAGCCGCGAACAAGCACTGCAGCGTGAGCTGACCGAACTCAATCTCCCCGACCACGCCCAGCAGGCGGCCGCACAAGCCGAAGTGGAGCGGGCGCGCTCGGCGCTGGACGCGGTACGCGCACGGGTGGTGGCCGATGAGGCCAAGCTGGCTGACCTTGCCTCGGAACGGGAAAAACTGGACGAACAACTGGCCAGCCAGCGCGCCGAACTGGCGCGGGCCGAAGCCGAAGTGGCCGCCCTCACCGCCGTACTGGAACGCGAGGCCGCTGGCGAAAAGCTTGCCGACTGGCTGGAACAACAGGGCCTGAGCCATAGCCCGCAGCTGTGGCAGTCGGTGCAGATCGATCCGCACTGGCAAGGCGCACTGGAAGCCGTACTGGGCGAACGGCTGACTGCGCGTGCCGCCCAATGCACAGCACAACCGCCGGCGCTGCTGACCGTGGTGGATGGCCAACAGCCCGCAGCCAGCGCCAGGCAGCCCTGGCCGCGCCTGCTGGAGCAGATCAGCGCCAGCGCCCCATTCGACGCGGCACTGGCCGACTGGCTGGACGGCGTGTATCTGGCCGATGACCTGGAGCAGGCCATCGCCCGCCGCGGGCAACTGCAGGCCGGCCAGTGCCTGCTTACCCCGCAAGGCCACCGGGTCAGTGCCAGCAGCATCAGCTTTCACAGCGAGGCCAGCGGCGCCGGCGTCATGCTGCGCAAGCAGCAACTGGAAGCCGCCCACCGCCGCCAGCAGCAATTGGCACCGGACATCGACACACTGCAAAAGCGCCGTGAATCATTGCAAAGCATGAACGGCATGCTGGCCGAAGCCGTCAGGGCACAAAAAGGCTCGCTCACCCGGCTGGAAGCCGAGCTCAATGCGGTGACACTGGAACACGTCAAGCTGGACCAGGCGGCCCGCCAGGGGGCGGCGCGCCTGTCCTTTATCGAGGCCGAACGCCTGCGCATCCGCCAGGAACAACAGCAGGCCGCGCTGGAAATCGAAGAAGGGGAGCTGCTGAGTGAAGAGTCGGCCTTGACGCTGGAAGAGCTGACCGTGCAGCTGGAAGAAGTGCGGCTGGAGCGGCTGAATGCCGAAACCGGCCTGCAACTGGCCCGCAACAAGACCCGCGATGCCGAACGCCAGCTGCATGAAATCCGCCTGGAACTCAACACCGCCGAACAGAAAGCCGGCGAACTGGCGCGCCGCGCCCGCGAGCTGGACGAACGCGACCAGCAGCTGGCCGAGCGGCTGGAAGCCCTGGCCGAAGAAGCCGAAACCGTCGACGACACCGTACCGGAAGAGGCCATGCAACAGGCGCTGGAACAGCGCGAACAGCACGAAGCCGCACTGGCCGCCACCCGCGACCGCCTGAACGGCCTGACCGAACAGCTGCGCCAGCTCACCCAGCGTCAGCACGAGGTCAATGCCGCCCTGCCGGCCCTGCGCGAGGGGCGTTCCGACTGGTTGCTCAAGCATCAGGAAGCGCGGCTGGCGATGGAGCGCTTTGCCGAGGAACTGAAAGAAGCCCAGGCCGACGAGGCCGCGCTGCTGGCCGATCTCACCGATGCCATCAAGCCCAATGCGCTGGCCGCGGAAATCGCCCGCCTGGCGCGCGCGCTGGAAGGGCTGGGGGCGGTCAATCTGGCCGCACTGGAAGAACTGGAAGAAGCGCGCAAGCGTGGTGAATATCTGGGCAGCCAGGCCGAAGACCTGAACCAGGCCATGGCCACGCTGGAAGAAGCCATCCAGAAGATAGACGGCGAAACGCGCCAGATGCTGCAAAGCACCTATGAAGCGGTCAATGGCAAGATGCGCGAGTTTTTCCCCACCCTGTTCGGCGGCGGCCGCGCCGAACTGGTGCTGACCGGCGAAGACCTGCTCGACTCCGGCATGCAGATCATCGCCCAGCCGCCGGGCAAGAAAAACAGCACCATCCACCTGCTGTCCGGTGGCGAAAAGGCGCTGACCGCCATGAGCCTGGTGTTTTCGCTGTTTTCGCTCAATCCGGCGCCGTTCTGTCTGCTCGACGAAGTGGATGCGCCACTGGACGATGCCAACACCAGCCGCTTCTGCGATCTGGTCAAGCAAATGTCCGAACGTACCCAGTTCCTCTATATTTCGCACAACCGCCTCACCATGGAAATGGCCGAGCAACTGGTGGGCGTGACCATGCAGGAACAGGGGGTCAGCCGCATCGTGGCGGTGGATATTGTCGAGGCGCTGAAGATGCGCGAAATTGCATGACGCATCTACGCAAGTTTCAGCATGGCGCAGTTGATGCATCGCAATCTATGCTCTGACCGTGGCGCTCATACTGCGCGACTTGCGTTGCCATGACGCGCATTCTGACTTCTTCGAGACCTCGGGCATGACGGTAAGCATCAAGCGCTGGGAGCCGGAAAACATCATTTTCTGGCTGACCCGCGGCCGCAGGATTGCCAACCGCAATCTGCTCCTTTCCACCCTCGCCCTGCATCTGAACTTTAATGTCTGGATGATGTGGAGCATCGTGGTCAGCCATTTGCCGGCCATCGGCTTTGCCATGACAGGCCAGCAGCAGTTTCTGCTGGTCTCCATCCCGCCGCTGGTGGGCGGCATCATGCGGCTGTTTTACGCCTGCATCTGGAGCTGGGTGGGCGGTGGCACCTGGCTGGGCATTTCCACGCTGTTCCTGCTGATCCCGGCCTTGGGCGTGGGCTGGCTGGTACAGGACATCAGCGCGCCCTTCCCCCTGCTGTTGCTGGTGGCTGCCTGCTGCGGCATTGGCGGCGCGGCGTCGTCGTCACACTTGTCCAACACCAGCTTTTTCTTTCCCAAATCTGCCAAGGGTTTTGCCATGGGGCTGAATGCCGGCATGGGTAATCTGGGCGTGTCCGTGGTGCAGATCGTGGTGCCGCTGGTCATCGCCGTTCCGCTGTTTGGCAGCCTGGGCGGCGCACCGCAAATCTGGGGCCGTGGTGCGCAGGTGCATCCCATCTGGCTGCAGAATGCCGGCTATGTCTGGATCATCCCCATCCTGCTGATTACCACCCTCTGCCTGCTGTATGCACACGACCTGCCCAAGCTGCGGCTGACCCTGCACGACCAGTGGCTGATGATGAAGGAGCGCCACACCTGGTATATCTGCCTTTTGTATCTGAGCAGCTACGGCACCTTCATCGGCTTCTCCGCCGCCTTTCCGCTATTGGCCCACGCGCTGTTTCCCCTGGTGGATGCCACACCCTACCTGTTTCTGGGGCCGCTGATCTGCGCGCTGGCGCGGCCCATTGGCGGCTGGTGCGGTGACCGCATCGGCGGCGGCATCACCACGCTGGTCTGCAATGCGCTGATGGTGGTCGGCACCCTGCTCATCCTGGCCAGCCTGCCCGGCGAGCTGGATGGTGGCAGCTTCAGCCTGTTCCTGTGCGCGTTTTTGCTGATGTTCTTTGCGGCCGGCGTGGGCAATGGCTCGTCCTACCAGCTGTCACCCAAGGTTTTCCTGCTCGAGGCCGGCCGGCAGGCCAAGGCCAGCGGCGAGACCATTGCCGCGGCCTACGCGCGTGGCGGGCGGCGCGGCGTGGCGGCGATGAGCATCAGCTCGGTCACGGCCACGCTGGGCGGCTTCTTCATCCCCAAGGCCTTTGGCAGCGCACTGGACTGGTTCGCCAGCTTCGTGCCCGCCTTCATGCTGTTCCTGGTTTTTTATCTGGTGTCGATGGCGGTAGCCTGGTGGCAGTACGCCCGCCCGAGCGCCAGCATGCGCTGCTGAGTCCCGGCATGCCACGATTGCCCTCCCCGTCCCTGTCCAGCACCCTGCTGCTGTCGCTGCTGCTGCATGCCGCGCTGCTGGGCTATGGCCACGCGCGGTGGCCGGCAGCACCCGCTGCAGCGCCGGCAGCAGGCGGCCTGCAGTTACAGTTACAAAGGATGCCGGCGCAGCTGCCGCAGACGCAGCACACCAGCCGCCCGCCATCCAGGCATGTGCCGACAGCCACGCAGCCCGTGCTCACTACCCCGCCCACAGCGACACCCGCCCCACGCCTGGCGGCGAACCGCCAGACACAGCAGATCATGGCCGGCCCGCCACCCGCCACGCCGCCCGCCAGCCAGTCCGGTGATACTCCAGCCGCCGGCACGCCGGGCAAAGCCGCCAGTGCGCCGGCGGCCAGCGACGCAGAAAATCATCCCGCGCTATATCACACCGCCTACCTGCACAACCCGGAGCCACCCTATCCGGAGCGCTCGCGTGAACTGGGCGAGCAGGGCCGGGTCCTGCTGCGGGTACGGGTCAGCCCGGAAGGCCGCGCCAGCCAGATCGACATCGTCGACAGCAGCCACTCGCGCCGATTGGACGAGGCGGCCCGCGCCGCCGTTGCCGACTGGCGCTTTGTACCGGCCCGCCAGGATGGCACGGCCATTGCCTCGCATATTCTGGTGCCGATCAGCTTCAGCCTGCAGTCGCGCTGAGCACCCCACACAATGAAAAAGCCCGCATGGGCGGGCTTTTACAGGCTACAGCAACCGTTGGCTTACTGCGCCTTGACGGCTTCGATGGTCACTTTCAGGGTGACATCATCGGCAATCGCCGGCAGGAAGGTCTTCATGCCGAAATCGCTGCGCTTGATGGTGGTTTCGGCATTGGCGCCGTAAGTTTCCTGGCCGCTCATCGGGTTCTTGCCGCCACCGAAGTTGGTCACGGTCAGGGTCACCGGCTTGGTCACGCCCAGAATGGTCAGGTTGCCGTTAACAGCAGCCAGCTTGTCACCGGCAAACTTCAGGTCGGTCGACTTGAAGGTGATGGTGGGGAACTGGGCCACATTGAAGAAATCCTTGCTCTTCAGGTGGGTGTCGCGAGCCGCCAGGTAGGTTTGCAGCGAGTTGGTATCGATGGTGATGTCAACCGCACCCTTCTTGGCTTCGGTATCCAGCACCACACTGCCGGCAGTCTTGGTGAATACGCCGGACTGCACCGAGAAACCAAGGTGACGCACTTCGTATTGGGCCACGGTGTGGGTCGGGTCCACGCTATAGCTCACCGGGGCGGCCAGGGCGGCGCCTGCAAAGGCCGAAAACGCAACAGCGAACAGGGCTTTCTTCATCATGACTTAACTCTCCTGAGTGTTATTTGCCGGCCGGAATGGCCACTTTGAACTTGATCTGCACTTCATCGGCCACGGTGCCGGTATCGGCCCAGTCGCCTTCACCAATCTTGTAAGCCAGCCGCGATACCGGCAGCACGCCTTCCACCACGGTGAGCGCACCTTCCTGACGGGCAGTGAAGGGCGCCGTCACATCACGGGTATTGCCCTTGATGGTCAGCTTGCCCGCCACCTGCAATTTGCCACCGCCCAGGTTCTTGATGCTGCTGCTGACAAAACGGGCCGACGGGAATTTCGCTACATTGAACCAGTCGGCTTTTTTCGCCTCGCCCACCGCTTCGGCCGTCGGCAGGCTGATGCTGGCGGTGTCGATGCTGATGTCGGCCTTGCCGGCTTCCGGTTTCTTCAGGTCCAGCAGCACGGTGCCGCTGAATTTCTTGAAACTGCCGGTCACCGGCACATTCAGCTGCTTCATGGTGAAATTGATCTGGCTCTTGCCTGTGTCCAGCGGCGCGGCCTGCAACAGCGGGGCGACCAGCAGCAATGCCGCAGGAATCAGTCTCAGTTGTTTCATGCTCGTTCTCACTTCAGCTAAGGGTTTAGTTGCGTGGGCCACGCAGGCTCATGCGGTACAGCATGCCGTCCTTGTCGATGACATGGTGCTTGATGGCGGCCAGCACATGGCCGGCCACACAGGCGGCCATGATCCAGTTCAGGGTTTCATGCACGGTTTTCAGGGTGGCGGCCAGCTGCTCGTCCTGCGCCACCAGGTCCGGCAGCTGTACCAGCTTGAACAGCACCACCGGGAAACCATAGGCCGAGCTCATCAGCCAGCCGGTCAGCGGCACGGCGAACATCAGCAGGTAGAGTGCCAGATGGCCGCCATGCGCCAGCAGGCGCTCCGCTGCACTCATGTGGGCCGGCAAGGCCGGCGGGCGCTTCAGCAGGCGCACCAGCAAGCGCACCACCACCAGCGCCAGGATGGTGATGCCCGCCCACTTGTGCCAGGCGATGTATTTGAACTTGGCCGGCGACAAGGGCAGGCCGGACACCAGCAGGCCGGCAATAAAGGTCGCGATGATCAGCCCGGCGATCAGCCAGTGCAGCGCGATGGCGGGTGAGGAATAGCGCTCACTCGATTTCATGTTTTTTTTGCTCCAGTACCTGGTTAAATGCTGTGCGCAGCTGGGAAAGCCGACGGCACAACTCCTCCATGTCGGCGGGTTCCAGCAGGTCGAAGGCGGTTTTCATATAGGCAATGTGTGCCGGAAACACCTGCTGGAACAAGGCTTCGCCCTGCGGGGTCAGGGCCACCATGACGCTGCGACGGTCCTGCTCTTGCGCACAGCGGCTGACCACGCCCTTTTCAATCAGACGGTCGATCACCCCGGTCAGTGTGCCCTTGGTGATCAGTGTTTTTTCCGACAATTCCTTGCAGCTCATGCCGGGCGTATTGCCCAGTGTCGCCACCACATCGAATTGTGGCGGCGTGAGATCCATCTGGCGGATATGAAAAGCCGACAATTGTTCAAATGCCTGGAATGTCCGCGCAAGTTCCCGAATGACCGACAGAGACGGCTCCTTTTTTGCATGACTCATAGCGTCATCAACCTTTTGTTCGAATCAGTATAGTTCAAACTAGAACTATATTGCAATTAATGGACTAGAAAAATCCACATCTTTGACAGACAGAACCGTTGCAATATTCCGACAAATCAAGACAAAGAGCAGTGGACCACAACAAACGACAATAATTCCTAACGCCTTTTACCCGGCAAGGTTTGGCGCTATTCTGATCAATATCAACCATCACGGCAGCCCCCCGTGCTGACTTAACCTGGTCGCTCCATCATGACTATCCTGCAGGACCGCTTTGGACGCAGCATTGAATATCTCCGCCTGTCGGTAACGGATCGTTGCGACTTGCGCTGCAGCTACTGCATTCCCAAAGGCTTCAAGGACTTTGAAGAACCGGAAAACTGGCTCACCTTCGACGAAATCGAACGCGTGGTGGCGGCATTTGTCAGCCTGGGTACACGCCGGGTCCGGCTGACTGGCGGTGAACCCTTGCTACGGCGCGACCTGCCGTTGCTGGCCGGTCGCCTGGCAGCCCTGCCCGGCCTGCAAGACCTGTCGCTCACCACCAATGCCACCCAGCTGGCGCGCCATGCCGACGCGCTATCCCGTGCCGGTGTCAAACGTGTCAATGTCAGTCTGGATTCGCTGCGGCGCGAATGCGTCAACGCCATCACCGGCCGTGACAGCCTGCCGCAGGTCATGGCGGGCCTGGAGGCCGCGCGCGCCGCGGGCCTGTCACCCATCAAGATCAATATGGTGGCCATGAAGGACGTCAACGAGGCAGACATCGAAACCATGGTGGGCTTCTGCATTGCCAACGGTTTTGTGCTGCGGCTGATCGAAGCCATGCCGATGGGCGACAGCGGCCGCAATACCGCCTATCTCGATTTGCAGCCGGTACTGGAACAATTGCGGCAGCGTTTTGGTCTGTTGCCACAGAACAGTGAAATGGGCGGCGGGCCGGCTCGTTACTGGCGCAGCGCTGACGGGGCATTCACGCTGGGGGTGATCACCCCCATTTCCCAGCATTTTTGCGCCACCTGCAACCGCGTCCGCCTGTCGGTGGATGGCACGCTGTACATGTGCCTGGGGCAGGAGGAAAGTTTCGAACTGCGGCCTCTGCTGCGGGCCGGCATCAGCGATCAAGGCCTGCTGGATGCCATCCGCCAGGCCATCGAGCTCAAGCCGGAACGGCACGAATTTCGCGAAAATCCGGGCAAACTCATCCGCATCATGTCGATGACCGGCGGTTAATGCGCCCAAAAGCAGCTAGTTTGCACCGGCCATAGCCTGCAACAGCCCGCTTTCGTTATACTATTGGCAAATTATTCGCCTTAACGCGGACGGCCTAATGAGCGAATTGCAGATTGGTGTACTGATATTGGGCGTGGCAGTCATCGCCCTGGTGTTCGGATTCAATGTTTTTCAAGAGTGGCGCTTTCGCAAGAAAACCAGCCAGGCTTTCGCGCGCCCTCATGACGACGTCCTGCTGAACGTCCCCAAAAACAATGTCCGGGATGGCGTACGGGCCGACCGCATGGAACCGGTGCTGGTCGACAGCGCGCATGTGCCGGCCGGTTACGACGACGAACCGTTCGAGCCGGAAATCCCGGAAGACACCACCCTGACCTTGCCGCCGGCGGTGGAACGTCCGGCGCCGATACCGGAACCGATGCCGCAGCGCGAAGACGACGAGTCCGGCCAGTTTGAATCGGCCGATCATCAGGCGCTGGTGGCCGCCCTGCTCGACCCCTCGCTCGACTTCATCGCTGAAGTCGTCTTCCACGAGCCGCACGAACTGGCCGCCATGCCGCGTTTCAATGTCGGCAAACGCACCCACATCATCGGCCGCACCGAAAAAGGCTTGTGGAAACCAGCCGAAGCCGTGCCGGGCACCCGCTACAAGCAAATCAACATCGGCATGCAGATGGTGGATCGCAGCGGCGCGGTCACCGAACCGGAACTGGCGGGCTTTTGCCAGCAGGTATCGCGCTTCGCCGAAGAACACGATGCTGCGGTCAGCTTTCCGCAACGCCAGCAAAAACTGGTGGCAGCACGCGAACTGGATCGTTTCTGCGCTGATGTCGACGTGCTGATCGGCATCAATGTGGTGCCGCGCGCAGCCGTGGAAGGCAGCCGCCTGCGCAGCTTTGTCGAGGCTGGCGGCCTGCAGCTGGAACCGGATGGCGCTTTCCATTACCTGGCGGATTCCGGCAACACCCTGTATTCGCTGATGGCAGCCGACCAGATGCCGTTTACCTTCCACACCCTGCTGGACAAGTCCTTCCCGGCGCTGACGCTGCTGTTTGATGTGCCGCGCGTGGCCGGTGGCGTCGAGGTATTCGACCGCGCCGTGCTGTTTGCCAAGCAGCTGGCTGCCGAATTCGACGCACAACTGGTGGATGACAACCGCCGTGTCTTGTCCGACGTCGGGCTGTCGCGCATCCGCGACCAGCTGGTCCATATTTACAGCAGCATGGACGACCGCGGCATTGCGCCGGGCAGTGTCGCCGCACTCAGGCTGTTCGCCTGACACCACTGCGCGCAGGCCGGCACATGCCGGCCTTTTTCCGTTTTGAGACTATCCGATGACCACCAACGACCTTGCCGCCCGCGCCCATGCCCTGCGCCAGCAGCTGACCCGCTATGGCCATGAATACTATGTGCTGGATGCCCCCAGCGTGCCGGATGCCGAGTACGACCGCCTGTTCCGCGAACTGCAAACCCTGGAACAACAGCATCCGCAACTGAAAACCGCCGACTCCCCCACTCTGCGCGTGGGCGGCATGCCCTTGCCGGAGTTCAGCCAGATCACCCACAGCGTCCCCATGCTGTCGCTGGGTAATGCCTTTTCCGACATGCAGCAGGACGATTTTGCCCGGCGCCACGCCGAACTGCTGCAATTTGACGAGCGCATCCGGCGCGAGCTGGCCGAATCGCCCATCCGCTATGCCACCGAACCCAAGTTTGATGGTCTGGCCATCAGCCTGCTTTACCGCGATGGCGTGCTGGTACAGGCGGCCACCCGTGGCGATGGCATCACCGGGGAAAACGTCACGGAGAACATCCGTACCATTCATGCCATTCCGCTCAAGCTGGAACTGGCGCACCCGCCCACCTTGCTGGAAGTGCGTGGCGAAGTGCTGATGCTCAAGCGCGATTTCGAACGGCTGAATGCCGAGCAACTGGCCCGTGGCGACAAAACCTTTGCCAACCCGCGCAATGCAGCGGCAGGCAGTCTGCGCCAGCTGGATTCCCGCATCACCGCACAACGGCGGCTATCCTTCTTCGCCTATGCCATCGCCCAGGTGGAAGGTGCCGACTGGCCGCTCAGCCATGCCGGCGAAATGGACTGGCTGCAACAACTGGGCTTCCCCGTGGTAGCCCAAGACCTGCGTCCGGTGGTGGAAGGTGCTGCCGGTCTGGCCGCCTATTACGAAAGCGTGCTGCAACGTCGCGCCACCCTGCCCTTTGAAATTGACGGTGTGGTGTACAAGGTGGACAGCCGCGCCCAACAAGAAGAACTGGGCTTTGTCTCGCGCGCACCGCGCTGGGCCATCGCCCACAAATTCCCTGCCGAGGAAGCGCTGACCCTGGTGGAAGCCATCGAAGAGCAAGTGGGTCGCACCGGCGCCATCACCCCGGTGGCACGCTTGCAGCCGGTATTTGTGGGCGGTGTAACCGTCACCAATGCCACCTTGCACAATGAAGACGAAGTGCTGCGCAAGGATGTGCGCGTGGGCGACACCGTGATCGTGCGTCGCGCCGGCGATGTGATTCCGGAAGTGGTCTCCGTGGTGCTGGAGCGCCGCCCCATGCGCCCGGCGGCTGGCGGTGATTTGTTCAGCCAGGGCGAGGAAGCACAATATCCTCCCTATCGCCTGCCCAGCCACTGCCCGGTGTGTGGCAGCCATGTGGTACGCGAAGCAGGCGAAGCCATCGCACGCTGTTCGGGCGGACTGAGCTGCAAGGCACAGCGCAGTCAGGCCATCCAGCACTTTGCCGGCCGCCGCATGATGGACATCGACGGCCTGGGTGAACGCTATATCGACAAGCTGGTGGAATACGGCTATGTCCATGGCGTGGCCGATCTGTACCGCCTGACACTGGACGATCTGCTACAGATGAAACGCCGCGCCGATGAAGACGAAGGCGTGACGCCGGAAACCGTCAAGGCGGGCAAGGTGGCCAGCAAATGGGCAGAAAACCTGTTGCAGGCCATCGCCGCCAGCCGCCAGCCCGCATTGGCACGCCTGCTGTTTGCGCTGGGCATACGCCATGTCGGCGAATCCACCGCCAAGACGCTGGCCGACTGGCTGGGCTCGCTGGCGCTGATCCGTCGCGCACCGGCAGCCTTGTTTGCCGCCCTGCCGGATATTGGCGGCGTGGTGGCGCAATCGCTGGCAGATTTCTTTGCCGAAGCCAACAACGAAGCCGCGCTGGACGCCCTGCTGCACTATGTTGCCCCGGCCGACGAGCATCCGCCTTCAGCCAAGCTGGGCGAACAACTGGACACGGCCGTCTTGCTGGCCCGGCTGGCGATTCCACGGCTGACCGAGGTGCGCAGCCAACAGCTGGCCACGCAAATCAGCGGGCTGGAGCAGCTGGCGCGCATGGAGCGTCGCCAGTTGCTATTGCTGCAGTTGCCGGCCGAGGTCGTCAATGCGCTGGCCGACTGGCTGGACGAGGCCGCCAATCGTCAGGCCCTGCAACAGCTGGCAGCGTTGCGCACGGAAATCCTCAGCAGCCTGCCACAAGATACGCTGACAGCTCACCCACTGTTCGACGGCAAAACCTTTGTGCTCACCGGCACCCTGCCCACGCTGTCACGCGATGCGGCCAAGGCGCTGATTGAGGCGGCGGGTGGCAAGGTGGCCGGCAGCGTATCGAAAAAGACGCATTTCGTGGTGGCCGGTGCCGATGCCGGCAGCAAGCTGGCCAAGGCCCAGGAACTGGGCGTGGCCATTCTGGATGAAGCCAGCTTGCAAGCCATGTTGCAGCAAACCGCAGACTGAAAGGGACATCATGCGCGAAACGGCATTCGAGCGCGGTAACCGCCTGGCGGCAGCCGATCAGCAAGAACAGGCCATTGCCGCCTTCAGTGAATGCCTGCGCCACAATGCCCAGGACTGGCAGGCCCTGTTCAACCGCGGCACGGCGCAGATGCGGCTGAAGCACTATCCGCTGGCGCTGGAAGACTATCTGGCGGCAGCGGCACTCAAGCCCACGTCCACTAATATCAAATGCAATCTGGCCGTGCTGCTCAAGGAGCTGGGCGAGCTGACCCTGGCGGAAAACCTGTTGCTCGAAGTACTACAGGCGGAACCTGAGCATGTCGATGCCTGGAGCAATCTGGGGGTGGTGTTGCAATATGCCCTGCGTTATGACGATGCGGTGATCTGCCACCAGAATGCGCTGCAACTGGCAGGTGCCAGTGCCGGGCGCCTGAACAATCTGGGCAATGCACTGACCTGCGCCTTGCGACTGGACGAAGCGGTCAGCGCCTACCGGCAGGGCATGGCCCTGGCGGGCGCGGATGCCTTCCTCGCCTTCAACCTGTCGGTGGCCCTGCTGCTACAGGGCCGTTACCGTGAAGCCTGGCCGCTATACGAACAGCGCTGGGACAGCATCATACAGCCGCGCTACCGCGACCGGGCCTGGCAAGGCCAGGATCTGGGCCAGCAAAGCCTGCTGATCTGGGCCGAACAGGGTCTGGGCGATACCCTGCAGATGGTGCGTTTCCTGCCCGAGTTACAGCGCCGCCATCCTTCGGCCCGGCTGATGCTCGCCTGCCAGAATGCCTGCCTGCGGCTGTTTGCCCAGTTACCCAATATCGAACTGCTGCCGCTGGAGGACGCGCCTCCTGCCCATGACTGGCAATTACCGCTGATGTCGCTGCCACTGCGGCTAGGTATCGAACCGGATAATTTGTCGGGTCAACCGTATCTGCATGCCGATTTGCAATTAGCACACACTTACGCTGCCCGCCTCCCTCCATGTAGCGTGAACAGACCTCGCATCGGCATTGTTTGGGAAACCGGCTCTTGGGGGGTAGGCATAGTCGACCACTCCCGCCAGAACAAATCCGTCCCGCTGGAGCAGTTCCTGCCCTTGCTGGATAGCATTGATGCCGACTTCATCAGCCTGCAACTGGGTGAGCAAGCGCCGGAACTGCAAGGCAGGGTACACCAGCTGCCCATCTCCGATTTTGCCGATACCGCCGCCATCATCAGCCAGCTGGATCTGGTGATCAGCGTGGACACCTCGGTGGTTCATCTGGCGGGAGCACTGGGCAAACCGGTATGGGTATTGATGCGGGCAGAAAGCGCCCCCTTCTTCATGGCCCAGGGTGACACCTCTCCCTGGTATGCCAGCATGCGGATCTGGCGGCAGGCCACGCCTGGCGATTGGCCGCCCCTGATTGCCCGCGTGGCAAAAACGCTGCGGCAATGGCCGCGAGATTGAGTTGTTGTTTGGTGCGGCGCGCAAGACAGGATAGAATGCGCGCCAGTCAGAAATATTTTCAATTGAAGACTTCTACGACGATGAAAAAAATCAGCAAAGCGGTATTCCCGGTAGCCGGACTCGGTACGCGTTTTTTGCCCGCCACCAAGGCCAGCCCGAAAGAAATGCTGCCGGTAGTGGACAAACCCCTTATCCAGTACGCCGTGGAAGAGGCGATTGCCGCCGGCATCACCGAGCTGATTTTCATTACCGGCCGTAACAAGCGCTCCATCGAAGACCACTTCGACAAGGCCTACGAGCTGGAAACCGAGCTGGAAAACAAGAACAAGCAGAAGCTGCTGGACACCGTGCGCGGCATCATCCCGCCCTCGGTCAGCTGCATCTATATCCGCCAGACCGAAGCATTGGGCCTGGGCCATGCCGTGCTGTGTGCCCGCCCCGTCGTGGGCGACGAACCCTTTGCCGTCATCCTGGCCGATGACCTGATCGATGGCGAACCAGGGGCGATGGAGCAGATGGTCAGCCTGTTCGATACCACCCACAGTTCGATTCTGGGCGTGGAAACCGTCGCCCGCGAGG
Source organism: Aquitalea magnusonii (assembly GCF_003202035.1). Lineage (GTDB taxonomy): Bacteria > Pseudomonadota > Gammaproteobacteria > Burkholderiales > Chromobacteriaceae > Aquitalea > Aquitalea magnusonii. The sequence goes on along the minus strand of NZ_QJKC01000013.1, from coordinate 29,571 downwards.
AGACCGGTTCTTACGGCATTGTCGAAACCGGCAGCAATGCCCACGGGCAGCAGCAGGTATTGAGCATTGTGGAAAAACCGCACCCGGATGTGGCCCCGTCCAATCTGGCCGTGGTGGGGCGCTACATCCTCACCCCGCGCATTTTCGACAAGCTGCTCAACACCACGCCCGGAGCGGGTGGTGAAATCCAGCTGACCGACGGCATTGCCGCCCTGCTGAAAGAAGAGGCGGTACTGGCCTTGCCCTTCAAGGGAACCCGCTACGATTGCGGCTCGAAACTGGGCTATCTTAAAGCTACCGTCAGCTATGGTCTGAAGCACCACGAAGTGGCCAGGGAATTTTCTCAGTATCTGCGCACGCTGCAGAACTGATTTGCCAATTTTCCATTACGCCGCTCTGTAGACGGAGCGGCGTTTGTATTTTCTCAAGGAGTCAACATGCCCAACATTGCCGAAGCTCGCGGTCTGATCAATAGCTCGGACATTCTGTTCACCGCAGAAGAGGTGAGCGCTGCCGTCGATCGCATGGCAGTGGAGATCACCGAAAAACTGGGTGAAACCTATCCGCTGGTACTGTCCGTCATGGGTGGTGCCGTGGTATTTACCGGCCAGTTGCTGCCGCGCCTGAATTTCCCGCTGGATTTCGACTACGTGCATGTATCGCGCTATGGCGACAAGACCCACGGCGGCGAGCTGGTATGGAAACAGGCCCCCAAAGAGGATGTGCAGGACCGCGTGGTACTGGTACTGGACGACATCCTGGATGAAGGCCATACCATGGCAGCCATCCGCGACAAGGTGATGGGCATGGGTGCCAAGGAATTCTACAGCGGCGTGTTTGCCAACAAGCTGATCCCCAAGGAAAAGCCGATTGCTGCCGATTTCGTCGGCCTCGACGTGCCGGACCGCTATGTTTTCGGCTACGGCATGGACGTGCGTGGCGCCTGGCGCAATCTGCCGGCCATCCACGCCCTGAAGTAAGCCACCAGCCATAGTCAGGCAAACCACACCGCGAGCGGCCTTGCCCCTCGCGGTTTTTGCATGGCCGGCCTAAGCGCCGCTCGCCAGCAGCAGCTCGGGCAGAATGCTCTGCACCCAGCGCCGTTGCCCATCGTAAGCATGGGCCAGCTGCAATACCGTGCTATCTGCCCGCGGCCGCCCGATGATTTGCAAGCCCATCGGCAAGCCATTGCTGCCAAACCCTGCCGGCACATTCATCACCGGCAAACCTGCCATGGTCGGCCCGATGACCACCTCCATCCAGCGGTGATAGCTGCTCATCACGCGCCCCCCGACCATGCGCGGCCAGTGCTGCTCCAGTGCAAATGGATAAACCTGGGCACTGGGTAACAACAGGAAATCGAAGCGCTCGAATAGCTGCAACACGGCGCGATACCAGTCACTGCGTATGCGCGAGGCGCGGTACACATCCAAAGCGGTCAGCTGCAAGCCGCCCTCGATCTCCCACTGCAATTCCGGTTTCAGCTGCTGACGACGCGAGGGATCCTGATAATCCGCCAGCAAGCTGCCGGCCATCAACCAATGTCGGTGAACCTCCCAGCTTTCCCACAGCAAGGACGGATCGAAATTCACCGTGCATGACTCAAGCTGGCAGCCCAGTGCGGCAAAGTCGGGCAAGACCTGCTCGCATTGCTGCAGCACACCTGCCTCCATCGGCAGATAACCGTTCCAGTCACCCAGCCAGCCCAGCCGCCAGCCACTGACATCCTGTTGCAGCGACTGTTCCAGGCCGGCAATGCTGCCATGCGCCAGTGGCGCCCGGACATCCGCACCGGCCTGGGTACGCAATAGTGCCAGCACATCCGGCACGGTACGGCCCATCGGGCCCTCGGTCGCCAGCTGCTGCAAGAACAGCTCCGGGCTTGGCCCCAGCGGCACCGTGCCCCAGCTGGGACGAAAGCCGAATACATTGTTGAATGCCGCCGGATTGCGCAGCGAACCCATCATGTCGCTGCCATCGGCCACCGGCAGCATGCGCAAGGCCAGGGCAACCGCGGCCCCGCCCGAGCTGCCACCGGCGCACAACTCGGGCTGATAGGCATTGGCGGTAGCGCCGAATACCGCGTTATAGGTATGGGAACCGGCACCGAATTCCGGGGTATTGCTTTTGCCGATAAAGATGGCCCCTGCCCTGCGCATGCGCTCCACCATGATGTCGTCACTGGCCGGCTGATACTGACGATACAGGTTTGAACCCATGGTGGTCGGGATGTCGCGCGTGGCAGCGAGATCCTTGATGGCCTGCGGAATGCCATGCAACCAGCCGCGCGACTCGCCACGCGCCAGTTCGGCATCGCATTGCGCAGCCTGTTGCAGCAGCAAATCCTCGTCCTGCAGGGACACCAGCGCGTTGACCTGGTGGTTTACCCGCTGGATATGCTGCAGATAGCTGCGCATGACCTCGACACAAGACAGCTGCCGCTGGTGAATGGCATGGGACAGAGGCAGCGCATCCAGCGCCACGATGGGATCAAGACCGGACATGTGTTTGTTCATGACGACTCTCCGGAGGCTGCATTGGAGGTGACCAGTGATGCCGGTGCAATTGCTGCGGCTGCCGGACGACCACGTGGTAGAAAATAGCAGGCCACCACGCCCAGCATGGTGGAAGGCAAGAGATAGTAAACCGGTGCGATGGGTGAGCCGGTGCGACCGCCCAGCCAGGTGACGATAAAGGGAGCGAAACCGCCAAAAATCATTACCGCCAGGTTGTAGCCAATGGAAACGCCGGTAGAGCGTACCCGCACCGGGAACAGCTCGGACACCGCAGTTGGCGCCGGTCCGAATGCCAGCCCCAGCAAGGTGCAGAACAGCAGTTGCACCATGAGCAGCCGTTCGATACCGGGCGCATCAGCCAGCCAGGCAAATCCCGGATAAATCATGATCAGGAAGCCCAGATAGGGCCAGAACAACAGGGGACGACGGCCGATACGGTCCGACCAGGCACCCGCCAAGGGAATCAGGATGGCCATCCAGGCCACTGCCAGCATCTGGATGGTAAAGGCCTGGTCCAGCGGCAGGCCGAACTGGCGATGCACATAGCCCGGCATATTCACCAGCAGGACATAAAACCCTGCCGTGCCGGGAATGGTCAGGCCGATGGTCAGCAGGATATTGCGCCGGTTCTGCTGCAGCTGGCCGCCCAGACCTGGCGCAGCCGCCTGTGGCTGGCTGGCTTCGAGAAAGGCCTCGGTCTCATCCATATGACGGCGGACCCACCACCCCACCGGAGCAATCAGCAAACCGACCAAGAACGGAAGCCGCCAGCCCCAGCTTTCCAGCTGCCCCTGATCCAGATTATGTGTGATCAAGGCCCCCATGCCGGCTCCGCCCAGAATGGCCAGCATCTGCCCCACCAGCTGCCAGGAACCATACAGGCCACGCTGATGCGGTGGAGCGGCTTCTACCAGAAATGCAGTGGCGCTGGCATATTCCCCTCCGGTGGCAAAGCCTTGCAGCAATCGCGCCAGCACGATCAGCAACGGAGCGGCCACGCCGATGGCGGCATAAGGTGGTGCACAGGCAATCAGCAAGGACACCAGGGCCATGATGGCCATGATCAGTTGCATGGCGGCCTTGCGCCCCTTGCGGTCGGCATAGATGCCCAGTAGCACACCACCGACTGGCCGCATGAAGAAACCCACCCCGAAAGTGGCGGTCGCCATCAGCAGGGAGATGAACTCGTTGCCATCCGCCGGGAAAAACAGCTTGGAAATAATACTGGTCATGAAGCCGTAGACGATGAAGTCGTACCACTCCAGTGTATTGCCCACGACGGCTGCAATAATCTGCCGCCGCCGGGAAATCGGTTTGTCAGTCGCCATGCCTTGCCACCTCTAGCTGCCAGATAGGATTAGCCCAATCGTGCCGCTGGCAACACAAGCAGCTTGCCGTGCGGACGAAACAGAGGTGCAAGGTAGGGCGGCTGCCATCAGGCAGCTACTGTCCGCTTTGGCAGCACACTGGCATAGAGATCAGTCCTGATCGGAATGCCGTGGCGCGCCACAGGCCAGCGGTGGCAACAACCCAGGAGAAAACCAGACTATTGGCCAGTTTTCTGCCATGGCTACACTGCGTGGCCGTCTGGAGCCAGTCGACAGATGGCTGGCTGACAGGCGGTGACCGACCCGCTTGCTTGACCAGCACAGCTGGGCATCAGGGCTGTTCAGCTACTGAGGTGGCGGGCCCGGCCCGCCCGCGCATGGCCAGATAGATGGGCAGGGACACCACCAGGCCCAGTGCAAAACAGATCAGGATGTATGCCCATGGCCACTTGACCCTGGCGTGCCGTGAATCGCTGATGACCCAGACGGAAAATGCAATGGCTGACAAATAAATGTCGATGGTGATCGCGCTGGTAAGTGGATTGGCAAACGCCGCAGCAAAGAATTCGGCGGGCCCCAGGCCTCCGCCCTGCATCAGGTACTGCAAGTTGAAGTACCAGGTGACAATAAAACCGCCAATGGCGATGACAAGGAATGCCAGGGTGGCATAGCGATGCATTGTCCGGCTCATTAAGGATCTCCTGCGGGGGTTGCGCCAATGCCCAGCCTGGTGCTCCGCGGGCTTCATGCGATAAAGGGGCAGGCTGAACTGTCCAGCAGCGTAGGGGGAAGAGTGCAATCTCTCTACTGTCCCATCAGTCGCTCAGCGAGCTGCCACCAGCGCACCCTGCACCCGATAGGACGCACCAGCGGCAGGCTGGCTGCCACAATGACAGAGCCCGCGCCTGGGGCTTGAGCATGGCTAGCTTCATGCCCGCGCGACAGACTGGCAACATCTGGCAACATCTTTCCCTGCAAGAGTGGTGCCGCTTGCACTATAAGTGAATGATCAACATGCATGAGCCGATTTCACCATGAGCAATTCCATCACCCAGGCTACCCAGCTCTCCTTGGCCAGCGCCGCCTTGTTGAATGGCGGCGTGCTGCCCTCACCGGTGATCCAGTCCTCCAACAGCAATGCGGCGCTGGTGGATGCGGCGAGCAGCATTGCCGAAGACGCCAGCGTCGTGGTGACACTTGGCGGCGGTGGGGATGAGGGGACGACGTATGATGCAGCAGGCTTGCTGAACAGTTTTACGCAAGCTGGCAGCTTGCAAGGCAGTGTGGCCAGCGATCCGGCAACCGCGGCAGCCGCGGTGGATGATCAACTGCTGGGGGGAACAGCCGCCAGCAGCGGCACCCTGGCGGGCCTGAGCAGCAACTGGGGCAGCCTGCTGCAAAATGATCCGGCATTGAGCAATACCGCGGTGCAGGATAGTACGGATAGCAGCATCGTTGATACGCTGGCCTGAACGACCGGCCCTGATGATGGCACGATCGTTCCGGCGCTAGCTGTTGTAGCAGTTTGCCGGGCAAACCGCTATCAATCCTGCGGGCCGCGCGAGCTGTGCTTGCGCTTTTCCTTTTCGCTCATCATGGCTTCGCGCGCTGCCGCTTTCTGCGCGGCCAGTTCCTTGGCACGCTTTTCCCAGACTACCCATTCCTGCGGGCGCTCCAGCGTGATGCGGCCGGTATTGCCATCGCGAAAATCGGTGAGCACGATTTCGGCTGCCTTCTGGATATTGACGCGCCCGCCACCCAGCATGGCACCGCGCTTGCGGCCTATCATTTCCAGTACCTGCCAGTCCTGCAGGCCGTCCACCTCGTCCAGGCGATAACGCGCCGTCAGTTGCGGCACATAGTGTTGCAGCAGGTATTTGAGCAGTTCCAGCGAGACTTCTTCCTCGTCCATGGCATTACGGCCAACGGCGCCGCTGGCCGCCAGGTTATAGCCGCCTTCTTCCACTTCGATCTTGGGCCACAGCATGCCGGGCGTGTCATAGAGCTCCACATCATCGGCCAGGATAATGCGCTGCTCGTTCTTGGTGACGCCAGGCATATTGCCGGTCTTGGCGATCTTGCGGCTGCTCATGCTGTTGATCAGCGTGGACTTGCCCACGTTGGGAATACCGCAAATCAGTACCCGCAGCGGCTTGTCCAGGCCGCCGCGATTGGGCGCCAGCTCGCGACAGGCCGCCACCAGCTTTTGTGAAGGCGCACGTTCGCCGGCATCCAGCGCAATGGCCTGGGTCTGCTTCTTGGCGCGATACCAGTCCAGCCACTGCGTGGTGATGGCCGGGTCGGCCAGATCCTGCTTGTTGAGGATCATCAGGCGCGGCTTGCCCTTGGCCATGCGCGCCAGCATCGGATTGGCGCTGGACGCCGGCAAGCGCGCATCCAGCATTTCGATGACCACATCGATGTCTTTCAGGCGCTCCATGACATCTTTGCGCGCCTTGTTCATGTGGCCGGGAAACCATTGAATTGCCATGCTTTAACGCTTTCTTAACGGGTCCAGTAAATAACTCAGTCCATTGTGGTCGATTTCCTGCATCAATTGCAGCAGACGACCGATCTCGCTCTTGGGAAAACCCTCGCGGGCAAACCAGTTGAGATAGTTGCCAGGCAGGTCGCACAGCAGGGTGCCCTGGTGTTTGCCAAAAGGCATGGTCGTGCTGACCAGCCGTTGCAGATCTTCTTGTTGCATGATTTCACATCGGACTGAAGGAGGCGCATTGTGCCAAAGGCTGCCATTTTACGCCACAGCCTTGTTTTGTCGGACTTTTATTGTCGAGTTGCCGGATTTGACCTGCGACAAGTGCCGTTGTCATTTTTCTGTCGAAAACCGGCGTGGACGGGATAGCATGGTGGCCATTCGTTACCGGGGTCTGGTCGGTTCCGATTGCGACCGCAATGCGAAGTCAGTTCAGTGATAGCGACGTAGGTTCTTTGGCGTGGCAGCCGTAGTGCATACGGCGGTTGGATACAGGCATGGCCTGCCCGCACGCTCAAGACCTCTTTGGGCAGCCCGCTCTGGTTGCCCTTCTTTTTTGGCTCAGCGCGGCAGTGCCTTGCCGTCATTGAAAGCCAGAAAACCGCGCAGCACACGGTACAGGCACCACAGCCAGGTCAGGCCAAGAATGGCAAAACCGACCAGTATCCATACCAGTGCATAGCCCAGCACCGTGCCGAGCAGGCCGATCCAGAAGGTGTTGATCTGCCAGCGAAAATGGCTTTCAAACCAGCTGCCGCGGCTATCCTCCAGCTTGAGATAGTTGATGATCACGCCGACCAGCATGGGAAGGCCGGTAAACAGGCTGAGGCCCTGCAGGATATACACCACCAGGGTCAGGTTGTTCAGTTTGCGCTCATCATCACGCGTTTGCAGTTGCATGGTATTTCCGCTTGTTGGTCGCTCAGCCGCGGCGTGCTGCCTGCAGGCCGTGCCAGAAAGGTTGCAGCCGCTGACGGCATTGCTGCGCCACCAGGCGCGAGGCCATCAGCATGGATTGCATGCCGTGCACCGTCCCCACCATGCCGCTCTGCCGCTGTCTGCTCCAGCCGCGCAATACACCGGGCGTGGCCTCTGGTGCGGTCAGCAGCACCGGAGCTGCCGATGGCAGTTTAAGCTGCAACTGCTCCGACAGCAGCTTGAGACGGCGGTTCGCTTCATCCAGCTGCGTCAGCTCAGCCAGGGTGACGGCGACATGGCTGAGTTCGAGCACGGCGATACGCGCCGCCAGCCAGTCTGTTGCATCGGCAAAGCGTGCAGGCGAACCATGGGGATGCCGGCGCTGGGAGGCCAGCAACATGGCAAAGGCACGAATGTCCGGCAGCAGCGATTCCAGCAGCGGCGTGGCCGTTGTCTGGTCTTGCTGCAGGTAGCGATACAGGCTGTCCGTTTGTGGTGCGACAGCATTGGCCAGGGCCTCACCATCAGTCAACAGGGTTACGGACCACGCAGCACCGTCCAGCACCAGACTGGCGCTTTCTCGGGCGATCTGCCTTGCATCACTGACTTCATTCATGACCTGCATCTCCAGTCGGGCTTGCCTGGGTGGGTCCGGAGCTGATTTGTCTGCTGAAAAAACAAATGCCGCCGGAGTGTCCGCGGCGGCATTGTTCGGGTGTATTCGTTCTCTTGTACTGTTCTCTAGTGCAGAGACGCCCCTTGGAGCCGCCGTGAGCTGCGGTACCAATAAAAATAGGCGTTAAAGACTGCGGAGAAAGTATTCATGTCGACCATCCTGCCAACAAGGGCAGTGGGCTGTCAAGGCGGAAAGCCAGAAATCATTGCATTGCACAAAAAAACCCGGCCAAGGCCGGGTTTTTGCAACAGCAATCCAGAGTGCTGCTTACATATTGGGATAGTTGGGACCGCCGCCGCCTTCCGGCGTGCACCAGTTGATGTTCTGGCTGGGGTCCTTGATATCACAGGTTTTGCAATGTACGCAGTTCTGCGCATTGATCTGCAGACGCGGGCTGCCCTCTTCCTGACCGACGATTTCATACACACCAGCCGGGCAGTAACGCTGTTCGGGGGCATCGTACTTGGCCAGATTGAAGCTGATCGGCACGCTGGCATCTTTCAGCTTGAGGTGCGGCGGCTGGTCTTCGCTGTGATTGGTGTTGGAAATGAACACCGAGGACAGGCGGTCGAAGGTCAGCACGCCGTCCGGCTTGGGATAGTCGATGCGCGTGCATTCACTGGCCGGACGCAAGGCTTCGTGGTCGGCATGCTTGTGGCGCAGCGTCCACGGGGCTTTGCCACGGAACAGGAAGGTGTCGATGGCCGAGTAGATCATGGCCGGCCACAGGCCCCAGCGGAAGGACGGGCGGATATTGCGCACTTTGTGCAATTCTTCGTGCAGCCAGCTTTGCTTGAAGCGGGCGGAATAGCCGGTCGCTTCCAGCCCCTGTGCTTCCGGATTGGCCTGCAGCAGCTCGAACACGGCATCGGCGGCCAGCGTGGCCGACTTCATCGCGGTGTGCGTGCCCTTGATCTTGGGCACATTGAGGAAGCCGGCAGTATCGCCCACCAGCAAGCCGCCAGGGAAGGTCAGCTTGGGCAGACTCTGGATGCCGCCTTCGGACAGGGCACGTGCGCCATAGCTCAGGCGACGGCCACCCTCGAACACCCCCTTGATGGCAGGGTGAGTCTTGAAGCGCTGGAATTCCTCGAACGGCGAGAGGTAGGGGTTGGTGTAATCCAGCCCCACCACATAGCCCACGACAACCTGATTGTCTTCCAGGTGATACAGGAAGGAACCGCCGTAAGTGGCGGTGTCCACCGGCCAGCCCACGGTGTGGGTGATGGTGCCGGGCTTGTGGTTTTCCGGTTTGACTTCCCACAACTCCTTGATGCCGATGCCGTAGGTTTGCGGGTCGGCGCCGTCACGCAGGGCAAAGCGCTCGAACAGCATCTTGGTGAGCGAGCCACGACAGCCTTCGGCAAAGATGGTCTGGCGCGCCCACAGCTCCATGCCCGGTTCACCCGGCTGGTCGCCGTTCTTGCCGGTACCCATGGCGCCGGTGGCCACGCCCTTGACCGAGCCGTCGGCATGGTAAAGCACTTCGGCAGCGGCAAAACCGGGGTAGATTTCCACGCCCAGCGCTTCGGCCTGCTCGCCCAGCCAGCGGCAGAAATTGCCCAGGCTGACAATGTAGTTGCCGTGATTGTGCATCTGCGGCGGGGTAGGCAGCTGGATGGACTCGGTTTCCGTCAGGTAGAGGAAACGGTCGGACAGTGCCGGGGTATTCAGCGGCGCGCCCTTTTCTTTCCAGTCCGGTATCAGTTCAGACAGTGCGCCGGTTTCAATCACGGCACCCGACAGAATATGCGCCCCGATTTCCGAGCCTTTTTCCAACAGACAGACACTGATTTCCTGGCCTTTTTCTTCAGCCAGCTGCTTGAGGCGAATCGCGGCAGACAGCCCGGCAGGGCCGCCGCCGACGATCACCACGTCGTATTCCATATAATCGCGTTGCACCACATCTCCTTTGCGCCCGGAGGGCTGTCCTTATTGGCTGGCAGTCATCATGCAATGAAGCGGCCTTGCTCGTCAAAATCAAACAAGCGTTTAAACGGTGCCTTGCTCACGCAGTGTGGCAATCCTGGCAGCGTCGTAGCCCAGCGCGCGCAGTACGTCGTCGGTATGTTCACCCAGTTTGGGAGGGGCCTGATTGTACTCGACTGGCGTGCCGGAAAGTTTGATCGGACACCCTACCAGGGGCACATTTTGCCCTACGCTGTCCTGCAAGTGTATTTCCATGCCGCGATGCTGGATCTGCGGATCGCGGAAGGCTTCGTCCACGGTGTTGATCGGGCCGCAGGGCACCCCGGCTTCATCCAGTTGCTTGAGCCACTGTTCGCGGGTATTGCCCATGAAGGCTGCGGCCAGCACGGGCACCACGCTGTCGCGGTGCTTCACCCGCTGCGGATTGCTGGCAAAGCGTTCGTCGTCGGCCAGTGCCGGCAGGCCGATGACCTGGCATACCGCACGGAATTGCTTGTCGTTGCCGCAGGCCAGGATGAAATGGCCGTCGGCACAGGCAAATACCTGATAAGGCACGATATTGGCATGGGCATTGCCCAGCCGCGGCGGGACTTGCTGGCCGATCAACCAGTTCATATTGATATTGGCCAGCGAGGCCAGCGCGCAATCGAACAGCGCCATGTCGATGTACTGCCCCTTGCCGCTGCTGTTGCGCGCAATAATGGCCGCCAGAATGGCATTGCTGGCATAGATGCCGGTGAACAGGTCGGTGACCGCCACGCCCACCTTGTGCGGCTCTCCATCGGCCGGGCCGGTAATGCTCATCAGACCAGACATGCCCTGCACGATGTAGTCGTAGCCAGGCAGCTCGGCATAGGGGCCATCCTGACCAAAGCCGGTGATGGAGCAATACACCAGCCGCGGATTGAGCTGGCTGAGGCTGTCGTAATCCAGCCCGTATTTTTTCAGTCCACCCACCTTGTAGTTTTCAATGATCACGTCGGCATCGCGTGCCAGGGCGCGGACAATCTCCTGCCCTTCCGGCTTGGTGATGTCCACCGTTACCGAGCGTTTGCCACGGTTGGCACACAGAAAGTAAGCTGCCGTGCCATCCGCCAGGCTGGGCGGTGCCCATTGCCGGGTGTCGTCGCCGGCACCGGGCCGTTCCACCTTGAGCACTTCGGCACCCAGGTCGGCCAGCAACTGGCCTGCCCAGGGGCCGGCCAGTACCCGGGAAAGATCCAGAACCTTGATGCCTGCAAGTGCGCCCGCCATGGTGTTCTCCTGATTGATTCGTTAATGGCCGCCTGGCGGCCGGATGGACAGTGTGATGCCGCCGCGCGAGCAGCCACATGACGCTGTGCACCAAAAAAAGGGCCCGGTACTCACCGGGCCGCACAAGGACAGACAGGAACCAACAACAGGGGCAGGTGGAGCCATGCCCCCGCTGTGCTATCAGGCAAATGCCTGAATACCGGTCTGGGCTCGGCCCAGAATCAGGGCATGCACATCGTGCGTGCCTTCATAAGTGTTGACGGCTTCCAGGTTCATCACATGGCGGATGACGTGGAATTCGTCGGCAATGCCGTTACCGCCGTGCATGTCGCGGGCGATACGGGCGATGTCCAGCGACTTGCCGCAGTTGTTGCGCTTGATCAGCGAAATCATTTCCGGTGCAGCCTTGCCTTCGTCCAGCAAACGGCCGACACGGATGGCCGCCTGCAGGCCCAGCGCGATTTCGGTCTGCATATTGGCCAGCTTGAGCTGGATCAGCTGGGTGGCGGCCAGCGGGCGGCCAAACTGCTTGCGGTCCAGCGTGTACTGGCGAGCGGCGTGCCAGCAGAACTCGGCGGCACCCATCGCACCCCAGGCAATGCCATAACGGGCCTTGTTCAGGCAACCGAACGGGCCTTTCAGACCCTTCACACCCGGCAGGATGGCATCTTCCGGCACCAGCACTTCGTCCATGACGATTTCACCGGTAATGGAGGCACGCAGGCTGAACTTGCCGTGAATCTTCGGTGCAGACAGACCCTTCATGCCTTTTTCCAGCACAAAGCCGCGGATTTCGCCTTCGTCATCCTTGGCCCATACCACGAATACATCGGCTACCGGGCTGTTGGTGATCCACATCTTGCTGCCGGACAGCACATAACCGCCATCGACCTTGCGAGCGCGGGTTTTCATGCCGGCCGGGTCGGAACCGGCATCCGGTTCGGTCAGGCCGAAACAGCCCACCCATTCGCCGGTGGCCAGCTTGGGCAGGTATTTGTCTTTCTGCGCTTCCGAGCCATAGGCCCAGATCGGGTGCATCACCAGGCTGGATTGCACGCTCATGGCCGAGCGGTAGCCGGAATCGACACGCTCCACTTCGCGGGCTACCAGGCCGTAAGCCACGTGGCTGAGACCGGCACAGCCGTAGCCGTCGATGGTGCAGCCCAGCAGGCCCAGTTCGCCCATCTCGCTCATGATTTCGCGATCGAAGCGTTCTTCACGATTGGCCGTCAGCACGCGCGGCATCAGGCGATCCTGGCAATAGGCTTCGGCGGTCTGCTGGACCAGACGTTCTTCTTCGGTCAGCTGATCGGCCAGCAGGAAGGGATCTTCCCAGGCAAAGGGTGCGCGGCTGTTGGATGCGGCCATCGAGAGTTCTCCTTGGTTTTGCTTGTTCCGCATTGCGGAATTGCGTTTTACATTGCAGAATAGACTAACAACTCCAAATTCGCCTGTAAAGCGTTTTGTTTGATCCTGGCGGCAAGCAGGCTATGCTTGCCGCTCACGCGCTAGCGCCAGGTTGGAAAATCCAGGCCATCAAGATAGAAATGAGGAAAGCAATGCAGGAAGAGGATGACAAGGACCGGTTATTCGTCACCGCGCTGGCGCGGGGTTTGCAGGTATTGGCGGCGTTCCGCCCCGGCGAATCGGCGCTATCCAACCTGGAAATCGCCAAGCGTACCGGCCTGCCCAAGTCCACCGTGTCACGGCTGACTTACACCCTGACCAGGCTGGGTCATCTGTCGCAGGATGAACACAGCGGCTTTTACCGGCTGGGGGTGGCACTGCTGGCGCTGGGCTCGGTGGTGCTGGCCAGCTATGACATCCGCCAGGTGGCCGGCCCGCTGATGCGGGAATTTGCCCTGGCAAACAATGTGTCGATCAGCCTGGCCATGCGCGATGGCACCGATATGGTGTATCTGGAAACCTGTCGCAGCCAGTCGCGGGTCAGCGTGCAGCTGACCGTGGGCTCACGGGTGCCGATTGCCACTACCGCCATCGGCCGGGCCTTTTATGCCGGACTACCGGTAAATGTGCGCCAGCAACTGGATGGCGAACTGGCTGCGCGTTATGGCGAACGCTGGCCGGCGCTGCAACAACGGCTGCAACAGGCGATGGAGGAATACCTGCGCTGCGGCTATTCGGCATCATTTGGCGAATATGAACCGGATGTGATGGCGGTAGGTGTGCACCTGCCCTCGCCCAATCCGGGCCAGCCGCCGATGAGCCTGAACGCCAGCGGCCCGGCCTTTGCCTTCAGCGCCGAGGTGATGCAGCAGCAAGTTGCCCCGGCGCTGATTGCCCTGCGCCAGCGCATCGTGCCGGTGGCCTGAGGCGTTACACGAGATAGCAAAAAGCCGCCAACAGGCGGCTTTTTGCTTGCGGGCAGATCCGGATTCAGGCGCTCTGGATGTAATGCACCAGCTGGTTGATGACCTGCGCCTGCTCCTGAATGGTGGCATGGACCAGGTCGCCGATGGACAACATGCCCTGCACCGTCTTGCCTTCCAGCACCGGCAGGTGGCGGATGTGCTTTTCCGTCATCAGCGCCATGCACTCGTCCGACCTCTGGTCCGGCGTGACATACACCACCTTGCTGGTCATGATGTCGCGGATGCGGGTGCCAGCCGAAGTACGGCCCTGCAGCACGATGCGCCGTGCATAGTCGCGCTCGGAGAATATCCCCACCACGTCGCCGCCTTCCATCACCAGCACCGCACCGATGTCGTGCTCCGCCATCACCTGCAAAGCCTGAAACACGGTACTTTCCGGCGATACCGTCACCAGCACGCGCCCGGACTTCTGCTCCAGCAACTGTCTGACTGTCTGCATTGCACCCTCCCTGTTCGGCCAAGAGAACCTGATACAACCTGTTTTAATACTATAGAACAAGACTGATCAACGAAATGGCAGAAGGTATATCGTGCCCTTGCCCGGCCGCCACGCCGCCATGAAAAAGGCCGGTCAACATCGCTGTTGCCGGCCTGGCTTGCTGAGTGCTGACGCCTAGCTGGCGCGGATCATGGTGCCGACACCGTCGTCGGTCATGATTTCCAGCAGCAGGGCATGCGGCACACGGCCATCGATGATGTGCACGGTATTCACCCCGCTGCGCGCCGCATCCAGCGCCGAGCTGATCTTCGGCAGCATGCCGCCGTGGATGGTGCCATCGGCAAACAGTGCGTCCACTTGCTGGGCGGACAGGCCGGTCAGCAGCTTGCCCGCCTTGTCCAGCACGCCCGGGGTATTGGTCATCAGGATCAGTTTTTCGGCATTCAGGGTTTCAGCCAGCTTGCCGGCCACCAGGTCGGCATTGATATTGTAGGCTTCACCATTGGCACCTACGCCGATGGGGGCTACCACCGGGATGAAATCCTGACGGTCCAGCAGTGACACCAGCGAGGGGTCGATGCTGGAGATTTCACCGACCTGGCCGATGTCGATCTTGTCTTCGCTCTCATCGCTGAGGAACATCTTTTCCGCGCGGATGAAATGGCCATCCTTGCCGGTGAGGCCAACCGCCTTGCCGCCATGGGTGTTGATCAGCGAGACGATTTCCTTGTTCACCAGGCCGCCCAGCACCATTTCCACCACGTCCATGGTTTCCTGGTCGGTCACGCGCATGCCCTGGATGAACTTGCCTTCCTTGCCCACGCGCTCCAGCAGCTCGTTGATCTGCGGGCCGCCGCCATGCACCACCACCGGATTGATGCCCACCAGCTTGAGCAGCACGATGTCCTTGGCAAAGCCTTCTTTCAGGGCATCGTCGGTCATGGCGTTGCCACCGTACTTGATCACGATGGTCTTGCCGGAAAAACGGCGGATATACGGCAGGGCCTCGGCGAGAACCAACGCTTTTTCAGCGGCATTTACAGACACGACACTCTCCTTCTGAGGATAAGGACCGGAGCCATTCCGGCCACTGGCGACAATGTGTTGCATTCTAATCAATCAAGCTACTGAACAGTGATTTATTAATTGTCATGACAAGGCAATTGCACTACATTGCCGGACATTAATGAATATTGATTCAGTTAAATCCATGACCGAAAACTGCCCTATCGCCCGCTGGCGTAGGAAAAAAGAAGCCCGCCCGGCTGAAATCCTGGATGCCGCCCTCAGCCAGTTTGTCGAAAAAGGCTATCGCGCCACCAAGATGGAAGACATTGCCCGCGCCGCAGGGGTGACCAAGGGCACGCCCTACCTGTACTTCCAGAATAAGGAAGAAATTTTCAAGGCGATTGCCCGCGGCACTTTCGTGGCCAATCTGCAGCAGCTGGACAGGCTGGCCGATGATTTCGACGGTTCCGCCAGTGCACTGCTCCATCAGATGGTGGCGCACTGGTGGCAGGAAGTGGGCTGCTCCCCTTCGGCCGGCCTGTGCAAGCTGATGATTGCGGAAGCGGCCAATTTCCCCGAACTTGCCCGCTTCTACTTTGAAGAACTGATCGCCCCCAGCAACCAGCTGCTGAGCCGGGTGCTGCAACGCGGCATCGATAGTGGCGAGTTTCGCGCCGTGCCGCTGGTGCACACCGTCGATGCCTTGCTGGCCCCCTTGCTGACCACCATGATTTTCAGCCACTCCTTCGGCCAGTTGCCTGGCTGCTGCATCGGTTCCACCAAAGACCCGCTCGGCTTTCTGCAAGACGCGCTGGATCTGGTGCTGCACGGCCTGAAAAACAACTGACAGGAAACATGCCCATGTCCACCTCTCCCCACCTCTGGCGCTTTACCCTGCTTGGCTTGCTGCTGCTGGCCGGCTGCAGCAAACAGCAGGCCCCCAGCGAAGAAGTCCGGCCGGTACGCGTGGTCAGCGCCGGCCAGCACGGCATAGACAATGGCAACAGCTTTGCCGGACAAGTCCGCGCCCGTACCGAAACCGATCTGGCCTTCCGCATCGGCGGCAAGGTGATCGCCAAGCTGGTCAATAGCGGCGAGCATGTGCGCAAAGGTCAGGTGCTGGCCCGGCTGGATGCCAGCGACACCAGCCTGGACATCAGCGCCAAACAGGCACAACTGGCGGCGGCAGAATCCGACCTTGCCCAGCAGCAGCTCAATCTGAAGCGTTACCAGGAGCTGCTGGCCAAGCAATTCATCAGCCAGGCGCAGGTGGACAGCCAGCAAAATGGCGTCAACGCGGCGCGCGCCAAGCGTGACGAGGCACGCGCGCAGCTGACCGCCAGCCGCAATCAGGGCAGCTACACCCAGCTGGTCGCCGATGCCGACGGCATCGTCAGCCAGATGCTGGCCGAGCCGGGGCAGGTGGTGGCCGCGGGCCAGACCGTGGCACGGCTGGCACATGACGGCGAGCGCGAAGTCGCGATCCAGCTTCCGGAAAACGCCCTGGCCAGCGTGCGCCAGCAACAAACCTTCACCATCAGCCTGTGGGCCGGCAAACAGCAATACCAGGGCCGGCTGCGTGAACTGGCCGGCGATGCCGATCCGGCCACCCGCACCTATGCCGCACGCATCACCCTGCCACAAGCCGCTGGCCTGGCTCTGGGCCAGACGGCCACCGTGTCCCTGCCCGGCGCCAGCCACGGCGACAGCAGCGCCATGCGGCTGCCGCTGACCGCACTGCTGGACGAGCAGGGCAAGCATGCGCTGTGGATTGTCGATCCCAAGACGCTGCGCGTCAGCCGCCGCGCCGTCAGCGTGCTTAATATCGACAGCGACAGTGCCAGCGTACGTGGGGCGCTGCAGCCGGGCGAGCTGGTGGTGACTGCCGGTGTCCACCTGCTGCATGAAGGCCAGCGCGTGCTCCTGCTGCAGCAAGGCGAACAGTAATGAAGAAAATCAATCTGTCGGAATGGGCACTGCGCCACCAGGCACTGGTGTTCTACTTCATGGTGATGCTGATGGTGTCCGGCCTGTGGGCCTACACCCAGCTGGGGCAGAAGGAAGACCCGGAATTCACCTTCAAGGCCATGCTGGTGCAGACCTACTGGCCAGGAGCCAAGGCCGAGGAGGTAGAGCAGCAGATCAGCGACCGGCTGGAAGAAAAGCTGCAGGAAATGCCGGAAATCAAGTATGTGCAGAGCTATAGCAAGCCGGGCGAATCGCTGCTGCTGATCGCTCTGCGTGAGGATATCCCGGCCAAGAACGTGCCTGGCCTGTGGTATCAGGTACGCAAGAAACTGGGCGATGTGCGCAGCAGCCTGCCAGCAAGCACCCAGGGCCCCTTCTTCAATGACGAGTTCGGCGATACCTTCGGCAATATCTACGCCTTTACCGGTGACGGTTTCAGCGCCGAAGAACTGCGCCGCTATGTCGATCGTGCCAAGGAAGAAATCCTGCGCGTGCCGGATGTGGGCAAGGTCAGCCTGGTGGGCGAGCAAAGCGAAAACATCTACATCGACCTCTCCAGCAGCAAGCTCGCCTCGCTGGGGCTGGATACCGGCAGCATCTGGACTGCGCTGCAGCAGCAAAACGCCATGCTGCCCGCGGGCAGTTACGAAACGGCCAGCGACCGCATCTGGGTGCGCCCTACCGGCAATTACAGCACGGTGGAGGCCGTGGCCAACACGCCCATCGTGGCCAATGGCAAGACGCTGCGGCTGGGTGATATCGCCAGCATTCACCGCGGCTTCATCGACCCGCCCTCCTTCCGCATGCGCTTCAACGGCCAGCCGGCCTTGGGCCTGGCCATTTCGATGAAAACCGGGGGCGATGTGCTGAAGCTGGGCGAGCATCTGGATGCTGCCTTGCAGCGGATCCAGGCCAAGTTGCCAGTGGGCATACAGATTCACGCCGTGTCCGACCAGCCCAAGGTGGTGAAAGGCGCCGTCGGCGAATTCATGAGCTCGCTGATCGAGGCGGTGCTGATCGTGCTGGCCGTCAGCTTCTTCAGCCTGGGCCTGCGTACCGGGGTGGTGGTGGCGCTGTCGATTCCGCTGGTGCTGGCCATGACCTTTCTGGCCATGTACTTTTTCAAGCTCGATCTGCAACGCATCTCGCTGGGATCGCTGATCATCGCGCTGGGCTTGCTGGTGGACGATGCCATCATCGCCGTGGAAATGATGGCGCTGAAGCTGGAACAGGGCTGGAACAAGTTCCAGGCCGCGACGTATGCCTATACCAGCACCGCCTTCCCCATGCTCACCGGCACGCTGATTACCGCGGCCACCTTCCTGCCGGTGGGGCTGGCCAAATCCGACGCGGGCGAATATGTGTTCAGCCTGTTTGCCGTGGTCGGACTGGCACTGATCCTGTCCTGGATCGTCGCCGTGGTGTTTACTCCGTTTCTGGGTTACAAGCTGCTGCCGGAACAGGCCATGCATCACCAGACGCATGATGTGTACCAGAAGCCCTTCTACATCCGTTTTCGGGCGCTGCTGGAATGGTGCCTGCACTACCGCAAGACCGTCATCGCCATCACGCTGGGGGTTTTCGTGCTGTCCTTGCTGGCCTTCCGCCTGCTGGTGGCCCAGCAGTTCTTCCCCTCGTCCAACCGGCCGGAGCTGATGGTGGACATGTGGCTGCCGCGCGGTGCCAGTTTTGCCGCCACCGAAGGCGAAGTGAAAAAACTGGAAGCACTGATCAAGCAGGACAGGAACGTGCTCAGCGTCACCAGCTATGTCGGCAGTGGCAGCCCGCGCTTCTACCTGCCGCTGGACCAGCAGCAACAGCATCTGAACTACGCCCAGCTGATGGTGATGACCGGCGACGAGCATGTGCGCGAACAGGTCAAGGCACGGCTGGAGTCCATCTTCGACCACGACTTCCCGCTGGTGCGCGGCCGGGTGACCCGGCTGGAAAACGGCCCGCCGGTGGGCTATCCGGTACAGTTCCGCGTCATGGGACCGGATCATGACAAGATCCGCGCCATTGCCGCCCAGGTAGAACAAAAGGTGCGCGCCCATCCGGCCAGCCGCCACGTCAATATCAACTGGGGCGAGCAGCAGAAAGCGCTACGCATCACCCTGGATCAGGACAAGATCCGCCTGCTGGGCATCAACAGCCAATCCTTGTCGCAACAGCTGCAGATGCTGATTTCCGGCGCCACCATCACCGACTATCGCGATGGCAACCGTACCGTGGGCATTGTCGCCCGCCTCAACAAGCAGGAGCACAGCGACGTGGCCGCCCTCGGTGATCTGCAGGTGCAAACCGCCAGTGGCCGCTTTGTACCGGTATCCCAGCTGGGCAAGATCGACTATCAGCCGGAAGAATCCATCATCTGGCGGCGCAACCGCCTGCCCACCATCACCGTCAATGCCGACGTGGCCGACGGCGTGCAGGGGGATGATGTATCCGCCGCACTCTGGCCGCAGATGCAGCAGCTGGAACAAACCCTGCCGCTGGGCTATCACATCGAGCTGGGCGGATCGATGGAGTCCAGTGGCAATTCGCAGAGCGCCATCGCCGCGGTCGCGCCCTTCATGATCGTGGTGGTACTGACCCTGCTGATGCTGCAGCTGCAAAGCTTCCAGCGCACCCTGATGGTCTTGCTGACCGCACCACTGGGCATGATAGGCGTGACGCTGACGCTGATCATCTTCCATGCGCCCTTTGGCTTTGTCGCCATGCTGGGGGTGATTGCCCTGTCCGGCATGATCATGCGCAACTCGGTCATCCTGGTCGACCAGATCGAACAGGACATCCGCGAAGGCATAGACCGGCACGAGGCCATCATCGGTTCGACGGTACGGCGCTTCCGCCCCATCATGCTGACCGCGCTGGCCGCCATCCTGGCCATGATCCCGCTGACCCGCAGCACCTTCTGGGGGCCGATGGCCGTGGCCATCATGGGCGGCCTGCTGGTGGCCACGGTGCTGACCCTGCTGTTTTTGCCCGCCCTGTACGCCCAGTGGTTCAGGGTGGAAAGCAAACCGAAGAGAACATCATGAAGACATACGCCCACTGCGCACCGCTGTTGAGCGGACTGGCCCTGCTGCTGGCCAGCACGGCCACACCGGCCTTCGACCTGAACCAGGCCTGGCTGGCCGCCCGCGACTACAACAGCGACTACGCGGCCTCGCGTGCCGATCTGGGCGCCGGTCGCGAACAGGCGGTGCAAGGCCGTGCCCAGTTGCTGCCACAAGTGGCGCTGACCGGCAGCTACAGCCACACCAACCCCACCCAGCCGGCCGGGCAGTCCACTTACGACAGCTCCGGCTATGGCGTGCAACTGAGCCAGCCGCTGTTCGACACCAGCAAGTACAGCGCCTATCAGAAAGGCAAGATTGCCAGCCAGCAGGCCGAAACCGCTTTCAGTGCGGCAGAGCAGCAACTGATCGTCGACATCGCCCGCGCCTATTTTGACGTGCTGCTGGCCGAAGACACCCTGGCCGCCACCCGCGCCAGCAAAAAGGCTTTTCACACCCAGCTGGAACAGGCGAAAACCGCCTTTGAGCTGGGCACGGCCACCATCATCGATACCCACGAAGCCCAGGCCGGCTTCGATGCCGCCAACGCCAAGGAAATCGTTGCACTGAACCAGCAGGAAATCAGCCAGAACAATCTGCGCCGGCTGACCGGCCTGGATGCCAGCGCCATCCAGCCCTTGCAGGAGCAACTGCCGCCACCGCCCGCCGGCACCCTGCAAGGCTGGCTGGAGACCGCCACGCACAACAGCCTGGCACTGCGCGCTGCCGAGCAGGCCTTGCAATTTGCCAGCCAGACCGTCACCGAAAAACGCGGCAATCAATTACCGGTGGTGGCACTCAATGCCGGTTATAACGACAACCGCAGCAACCAGGCCGGCATGATACCGGTCACCCGCGGCAGCAGCATCGGCGTGAGCGTCAGCCTGCCGCTGTTTGCCGGCGGCGGCATCAACTCGCAAATCCGCGAAGCGCTGGCCCGTGAAGAATCGGCGCGCGACAAGCTGGAATCCGCCCGCCGCCAGCTCAGGGAAGATGTACGCAAAAGCTGGCTGGGCGTGACCAATGGCGCGGCACTGGTGCGGGCACAGCAACAGCTGCTGGTCTCGGCCAAAAGCAAGGTCGACTCCACCAAGCTGGGCAAGGAAGTGGGCATTCGGACCAATCTGGACGTACTGCAGGCCGAGCAGGCTTACTACGATGCACTCACCAGCCTGGCCACCGCCAAATACGATTACCTGACAGCTCGCCTGCAGCTGGGACAAGTGGCGGGCACGCTGGACCAGCAGCAACTGCAGGAGGTGAATGCGGCAGTGCGGCATTAAGAAAATGTGTTACTTTTGATCAAATGGGGCTACTGTTCGCACAGCGGCCCCATTTTTCATGGTGTGCTGGTCTTGCAACAAGTGTTTAACTTTTTGTGGCAAGTGTAGCTTTTTGCTAAACACCTGATTAGAATCAAACGACTCTGGAAGCCGCCGATTCATCGCCCCGGCAGCTGGTTGACCCGGCAAAAAAGCATTGAAAGTGCCACCGCCGCAACCAGCCCTTCCGTCCAGGACATCGCCGCCAGGCACCCCAATCTTAGGAGAGATGGAATGAGCAACAAGGATCTGATGCAACGCAAGGCCGAGGCTACCCCGCGCGGCGTGGGTGTAATGTGTACTTTCTTTGCCGACAAGGCCAAGAACGCCGAAGTATGGGATATCGAAGGCAACCGTTACATCGACTTTGCTGGCGGTATCGGCGTACTGAATACCGGCCATCTGCATGACAAGGTACAGGCTGCCGTGGCCGCGCAACTGAACAAGTTCAGCCACACCTGCTACCAGGTCGTACCCTACGAATCCTATATCGATGTGGCCGAAAAGCTGAACAAGCTGACTCCGGGCAACTTCGCCAAGAAAACCGCTTTCTTCAGCACCGGCGCCGAAGCCGTCGAGAACGCCATCAAGGTAGCCCGCGCCGCCACCGGCCGTCCGGGTGTGATCGCATTTGGCGGTGCCTTCCACGGCCGTACCATGCTGGGCATGGCCCTGACCGGCAAGGTTGCCCCGTACAAGATCGGCTTTGGTCCGTTTGTGGGTGAGATCTACCACGCTGCCTACCCGAATGCCCTGCACGGCGTATCGGTGGAAGATTCGCTGGCCAGCATCGAAAAACTGTTCAAGTTCGATATCGAAGCCAAGCGCGTGGCCGCCATCATCTTCGAACCGGTACAAGGCGAAGGTGGTTTCTACTCCGCACCGGCCGAATGGGTGCGTGCCATCCGCAAGCTGTGTGACGACAACGGCATCGTGATGATTGCCGACGAAGTGCAAGCCGGCTTTGCCCGTACCGGCAAGCTGTTTGCCATGGAACACTACGATGTGACCCCGGACCTGACCACCATGGCCAAGTCGCTGGCTGGCGGTTTCCCGCTGGCAGCCCTGGTCGGCAAGGCCGAACTGATGGACGCACCGGCACCGGGCGGCCTGGGTGGCACTTACGCCGGCAGCCCGCTGGGCCTGGCCGCTGCCAGCGCCGTGATCGACGTGATTCAGGAAGAAAAGCTGCTGGAACGTTCCAACAAGCTGGGCGACCTGCTGAAGGAAAAACTGCACAGCCTGAAGAAAGACATCCCGCAGATCGCCGATGTACGTGGTCTGGGCGCGATGGTGGCCGTGGAATTCAACAAGCCGGGCACCCACGAGCCGGATGCCGAGTTCACCAAGAAGGTACAGACCAAGGCACTGGAATCCGGCCTGATCCTGCTGACTTGCGGCGTGTACTACAACGTGGTGCGTTTCCTGTTCCCGCTGACCATCGAAGACGAAATCTTCGCCGAAGCGCTGGCCAAGCTGGAAGCCGCCCTGAAGGCCTGATCGCTTAACGGCTGATGGCAACGGCCAATCCCGGCAGCGGGGTTGGCCGTCTGCACAAACAATATCCTCCGCCCACCTTCTGGAGAGAGACATGCTGAACCTGAAAGATCCTTCCCTGCTCAAGCAGCAGTGCTATATCAACGGCCAATGGCTGGATGCCGACAATGGCGAAACCATCCCGGTCACCAACCCGGCCACCGGCGAAGTCATCGCCAGCGTGCCGAAAATGGGCAAGGCCGAAGCCGAGCGCGCCGTAGCCGGTGCCGCCGAAGCCTTCAAGAGCTGGAAAAAGAAATCCGCCAAGGAACGCGCCACCATCCTGCGCCGCTGGTTTGACCTGATGATGGCCAACCAGGACGACCTGGCCGTCATCCTGACCTGCGAACAGGGCAAGCCGCTGGCCGAAGCCAAGGGCGAAATCGCCTATGGTGCTTCTTATATCGAATGGTATGCCGAAGAAGCCAAGCGCCTGTACGGCGACACCATCCCGGCTCCGGCTGCCGACCGTCGCATCCTGGTCACCAAGGAGCCGATCGGCGTAACCGCCGCCATCACCCCGTGGAACTTCCCCAATGCCATGATCACCCGCAAGGCGGCTCCGGCCCTGGCAGCAGGTTGCCCGATGGTGGTGCGTCCGGCCAGCCAGACTCCGCTGTCCGCCCTGGCCATTGCCGTGCTGGCCGAACGTGCCGGCATCCCGGCTGGCGTGTTCTCGGTACTGACCGGTGGCTCCAGCGAAATCGGCGCCGTGCTGACCGGCAGCGATACGGTGAAGAAATTCTCCTTTACCGGCTCCACCGAAGTGGGTCGCAAGCTGATTGCCCAATGTGCCGACACCGTCAAGAAAGTGTCGATGGAACTGGGCGGCAACGCACCGTTCATCGTGTTTGATGATGCCGATCTGGATGCCGCCGTCGAAGGCGCCATGATTTCCAAGTACCGCAATGCCGGCCAGACCTGCGTCTGCGCCAACCGCATCCTGGTACAGGATGGCGTGTACGATGCCTTTGCCGAGAAATTTGCCGCTGCCGTGGCCAAGCTGAACGTGGGCAATGGTCTGGAAGCCGGCATCACCCAGGGCCCGATGATCGACACCAATGCCGTGGCCAAGGTGGAAGAGCACATTGCCGACGCGCTGGCCAAGGGCGGCAAGCTGGTGGCTGGTGGCAAGCGCCACGCACTGGGCCACAGCTTCTTCGAACCCACGGTGATTACCGGCGTGACTCCGGCGATGAAAGTGGCCAAGGAAGAAACCTTCGGCCCGCTGGCACCGCTGTTCCGCTTCAGCACCGAAGAAGAAGCCATCCAGATGGCCAACGATACCGAATTCGGCCTGGCCAGCTACTTCTATGCCCGCGACGTGGGTCGTATCTTCCGCGTATCGGAAGGTCTGGAATATGGCATGGTCGCCGTCAACAGCGGCATCCTGTCCAATGAAGCCGCGCCCTTTGGCGGCGTGAAGCAATCCGGCCTGGGCCGTGAGGGCAGCAAGTACGGTATTGAAGACTATCTGGAAATCAAATACGTACTGCTGGGCGGCCTGGACAAATAAGTCCGGTCATCCCTGCTGAAAAGGCCACTTGCGCGGCCTTTTTCGTATCTGCCAAAGACCAGGGCCGCTCACGCGGCCCTGGTCTTTGCATCTGCCCACCAATCAATGCAGCTTGACGATGGTTTCCGACAGCGGAATGTCCGCCTCGCGCAGGCAATCGCACAAGTCCTGCCAGGTGGCATCCTTGTCCGGCGCCACGTCCGGCACCACCAGCCAGGGCGACCGTGCCAGCAGTTCTTCGCTGCCGCGCAACTTGAGACCCACTTCATAACCCTGCATTTCCGGCTGATATTCCGCCACGGCTTCCAGGTCCTGCAAGCCGCCGACACGGGTGGCAATCAGGGCCACGGTCAGCCCCAGCCGTTTGCGGTTCCAGGCACGTACCCCGGCCTGCAAGGACTCCCACCACGGCAGCGGTGCAAACAGCTCGGCTTCGCCATATTCCATCTCGGCGCCGATGGCCTGCTGCACCAGCGGCATCACCGCATCCAGCGCCTTGCGCGACAGCTGCCTTGCCTGCTCCACCGGCAAGGCGCCACGTTCCACCAGGAAGGGCAGCCAGGAAATCACCAGCTGCGGGTCCTGCGTCTTGCGGGCCGCCTCGTAAGTGGCACGCGACGACTCCGGATCCAGCGGCGCAAAATCACAGCCGGCGTCCATCACGCCGGCCAGATGCATCAGGTTCTGGCAGGCGCGCTCATTCAGCATGTCCACGGTAAACAGCGTGGGGGAAATCCACAGAATGGCTTTTTCCGGCACATCCAGCGCATCCGCCAGCGGCGTCTCCAGGCGTTCCAGCAAGGGGAAGTGCCACCACACCCCACCCTGCGCGCGGGAAAAGGCAAAGGGCAAGGCCCACAATTCGAAAGACATCACCGAGCCATCCGCCCGCACCACTTCGGGAAAGGCAATGGCATCGCGCGCGCTATTCACCAGCAAGGCACGCGCCACCGGTTCGCCCAGCAGGGATAACTGGGCTTCGGTGAACACCGCCTGATCCCCGCCCATCAGTGCCTGCTGCACTTGTGCCGCAAAACCGGCGCGGTGAATCGGGTCCTGCGCGGCGGCACGCGCCGCATCACGCAAGGTGCGGATGGCACGGCTGCGCTCGGCTGGTGGCAAGGGCTCGGTTGGCCCCTGGCGCATCTCCCTGGCCTTGGGGCCGACTTCGCGTTCGGCATAAGCCTCATGCAAACGCTGGTAGCAGGCGATGGCTTCGTCGCAGATGGCCTGCAGACGGGCCGCTGTCGGCGGCTCGCCACTGAAATTGAAATCAAACAGCCGCAAGCCGCGGTTGCATACGTAAATGCTGCGGTTGCCATCCACATCAAATAGCAGCGCGCTGGCAAATTCGTCTTCATCACGACCGGCAAAGTCGGTGAAATCATTGCCAACCAGGCGGCAGACAAAGGCCGGAGCAGCGGTATGCACCAGATACTCGGTCGCTTCCAGACCGGACTCGTCCACGGCGTCGCCAAAAATGAAGCGATTGGGCAATTGCGGCTCGCCCTTGATATGAGCATTGCGGGGATGAGGTGTCATCAGTCAACCAGAAAATCAGCAAAAACATCCCATTGTACCCGCCAGCCCGCCCGAGGTGAAACCTCGGGGAGCCCAAATGCCGCAATTTGGCTTATTGCCGGGTCTGTCTCCAGTTTGTCATCAACGCCGTCAATGATTGCTGCTGCTGCCCTGCTGCATCAAAATTGTCCGCGGACAGCCATTGCTCCAGCAACTGGCGCACCATCGGCCACTCGCCATCCAGTATCGAATACCAGGCGGTATCGCGGTTTCGCCCCTTGCTGATCATGGCCTGGCGGAACAAGCCTTCAAACAGAAAACCCAGGCGCTCGGCCGCCCGGCGTGATGGCAGATTGAGGGCATTGCACTTCCATTCGTAGCGGCGGTAACCCAGTTCAAAGGCATGGCGCATCAGCAAATACATGGCCTCGGTCGCCGCCGGCGTGCGTTGCAGCAAGGGAGAGAAATTGAGATGGCCCACTTCGATCACCCCATTGGCCGGGTCGATGCGCAAATAACTCGCCAACCCAAGAGCCTGCCCCGAACCAGCGTCCACTATGGCGTAAAACTGCGGATCAGCCAGACCCTCCATGCTGCTCAGCCATTGCCGATAGCTTGCCTGATCAGCAAACGGGCCATAGGGCAGATAGGTCCAGTTTGCGCCCTCGACATCCCGCCGCATCGCGGCGTAGAGCGCCTCACCATGGCGGGCCACCGACAAGGGCTCCAGCCGGCAATACTGGCCTTGCAGCACCACGGGCTGCGGCTGTGGACAGGGCTGCCACTGTGGCAGCGGCAAACCATGCAACTGGCCCAGGGCATTGGCTTCGCCAGCCGCCAGGCGCTGCGCGATAAAGGTATCGGACATGGGCACTCCTAACAGGCACATTGAAGGGAGGTGGCCGCCACCGCATGGCTGCCAACGGTGGCGTAGCCATCACGCTTCCACCAGTCCAGCCCGCCCTGCAGCTCTTTCACCCGGAAACCCAGCTGCAACAGCTTGATCGCCCCATTGGTCGAGCCATTGCAACCGATACCATCGCAAAATGGCACCAGCAAGGCATCACGCGGCAACGCTGCCGTGGTCTGTGCCGACATGGTACGGTGTGGCAAGGACAAGGCACCGGGAATGGTTTCTCTTTCGAATGCACTGGCCGCACGGGTATCAATCAGAATCACCTTCTCCCCGGCATCCAGTGCGGCCTTTACATCAGCGGCATCGATTTCATAGGCCAGCTTGGCCTGATAGAACTCCAGCTGCGTCATCACGCCCTCCTTGTTCATGCATTGCAATACAAGCAGATTACGGGCAAATTGATTCCTTCAAAAGAACCACTTGCCACCTTCACGCAGGAACCACTCGTCACCGTGCAAACCGACTGGATTATCGAACACCTGCAGCGCTGCCTGCTGCGCGATGGCCAGACCACGCTGGGGCAACAGCTCTACCGTCTGCTGCGCGAAGCCATTCGCAGCCAGCAACTGAAAGGTGGCACCGCGCTGCCGGCCAGCCGCACACTGGCGCAGGCGCTGCAGCTCGGCCGCAATACCGTGCTGGCCGCTTACGACCAGTTGCTGGCCGAAGGCTATCTGCACAGCAAGCAAGGAGCAGGCACCTTTGTCAGCCCGCTCTTTGCACAGCAAAGCGCCCATCTGCCACCGACCATGCCACATGCCGGCCTGTCACAGCGCGGGCAGCAACTTACCGCGCAGTGCCGCTTACCCACCGGGCTGACCGGTGCTTTTGCGCCTGGCCTGCCGGAATTACAGCAGTTCCCGCATCACACCTGGCAGCGGCTGCAGCAAGTGCGCAGCAAACAGGCTCCCGCACACTGGTGGCACTATCAGCAACAAGGCGGCCTGCCGGAACTGCGACAAGCCGTTTGCGATTATCTGCAACTGTCGCGCTCGGTACGTTGTCAGCCCGAGCAGATTCTCATCGTGCAAGGTGCCCAGCAGGCGCTGGAGCTGGCGGCCCGGTTGCTGAGCGATGCCGGCGACTGCGCCTGGATGGAGGATCCGGGCTATATCGGTGCCCAGGCTGCGCTACAAGCCGCCGGTCTGCAGCTGATTCCCGTCCCGGTAGACGAACAAGGCTTGAATCCGGCAGCCGCCCCTGTTGGCAGTACGCCACGACTGATCTACATCACCCCCTCCCATCAATATCCCAGTGGCGTGGTGATGTCGCTGCAACGGCGGCTGGAGCTGCTGCAACTGGCAGAAACCTGCAACAGCTGGATCATCGAGGACGATTACGACAGCGAATTCCGCTACGATACCCAGCCCATCGCCTCGCTGCAGGGGCTGGCCAGCAGCGAACGGGTCATCTATGTCGGCACCTTCAGCAAGGTGATGTTTCCAGCGCTGCGGCTAGGCTATCTGGTTATCCCACCCACCCTGACAGACAGCTTCCGCGCGGCCTATGCCCGCTTCTACCGTGAAGGCAGCTATGCCCAGCAGGCCGCACTGGCCGATTTTATCGAGCAGGGACACTTCGCCCGCCATATCCGGCGCATGCGCGAACTGTATCGCATACGCCAGCAGCTGCTGCGCCACACACTGGAGCATGCCCTGGGCAGCGCCGTGCCCCTGTCCGCAGGCCAGGCCGGCATGCATCTGGTCGCCCGGCTGCCAGCCCATGTCGACGACCAGCAACTGAGCAGCCTTGCTGCACGGGAGCAGCTATGGCTACGCCCGCTATCCGGCCATTATCTGCAACAGCCCGAGCAAAACGGGCTGGTGCTGGGTTATGCCGGCGTCGAAGAAACCCTTATCCGCCAGTCTGCCTTGCGACTGGCGCAATTGCTGGAGCCCATGTTGTGACCGATCACAAACCACCCTTGCTGATCAGCGCCTGCCTGCTGGGACAGCCTGTGCGCTACGATGGCCAATCCAAGAGCCAGAATGCCGCATGTCTGACACAGCTGGCATCGCATTACCAGCTACTGCCCGTCTGCCCAGAATGCGCAGGTGGACTACCTGTGCCACGACCTGCCGCAGAAATCATTCATGGTGATGGCCGGCAGGTGCTGCGCGGCCAGGCCCGGGTGGTGACGGCCAGTGGCGAAGATGTCAGCCAGCCATTCCGGGCCGGTGCCGAGCACACCCTGCAGCTGGCCAAGCAATATGGTTGCCAGCTGGCACTACTCAAAGCCAATAGCCCGTCATGTGGCAATCACGACATCTACGATGGGAGCTTCAGTCAACAGCTGCGACACGGCCAGGGTGTCACTGCTGCCTTGCTGCAACAACATGGCTTGCAGGTATTCAATGAAAATGAAATAGACCAACTGCTGGCGCTGGTGACCGACATGCATTGACTGGATGAGATCAGAATGCAAAAAGCCCGGAACAAGTCCGGGCTTTTTACTGCCAGCTAGCTGGCAAATGGGAAGGTTGGCGGTGTCCTACTTTCACATGGCGAATGCCACACTATCATCGGCGCTAAGGCGTTTCACGGTCCTGTTCGGGATGGGAAGGCGTGGGACCACCTCGCTATGGCCACCAAACACAAGCTGTCACCTGCTTTCCTGCCGGAATGACTCGACGGTCAGGAAAACAGTTAAATCAAAGCCCAGCTCGATTGAGCTGGGCTTTCAAAGGGGAGTCTGGCGGTGTCCTACTTTCACATGGCGAATGCCACACTATCATCGGCGCTAAGGCGTTTCACGGTCCTGTTCGGGATGGGAAGGCG
>NZ_QJKC01000012.1:142256-156087 GCF_003202035.1 Aquitalea magnusonii | reverse complement strand
AGGGTTTAAGAAGCCCAGCGAAGCATTCTGGGAATGTTGCTT
This sequence comes from Aquitalea magnusonii, assembly GCF_003202035.1. Lineage (GTDB taxonomy): Bacteria > Pseudomonadota > Gammaproteobacteria > Burkholderiales > Chromobacteriaceae > Aquitalea > Aquitalea magnusonii. Next base: position 156,045 of record NZ_QJKC01000012.1, on the reverse strand, counting down.
CAATCTGGATATCAGGATTCCAACCACCGTTGCACTTGGCTCTTGAAACCGCCCAGACAAGGATTGTTTCTTCGACAAGAAACCAATCAGTTGAAGGAGCAGCCACAGGCAACAGCGATGAGACCTTCAAAGAACACCTCAGGTGAAGACATCGATTCAGCCCGTATCTGCATCCCTTTCGATGTCGCCCATCAAGGGCTGTCGGCCAACACTGGCAGTCCTTGTCTTCTTCCTATCTGTCTTTTTTCTGTCGCCTTCAGTGCGCCCCGGCAAAGATCCTAAATCGCTTCTGCCCTTCTCGTCTGTATGGCAGCCTGGATCTCTCGGGCACGTTCTTCTCTTTGAGTAGCTGTCTTGATGTCGTGCTCCCAATACCTCAATACCAGCCACCCTGAATCCTGCAATTCCTTGGTTACCATCTCATCACGAAGACGGTTTTTACGCAGCTTGGCTTCCCAGAAATCACTTCTGGTTTTGGGGGCGTTGTAGTGGACAGGACAGCCATGCCAGAAGCAACCATCGACAAACACAGCCACCTTCTCCCTGATAAAAACGAAGTCTGGCTTACCAATGATTTTTACATCAAGCCTGTACCGAAGTCCGCTCGACCAGCAAAGAACCCTGAGAGCAACCTCAGGGCCGGTGTCCTTTCCACGATTACGGGACATGCATCGCCTGCGCTGTTCTGGCGATAGAACATCAGTTCTCTCCACGACACCCCTCTCAAGGAACGTTTACTCCCCTTCCTCGTCCTCCTCCGGAACTTCAACTTCAAAGACATCAGGAGCGAATTCAAAGAAGGAGGGATCAAAAGATAGCGAATCGACCTTGACCCCTGGAGGCATTGCTGAAATCGCTTTGTAAACAGGTGCCACCTGAGGGGCAATGTCCCTTGCCACCCTAAGCGAGGCACTCGATTCTGTTATTTCGTAGAGGCGGAAAATGTCGTAGGGCACCCCGCTTGATAGAGCATGTTTTATTTCCCCGACAGAAAGGTAGATCGGCGTAGAGAACTTTCCTGAGGTACTTTTGGCATCGGCATGGCGTTCTGATCCATCATCCATTTTCAAGGAAAAATCGAACGGCGAGACTGCGTTTACCTGCGCCACCCATTCGTGACTAGCCACACCACTGAACCCAGAAGACTTGAGGTACTGATCCAACAACTCCTCCCCGAGGCGCCCCGTCCGTTCAGCAGAGTCTTTCGCGGCCTTCAAGTCAGAAGGGCTAAGCCCACGTCCCGGTCGGCTCTTGTTGAGGGTTTCAACTGCTTCCGAGCTTCCCTGGGCGACCTCTTCTAATAACGCTGCATCAAGCCAGTCTCTGATCGGATGCGAGATTGAAGGTGCTGCGTCTTTGATGGCATCTTCAAGTTGGCTTTCGGGCAGCACCTTCATGGAATCAGCTGGAGAAGGAAGCAGTGACGCAAACTTAGCGTGAAGAGTCGCATCCTCAGGGCTTCCCGCCGCAACCAAAACAACATTTACTGCAGTTGGCAGAGCAGCCCCAACGAACTCCATTACTGCAAAGTCCCCGGGAGCCAAGATGTCATAGCGATCAGGATCCGTGACAGGGGAATCAATAATCTCCCCATTCAAGCGGATGTTTTTGGCATCCCGTTTAACCTTCCTAGCCAAAGTATGGGCTCCGGCCATCCCAGGACCATACATCGTCAAATCGACATGAGCCGCTCTTTTGCTAAGAGGCTCCAGAGAGGCCCGAAGAGACGGGAAAAACACCTTTTCGATTACACTCAAGTCGAGGTTAAACCCCTTCTGCTTCGTTTGGGGATGGTTCGTCAGATATGACTTGAACAGAGACAAATCAGACGACTTCAGTTTTTTCAGCGCTAGTTTTCTCAAGACCCATATCTCCCAAGAGAAGTTTGTAGAGGTTGTCAGCTATGGCCTTCGCCAACAAGGGCGGTACCGCGTTTCCGATTTGTTTGAATGCTGGATTCATGGATCCGGAAAACACAAAACCATCAGGGAAAGATTGAAGCCGAGCAGCTTCGCGTACCGAAATAGTCCTAGCCTGGGCACTATCGTAATGAATATGGGAATACCCATCTTTGCCCAGATGAGCCATCAATGTCCGAGCTGGGGCGTACGCTTCCATTTTTCGCCACTTGTTCGGAAACTTGCCTACGTCATAGGGCGGAACAGTTTCCTTCCATAGCTGCTTATATTCTTTTGAGTCCGCCCCAATACTCTTCCCTTTTTGCTTCTCTAGCTCTGCAAGCCGCTCCTCAAAGAGCGCCACTGCGTGAGCATGTGCTTCAGGATACTGGTCCCCAGGATTCATTCGCTTGAAAATTGCATAGTCGCGTGGCAGGTAACGAATGACATGATCGTGAACACCGGAGTCGCTCTCGAATCTAGGCCACGTACGCATGATTTTGGCGTAAGTACTGATCTGTCCGCTAGGATAGTGCACTACCTTGTCAAAGCGACGGGCGCCTTTTTTCAACTTTCCTTCCAAGTGCTCTGTAATGATAGGAAGATCTGCGAGTGCGTTCTGGGCAGTAACCGCGGGGCTGCAAGTGTTCCTGTCAGGCACCGGAGGATCAATAAAAAAACCATCCTCATCAAATAAGCCGCGTTTAACAGTCTGAAGTGCAACCTGTCGCGTACCCTCGTAGCCCCTAGGCATGTCCACCCAATGCGTGGGGGTGGGAAATGAGATTTTTGAGGCGATTTGCGAGGCCACGGCTACCAAGAACATGCGCTCACGCATCTGAGGTACACCGAAGTAGACCGAGTTGAGAAGCGTGTAACCACACCGATAACCCATCTCAGTCAGTATTTCGCAGGTCTCCTCGGCAACATTGTGCCCCCCATAGTTGAGAACGTCCGGCACGTTCTCCATCAGAATCGCGATAGGCTTCAGTTCATTGACATAGTGAAGGTAGCGCAGATAGAGGTTGCCCCTTGGGTCTTTCAAGAAAGCCTCTGGATGATCAGCCACTTCCCTTAACTTGGCTCGACCAACTCGCGCAAACGCCTGACAGGGAGGTCCGCCAATGATTACATCGACGTGTTGTTGTATCGGCCCGTCGAGTTTGAATGTTTCCAACAAGGCGGCCGGTTCAATCTTGGTAATGTCTTTGGCACTGGCATGAATCTCGAAGAGATCATGTGGTACGTCGCTCATGAAGTTCATCGCATGTGAGCGGGCTGCATCAGGATCGAACTCCACGGCGCCAATCGTCTTGAACCCAGCAGCATCAAAGCCCAAAGATATACCTCCACACCCAGCAAACAGATCCAATGTTCTAGGAGCGTGGCCGGCGAGGATGCGCGAGTGTTTTTGCTTTACCAGCGTACCGGAGAGCTTAGTGAAGTGTTGTTTGTTCATCGTTACCTTCATCTAATCAATTACAGATCCTCAACTTTGTTGAGCAGCTTTTAGGCATTGTGCGGAAATCCGCGCGGGGTGACCAGGTATTTTTTGACCATTCTTCCTAGTGGCTTGATTTTATTTGCTTTATAAGGGCAAGTCGCCTCTAGAAATCGACAAAACCAGTCAGCCTGTCTAGACCGAAGTTACAAGGAACAACCTTCTGGTGGTTTCTAGTAGAGCGTATCTCTGTGCCATGGTGGGTTGGACTCTTAAAGTCACGTGCTACTCAATACGGGGTGGACGTCGGGGACGTCATGAGGCGGGAGATTGACCGACAGAGACGTCGAGGAGCTGCTTAGTCCGCCATGCAGCCGATTTCCTGCTGAAGACTACTGTGTACGCAGCACTAAAACAGGTAGAGCTGGACCAGGATTGGCAAAAAAACCACGGGCCAAGCGTGTGGTAAATGCGTGTGGTAAATGGAAAAGCCCCGAATTTCACAACCTATTGATTAGGAAGGAAAATCAGGGCTTTTGGTATGCTGGCGGAGAGGGAGGGATTCGAACCCTCGGTACGCTCGCACGTACGCCTGATTTCGAGTCAGGTACATTCGACCACTCTGCCACCTCTCCGACTCAGAGCGACGAATTCTATGGCCAGTCCGGCCGGCTGTCAATAGGCTGATCGCTTGGTTGTAAATTGTTTTTGTACCTGATGCCCGGCTGCGCGGTTTGGGCTGTGGCTTGGCGGGCGAATGGCAGTATGCCGGCTGGTGCAGGACAGTGCTGGAGGGGGCGGGGCGGGCTTGTTACACTGGCGTAAGCACCATCGCGTGCCAAGTGCTGCGCTGGGGACATAACAGGGGATTGTGGTGCAACTATCAACAAGACTGAATGACATCGCGCCGTTTCAGGTGATGGCCATTCTGGAGCGGGCCCGCGCCTTGCAGGCGGCGGGCAGGGATGTGATTCATCTGGAAGTGGGCGAGCCGGACTTTGCCACGCCGGCAGCCATTGTCGAGGCCGGCCGGCAGGCATTGAGTGCGGGTCATACTTTTTATACTGCTGCGCAGGGCTTGCCGGAACTGCGTGAGGCGATTGCCGCATTTTATCTGCAGCGTTATGGCGTGGTGGTTGATGCGCGCCGCATCATCGTGACGCCAGGAGCCTCTGGTGCATTGCAGATTGCCTTGTCCTTGCTGGTGGACCAGGGGGATCAGGTGCTGATGGCGGATCCGACCTATCCGTGCAACAGGCATTTTGTCAGCCTGCTGGGGGGTGAGCCGGTGTGCCTGCCGGTTGGACCGGAGACACGCTATCAGTTGCTGGGCGATGGTGTGGATGCGGCCTGGGCCGAGCGCACGGTGGCGGCCATGGTGGCCAGCCCGGCCAACCCGACCGGCACTTTGTTGACGGCGGCAGAACTGGCGGCACTGAGTGCCAGCTGCAAGCGCCAGGGCGGCAGCCTGATCGTGGACGAGATTTATCATGGTCTGACTTATGGCTGTGATGCGGCCACGGCGCTGGCGGTGGATGCGGATGTATTCGTGATCAACAGCTTTTCCAAGTATTTCCAGATGACTGGCTGGCGACTGGGCTGGCTGGTGGTGCCGGAGGCCTATGTCGAACCGGCATTGCGCCTGGCGCAGAACCTGTTTCTGTGTCCGCCGGCGATGGCGCAGCACGCGGCACTGGCGGCTTTCCAGCCGGATGTGATTGCCGAGCTGGAGCAGCGTCGTGCCGAATTTGGCTGCCGCCGGGATTTCCTGTTGCAGGTGCTCCCACAACTGGGCTGGAAATTGCCGGTGCAACCGGAAGGGGCGTTTTATCTGTATGCCGATGTCAGTGCAGTGACCGATGACAGCTTTGCCTACTGTGCACGACTGCTGGAGGAGGTGAATGTCGCCATTACACCGGGGGCGGACTTTGGCCGTTACCGGGCGGCGCAGCATGTGCGCGTGGCGTATACCACCGGTATTGAGCGTTTGGCTGAGGCCGTGGCGCGTATTGGCAGCTTGTCAGGGGGCAGCTAAGGCATTGCTGCAGGGCTGTCTGAGTCGGCGTGTCATGCTGCAGGGCTGGGATGCGATGGGCCGCGAGCAGCCCCGGTGCTGCAGAAGTGCAAAAGGCTGCCTTGGTGGCAGCCTTTTGCATGGTGCGGAGGGCTCAGTGATGAATATCCAGGGTGATGTCACCGCGTTCTGCCGCCACCGCTTGCAGGATTTCCAGCAGGGTGGCGTAGACATCCGCCCCCAGTTTGCTGCGGGATAGTTCGGTGTCGCGCCAGACAATTTCAAACGGGCCGCTGACATCGGCACTGAGGCTGTCGTACAGCGCATCCAGATTACGGCCGAAATGCGCGGGCAGCTGCAGCTGGCGGCTCAGCTCGTCATAGAACTGCTCCAGCGATGTGATGTGGTGAAGTTCGCAAATCCTTACTGACATGCTGGCACCTCGATAAAGCGCTGGTAATGGTCGAGTGAGACAAAACGCTGGCCGGCGCGGGAGAACACCAGTCGATAAGCGCCACGCTTGCCTCCTTTATAGTTCAGGTCGGCTTCCTGCCACTGCCCCTTGGGCAGCTGCTTTTCATAATTGCCAAAGCGGTCACCACCAATCGACTTGCCTTGCAGTCCGGGAACGGCCCACAGGCTGCGGCCAGGTTGCCAGCCCGCCTGTTGCGCCTGGCGCTTGGTGAGGAATTGCTCCGGCAGCCTGCCGCTTTGCCCCAATGCCTGCAGTACGGTGGTCAGTTCCCGCGTGTCCAGCCGGTTGCCGGTTTGCTGGTTGACATTGCCGGCGACGCTGGCGCATTGCGGCAAGGCCCAGGCGGCAGGGGCGAGCAGGGCGCTGAGCAGCAAGCCCGTGATGGCACGGCGTAGCAACATGATTTACTCCAGGTTGAGGGATTCGACAGCGTAGCCATGGCCGATCAGCAGCGGCAGCATGGCTGCCATCGCCTGCGGGTCGTCCGCCGTGGTGATGAAACGGTAGCAATGATCACCGACGCTGTCACTGCCGTGCAGCTGCAACAGCGAATCGACGCGGCGGGCGATGGCCTCGGCCGGATCGTACAGGGCGATGCCGTCGCCGGTGAGTTCGCGAATCAGCGGTGACAGGAAGGGGTAGTGGGTGCAGCCCAGGGCGATGTGGTCGATGTTTTCCTGCAGCAGCGGGCGGACTACTTCAGCCACGCGGCGGCGGGTGAGGGTGCTGTCCAGCTCGCCGGCTTCCACTTGCTCCACCCAGCCCAGACCGGGCCGGCGCAGTACTTCCACCTCGCCGGCATGCTTGTCCAGCAAGGACTGTACCCGTTCGCTGGCCAGCGTGGCTGCGGTGGCCAGTACCGCGATGCGGCCGGTACGGCTGGCCGCCGCTGCCGGCTTGATCGCCGGTTCCACTCCCACGATGGGAATGGGCAGCTGCTGGCGTAGTGCCGCCACAGCCGCGGTAGTGGCGGTGTTGCAGGCCACCACCAGCAGGCTGGCACCCTGTTGCTGCAGGTAGTGGCCGATTTTCAGGCTGCGCTCGATGATTTCGGCCTTGCTGCGGCCGCCATAGGGGCAGTAAGCCTGATCGGCCAGATAGGTGATCGGCCAGGCAGGCAGTGCCGTTTGCACGGCGCGCCAGATGGACAGCCCGCCCAGGCCGGAGTCGAACATCGCAATCATGCTGTGCGGCTTAGTTGTTCTGGATGACGATCTTGGGGAATTTGCCGGAGAAGTCCTGGGCTTTTTCACCCACCTTGACCGCCAGCTTGCGCGCAATGTCCTTGTACAGGGTGGCGATGGCGCCATCCGGGTCGGCGGCCACGGTTGGCTTGCCTTCATCCACCGCCAGGCGGATGCCCATGTCCAGCGGCAGCGAGCCCAGCACGTCCACGCCAAAGTCGGCCGCCATGCGTGCCGCGCCGCCTTCGCCAAATATGTGCTCGGCATGACCGCAGTTGCTGCAAATATGGATGGCCATGTTTTCCACCATGCCCAGAATCGGTACGCCTACTTTCTGGAACATGGTGACGCCCTTGCGCGCATCCAGCAGGGCAATATCTTGCGGCGTGGTGACGATCAGCGCGCCGGTAACCGGCACTTTTTGCGACAGCGTCAGCTGGATGTCGCCGGTGCCCGGCGGCATGTCGATCACCAGGTAGTCCAGATTGTCCCAGTGGGTGTCGTTCAGCAGTTGTTGCAGTGCCTGGCTGACCATCGGGCCGCGCCACACCATGGCCTGGTCGGCATCCACCAGATAGCCGATGGACATGGTCTGGATGCCGTAATTGACGATCGGTTGCAGGCTTTTACCATCCGGCGTTTCCGGGCGCTGGCCTTGCAGGCCCAGCATCAGCGGTTGCGAGGGGCCGTAGATGTCGGCATCCAGAATCCCCACGCGCGCGCCTTCGGCTTGCAGCGCCAGTGCCAGGTTGACGGCGGTGGTGGATTTGCCCACGCCGCCCTTGCCAGAGGCCACGGCGATGACATTCTTGACGCCAGGCAGCAGCGGCACGCCGCGCTGGGCGGCATGGCTGGTGATCTGGCTGCGCACGGTAATCTGCAGTGCCCGGCCTGCGGCAATGGGCTGCAGCGCGGTGTCGAACTGGCTGCGCACACTGTCGAACTGGCTGGCCGCCGGGTAGGCGAGTACCACTTCCAGCGCCAGCTGGTCGGCGCTGATCTGGATGTTCTTGACGGCTTTGGCTGAGCTGTAGGTTTTGCCGGTATTGGCATCGATCAGGCCGGCAACGGCCTCCAGCACTTGGGCATCGGTCAGGGTCATGGTGTCGGCTGCGCTATCTGCGTCCGGCTTGGCACCGAACAGCTTGGTCAGTTTGGAGAGCATGGGAGCAATGGGGATGGGTGGAATACCCGACAATTTTACTATGTTTTAGCACGGGTGCGTGGCTCCCGTTGCGCCAGCAGGCATGTTACTCCCGCCTTGGCCGGGTGGCTATGGTCATCGCATGCTTGCCGGGCAGCGCCTGCTGCTGATTGCTTCATCTCGAAAGATTTTGCCGTAAGCGCTTGATAAGCGTAGAATCAGCCCCTTTTTTTTCACGCCACGGCGCGTATTCCGCTTGCCGTTTGGCACCGGCTCGGCCCTGTCAGGCCATGGCTTTGCTCTTTGTCATCAAGAAAGGTTGTTGCATTGCAGTCCAAACATGTTTCTCTCAGTCCGGCCAATCTGCTGTTTCCCCTCGCGCTGGTCTTGTTCGAATTTGCCGTTTATATCGCCAATGACATGGTGCAGCCCGCCATGCTGCAGGTGACCCGTGAATTCATGGTGAATACCTCGTGGGTTGCCACCTCGATGACCGCCTTTCTGATTGGCGGAGCCGTGCTGCCCTGGCTGACCGGCCCCTTGTCCGACCGTATCGGCCGCCGTCCGGTGCTGCTGTTTGGCGTGGCCTATTTCATGCTGGCCTGTCTGGCGAGCTATCTGGTGCATTCCATCGAAAGTTTCATTGCCCTGCGTGTGTTGCAAGGCATGGGGCTGTGCTTTATCAATGCGGTGGGCTATGCCGCCGTGCAAGAGGCGTTTGAAGAAACCGCGGCGGTCAAGGTGACGGCGCTGATGGCCAATGTGGCGCTGATCGCACCGCTGGTCGGCCCGCTGGCCGGTGCCGCGCTGGTGGAAATCGCCCCGTGGCGCAGCTGCTTCCTGGTGATTGCCGCCATGTCCTTTATCGCGTTGCTGGGCCTGATCTGGAAAATGCCGGAAACCGTCACGCCCAGTCATGACAAGCTGCCGCTGTCGCAAATGGGCCGTGATTACCTGCGCCTGTTCCGCCAGCGCCGCTTCCTGCTGTCGGCCCTGTGCATTCCCCTGCTGGCCCTGCCCTTGATGGGCTGGATCGCCTTGTCGCCGGTGCTGCTGGTACAGGATCTGGGCATGAGCACCCTGCAATACGGCCTGATGCAGCTGCCGGTGTTCGGTGGCCTGATCGCTGGCAATTTCGCGCTGGTATTGCTGGCCGACCGCTGGCCGCTGGGCCGTTCGGTGTTTGTCGGCATGGGGCCTATCATCAGCGGCCTGCTGCTGATGCTGGGCGGCGTGCTGTTTGCCCGCGAGCCGGTATGGCTGATGGTGGCCGGCATGAGCCTGATGAGCTTTGGCGAAGGCTTGAGCTTTGGCGTGCTCTACCGCTTTGCCCTGATGTCCTCGCCCGTGGCCAAGGGCACGGTATCGGCGTCCATGAGCATGCTGTCGATGGCCGGCTACGCACTGGGCATCGAAATCTTCCGTCTGGCCTACCTGCTGGGGGGCATGGCCGGCTTTGCCGCCTGCTCGGTCTTCACTGCTGTGCTGTTTGTGGTGCTGGCACGCAGCACCGTGCCGCAGGCCATGGCCGAGCGCGCGGCACCGGCTGATTATCTGCCCCCCGAGCTGCAAACCCAGAACAGCTGATTTTCCGCCAAGTACCCGCCAATCAACCCGGCTGGCCCGCCTTTGCTGCGGCCTGCCGGGTTTTTGCCGATCTGCGCCGTGACCGGCAGCGGCATCCGGCTCTATAATCGTCCGCTTGAGATCGCTTACCTTCAGGAACACCCAATGAGCAAACGCAAGATTCTGGTGACCAGCGCACTGCCTTACGCCAACGCGGGGCTGCATCTGGGCCATATGCTGGAGCAGATCCAGACCGACGTCTGGGTACGCTTCCAGAAAATGCGCGGCCACGAGTGCTATTACGTGTGCGCCGACGACACCCACGGCGCGCCCATCATGCTGGCCGCCGAAAAGCAGGGCATCACTCCCACCCAGCTGGTGGATGCCGTGCGCGAACTGCATCTGGCCGATTCGCAGGGTTTCCTGATCGGTCACGACAACTACTACAGTACCAACAGCCCGGAAAACAAAGCCTTTGCCGAGCAGGTGTACAAGGCGCTGCGCGCCGATGGCAAGATTTCCAGCCGCACCATCGAGCAGCTGTTCGACCCGGAAAAGCAGATGTTCCTGCCGGACCGCTTCGTCAAGGGCGAATGCCCCAAGTGCGGGGCCAAGGACCAGTACGGCGACAACTGTGAAGTGTGCGGTGCCACCTATAACCCGACCGAGCTGAAGAACCCCTACTCGGCGGTGTCCGGTGCCAAGCCGGTGCTGAAAACTTCCGAACACTATTTCTTCCGCCTGGGCGAGTGCGCTGATTTCCTCAAGGGCTGGACCAGCGGCAGCAGCACACGTGCCGATGGCGTGAGCCAGCCGCACCTGCAGCCGGAATCGCTCAACAAGATGAACGAGTGGATCGAAGGCGGCCTGCAGGATTGGGACATCAGCCGCGATGCCCCGTATTTCGGTTTTGAAATTCCCGATGCGCCGGGCAAGTACTTCTATGTCTGGCTGGATGCACCGATTGGCTATATGGCCAGCTTCAAGAACCTGTGCGACAGCAAGGGCATCGATTTTGATGCCTGGTTCAAGCCGGGCACCGATGCCGAGATGTACCACTTCATCGGCAAGGACATCCTGTATTTCCACGCCCTGTTCTGGCCGGCCATGCTGAACTACTCCGGCCTGCGCGCGCCCACCGGCGTGTTTGCCCACGGCTTCCTCACCGTGGACGGGCAGAAAATGTCCAAGTCGCGTGGCACCTTCATCCAGGCCAAGAGCTATCTGGACTGCGGCCTGAACCCGGAATGGATGCGCTACTACATGGCGGCCAAGCTGAACGGCCGCATCGAAGACATCGACCTCAACCTCAATGACTTCGTGGCACGGGTGAATTCCGACCTGGTGGGCAAGTACGTCAACATCGCCAGCCGCTCTGCCGGTTTCATCAGCAAGCGCTTTGGCGGCAAGCTGGCCGACAGCGTGGCGGATACCACCATCCTGCACCAGCTGCAGGCTGCTGCGCCGGAACTGGCTGCCGCGTTTGAAGCCCGCGAATACGCCAAGGCCCTGCGCGATGTGATGGCGCTGGCCGATGAGGTGAATGCCTATGTCGACGCCAACAAGCCGTGGGAACTGGCCAAGCAGGAGGGGCAGGATGCGCGCCTGCAGGAAGTCTGCACCGTACTGATCAACGCCTTCCGCCTGCTTACCATCTACCTGAAGCCGGTACTGCCCAAGCTGGCCGAAGGCGTGGAAGCCTTCCTCGGCGTGGCGCCGCTGAGCTGGGCCGATGCCGACAGCCTGCTGCTGGGCAACACCATCAACACCTATCAGCACCTGATGCAGCGCATCGACCCGGCGCTGATCGACAAACTGATCGAAGCAAACAAACAGAATATGCAAGCTACTGCCAATACCCCGGCGGCTGCCGCTTACGAGCCGCTGGCCGACACCATCAAGATCGACGACTTTGCCAAGGTGGACCTGCGCATCGGCAAGGTGCTGGCCTGCAACTTTGTCGAAGGTTCGGACAAACTGCTGCAGTTCACCGTCGACCTGGGCTTTGAACAGCGCAACATCTTCTCCGGCATCCGTGCTGCCTATCAGGAGCCGGAAAAACTGGTGGGCCGCAATGTGGTGGTGGTGGCCAATCTGGCCGAGCGCAAGATGCGCTTTGGCGTGTCGCAAGGCATGATCGTCTGCGCCTCCGGTGCCGAAGAAGGCTCCGGCCTGTTCCTGCTGGACGTGGATCAGGGTGCGGCGCCGGGCATGCGTATCGGTTAAACGCCAAGCCTGAAGCAAGCCCAAGGCCCTGCCGATCCCGTATCGGCAGGGCTTTGTTTTTGTAGCACTATTGCCGGAAATTCGTCACGAATGTGTCATTTGTCACTGTTACAGTGCCTCATCAACGCGATGCGGAACTTTATTGTTGGCTAATTTGTCAATAACGTGTTAAACCTTTAGATCAAACTAAAAATTTTGTCGCAATGATAAAAAAAACAAGGAAATACCTAAATGAAAATCTCTCAATTGCAACCGGGTTATACCGTTCTTGAGCATAAAGACAGTGGCGATATCGTCCACTACACCGTCGTCAGCATTCGCCAGGTTGGCAAGATGTTCGAAGTCACTTTCCAATCCGTGCTGGGTCTTGCCAGCGCCTTTTATCCGGCCAATGGTTTCATCCACGCCGCCGCATAATTGCAGTAGCTGCTGACCGCAACAGCCGGTCAGTACACAGACAACACAACCCCGCCGCCGGCGGGGTTTTGCTTTGCCGGCCTTGCACATTGCGGCCACTGGCTGGAGGTCTGCCCGACTTTTGTCCTATCATCGCTGTTTTCCCCCGCTTACATGGCTTATGTCCCGCTTGTTCAAACTGCTGCCGGAGCTGCTGTTCAACTTTCTGCTGCCCTGGCTGGCTTATCGCTGGGCACTGCCGCAGTGGGGAGAAACCACGGCGCTGATGGTGTCCTCGCTTCCCCCCATTGTGTGGAGCGCAGTCGAATTGCTGCGTTTTCGCCGGATTGATGCCCTCAGCCTGCTGGTGCTGGGGGGGATTGCCTTGTCACTGCTGGTGATGCTGCTGGGAGGAAGCCCGCGCATCTTGCTGATGCGGGAGTCCTTGCTGTCGGGACTGGTTGGCGTGATTTTCCTGTTGTCGCTGCTGCTCGGGCGGCCGCTGGTTTACCATCTGGCGCTGGCCACGGTTGCGCGCGAGTCGGTCGATGGGCAGGTGCGTTTTATCCAGCGCTGGCAAGAGCCAGCATTTCGCCGGGGCATTCGACAGATGACCTTGCTGTGGGGAGTCGGACTGACACTGGAAACACTCATCCGCTGCCTGATGATCTGGCAGTTGCCGGTGGAGACCTTTTTATTGCTTTCGCCCTTTGTCAGCTACGGCATCATGGGCTTGCTGCTGGGACTGACCTGGTTGGGAAGGCGGCAGTTGCGCCATTCCGGGCCGGCCTGGCTGTCTTGAAGACAAAAAAAGGGGCCGCCAATTGGCGGCCCAAAATTTCCGTGATGAACACTTAGGAGAATACGCGCTGCACTCCGCCGGAGCTGAAGCAGAACGATTCAAACTGCACTGGCTACCTGTCTGCAGCACCTTCGTCCCTGGGGGAGGCGACGGCAAGTGCCGCAAGCGACCAGTCACTCATGGGGCAGAAGTGACGGGTGGTAACACAATGGCTACTTTAGGCCAGCCGTATTGAGGAGATGTGTCAGGCAAGCGGCGAAATGTTAATTAGTTTTACAAATGATTTCGGTGGCATATTAAATTTATTTTAAGAAAGTGTTGACGCTGCCCATCATGGCAGGTAATATGCACTCCTCTTCTGAACAAACAGCGCAGAAGACAGCGACAGAACACTGACGCGGGATGGAGCAGTCTGGTAGCTCGTCGGGCTCATAACCCGAAGGTCGTAGGTTCGAATCCTGCTCCCGCAACCAATTCCCTGCAGCTTGCTGCACGGTAGTAAAAACCCCGATCAAGCCTTGCTTGACGGGGTTTTTGCATATGGGTCCCCTGTATTTCATCGCCCGCGGCCTGCCTTCGGCGCGCGTTATACTGGAAGCTCTTCCACTTTCTGGCGACCCCCACCATGCGCATCGCTGTTTTC
>NZ_QJKC01000012.1:0-142157 GCF_003202035.1 Aquitalea magnusonii | reverse complement strand
CCCTGTATTTCATCGCCCGCGGCCTGCCTTCGGCGCGCGTTATACTGGAAGCTCTTCCACTTTCTGGCGACCCCCACCATGCGCATCGCTGTTTTCGATACCAAAAACTACGACCGTCAAAGCCTGGATCTTGCCAACCAGCAGTTTGGCCATCACTTGAGCTATTTTGAACCCCGGCTCAATCGGGACACGCTGGAGCTGGTGCATGACGTTGAGGCGGTCTGTCCCTTTGTCAATGACCGGCTGGATGGCGAGGTCATCGCCCGTCTGGCGCAACGTGGCGTGCGCCTGATCACCTTGCGTTGTGCCGGCTTCAACGGGGTGGACCTGGCGGCGTGTCAGCAGCACGGCATCGTGGTGACCCGGGTGCCGGCCTATTCGCCGCACGCGGTGGCCGAGCATGCCTTTGCCCTGTTATTGGCGGTGGTGCGGCGCATCCACAAATCCTATGTGCGGGTGCGTGAAATGGATTTCTCACTGGATGGGCTGGTGGGTTTCGACCTGTATCGCAAGACCATTTCCCTTTGATGGTATTCGCGATGGTGATGCTCAGGCCCAGAATTTTGGTGTAAGACATCTCCGCATGGGTCATAAACCCAGTTTGATGCTTGTTCCGTATCGAGGCATGCCTGATGTTGAAAAGTTTTGAGAAATGCTCATTGTTTTATGTAACGACATGCCAGATGGTTAGGCAGAAACTGGTATGGCAGGTAGAATGTAGGTTTTAATCGATTTGTCTACCTGCCGGTATACGGTTGGCAACGGCCTGGTCCATGCGTACATCCTTCCCATCTAAAGACTCGAATCCTCACCTTACCTATCGCCCTGACATTGATGGCTTGCGTGCAGTGGCTATCTTGGCTGTGCTGTTGTATCACGCTTTTCCAAACCAGTTTCACGGCGGTTTTGTGGGTGTGGATATTTTCTTTGTGATTTCTGGTTACCTGATTTCCAGCATCATTTTTAAAGGCCTTGAGAGCAAAAAATTCAGTTTTATAGATTTCTATGTGCACAGGGTTAAAAGGATTTTTCCAGCACTTATTCTCGTGTTACTTACCGCATTTGGTATCGGTTGGTTCTTGTTGTTGCCAGATGAGTTTAGGCAATTGGGTAAGCATATGGCAACGGGGAGTGGTTTTGTACAGAACATCGTGCTATGGAAAGAGACTGGCTATTTTGATAATGCCTCAGAACTCAAACCATTGGTACATTTATGGTCACTTGCTGTAGAAGAGCAATTTTATCTGATTTTTCCTGCCTTGATGTGGTTAGTGTGGCGTTTTGGCCTGAATGCGTTAATGGTCGTGTTAGTGATTGCCTTGTTTTCATTCAGTCAAAATTTGCATGAAACGTTTCGTGATATAGTTAAAGCTTATTTTTTACCGCAAACCAGGTTTTGGGAGCTGCTTGCAGGTTCTATTCTTGCATATGCACGTATTTTTAAGAATGATAGATTTTTGGTCGGGGCGAGGCGGTTTTTTTTAAATCCGGTATTTTTCAGAAGTTTAAGTGCTGAAGGAGAGTCGCGAGATATACTAAATAATGCCTTATCTGCTTTTGGTTTTTTTGTGGCGGTTATGGCGGTTTTTGTTATTGATAAAAATAGACTATTCCCAGGGTGGTGGGCGTTAGCTCCAGTTATTGCTGCATGTCTGATGATTTTGGCAGGTCCCGGGTCTTGGGTTAATAAGAATATTCTTGCAAATAAAATAATGGTTTGGGTCGGTTTGATTAGCTATCCACTTTATCTTTGGCATTGGCTTGTTTTGTCAATGATACGAATTGTTAATAATGGATTGCTGACAAATTATGCAGCATGTTTTGCTATCGTTGTAAGCTTTGTTTTAGCATGGTTGACTTATAAGTTGATAGAGCGACCCGTAAGGCTAGGTAATCGGGAGTGGTGGGCCCCTGTTTTGGTTGCACTATTGGTGGTTGTCGGCTTGTTGGGAGCTGTCACTTTTAAGAAGGATGGCTTCGAGTTCCGAGAAGAAGTTCGCAGTAGTAAGAAATTGTTTGATGGGCTTTCGCTAAATCCGGCTGGAATTAATTATCCGAGTTGCTCAGAGTTGTTGAAAAAGACTAGTGGTATTAATTATTGTCTTCAGTCAAAGAAGGGTGAGCCGAATTATGCAATAGTTGGCGATAGCCATGCGGAGCATCTCTTTTATGGTGTTGCTGCTCAAAGCAAATACAATTGGGCATTGTTGGCTAATTCAAGTTGTCCCCCGCTGTTAGGTGCGGGTGTGGTTTCTGATCGAGGTCTGGATTGCCAGAAAATGATGAACGACATCATGCAGTATGTTGCAAAGTCGGAAAAAATAAAGACAGTGGTTTTTTCATTTTTTGGAAATTATGAATTGGATTCTGGCTTTGCGGCGGATCATGTAAGCGGAGCCGGGAAGTGGTCTGATTTGAGGATTACTGGAGACAAGCCCGGTTCAAAGATTGATTTGTTTTATTATGGATTGAATAATTCAATTGAGTATATGGAGCGGAGTGGTAAGTCGGTTGTTTTGGTTGTAGATATTCCAGAAATTCCATTTTACCCGAGAGGCTGTATTGGGCGTTCATTCTTGCCTGGTGCTGTTGAGAATTGTTACGTCTCCAGGGAAGTGACAAATGACAGGCAAAAAGTATTACGAGAAATGGTGGCGAAGCTGAAGGTTGTGCATCCTAATTTGCAGGTTTTTGATTCGATTCCATATTTTTGCGATGAAAAGAAATGTAATGTCATTGTGGGTGGTAATTTAATGTACCGAGATTCGCACCATTTGGGGATTTATGGAAGTTCGTACCTTGGTGGTGAATTGATCAGATGGCTTGCTAGTCGTGGTATCGGTTAAGCCTAGCTCTGTTGGAGTCCTATACGGTCAAGGTTTGTAAGTAATCCACCAGGTACCAGCAACCAATTCCCTGCAGCTTGCTGCACGGTAGTAAAAACCCCGATCAAGCCTTGCTTGACGGGGTTTTTGCATATGGGGCCCTGTATTTCATCGCCCGCGGCCTGCCTTCGGCGCGCGTTATACTGGAAGCTCTTCCACTTTCTGGCGACCCCCACCATGCGCATCGCTGTTTTCGATACCAAAAACTACGACCGTCAAAGCCTGGATCTTGCCAACCAGCAGTTTGGCCATCACTTGAGCTATTTTGAACCCCGGCTCAATCGGGACACGCTGGAGCTGGTGCATGACGTTGAGGCGGTCTGTCCCTTTGTCAATGACCGGCTGGATGGCGAGGTCATCGCCCGTCTGGCGCAACGTGGCGTGCGCCTGATCACCTTGCGTTGTGCCGGCTTCAACGGGGTGGACCTGGCGGCGTGTCAGCAGCACGGCATCGTGGTGACCCGGGTGCCGGCCTATTCGCCGCACGCGGTGGCCGAGCATGCCTTTGCCCTGTTATTGGCGGTGGTGCGGCGCATCCACAAATCCTATGTGCGGGTGCGTGAAATGGATTTCTCACTGGATGGGCTGGTGGGTTTCGACCTGTATCGCAAGACCATGGGGGTGGTGGGAACCGGTCGCATCGGTCAGGCCACGATAGCCATTGCCAAGGGCTTTGGCATGCGGGTGCTGGCTTTCGATGTCTATCCCCAGGCAGGGCTGGACCAGCAGCTGGGCTTTGAATATGTGTCGATGGCGCAATTGCTGCAGCAGTGCGATGTGGTCAGCCTGCATTTGCCGCTGACAGCGCAAACCCAGCACATGATCAATGCCGATGCGCTGGCCGGCATGAAAAGCGGTGCGGTACTGATCAATACCAGTCGTGGGGCGCTGGTGGACACCACGGCCCTGATTGCGGCGCTGAAGGATGGCCGGCTGGCCGGGGTGGGGCTGGATGTGTATGAGATGGAGGAGGGGGTGTTTTTCGAAAACCACTCGGAAGTCGGCCTGCAGGATGACCAGCTGGCGCGCCTGCTGACCTTTCCCAATGTGCTGGTCACGGCGCACCAGGGTTTTCTCACCCGCGAGGCGCTGGACAATATCGCTGAAACCACGCTGGCCAACGCCACGGCTTTCGAGCAGGGGCTGGCGCTGGCCAACAAGGTGGGAAGCTGACGATCCAGGCCGGCCAGCCCGGGTTCAGGCCAGCTGGCGGCGGAATACCCAGCGCTGGCTGTCTGACTCGGTCGCCTCGAACCGGTAGCCCGCCAGATTGAAGTCCTGCAGTGCTTCCGGCGTGTCTGCCGCATGCAGGGCGGCCCAGCGTGCCATCAGGCCGCGCGCCTGTTTGGCGTAGAAGCTGATGATCTTGTACTGGCCGTTCTTGAAATCCTGGAATACCGGGGTAATCAGCCGGCCATGCAATTGGGCCGGTTTGACCGATTTGAAATACTCGTCGGAGGCCAGGTTGATTAGTGTCGGGTTTTCTGCTGCCTCCAGCAGCTGATTCAGGGCGGCGGTAATACGCTCTCCCCAGAAGGCATACAGATTGGCTCCACGCGGATTGGCCAGCTTCGTGCCCATTTCCAGCCGGTAGGCTTGCATCAGGTCCAGCGGGCGCAGCAGGCCATACAGCCCGGACAGGATGCGCAGATGCTGTTGCAGATAGTCGAGCTGTGCTTCGTTCAGACTGGCGGCATCCAGCCCCTCGTAAACATCTCCCATGAAGGCCAGCACGGCTTGCTTGGCATTGTCCGGGGTGAAGTCGGGGGTCCAGTCGTGATAGCGGCCCACATTCAGGGTGGCCAGCGTGTCGCTGATATTCATCAGGTGGGCAATATCTGCCGGGCTTTTTTCGCGCAATACCGTGATCAGTTGCTGACTGTCGGCCAGAAAATCAGGCCGAGTGTAGCGCGTGGTATGGGAGGGCGTGGTGTAGTCCAGCGTTTTGGCCGGCGAGAGTACCATCAACATGAGGCGGATCCTTGCTGCGGAGTAGGGGGAATTGTAGCGGAGACAGCGGCTTAGTGCGCCGGCTCCATGAGTCTGGCGCGGCCGGATACGCGAATCGAGCTGCCTTGTTCTGGCGGAATGGCCGCATGCAGGCAAGAGCGCTGGCCCATGTCCTCGCCTTGTATCACCTCGATATGGCCACCATGCTCCCAGCCGATATCGCGCAGATAACCGGCCAGGGCGGCGGTGGCGGCGCCGGTGGCCGGGTCTTCATACACGCCGCCGGCGGCAAAGGCATTGCGGCTGTGAAAGCATTGCCGGTTTTCTGCCCATAGCAGCAGGATGGTGGTGAGGCCGGCACGGCGCATCAAGTCGCGTCCTGCTTCCAGTGAATAGCGCATGGCGGACAGGGTGGCACGCTCCTGCACCGCCAGCAGCAGGTGGTCGGCACCGGCATGAATCAGGGCTGGAGGCAGCTCGGGGGAAAGCTGGGCGGGGCTCAGTCCGAACAAGGCGAGCACCTCTTGCAGCAAGGCGGCTGCTACCGGTGCACTGCGGGTCGGTGGTGATTGCAGGGCGGCGCTGAGCCGGCCGGCCTGATACTGGCCACTGACGCTGATGCTGGCCTGATTCAGCTGCAGGGGAAAGTCGCCATCGCCGTAGTGCATGGCCAGCGCTGCCCCCAGCGCAATGGTGGCATGTCCGCAAAACGGCACTTCTGCTTCCGGGGAAAAATAGCGCACCCGCCAGCCCTGGCCTTGCGGCATGGCAAAGACGGTTTCCGAGAAGCCCAGCTCGGCGGCAATGGCTTGCATTTCACGGTCAGCGGGCAGGGTGGGCTGGATGACTACGCCGGCCGGGTTGCCCCCGCGCTCGCCATCGGAAAAGGCGGCAATCTTCAGAATATTCATCACGCGCTCCCAGCGGGTAGAATGGCAGGTCAGACTTCAGGAGATGTGGGCATGCGGGTCGTAGTTCAACGGGTGAGTGCAGCAAGCGTGACGGTTGCCGGCGAGGTATGCGGGCAGATTGGCCCCGGCCTGCTGCTGCTGGTGGGGGTGGAAGAGGTGGATGGCCAGCAGGATATCGACTGGCTGGTACGCAAGATCAGCCAGCTGCGCATTTTCAATGATGATGCCGGGGTGATGAATCTTTCCCTGCTGGAGCAGGGCGGCGAGGTGCTGGCGGTCAGCCAGTTCACCCTGTTTGCTTCCACGCGCAAGGGCAATCGGCCTTCCTATAGCCGGGCGGCGCGTGGTGATATTTCCAGACCACTGTTCGAACAGTTTGTTGACAGCCTCAGCCGGGTACTCGGCCGCGCCGTGCCTACCGGGGTTTTTGGGGCGGATATGCAGGTTGCGCTGGTCAATGACGGGCCGGTGACCATTTTGCTGGACAGCCGCGACCCCGAGTAAGTGCTGGCCTGACCGCTGGCAGACAAGAAAAAACCCGCGACAGCGGGTTTTTCATTGGCAGGCTCAGGGGAGTTACAGGCCCTGGGTCTCGATGCGCACGCGCTGGCCTGGTTGCAGGCGGGTCAGCTGGTTGGCGTCGTTCCAGCGCTGGATGTCAGCGTGATTGACACCGAAGCGGCGGGCGATGCTGTAGACGGTATCGCCACGCTGCACCACGTATTCGGCCGGTACCGCTCCGCTCGCCGGGGCGATGCTGCTGCTGACCTTGACCAGGGCCTCATCCTGCGCACTGGGCGCCGGTACTGCCTCTGCCAGCATGGTATTGGCAGCCAGCGGATTGCCCTTGACCTTGATGACCTGCCCCAGCTTGACGGTGTTATCCGTCAGGTTGTTGAAGGCTTTCAGGTCGGCCACGCTGACATTGTAGCGGCGGGCGATATTGAACAGGGTATCGCCACTGGCAACAGTATGCTGGCTGGCAGCCGGGTTGACGCTGGCCAGGCGGGCTTCCAGCGGCTTGGGTGGCGGCGTGTTGCCGGAGGGCAGGCTGGGTGCTTCCGCCTTGGCCAGCAATACCGGTTTGGCCGCTGCGGCCGGTGCGGCGCTCTGCGCCGGTTTGACCACCGGTGTGCTGTCGGCAATGATCGTCGGTTGTGTTGGGGCAGCCGTGCTGGCAACCGTCGGCGCGGCCGCGCTGGCTGCTGCGACGGCTAGCGGCTTGCTGCTGACTGGCTGCGCTTTGGCGATGCTGGCGGGCGCAGCACTAGCCAGCACCGGCGTCTCTGCACTGCTGGCAAGCACCGGCGAACTTGTCACCGTGGTCGTGCTGGCGATCAGGCTGGTGCCATCCCCCAGGTTGCCATCACCGGCATCCAGCGGGCTGGCGCCGTCACTCTTGCCACGCAAGGCAACCAGTACCGGGCGACCGGCCGCCAGATTGCGCGAGCCTACCTTGTTGACGTTTTGCAGCTCGGCGGTGCTCATGCCATAGCGCTCGGCCACGGTGGTGATGTTTTCATCCGTGCTCGGGGTGTATACCTGCCAGCTGAGCAAGGGTTTGTTCCAGTGCGACAGGTTGTAATCGAACTTGTCGGCCTTGGACAGCGGGATCAGCATCTGCCGGCCCGGCTTGTGGGCGTATACCGGCAGATTGAAGGCAGGATTCAGTTCCTTGAATTCGGCAACGGAAATGCCGGCCATCTTGGCCGCTACCTCGATGTCCATGTGACGACCGGTGGACACCGCGACGAAATAGGGCTTGTTGGGGAATTTATCCAGCTTGACGCCGAATTTTTCCGGCTGGCTGAGAATGTTGCGCACGGCAATCAGCTTGGGAGCGTAATTGCGTGTCTCATTCGGCATCTTGATGTTTTCGTAGGTCGGCTCAAGACCGGCGGCCTGGGCACGGGCAATGGCGCGCGCCAGATTGCCCTCGCCCCAGTTGTAGGCGGCCAGTGCCAGATTCCAGTCGCCAAACTGCGCGTACAGATTCTGCAGATAATCCAGCGCGGCGCGGGTGGCTTCCATCACATCGCGGCGACCATCGTACCACCAGGTCTGTTCCAGGCCGTAATGACGGCCGGTAGCCGGCATGAACTGCCACAGCCCGGCTGCACCTACCGGTGAATTGGCGGTGGGGACAAAGGCGCTTTCCACGATGGGCAGGAAGGCGATTTCGGTCGGCATGCCACGGCGTTCCACTTCATTCATGATGTGAAACAGGTATTTGTGGCTGCGGTCCAGCATGCGTTTGAAGTATTCGGGCTTGCTGCTGTAGAGACGTTCCTGCTTGCGGACGATGTCGGCGTTGACTTCGGTCAGCTGGAAACCTTCGCGCGCGCGTTCCCAGACATTGTCGCCATTACGCAGCAGACTGGAGTTCAGCAGCATCATGTCCAGGCCGGCGGCCTGGGCTTCGTCGACGCCGACTGACTGGCGGAAGGCCCCTGAATCGGCATGTGCCAAGGATGAAACGGAAAATGCAAATGACAACGAAAGTGCCAATGGTGTAATTCTTTTCATTTGGCCAGCCCGGAATTCTGATCTCGGCCGATGCTAAACACCCCCCAAGGGTGTGTCAATCGAAAAAGACAAATCATTTCATGAGCTTTGCTTGAATGAGTCGCTAGATTTAATAAAGATTGGCAGCCAGCCTTTTGGCAAGAATGATCTACCCGGAATGCATGTCAGCGGAAGTTGTTTTTCCATTCGCGCAACACTGTGAACACCTGCAGGCGGTCCTGCAGCGCCTGCCCGGCCTGTCGGCTGGCCTGCTGTTGCACTGCCGGTTTGCTGCAGCGCATGAAGGGGTTGGTGGTTTTCTCCAGCCCCAGCTCGGTGGGCAGCGTGGGCAAACCCATGGCGATCTGCTTTTGATCCAGCAGCTGACGCAGCTGTATCTCGTCATTGTCCGGCTCTACCGCCAGCGCAAACTTGAGATTGGACAAGGTATATTCGTGCGCCGGGTAAAAGCGCGTGGTATCCGGCAGGGCGGCCAGCTTGTCCAGTGAGGCCAGCATCTGGGCCGGGCTGCCTTCAAACAGGCGGCCACAGCCCGCGCCAAAAAGGGTGTCGCCGCAAAACAGCTGGCCATGACCGTAATAGGCCAGGTGGTCCAGTGTGTGGCCGGGCAGGGCTAATACCTCGAACTGATAGCCCTGCCAGTCGATCCGCTCGCCTTCCGCAACGGGCTGATTCACCCCGCTGATCGCCGCCGGCCCATAGACCCTGGCCTGTGGCCAGCGCTGCAACAGCTCGGCCAGTCCGCCACAGTGGTCGGCATGATGATGGGTGATCAGAATGCCTTGCAACGCCAGACCGCCATGCTCCAGAAAGGCGATCAGCGGTGCTGCTTCGCCCGGATCAACTGCAAGTGCGCCGGTGCCCTGCTGCAAAACCCAGATATAATTGTCGGCAAATGCCCGAACGGGGGTAATGGTAAACATGGTCGGATCGGACTCCTTCAATGATGCAAGCGTTTTCCACGTGGCTGGCCACGACCGAACTGGGACATTACCTGCTGGAGTGCGAACAGGCGTTTTTCGATCGGGCTGTTGCCGATATTTTCGGTTTTCATGCAGTGCAGATGGGCCTGCCGGAGGTGGACTTCCTGGCGGCCAACCGCATTCCCTGGCAATGCCGGGCGGCGGAAAGCGGTGAGGCGGCGCAGATCATCTGTCACCCGGCCCAACTGCCTTTTGAATCGCGCAGCCTCGATCTGCTGGTGATGCCGCATCTGCTGGATTTTACCACCGAGCCGCACCAGGTACTGCGCGAGGTGGAAAGAGTGCTGGTGCCGGAAGGGCGTCTGTTGATGACCGGCTTCAATCCGGTGTCCCTGTGGGGGGTGCGCCGCCTGATACAAGGGCGGGCGGACACGCCGTGGCGTGGCAACTTTTTCCCGCTGATCCGCATCCGCGACTGGTTGAAGCTGCTCGATCTGGAGCCGGTCGCCGGCTGTTTCATGGCTTATGCCCCCCCCGTTTCGCAGCGCGACTGGCTGGAGCGCTTTGGTTTCCTGGAGCGCGCAGGCGACAAATGGTGGCCGCTGGCCGCCGGTGTATATGGCATCGAGGCCATCAAGCGCCAGCGCGGCATGCGGCTGATTACCCCCAAGTGGAAAGCCGCCAAGTCGGCACAGGGGCTGGTGGTGGCCGCCGGCAACGAACGCCACCCTACCCGCAAGCAAGCCGCCACCACCGCCGGTGCGCGGCAGCCTGCACAGAATGACCATGCCCGGTCGGCAGGACGGGGCGGAACTGACAGAGACACATGACAACTGAAGATCGCGTTGAGATTTATACCGATGGTGCCTGCAAGGGCAATCCGGGCCCCGGTGGCTGGGGTGCGCTGCTGCGTTTCAAGGACAAGGAAAAGGAATTGTTTGGTGGCGAGCACGGCACCACCAACAACCGCATGGAGCTGCTGGCGGTGATTCGCGCGCTGGAGGCATTGAACCGGCCTTGCAGTGTGGTGGTCTACACCGACTCGCAATATGTGCAGAAAGGCATTTCCGAGTGGATCCACGGCTGGAAGGCCCGTGGCTGGAAAACCGCCGCCAAGGAACCCGTGAAGAATGCCGATCTGTGGCAGGCGCTCGATGCCGAGCGCAACCGTCACACCCATGTCGAGTGGCGCTGGGTCAAGGGCCATGCCGGCCATGAGTTCAACGAACGCGCCGACCAGCTGGCCAACCGTGGCGTCGACACCCTGTAAATCCCCCTGACAGAGTTATTGATTGCGACCGGCGCAGGCCGGTTCGCCTGAAAGCAGCAGCATGAGACAGATCATTCTCGATACTGAAACCACCGGCCTCGATCCCGATCAGGGCCATCGCATCATTGAATTCGCCGGGCTGGAAATGGTGAACCGCAAGCTCACCGGCAAGCATCTGCATCTGTACATTCACCCGGAGCGCGATATCGACCCGGATGCCGAACGGGTGCACGGCATTTCGCTGGCCTCGCTGGAGGGCAAGCCGCGCTTTGCCCAGGTGGCGGCCGAGCTGGCCGACTTCATGCGCGGGGCCGAGCTGATCATTCATAACGCGCCGTTTGACGTCAAATTCCTCAATGCCGAATTCGACCGCCTGGGCCTGCCGCTCGTCAAGGATGTGGCGGCGCAGGTGACCGACACCCTGGCCATGGCGCGCGACCAATTTCCCGGCAAGCGCAACAGCCTGGACGCCTTGTGCGACCGCTTTGAAATCGACCGCTCCAACCGTACCCTGCACGGTGCGCTGATCGACTGCGAACTGCTGTCGGAAGTCTATCTGTGGATGACCCGCGGCCAGGAAAGCCTGGTCATGGACATCGATGTCGACAACGGCAGCCAGCAAGCCGGCGACATCCATTTCGAGCGCAAGCCGCTGTCGGTACGCCGGGCCAGCGAGGAAGAACTGGCCGCACACCAGAGCTATCTGGGCGAGCTGGACAAGGCGGTCAAGGGCAGTTGCCTGTGGCGCACGCTGGAGAACCCGCCGTCAGGGGAGGCCGCATGAGCCGCTATCTTGCCCTGGTGCCGGCCGCCGGTTCCGGCAGCCGCTTTGGCGGCCCCAGCCCCAAGCAATACCTGCAACTGAACAATCGTCCGCTGATGTGGCACACCTTGCAGGTCTTGTCGCAGGTGGCAGCCATCAGCCGGGTGGTGGTGGTGATCTCGCCCGGTGACGAATGGTTTGATGATTTCGAATGGGACCTGCCCAAGCTCAGCGTGCTGCGCGTGGGCGGTGCCAGCCGCGCCGAAAGCGTGCGCAATGGCTTGCAGGCCATGGAGGCCGGCGAGCAGGACTGGGTGCTGGTGCATGATGCCGCCCGCTGCTGCCTGTCGGTGGCGGCGGTGGAGCGGCTGATTGCCACCCTGGCTGACGATGCGGTAGGCGGCCTGCTGGCCTTGCCGGTGCCGGATACGGTGAAGCGGGCGGATGGCGAAGGCCGCATCAGTGCCACCGTGCCGCGCCAGGGGCTGTGGCTGGCGCAGACGCCGCAAATGTTCCGTGCCGGGCTGCTGGCCGAGGCACTGGCCGCGGCCACGGTGGCGGATATCACCGACGAAGCCTCCGCCGTGGAGCAATATGGACACAAGCCGCGGCTGGTGGAAGGCGATGCGCAGAATTTCAAGGTGACCTACCCGCGCGATCTGGCACTGGCGCGTGCCATTCTGGCCGCAAGAAAGGAGTGAACAGCATGTTCCGAGTTGGACAAGGTTACGATGTGCATCAGCTGGTGGAAGGCCGCCCGTTGATCCTGGGCGGCGTGACCATCCCGCACAGCCATGGCCTGCTGGGGCATTCCGATGCCGATGCCCTGCTGCATGCCATTACTGATGCCATACTGGGAGCAGCCGCGCTGGGCGATATCGGCCGGCACTTTCCGGATACCGATGCCCGTTTCAAGGGGGCGGACAGCCGGGTATTGCTGCGCGAAGCGGCGGCACGGGTAAGGGCGGCCGGCTGGCAGGTGGTGAATGTGGACGCCACGCTGATCGCACAGCGCCCCAAGCTGGCACCGCACATCGATGCCATGTGCGCCTGCATTGCCGCCGATCTGGGCATTGCCGTGAATGCGGTCAATGTGAAGGGCAAGACCAATGAAAAGCTGGGCTATCTGGGACGTGGCGAGGCAATCGAAGCGCAGGCCATCTGCCTGCTGATGCCGGCGCAGTGATGGCTGGCGCACCGACAGATGCCAGCCGATGTGGGATAATCCCTGTCTGAATGCGGAATCGAACTCACCTGATGGAGGTATCAACATGCTGACCCAAGACCAACTCAAGCTGGCCGTGGCCCAAAAGGCGCTGGAATTCGTGCCGGACGACTGTATCGTCGGTGTGGGCACTGGCAGCACGGTCAATCTTTTCATTGAAGAACTGGCCACCATCAAAGGCCGTATCAAGGGCGCGGTCTCCAGCTCGGAAGCCTCCACCGCCCGCCTGAAAGCGCATCACATCCCGGTATTCGAGCTGAACGAGGTGGAAAAGCTCGAGGTGTACATCGACGGTGCCGACGAAATCAACCACCACCTGCACATGATCAAGGGCGGTGGCGCCGCGCTGACCCGCGAGAAAATCGTGGCCAGCGTGGCCGATCAGTTCATCTGCATCGCCGATGAAAGCAAGTATGTGCTCAAGCTGGGCAAGTTTCCGCTGCCGATCGAAGTCATTCCGATGGCCCGCAGCTCGGTGGCCCGCCAGCTGGTGGCACTGGGTGGCCACCCGGAACTGCGCCAGGGCGTGGTGACCGACAATGGCAACCTGATTCTCGATGTGCACGGCCTCACCATCAACACCCCGGTGGAGCTGGAAGAAGCCATCAACCATATCGCCGGCGTCGTGACCTGTGGCCTGTTTGCCCGTCGTCGCGCCGATGTGCTGGTGCTGGGCCGCCAGGATGGCGTGGAAGTCATCCGCTAAGCCCTTTGTCGCATGCCGCCGGGCCTGTCGCTGACAGGCCCGTTTTGATTAAATGTCATCAGCCTGTCATCAGGCCGGCTTACCATCATCTATTCATTGCAATCCGGATTCGTTCAAGAGGCAGACATGGCAGAACACATCTCCAAGCAGTTCGACATGGAACTGGAAACCATCCGCACCCGCGTCCTGCAAATGGGCGGTCTGGTGGAACAACAGATCCTCTCTGCTATCGATGCGCTCATGTCCGGTGACATCGCCAAGTTCGACAAGGTGATTACCGAAGACGCGCTGGTCAATTCGATGGAAGTCACCATCGACGATGATTGCCAGCACATCATCGCGCGCCGTCAGCCGGCCGCCAGCGACCTGCGCATCATCATCACCGTGATCAAGACTATTACCGATCTGGAGCGCATCGGTGACGAGGCGCAAAAAATCGCGCGCATGGGCAAAACCATCTACCAGTCCGAGCGCTACCAGATGCCGCGCTTCCGCGAAATCCGCAAGATGGCGGAAGTGGCCCTGGCCATGCTGCGCCGCGCACTGGACGCCTTTGCCCGGCTGGATGCCAGCGCGGCACTGGAACTGGCCGAAGAAGACATGCGCCTGGACGACGACTTTGCCGCCGAGCTGCGCCAGCTGATCACCTTCATGATGGAAGACCCGCGCACCATCAGCATGTCCATCGACACCCTGTTCATTTCCAAGGCCATCGAGCGCATTGGCGACCATTCCAAGAACATCTCCGAGTACGTGGTTTACCTGGTGAAGGGCAAGGATATCCGCCATACCTCGCTGGAAGACATCAAGCGGGAAACCCTGGGTCACTGATCAAGCGCAATGACGCAACAGCACGAATGGCGGTAACATCGCGCATGTTACTGCCATTTTTTATTGAATAATCCATGGCGTGGCCGCTTACAGGCTGAGCCCTGAGCATGGCCGCGCAGCAAACCATATTGGAAAAGGCTAGCCTTTGACCACAACCCTGCCCACCCCGGATGTGCTGGCCACGGTCGACCTGGGGTCCAACACCTTCCGTCTGCAAGTGTCCCGTGTTGTAGAAGACCAGCTGTACCCGCTGGATGCCATGAAAGAAACCGTGCGTCTGGGCGCGGGCCTGACTGCCGACAAATACCTGGACGACGCCACCCAGGAAAAAGCCCTGGCCTGCATGGCCCGCTTTGGCGAGCGCCTGCGCGGCTTCAGCCCGGCCCAGGTGCGCATCGTCGGCACCAATACCCTGCGGGTAGCCAAAAACTCGGCCGATTTCATTCAGCGCGCCGAAGCGCTGCTGGGCTTTCCCATCGAAATCATCGCCGGACGCGAAGAAGCACGGCTGGTGTATATCGGTGCGGCGCACTCCCTGCCCGCCACCAAGGAAAGACGGCTGGTGGTGGATATTGGCGGCGGTTCGACCGAATTTGTCATCGGCAGCCAGTTCAAGGCCCATGTAACCGAAAGCCTGCCGCTGGGCTGTGTCAGCTACAGCATGCGCTATTTTGCCGATGGCAAGCTCAGCCGCAGCAATTTTGCCGATGCCACACTGGCGGCGCGCAATGAAATCCAGCGCATCACCACCGAATACCGCCCGGAAGAATGGCAACTGGCGGTGGGGACCTCGGGCACCGCCCGTTCCTTGCGCGACATCCTGGAAATCAACGACTGGTCGGCTTCCGACATCACGCTGGAAGGCATGCTGCAACTGCGTGCCGAACTGATCAAGCGCGAATCCCTGAAAAACGTCAGCCTGAACGGCCTGAAGGCCGACCGCCTGCCGGTGCTGCCGGGCGGGCTGGCCATCATGATCGCCATTTTCGAAGAACTTGGCATCAGCAAGATGACCGTGGCCGAAGGCGCGTTGCGCGATGGCGTGCTCTACGACCTGCTGGGGCGCCAGCGCGAAAAGGACATGCGCGAAAGCACGGTGCAGCTGTTCAAGCGCCGTTATCACGTGGATGTGCCGCAAAGCGAGCGGGTGCAGGCCCTGGCCGAGCGGCTGTACCGCATGGTGGCGGGCGAGGATGTGGACCAGGACATGCTCAAGCGGCTGATCTGGGCGGCCCGGCTACATGAAATCGGCCTGACCATCGCCCATACCGCTTACCACAAGCATTCGGCCTATATCCTGCAAAATGCCGATATGCCGGGTTTTTCCAAGCGCGAACAGGCCATGCTGGCCACCATCGTGCTGGGCCATCGCGGCGACATGGGCAAGATGCAGCAGGTGGTGAACGACCCCGCCTTGTGGCAGGCCGTGGTCGCGCTGCGCCTGGCGGTATTGTTCTATCGCAGCCGCATGGCCATCACCCTGCCGGAATTGCTCGACCTCAAGCTGGATGTGAAAGGTTTTGTGCTGACCATGAGTCAGAATTGGCTGAATGATAATCCGCTGACTGCCAGCGCCTTCCGTCAGGAAGTGTTGCAGTGGAAGAATGTCGGTTTCGAACTCGACGTCAGCCAGCTTTAATCATGCGCCATGCCGAAGTGAAACAACGGGTGCCCAGCCTGGGCGAGGCACCCGGCAGCCTGCTGCCAGTCGGCGAGCAGAAACTCTCCAGCTCCAGCCTGGCCCTGGTGGAATTCGGGCCGCAGCAGCTGACTGAAAACCGTTTTGACAGCATTGCCGCCGGGCTGGCCCATCAGCCGGCGCAGCCGATACAGTGGCTGAATGTCTATGGCCTGCACGACCCCGCCGTGATGCAGGCCATCGGCGAGCGATTCCAGCTGCACCCGCTGGTGCAGGAGGACATTCTCAATAATCGTCAGCGTCCCAAGCTGGAAGACTATGGCGACTATCTGTTCATCGCCACGCGGGTGTTCGATTTTCCCAAAAACGGTGGCCGGCTCAGTTATGACCAGATGTATCTGGTGGTGGGAGAAAACTTTGTCCTGAGTTTTCAGGAAAGGCCGACCGGGGTGTTCGAGCCGGTGCGCGAACGGCTGCGCAATCCGCACAGCGTGCTGCGCGGCAAGGGCGCGGACTATCTGGCGTATTCACTGCTGGATGCCATCATCGACGATTATTTCGGCGTGCTCAGCCAGTTTACCGAGCATGTCGAGCGGACGGACCAGCTGCTGCTGCGTGGCCGCGAAGTGGGTGTGCTCAACAAGGTGCAGCGGCTGAAACATGATTGTCTCAAGCTGCGCCGCTCCATCCTGCCCCTGCGCGAGATGCTGCTGACCATGACCCGTGGCGAATTCATCCTGATCCGGCAGGAAACCCAGGTCTATCTGCGCGATGCCTATGACCACACCATGCATGTCATCGAATCGCTGGAAATGTCACGCGAAATGGTGGCCGACATGCTGGACCTGTATCTGTCCACCCAGTCGCACCGGCTGAACCTGCAAATGCGCGTGCTGACCGTGTTCAGCATGATCTTCATGCCCTTGACCCTGATTGCCGGCATCTATGGCATGAACTTTGAAAACATGCCGGAGCTGCACTGGCACTATGGCTATTTTGCCGTGCTGGGGCTGATGGCCGCCATTGCCGGCGGGCTGATCTGGCTGTTCTGGAAGCGTAACTGGATCTGACGTGCATCCTGTTGCATCCGCTGCCGCAGCGCGCAGGCCCTGCGGCTTTTTCATGCCTGGCGTTTGCTTTATGGTGGTGTTCATATACCCCTTGGGGGTATATACTGACATCCCGAGGAGGCCGTCATGAATGAATCTGTCATTACCCTGCCCATTGCCGGAATGCATTGCGCGGCCTGCGCCATCCGCCTGGAGAAGGTGTTGAACCGGCTGGATGGCGTCAGTGCCAGTGTCAACTTCGCCAGCGAACAGGCGCTCATCCGTTACCAGCCGGCGGCCACCAGCATCGCCCAACTGCAGGCGGCCATCGACAAAGCCGGCTTCAGCCTGCCGCAGCAGCAACTGCAACTGGCTATCGCCGGCATGAGCTGTGCCGCCTGCGCGGTGCGTCTGGAAAAAGTGCTGAACAAACTGCCGCTGTGCACTGCCGAGGTCAATTTCGCCACCGCCACTGCCCGCCTGCAGTTTGCCACCGGCACCGTGCAGCCGGCCGACGTGCTGGCAGCGGTGAGCAGGGCCGGCTTCACAGCCACGCTGCAGCAGGATGCCGGCCAGGATGGCACCGCGCAGACGCAGTCATACCGGCGCGAGCTGCTGTGGTTTGCCGCCTCGGCCTTGCTCACCCTGCCATTTTTCCTGGAAATGCTGGCCATGCTGTTCGGCTGGCACCAGCTGATGCTGCCACGCGGCCTGCAACTGGCCCTGGCAACACCGGTGCAGTTCCTCATCGGCTGGCGCTTTTATCGCGGTGCCTGGCATGCGCTGCGCAGCGGCGGGGCCAATATGGATGTGCTGGTGGCGCTGGGCACCAGCATGGCCTGGCTGCTGTCCACCGTGGTCACCCTGGCGGGCTGGCAGCAGCAACATGTGTATTTCGAGGCCAGTGCGGCGGTGATTACCCTGGTATTGCTGGGCAAGCTGCTGGAAGCACGGGCACGCGGCAAGAGTGCCGGGGCCATTGCCAGCCTGCTGCGGCTGGCGCCACGCACGGCGCGCATCGAGCGTGACGGCAGCCTGCAGGAGATCGGGGTGGACCAGTTGCAGGTGGGCGATGTGGTGCTGGTGCGCCACGGTGAAAGCCTGCCGGTGGACGGGGTGGTGCTGGAAGGCAAGGCCAGCCTCGATGAAAGCATGCTGACTGGCGAGAGCATGCCGCTGGCCAAGACGGTGGGCGACAAGGTCTATGCCGCCACCCGCAATCTGCAAGGCATGCTGAAAATACGCGCGGTCAGTGTTGGCGCCCACACCCAGCTGGCGGAAATCATCCGGCTGGTCGGGCAGGCGCAGGGCAGCAAGGCGCCGATCCAGCGGCTGGCCGACCGCATTGCCGGCGTATTCGTGCCGGTGGTGGCCGGCCTGGCGGTGCTGACCCTGTTGCTCAACGGCTGCTGGCTGGGCGACTGGAGCCAGGCATTGATCAATGCGGTGGCGGTGCTGGTGATTGCCTGCCCCTGCGCGCTGGGGCTGGCAACGCCGACCGCCGTGATGGTGGGCGTCGGCAAGGGGGCCAGCCGCGGCATGCTGTTTCGCAATGCCACGGCACTGGAAAGCGCCGGCCGCATCCAGCTGCTGGTGGTGGACAAGACCGGTACGCTGACCGAAGGCCGGCCGCAGCTCAGCCACCTCTGGGCTGCCGATGGCGATCAGGACCAGTTGCTGCGCCTGGCAGCGAGTGCGGAGAGCGGCTCGGAACACCCGCTGGCGCTGGCGCTGCTGCAACAGGCGGCTGCGCGTCAGCTGCCCTTGCTGGCGCTGCAGTCCTTCCGTGCCGAAGTGGGGCAGGGGGTGATTGCCGAGCTGGCAGGATATGGCAGGATACGGGTCGGGCGGCCGGAGTGGGCCTGCAGCCAGCCCTTACCGCCAGAATGGCGTGCACCGGGGCAGAGCGTGATTGCCGTCGCCCGCGATGATGTCTTGCTTGGCCTGCTGGCCGTCGCCGACCGTTTGCGTCCCACCTCGGCCGCCGCGGTGCGCAGCTTGCAGCAAATGGGGGTGCGGGTCATCATGCTGACCGGCGATAATCCATCGACGGCCGCCGCCATCGCTGCCGAGGCCGGCATTGACCACTATCGCGCCGGTTTGCGGCCGCAGGACAAGGCGGATGCGCTGCGCGAACTCCAGGCGACCGGCCTGCAGGTGGCCATGCTGGGCGATGGCATCAACGATGCCCCGGCGCTGGCGCTCGCCGATGTCAGCTTCGCCATGGGTGGCGGCGCGGACGTGGCACTGGAAACCGCCGACATCACCCTGATGCGTGGTGATGTGCAACAGGTGGCCGATGCCATCCGCCTGTCGCGTGCCACCTTGGGAAAAATCCGGCAGAACCTGTTTTTTGCCTTCATCTACAATGCGCTCGGCATTCCGCTGGCGGCATTGGGATTGTTGAATCCGGTACTGGCAGGGGCTGCCATGGCCATGAGTTCGGTGTCGGTAGTCAGCAATTCGCTGCTGCTGCGCCGCTGGAAATAAACGGAAAGGAACGAGCATGAGCGAACTGAAACTGCATATCGAAGGCATGAGCTGCGGCGGCTGCGCCAACAGCATCAGCCAGGTATTGTCCACCATGGCGGGTGTCAGCAGCGCCGAGGTCAGCCTGGAAAGCAAGCAGGCACACGTCGTGTACGATGCGGCGACCGTGTCGCCGGAAGAACTGGCGGCCGCCGTGGTGGATGCCGGCTTCGAGGTCGTCGCCAGCGAATGAATCAGTACCGGCCATCGGTATAAACACTTATACTGCTGTCATTGCAGATGCCGGTCGCGCAGGCCGGCATCAGTCGTTTACAAGCAGACGGCTTCAGGCCGCAGATGACGCGATGATGCGCTTTTTGATCAAGTGGGTGGCAATGTGCTGCGGGCTGGCGGTCTGCAGCAGCTGGGCGCTGGCTGCAACACTGCCGGTGCTGGCAGAAGACAACCTGCCTTTTTCCTATCGGCAGGATGGGGCGATACGGGGCTATTGCACCGACATCGTGCGCGCCACCCTGGCCAGCGCCGGTTTGCCCTACCAGGTGGATATCCAGCCCTGGGCCAGAATCTACACCACCACGCTGGCCCGGCCCGGCACCCTGATGTATCCGGTGGCCAGAACCCCGGAACGCGAGAACAAGTTCAAGTGGATAGGCCCGCTGGTGACCAACCGCATCGCGCTGTTTCGCAAGAAAGGGCGTGGCGACGTGGTGGTGCACAGCCTGGATGATGCCCGGCGCTATCGCATCGGCGTGGTCAATATGGATTTCCGCGAGGAATACCTGCGGCGCAAGGGCTTTGCCGAAGGCGGTGACAAGACCCTGATGGTGGTCAGCTCCAGCGATCTGCTATTGCCGATGTTACAGGCTGGCCGCATCGATCTGGTGCCGCTGGGGCTGGCCAAGTGTGCGCCGCACGGCCTGGATTGCAGCCAGATCGAGCCTGTCTATGTGCTGAGCGAGCTGGAGTCCGGCCTGTACATGGTGTTCAACCGTGATACCAGCGAGGTGCTGGTGCAACAGGTCCGCGCTGGTTTTGAGCATGTCCGTCGCAGCGGCCGGCTGGCACGCATCATGCAACCGCTGCAGCGCATTTACGGCAGCAGCCCGTAAGCGGCTGCCGCTCTGTCCCATCTCCCCCGGGAAGCGCTGACAAAACCTCGTGGAGAATCCGGGCCAAGGCAGCGTAACGCTGGCGCCGGGGTTTTGTTACCGGGTCTTACAACTCGATGCTGATGCCTTGCTCCAGCGGATGCAGGTGCAATAGCGAGGGCAGTTCCTTGCGCACCTGCTCCAGCAGCTGGCTGCGCAGGCTGCTTTCGGTGTGGGTGATCCACACATGGACATTGGGTGGCAGGATTTCCAGCAGCGGCAGCAGCAGGGCGGGGGACATGTGGCCGCCTTTCAGCGCCAGGGCCGACTGCTCGCTCAGATAGCTCAATTCGCAAATCACATCCGTCAATGACGGGACATGGCTGATCCAGTGCCAGAAAGGCAGGCAGGGGCCGGAGTCGCCGGTAAAGGCCAGCGCCCGCCATGGACCTTCCAGCAGCCAGCCCAGTGCCGGCACGCTGTGCTCCGCCGGCAGGGCGGTGGCAATGCCATCGGGCAGGGAGATCGAATCGCCCACTTCCAGTGCATGCAGCCTCACCCATGGCATATTGCCGGGGGCCGCCTTGGTGTAGTCCGGCCACAGCAGGCCGTTGAACATGTGCTGCTGCAACGCGCTGATGGTTTCCTGCTGGGTGTAGACGTCCAGCCCCCTGCCGCCGTGTGTCACATGGGCATCGGCCAGCAAGGGCAGGCTGCCGCTGTGGTCCAGGTGGCTATGGGTCAGCAGTACGGTGTCGATCTGCAACAGCGCGTCGGTATCGAGGTCGGCAACACCGGTGCCACAGTCGATCAGGCAGTTGCCATCGACCAGAAAGCTGGTGGTACGCGCCGCTTGTCCGATACCGGCGGACGCACCCAGAACCTTGACATGCATGTGGAAGCCCTCGCTCATCAGCCCGTTCAATCTGTAGCCAGTGTAGTCGATGGCGCAGCATTGCGCCGGAGCGCATGGTGCGGTGGCCAAGCTGCGCCGGCTTGCGCGGCAGGACGCCTTCAGGCCGGCATGCGGCCGGCGCGCCGGCCCAGCCATTCCAGCGCACTGCACAGCAACAGATAGCCGATGGCCAGCAGGCCGAAGATCTGCAAGGGATAGACCTGCTCGCGGTTGTTGATCTGGGTGGCGACAAAAGTGAATTCCGCCACGCCCACCACATAGGCCAGCGAGCTGTCTTTCAGCAGGGTGATCCACTGGTTGACGAAGGACGGCAACATGGCGCGCAAGGCTGGCGGCAGGATGATGTAGCGCAGGGCTTGCCAGCGGGTCATGCCCAGGGCCTGCGCTGCGCGCCACTGCCCGTCGCCGATGGCATCGATGCCGGCCTTGACCGACTGGCTGAGATAAGCGGCATTGATCAGCGCCAGCGCGGCAATCACCGTCAACACGCCAGGAATGTCGATGCCGAACAGGATCGGCAGCAGAAAATAGCACCAGAAAATCAGCATCAGCACCGGGATGGCCCGCAGGATCTGCACCAGCGTGTTGAGTACCCGGCACAGCCGCGGCCCACCCATGCACAGCGCAACCCCCCCGGCCAGCCCACCCAGCGTGGCCAGCACGCCTGCGGCCAGGCTGATGCCGACGGTGAGCAATAGCCCGCCTGGCTGGCCCTGGGCCAGATTGCCCCACAGCAGATAGTCCAGATTGTCATGCAGCAAGCTCAGCATCATCGGCCAGGCTCCTCGGCGCTGCGCCGGCTCCCGGCCAGCTGTGTTGCGATGACCAGCAGCAGATAGAACAAGGTGGCCACGGCAAAGGCCTGAAAGGCCAGCAGGGTTTCGCTTTCCACCTGGCGAGAGGCATAGGACAGCTCGGCCACGCCAATGGCCATGGTCAGCGAGGTGTTCTTGATGATGGCGGTGTACTGGCCAAGCAGTGGCTGACGAATATGGCGCAATGCCTGCGGCAGCACGACAAGGCGGAAAATCTGCCACTCGCTCATGCCCAGGGCCCGGCCAGCCAGCCGCTGCCCGCTGCCGACGGTGCGCAGGCCAGCGGCCAGTTCTCCGCTGATAAAGCAGGCCGAATACCAGGACAGGGCAATCCAGGCGGCCAGCCATTCAAACGAGGGCCAGGACAGGCTCAAGCCCAGCGGCAGCGCCAGTTGGTGCGGGCTGTTCAGCCATTGCATGGCCTGATCCGGCAGCAGGCCACCCACGCCGAAATACCACAGCAGAACCTGCACCAGCAGCGGTGTGTTGCGATGCAGGCTGCAAAACAGACGGGCAGGCCAGTGCAGTACGCGCAGCGGGCTATCCTGTGCTGCGCACAGCAAGATGCCCAGCAAGCTGGCAGCCAGGCTGACACACAGTGCCAGTGCGGCCGTCATGGCTGCACCATGCAGCAGCCAGCCCAGATAGTGCGGTGCCAGCCAGCCTTGTCCCAGCCAGGAAGGCGGAGTCATCTGTCCATTCTTTCCGTAAGGGGGATGAAAACGCAGAAAACCGACCCGTGCGACCGAGGCGCAGGCCGGTGGGCTGATCCGGGGAAAAATCAGGCAGCGTCGCCGATCTTGAAATCACGCGGCAGCGGAGCCTTGGTCTTGGGGCCGAACCAGCGGTCGTAGATCTTGCGGGCCTGGCCGGACTTTTCCAGTTCCAGCAGCGTGTCATTCACTGCCTTGCTCAGGCGGGCTTCGCCCTTGGGCAGGCCGATGGCCTGGTATTCGCGGGTCAGGGTAAAGGGCGCCAGCTCGTACTTGGCCTTGTCCGGGGCATTGGCCAGCAGCGCAGCCAGCTTGGAGCCGTCTTGCGAAATGGCCTGCACATTGCCGTTACGCAGCGCGGTAAAGGCCAGCGGGGTATCGTCGTAGGCCACTACCGTGGTCTGGCGGTATTTCTCGCGCAGGTAGATTTCCTGGGTGGTGCCCTTGTCCACCCCCACGCGCAGGCCGGCCAGCTGTTCCGGCTTGCTCAGGCTGCCTTTGCGGGCAATGAACTGCTGACCGGAAGCAAAGTAGGGCAGGCTGAAATCCACCTGTTTCTTGCGTTCGTCGGTGACGGTAAAGTTGGCGGCGACCAGATCCGCCTTGCCAGCCACCAGCAGCGGAATGCGGTTG
Source organism: Aquitalea magnusonii (assembly GCF_003202035.1). GTDB lineage: Bacteria > Pseudomonadota > Gammaproteobacteria > Burkholderiales > Chromobacteriaceae > Aquitalea > Aquitalea magnusonii. The sequence goes on along the minus strand of NZ_QJKC01000012.1, from coordinate 118,824 downwards.
GCGGGATTGGTGGGCACCAGTTCCAGTTTTACTTGCAGTTTCCTGGCAATGGCCTGGGCCACTTCCACATCCAGCCCGCTGATCTGGTGGGTTTGCGCATCCAGAAAACCGAAGGGCGGATTGCTGTCGAAAGCGGCCACGCGCAGCACGCCGGCTTTCTTGATGTCGTCCAGACGGTCGGCCAGGGCATGGCCGGCAGTGCCCAGCAGGGTGAGCGCCAGTAGCAGGGAAGGGGTTTTCATGGCTAAGCCTCTTGTGGAGTGAGATGACAATGACTGCAGTACCGGTAGGCAGTGCAGTGAATGGCCCCCATGCTAGGCGCTGCTGCTCAGCAGGTAAAACGATTAAAACTGCATTTTTTATCAGAATATGGAATAAGAAACGGCAGCCCAAGGCTGCCGTTGCAAGGAGTTGTGCATGCTGAGGAATCAGCCCATGCGCTGCCGGCAATAACGGCTGAGCTGTTCCACCGCCCACGAGAGCAGCAGCATGGCGATGATCAGGCTGGCTGCCCGGTGCTGCTGGAACAGCGACAAGGCCAGATACAGCTGCTGTCCCAGGCCGCCGGCGCCCACGATGCCCAGTACGGTGGCGCTGCGGATATTGTTTTCCCAGCGGTACAGGGTGTAGGCCAGCCACTGGCTGCATACCGTGGGCAACTGACCGTAGGCAAAGGCCAGCAGCCTGCCGGCCCCGACCTGCTGCAAGGCCAGCTCCGGCTCCGGGTCGGCGTTTTCCAGTGTCTCGGCAAACAGCCGCCCCAGCACGCCGGTGGTGTGCAAGGCCAGCGCCAGCACCCCGGCCGCCGGGCCAAGGCCCACGGCCAGTACCGCCATGGCAGCCCATAGCAGGTCGGGCACGCCACGCAGCACGTTCAGCAACAGCCGGCTCAGCCACTTTGCAGCCCAACCAAACCGGCCGGCGGCCGGCATGGCCAGCACCGCGCCAGCCATAAAAGCGAGCACGCTGCCCAGCCCCGACATGGCCAGGGTTTCCACAACGCCGTGGGCGATGTCCGCCAGCATGTCGCTGGCCGGGGGGAAGAAGTCCCGGGCAAAGCGCACGATGGCGCTGCTGTCGAAACCACTATCCCGCCAGCCCGGCCACAGCCACAGCACGCTGGCGGCCACGGCGAGCAGGCCCATTAGCGGCAGCATGCGCGTGGTGGCTACGCGGCCCAGGGCAAGGCGCGATAACTGGCTGACGCCTTCACTCAGGCTGACCAGCAACAGGAACACCAGCAGCAGGGTGCTGACTTCGCCGCCATTGAGCATTTTCAGGCTGGTGTCCAGCAACTGGCCCACGCCACCGGCACCGACAAAACCCATCACCGCCGAGGCGCGAATGGCGCACTCCCAGCGATATACGCTATAGCTCAGCAGCTCGGGCAGGGCTTGCGGCCACAGGCCGTACAGCAGGCACTGCCAGCGGCTGGCCCCTTGCAGATACAGGGCAGAAGCCAGCCCGGGTGTTTGTGATTCCAGAATCTCGGCATACACCTTGGCCAGCATGCCGCCATACGCCAGGCCGATGGCCAGCACCGCAGGCAGGCTGCCCAGGCCGACCGCCCGTACCAGCAGCAGCGCCCAAACGATTTCCGGAATGCCGCGCAAGATCACCATCAGCCCGCGCAGCCCCGAGGCCAGCCAGCAGGCCAGACGGGCAGGGCGCTCGCCACCCAGCACATGGCGCTGCAAGGCATGGCTGGTGGCAAAGGCCAGCGGCGCACCCAGCAGCATGGCCAAGGCAATACCGGCGGTGGCACTGGCCAGCGTGGTGATGGTTTCGCGTGCCACATCGCGCAGAAAATCCGCCTGCAGCGCCATGGGGAAGAACCCCGCGACAAAGCCGGCCATGGTGCGCCAGCTATCCGGATTGGCCAGGGTGGCCGGGTTGAACTGGGTCAGGCTGAAGCTGGGGGCCAGCAAGGCCAGACACAGCAGCAGGGTAAGCAGGCGCGGCCAGCGCGCCGGATCGCGCGGATGGCTGCTCAGCATCGCAGGTCCTGGCGGCTGGCGGCCGGGGCGGGTGGCTCAGCCGGCTCGCGCAGCCTTTCACCGGCATACAGGGCGCTGACCACGCCCGGATGCACTTGCTCGCGTGGCAGGTCGAACATGATCTGGCCATCGCGCACCCCGATGATGCGCGGGAAATAAGCCAGTGCCAGTTCCACCGAATGCAGGCTGACCAGCAGGGTGGACTGGCGTGCGGCGGCTTCGTCGCACAGCAGGCGGATGGTGTCATCGGCCAGCCGCGGGTCGAGCGCTGCCACCGGTTCGTCCGCCAGTATCAGCGCGGGACGCTGGTGCAGCACCCGGGCAATGCCGACGCGCTGGCGTTGCCCGCCGGACAGCTGATCGCAGCGTTGCCACAGCTTGTCGGCCAGCGCCACCCGCTGCAGGCTGTCCAGGATGGCTGCCGTGTCGTCCGGCCACACTAGCTGGCGCAACGCGCTCCAGCCGGACATCTGCCCCAGCCGTCCGGCTGCCACCGCATGCACCACCCGCTGGCGGGCCGGCAAGGGTGCTGCCTGGTAGATCATGCCGATGCGGCTGCGCAAACCGGCCAGCCAGCGCGGTGACACATGCCAGGGATTGTCGCCCAGCAGGTTGAGGCTGCCGTGTCCGGGACGGTAGCGGGTGGCGGCCAGCAACAGCAGCGAGGTCTTGCCGGCGCCGGATGGTCCGATCAGCGCCGCCTGCTCCCCCTGGGCCAGGCTCAGACTGATCGCGCGCAGGATGTCTGTTCCGCCCAGTTGCAGGCTGACGCTGTCAAACTGCAGGCTCACTTGAGCAGGCCTGCCGCTTCTGCCGCAGCCTCGATACCCTTGTAGTTGTCAGCCTTGGTGGGAATGAAGCGGCTGGCCCGTTGCAGATCGAGAATGGCTTTGTCCTGCGGATTTTTCGGGTCCAGCTTGAGGAAGGCGCTGGTGATCCTGGCCTGCAGCTTCTTGTCCAGATTGCCGCGCACCGTCCAGTTGTAATCGTAGAAGGGCGGCGTGGTGGCCAGCAGTTTCACCTTGCTGCCATCCACCTTGCCGCTTTGCACCAGCTTTTCCCATACCGAGGCATTGAGCGCACCGGCATCCACCTTGCCGGAGGCGACCCAGGCCACGGTGGCGTCATGTGCGCCGGAATAGGCGACGTTCTTGAAGAAGGTTTCCGGCTTGATGCCTTCCTTCTGCAGGAAGTAGCGCGGCATCAGGTGACCGGAAGTGGAGGAGGCCGAGCCGAAAGCAAAGCTCTTGCCCTTGAGGTCTTGCAGCGATTTGGCGCCCGTCGCTGCATTGACGATGAATTTGGCGGTGAACTTGCTGTCTTCCTCGCGCTGCACCAGCGGCACCACCTTGCCGTGCAGGCTGGCCTGCACAAAGGTAAAGCCACCCAGCCAGGCCATGTCGATCTTGTCGCTGTTAAGCGCAGTCACCACCGCGGCGTAATCGGTCACCGGCACGAATTGCACCTTCATCCCCAGCTCCTTTTCCAGATACTGGCCTAGCGGCGCAAACTTGCGTTGCAGTTCGGTCGGGGCCTCATCGGGAATGGCGGAGACTTTCAGCACGGCTTCTTCGGCAGAAGCCAGGGCGGACAAGGCCAGCAAGGCAGTGGCCAGGGTGAGCTTGAGGGTTTTCATGCCAGATTTCCTTAGCGGTGCGGGCGAAAGGCCGCAGGACAAATAAAAGCCAGTCGATGACTGGCTTTCTGGATAAAACTGATGATGGCAGGCTACAAGCTGCCAGCGGCAATTATAGCCTAGCGTGGCTGGCGTTTGCCGAAGAATAGCAGCAGCGCCACGCCGATGATGATCATCGGCAGGCTCAGCCACTGGCCCATGCTGATGGTGTAGGAATGGCCGAAGATGCCGGCGTCCGGATTGCGGAAAAACTCGCTGACAAAACGCGCCAGACCGTAACCGATCAGGAACACCGCCGACACCTGGCCACGGGCACGCGGCTTGCTGCTGTAGATCCACAGCACGGCAAACAGGGCGATGCCTTCCAGCAGGAATTCATACAGCTGCGAAGGGTGACGTGGCAGCGCGCCATACTGCATCAGCATATTGAGCAGATCGGACGAAGTCTGGCCCTCGGCCAGATCATTGGCCCGCGCCTGCGGAAACAACATGGCCCAGGGCAGGTCGGGGCTGGCCACGCGGCCCCACAGCTCGCCATTGATGAAGTTGCCGATACGTCCGGCCGCCAGGCCCAGCGGCACCAGCGGAGCGATAAAGTCGGTCAGCTCCCAGAAGCTGCGCTGCTGTTTGCGGGCAAACAAGGCCATGCCCACCAGCACCCCCAGGAAACCGCCATGGAAGGACATGCCACCCTTCCACACCATGAAGATTTCCGCCGGATGGCTGAAGTAGTAGCCGGGCTCGTAAAACAGCACTTCACCCAGGCGTCCGCCAATCACCACGCCGAGCACGCCATACATCAGCAGGTCGTCCAGCAGCTTGGAAGTGAGGAAGGCATGGCCCTGGCGGATGCGGTAATTACCCAGCAGCAGGAACAGGCCAAAGCCCAGCAGGTACATCAGGCCATACCAGTGAATGGCCAGCGGGCCCAGGTGGATGGCGACGGGGTCAAACTGCGGATGAACGATCATTTGTCAGGTCGGTGCGTTTGCGGTAAAAGAATATGGACGAAATTATACGGAATGCGTTCCGCCGCGTCCTGTCATTACCATGACAGAATGTGGCCAGCCCGATCCAGCGGCACCCCGGAGAGGGCAGACCGGCCTGCAACACAGGCGCGGTCAGCGGCAATGTGCTCTGCAAGCATCTGATCATCAAGGAAACAAGACATGCCCCAATACCGTTCCAAAACCTCTACCGCCGGTCGCAACATGGCGGGTGCCCGCGCCCTGTGGCGCGCCACCGGCATGAAAGACGAGGATTTTGGCAAGCCCATCATCGCCATTGCCAACAGCTTTACCCAGTTCGTCCCCGGCCATGTCCACCTGCACAATATGGGCCAGCTGGTGGCGCGTGAAATCGAACGCGCCGGCGGGGTGGCCAAGGAATTCAACACCATCGCCATCGACGACGGCATCGCCATGGGCCATGGCGGTATGCTGTACAGCCTGCCTAGCCGCGACCTGATTGCCGATAGCGTGGAATACATGGTGAATGCCCACTGTGCCGACGCGCTGGTGTGCATCTCCAACTGCGACAAGATCACCCCCGGCATGCTGATGGCCGCCATGCGCCTGAACATTCCGGTGATCTTTGTTTCCGGTGGCCCGATGGAAGCCGGCAAGGTGCAATGGGGCAACGACATCCGCAAGCTCGACCTGGTCGACGCCATGGTGGAAGCGGCCAATAGCGCCATCTCCAATGAGGACGTGGAGCGGGTGGAACGCTCGGCCTGTCCGACTTGCGGCTCCTGCTCCGGCATGTTCACCGCCAACTCGATGAACTGCCTGACCGAAGCACTGGGCCTGTCGCTGCCGGGCAACGGCAGCCTGGTAGCCACCCATGCCGACCGCAAGGAATTGTTCCTGCGTGCCGGCCGCCTGATCGTCGACATTACCAAGCGTTATTACGAACAGGACGACGCCAGCGTGCTGCCGCGTGCCATCGGCACCAAGCAGGCTTTTGAAAACGCCATGAGCCTGGACGTGGCCATGGGCGGCTCCACCAATACCGTGCTGCACCTGCTGGCGGCTGCCAGCGAAGCCGGTGTCGACTTCAAGATGGCTGACATCGACCGCATCTCGCGCTCGGTGCCCTGCCTGTCCAAGGTGGCGCCGGCCACGCAGAAATATCATATGGAAGATGTACACCGCGCCGGTGGCGTGGTGGCCATCCTGTCCGAACTGGACCGTGCCGGCCTGATCCACCGCGATGTACCCACCATTCATAGCAAGACGCTGGCCGAGGGGCTGGAAGCCTGGGACATCATGCGCCATGGCGAAGACAGCGCAGCCCGCCGCTTCTACCGTGCCGCACCGGGTGGCGTGCCCACCACCATCGCCTTCTCGCAATCCATGCGTTACCCGACGGTGGATGACGACCGCGCCGCTGGCTGCATCCGCGACAAGGCCAATGCCTACTCGCAGGACGGCGGCCTGGCCGTGCTGTACGGCAATATCGCCGAGCGTGGCTGCATCGTGAAAACGGCTGGTGTGGATGATTCCATCCTCAAGTTCACCGGTCGTGCCCGCATCTTCGAAAGCCAGGACGATGCCGTTGCCGCCATTCTGGACGACCAGATTGTGGCTGGCGACGTGGTGGTGATCCGCTACGAAGGCCCCAAAGGCGGCCCCGGCATGCAGGAAATGCTCTATCCCACCAGCTATCTCAAGTCCAAGGGCCTGGGCAAGGCCTGCGCGCTGCTGACCGATGGCCGCTTCTCCGGTGGTACTTCCGGCCTGTCCATCGGCCACGTGTCGCCGGAAGCAGCCGAAGGCGGTGCCATCGGCCTGGTGGAAGAGGGCGATACCATCGAGATCGACATCCCCAACCGCGGCATCCGTCTGGCCATCAGCGACGAGGCACTGGCTGCGCGCCGTGCCGCCATGAACGCGCGTGGCCGTGATGCCTGGAAGCCGGTGGACCGCCAGCGTCCGGTCAGCGCCGCCCTGCGTGCTTACGCGGCCATGACCACCAGCGCCGATACCGGCGCGGTGCGTGATGTGACCCAGGTGGAAAAATAAGCGGACTGCCCGCAGAATGTGCAAGAACGGCAGCTGCGGCTGCCGTTTTTTTTGCGCTCAATCGACAACAGGAGATAGCCTGCATGGCTGACACAGCGTATTTGTCGCCCGAAGCGGTAGTGCAGCAACAGCTGGATGCCTACAACGCCCATGATCTGGAAGGCTGGCTAGCCACTTATGCCCCCGATGCCTGCCAGTACCAGCACCCTGCCACCTTGCTGGCGCGTGGTCATGCCGAGATTCGCCAGCGGGCCATCGCCCGCTTCGCCGAGCCCGATCTGCATGCAAGGCTGTTACGGCGTCAGGTCATTGGGCAGGTGGTGATTGACCATGAAATGGTCAGGCGCAATTTTGCCGAGGGACCGGGCCAGATCGAGCTGCTGTGTCTGTATACCGTGGAAGCGGGCAAGATCAGCAGCGCCAGCTTTATCGCCGGGCCTGAGCAACTAGACCAGCCCGGCACTGATTAACGCCACCGCCAAAGGAGGTCACCGATGCACAGTCGCGCAGCACTACACCTTACTGTCGATGCCCAGTACTGCAGCCCCTATGCCATGTCGGTGTATGTGGCGCTACAGGAAAAGCAGCTGCCCTTTACCCTGGCCACGCTGGACCTGGATCACGGGGCCAATCATGCACCGGCCTATGCCGCCAGTTCACTGACCGCGCGGGTGCCCGCCTTGCAGCATGGTGATTTCGTGCTCAGTGAGTCTTCGGCCATTACCGAATATCTGGACGAGTTGTTCCCCGCCCCGGCTTTGTACCCGCAATCGGCCCAGGACAAGGCGCGGGCACGGCAAATCCAGGCCTGGTTACGCAGTGATCTGCTGCCTTTGCGGCAAGAGCGGGATACGCTGGTGGTGTTTTACCGGCCAGTGCGCCAGCCCTTGTCGGATAGCGGCCAGCGCGCCGCCCACAAGCTGCTGCGTGTTGCCGAACAGTTGCTGCTACCGGGGCGGGACAGCCTGTTTGGCGAGTGGAGCATTGTCGATGTCGATCTGGCGCTGATGCTCAATCGCCTGCGCCTGAATGGCGACCCCATGCCGCAGCGGCTGGCAGATTACGCTGCCCGGCAATGGCAACGACCATCAGTGCAGCAGTGGCTGCAGCTAGCGCGCCCGGCGCTGGCCTGATGCCGGACAGCCGCTGCGCTGTGTGCGGCCCGCCACAGTGCTGCTTGGCTGCGGTGTGGAATTTTCTTCAAGTCCGAACTTAATTTCTCTGGTGCAGTCTCATCATTTCCAGTTTGGTCCCCAGACTGGATTCCCCGATCAACAGCGCAATTCCCGCTGTTTTGCCTTGCTCGCTCAGCAAGACCGAACATTTCCGCATGTTCGGTTTTTCTTTTTTGTCACAATCTGAACTTGTATACAGTATATGTTTCATTTGCTGCGCAATATTGCGCAGATCCGAACATGGCCAGCGTTCATTCCATTGTCCTGGGTTGCCGGCAGTGACTGGCATGCGCAGTCATGCCCAGGAGCAGCCTGTCCTGCTGCCCGGCGTGCTTGTCAGCGAATGGGGGGAAAGTGCTTCTGGTGTAAAAAATCTTTAATAACATTGTGTTATGCAGATTTTTACTGGGGTTGGCCGGCGAATGGACAAAAAAATGCGCGGTGCCGTGAGGCCCGCGCCAAGTCTACAAAGGAGAAATAGAGGAGAAACTATCAAGAAGCAATTGCTGCATCTCAACGAGTACGGATTATCCGGATGTCGCGCTCGAGTGTCAACATCCGAATTTTCGAAAAGCTAAAAAATATCCGTTTCTGTCGCTAATTAGCACATGCTTATGTTTGAAAGTGAAAGTCAAGCGCTTGCTTGGTGATCCGGGCGCGGCGGATTGTGCGACAATATGGCCTTTCCCGATTTCAGCAGGATGACATGATGTCGCAGCCGCTTCTCACTCTTCCGGACCCGCGCCAGTACCACCCGCAGGTATCGCTGACCAATATGCTGATCCACAACGCGCTGTCGGTGCAGAACGCCACCACAGAAGCGGATCGCGAGTTGTGGTTTGTCGCCATTCGCGATGCCATGGCGCAAATGCTGCAGCGTGGCGAATTGCTCTCCATTTCGGTCGCATTGGCGATGGTGCCGTCACAAGACACTTATAAGATTGTCTGGGATGCATTGCGGGCGGCAGTGGAGCAGCCGGACGGGCGCTGTGCCCATGTGTTTGCCCTGCCGCTGGTGCTGGTGGCCGGCAGCAAGAACCAGGCAACGCTGCCTGCCGCCATTGCTGATGAAGACGGCTTGAACGCGTTGCTGCGCCAACATGGCGTCATCAGCTCGGATGGCGATGTCCGCGTATTCGGCCAACTGCTGCATCCGGACACGGTAGTGGCGATGGATGCGGCCAGGCTGTACCGCCTGACCCGTGATTTGACCAGCGCGGCAGATGGTGTTGGTGAAGCCTTGAACGGTGCCGCCATCACCCTGAAAGAAGAGGGCGTGTTCCTGCGTTACCTGCTGGGTGTGGCCATCCAGCAGCCGGGCGATGCCGCGCCGGTACAGCTGGGTGGTGCTGTCGGCGCCTGGGGCATGCCCTTGATGAAATTCCTGGGCGAACAATTGCATACAGATGGTGTGACATTGTTCCCGATTGCCCGCCCGCCCCTGCCGGTGATGCAGGCGCTGGTGGCCGGCAATTTCGCCCGTTTCGAAGTGGCCTTGCAGGTGTTTGCCAGCAGCCAGATCCGCCGGCTGCGTGAGCTGTCGAAAGACCCGGTGGCCATTCTGTCCGCCCATGACAACGGTGAGTTGCACATCACCCTGTCGGCAGAAGGCGACGAACGCAACTGGGAAGCCTTTGTCTGGCCACTGGCGGCCATGGACAATGTGGCGCTGATCGAATCGAACTTCCGCGAACTGATGGCGGAGTGCCGGGTGCGCGATGTCCATGTGCTGCCGGCGGTTTACCCGGAAAGCCGCGATGGCATTCCGCTGTTCTTTACCGCAGACGACTTGCCGCAGCTGAACGGGCAGGGCTGAAGCGGCGTTGGTAAAAACGCTTCATGTGAAAATGTTTCAGAGGGCGATTCGTGTAGAATGGCCTCATCGTTAACCCTTTGATGGAAGAGTCAAAGATGTTTGCAGCTGACCAGACGATTGCCAAGTTCGACCCGGAATTGGCCGCCGCTATCAAGGCCGAGTGCCAACGCCAGGAAGATCATATTGAACTGATCGCTTCCGAAAACTATACCAGCCCCGCAGTGATGGAAGCCCAGGGCTCCCAGCTGACCAACAAGTACGCCGAAGGCTATCCGGCCAAGCGTTTCTACGGTGGCTGTGAACACGTTGATGTGGTCGAGCAACTGGCCATCGACCGTGTGAAGCAACTGTTCGGTGCCGAATACGCCAACGTGCAGCCGCACTCCGGCAGCCAGGCCAACCAGGCGGTGTACTTCTCCATCCTGAAGCCGGGCGACACCGTAATGGGCATGAACCTGGGCCACGGTGGTCACCTGACCCACGGTTCCCCGGCCAACCTGTCCGGCAAGATGTTCAACATCGTGGCCTACGGTCTGAACGAAAAGGAAGAAATCGACTACGACGACATGGAACGCGTAGCGATGGAAACCAAGCCCAAGCTGATCATTGGCGGCGCTTCCGCCTACGCCCTGCGCTTCGACTTCGAACGCATGGGCCAGATCGCCAAGAAGTGCGGTGCTTATTTCATGGTCGACATGGCGCACTACGCCGGTCTGATCGCCGCTGGTGTGTATCCGAACCCGGTACCGCATGCCGACTTCGTGACCTCCACCACCCACAAGACCCTGCGTGGTCCGCGTGGCGGCATCATCCTGGCCAAGGCCGAGTTCGAAAAGAGCATCAACAGCAATGTGTTCCCCACCCTGCAGGGCGGCCCGCTGATGCATGTGATTGCCGGCAAGGCCATCGCTTTCAAGGAAGCGCTGCAACCGGAATTCAAGGTCTATCAGGAACAAGTGCTGAAGAACGCCGACGCCATGGCCCGTACCCTGGCCGAACGCGGTCTGCGCATCATCTCCGGCCGTACCGAAAGCCACGTCTTCCTGGTGGACCTGCGTCCCAAGGGCCTGACCGGCAAGGCTGCCGATGCACTGCTGGGCCGTGCGCATATCACCGTCAACAAGAACGCCATTCCGAACGACCCGGAAAGCCCGTTCGTGACTTCCGGCATCCGTATCGGTTCGCCGGCCATCACCACCCGTGGCTTCAAGGAAGCCGAGGCGGTCATGGTGGCCAATCTGGTGGCCGATGTCCTGGATAATCCGACTGACGATGCCGCCATCGCCCGCGTTGCCGAACAGGCCACCGCGCTGTGCCATCGCTTCCCGGTTTACGCCAAGTAAGCAATTGCTTGCCGGACGGAAGGCAGCCTGCGGGCTGCCTTTTTTCTTATCTGCGGCAAATCAAGGCGGCTTTACCGTTGCAGGCATTAACCTGTCAGGTCTTTGCTGCTACCATCAGACCTCATCAAACATACTGGATTGACACGTCATGAAATGTCCTTTCTGTGGCAATGCCGATACCCAGGTCATCGACTCCAGAGTCAGCGAGGACGGGGCCAGCATCCGTCGCCGTCGTCGTTGTCTGGCCTGCGAAAAGCGCTTCACGACATTTGAAACCGCCGATGTGCGCATGCCGCAGGTGGTCAAATCCGGTGGCCATCGTTCCGAATTCGATATCGAGAAGGTTCGCACCAGTTTCCTGCGCGCCCTGCACAAGCGGCCGGTGCCGACCGCGCTGGTGGATGACGCCATCGACCGCATCTGTCACAAGCTGCTGCAGCTGGGTGAACGCGAAGTATCCAGCCGCCAGATCGGCGAAATGGTGATGAACGAACTGGCCAAGCTGGACAAGGTGGCTTATGTGCGTTTTGCCTCGGTCTATCGCAGTTTCCAGGATATTTCCGAGTTCTCTGATGCGATCAGGGAAATCCAGAAGTCCAATCATTGAAACAGGGCGGGCTGCGCCATGCCGGCGCCGGCCCGCCATCTGATGCCGGCTGCCGCCACCCCGCAGGACTGCGCAGCCATGTCTCATTCGCTGGAAGGCTTGTTGATGTCGTCGTATTCCCCGCAAGACCATATATTCATGCAACAGGCGCTGCGCCTGGCCGAAGCCGCCACCCGCCGTGCCGCCCCCAATCCCGGAGTAGGTTGTGTGCTGGTGCGCGATGGCCAGGTCATCGGCGAAGGGGCCACCTTGCAGGTGGGCGGGGATCATGCCGAAATCCAGGCGATCAAGGACTGTCTGGCGCGCGGTGACACGCCACGCGGCGCCACAGCCTATGTCACGCTGGAACCATGCAGTCATCACGGCCGCACCCCGCCCTGTGCCGAGCGACTGGTACAGGAAGGGCTGGCACGCGTGGTGGCGGCCATGGTCGATCCTTACCATGAAGTGTCCGGCCGCGGGCTGGCCATGCTGCGGGCAGCGGGCATCGACGCCTCTGCCGGTCTGCTGGAAAGCGAGGCGCGCCGGGTGCACCGCGGTTTTCTGTCGCGGGTGGAGCGGCAACGTCCATGGGTGACGCTCAAGGCCGCCGCCTCGCTGGATGGCAAGACCGCTTTGCTGAATGGCAAGAGCCAATGGATTACCGGGCCGGCGGCGCGCCATGACGTGCAAAAACTGCGCGCCCGCCACTGTGCCATCCTCACCGGCAGCGGCACCGTGCTGGTGGATAATCCGCAGCTGACGGTGCGCGATTTCATCCTGCCGCAGCAGCCCTTGCGCGTGGTGCTGGACAGCCGGCTGGTCACGCCGCCGGATCGCCGCATCTTCCATGGCGGTAATACCCTGCTGGTGACCAGCAGTACCGACCTGGCCCGCCATCAGCCCTACCTGCAACGTGGGGCCGAATTGATGGTGCTGCCGGAAGATGCCGGCCATGCCAATCTGCCCATGCTGATGCGGCATCTGGCCGAACGTGGCATCAATGAATTGATGATAGAAGCCGGTGCCGGCTTGAACGGCGCACTGGTCAGGGCCGGGCTGGTCGATGAGGCCATTCTGTATCTGGCCCCCGCGCTGGTGGGCAGCACGGCACAGGGCCTGTTTGCCTGGCCGGCGCTGGAGGATCTGGCTGACAAACAGCAGGTCAGGATTCAGGATGTGCGCATGGTGGGAGCGGATATCCGCATCAACATGACTTTTGCTGCGCCGCTGTGAAGCGCGCGGTGATGGCTGCCATCGCGATCAGGCTGGCCGAACCGGCTGGCGTGTTCCACAATGAAGCAGCGTGTTCATTGCACCGCCGCTGTCCTGGCCGCGCTGCGCTGACCAACAAGACTGGCATGGCAGCCAGTACCGGCCCGGCCGCTAGCATGAGTAGACCACAATGACTGACTCAGCCTCATCACTTCCCGCCATGGATTCCGCTGGCCTGCAGCAGGCGCTGGATGCCTATCTGCGCCTTATCTTGCGCCAGGGAGCCGCCGAGCAGGTATTGGATGAGCGGCGGCAATTGCTGGATAAATTGCTGCCATTGCTGGACGGGGTATCGCGCGATGCCCATTCCTTCCGCCGTGTGGTGGAGCGCTTTGTCGGCAGCTGTGCGGTGCAGGACCGGGTCACCGCCTTGACCTGCGCGCGCGAGTTCTATTACTTCTGGCTGGGCGATGTGAAAAAGCTGGTGGAAATTACCGCCCGCTCCGGCTTTACCACACGCAATGTGCGGCTGGAAATGGCCGACTCGCTGGCCTCGCTGCTGGAGCGCATGCGGCGTCAGGGCTTCGATGCCTTTCCGCCTTCGCTGGAAATCTATCTGGGCAAGCTGTTCGAGGATGGCATGGCCGAGGCCGACATCCATGAGCGCGAAATGCTGCTCAAGGGCATGTTGTTCCTGTTGTCCGGCCAACCCTACCGGCCAGACAGCTTCCGCATGGTGGTGGATGCCATGCTGTTGCACCTGAATGATAGCCGCAACAAGAAAGCCTTCGTGCAGCTGGCTCGCGAGTACTTCTACTATTGGCTGTCCTTCCCGCCGGCGCACGAGCGCATTCATCTGGCCGAGGAAGCCGCTCAGCCCATCAGCCTGCTCCAGCCGGGCAGCACCACGCGCCAGCGCTGAGTCAGGCTGCTTTTGCTGCCTGTGGCTGGCTTTGCCGGGCGGCGGCGTGGCATCATGCTCCCACTCATACCTTGCAGGAGCACGCATGTCCCAGCCCACGGCCTACCCGTCCCTTGTCGCCAGCTTTACCCGGCTCTATCGCTACGAACACCTCTCCGCCATGGTCAGCTGGGATCAGGCCACCATGATGCCACCGAAGGGCAATGATGCGCGGGCTGCGGCGCAGGCCGAGCTGGATGTGCTGATGCACGCCACCCTGACCGATCCGGCGCTGGCCGCGCTGTTGCAGCAGGCGGAACAGGAAGATCTCAGCCAGCAAGAGCGCGCCAGCCTGCGGGAAATGCGCCGGGAATGGCAGCGTGCCAATCTGCTGCCCGCCTCGCTGGTGGAGGCACAGGCCCTGGCCGGTGCGCGTTGCGAACATGCCTGGCGCAGCCAGCGCACGGCCAATGACTGGGCGGGATTTCTGCAGAATTTCCGCGAAGTGGTGGCCCTGTCACGCCAGGAGGCGCGGCTGCTGGCCGAGGCGCAAGGCTGCAGCCCCTACGATGCCTTGATGAACAAATACGAGCCGGGCATGCAGAGTGCCGACATCGACCGCATTTTCGGCGAGGTAAAGCAGTGGCTGCCGGGACTGATCGCGCAAGTCATGGCCAAGCAGGGCAGTGAAACCCTGCTCTTGCCGCAGGGCAGTTTTCCGGTAGAACAGCAGCGTCAGCTGGGGCTGGCCGTGATGCAGCTGCTCGGTTTCGATTTTGACGCGGGCCGGCTGGATGTCAGCGTTCATCCCTTCTGCGGCGGCGTGGCGGAAGATGTGCGCATCACCACCCGCTACCGCGAAGACGATTTCATGCAAAGCCTGATGGGCATCATTCATGAAACCGGCCATGCCCGCTACGAACAGGGCTTGCCGCGTGACATGCTGCATTTGCCGGTAGGGCGTGCCCGCTCCATGGGCATTCATGAAAGCCAGAGCCTGTCCTTCGAGATGCAGCTGGGGCGCAGCCCGGCCTTCCTCAGCCTGATTGCGCCGCTGCTTGCTCAATACCTGGGCGCGCAGCCGGCTTTGTCAGCAGAAAACCTCGCCAGGCTGTACAGCCGTGTCCATCCGGGCTTTATCCGCGTCGATGCCGACGAGTTGTGCTACCCGGCACACGTCATCCTGCGTTATGAAATCGAAAAAGCCCTGATGGAGGGCGAGATCGAGGCCGAGGATATTCCAGCCCTGTGGGATGAGAAAATGCAGGCTTATCTGGGAGTGGATACCCGTGGTAATTACCGTCAGGGTTGTTTGCAGGATATCCACTGGACCGATGGCAGCTTTGGTTATTTCCCCAGCTATACGCTGGGGGCGATGTATGCGGCGCAGTATTTCGCGGCGATACGGCGCGATACGCCGGATCTGGAGCAGCGCATTGCCGCCGGTGATCTGGCCGTGGTGTTCGACTGGCTGCAACAGCATATCTGGAGCCAGGCCAGCTTGCATGACACGAACACACTGGTAGAGCGCGCCACCGGGGAAAGTCTGAATCCGGCTTACTTCCACGCGCATTTGCAGGCACGCTACCTGGGATAGCCGCAGGCGGCTGACAAGAAAAAACCGCGGCCGGAATGGCGCGCGGTTTTTTTATGGCCGGATAGAGGCAGTCAGCCGGCGACAGCCAGCTCCTGATGCATGGCATCGACCCAGTCTTCAAACTCTACGTCCGACATGCCCAGGTAGTTCAGCACCTCATCCTTGCGTGCCTCCCAGCCGGCATCTTCCTTGCCCGGTGTCAGCGTGCGCCAGACATGGCGCGCTGCGCGGGTGACCGCCACCATCATGCGGCCATCATGATCCAGCGGTGCATCAGGCCCGGTGAGCATGACCGTGTCGTCGTTCTGCATCAGGATTGCTTTGGCAAAGCTTTCCGGCATGTTCCAGGTACGGGCCACCAGATAGCCCACCACATCATGGCGGGTGCCATGCAGTTCCTGTTCAACCAGGCCGATCCGGTCATCACTGGCCATTTCGGTCAGGCGCAGGGTGCGGTAGTAAGTGGGGAAGCGCATCAGCATGATGGCAATGCCGCAGCTGTGAAACAGCGCAAAGCTCTGGCAGTCATCCGGGACATGCACGATCTTGTCACACAGCGCGGCGCTGATCGCGGCAATCTGCAGGGCGTTATCCCAGAATTGCTCCAGCGCAGGCGGGGTTTCGGCGGTCAGCCGGGTACGCAAGACCAGGCCGCTGACCAGGCTGACCACGTTTTTGACCCCCAGCAGGCTGATGGCCTGATGGATGGAGGTGATGTGGCGACCGCGGCCAAGAATCGGCGTGTTGGCCGCCTTGAGCATGGCGACACACAGCGCCAGGTCTTCGCTGATGATGTCGCCGAGCTTTTGCAGCGTGACATCCGGGTCGTTGCGCAATCCCAGCAACTTGTCCAGCACATCCGGACGCGGGGGGATAACCAAATTTTTCAGGAGCTCGTCACGCTCGTCGGTACTGATCAGTGGCGTCATGCTGGAGGCTATGAGGAGATGATTTCCATTTATTTTATCAGCCTTCCCGCGAATCGATAGGCCATCTTATAGGCCATCCGACAAATTTTGACCGTGCTCAAGCTTGCCAGGGGCGAGTTTTCAAGCAGACCTGATTTCAGCTTGAATCAGGAATGGCTGAATCACCTGTGCCAGCGCCTCCGGCTGTTCCCATTGGATCATATGGCCTGCGCCGGCTATCACGTTTTCCTGCAGCCGCGCAAAGCAGGCACGTCGCTCCGGCAGGCTGTCCATGACGCCCTTGGCCATGGGGTGGTCCCACATATCGCCGCCCATGACCCATTGCACCGGCGCAGTGATGCGCTGCCAGCAGCATTTGGCTTCCTCCAGCCGGTACAGCACCGGGTTGACCATCTTGTGGCGCGGATCGGCACGGTAAACCAGCTGGCCGTCTTCCCGCTGCCGGGTCAGCATGCTGGCCAGCCAGCGTGCCCGCGGCGCAATCAGGCGCGGATTGCGTTCGATCAGCTTGTTGGCAACGTCTTCCAGCCGTCCCAGCGCATTGAAGCTGGGGGCATCGCGCCGCTCGCGCAGCCAGCGGGCATAGCGGCCGGGTGCTTCGGCCGGGCGGGTGGCATTCAGGCCAAAGCCTTCCACCAGCGACAGGCAGGCGATGCGTTCAGGGCGCACGCCGGCATAGATGCCGGCAATCATCGCCCCCATGCTGTGTCCCAGCAGCCGTACCGGCTGTTGAGGCGACAAGTGGCTCAGCAGGGCATCCAGATCGGCCAGGTAGTCGGGAAAATAATAGCTGTCGCGGTTCCAGTCGCTGTCGCCAAAGCCGCGCCAGTCCGGCGCCACCACATGCCACTCGCCGGGCAGGGTATCGACCAGAAACTGGAAAGTGGCCGAGCTATCCATCCAGCCATGCAGCATGACCAGCAAGGGGGCCGCGGGATCACCCCAGTGGCGCAGGTGGTAACGGTGCTGGTTCAGGGAGATGAATTCGCTGTGGCTGGGCTGAACAAGAGGCATGGCGCATGGGTCGTCTGGATTGGACAGAGGCTTAGTGTACGGAAAAATCCGGGCAGGCTCACCATGCACGGTGGGGGAGGGCGATGCGCGGTCGTATCGCGCCGGAATGTGCAGCGCAAGAACGGGGCAGGCTAGAATCGCAAAATCGATCAACGCCTCTCATCTAGACTGTCCGTCATGAGCAAACCCTATCGTCAGCACGGCCCCGGCACCCTGTATTCGCAACGCCTGCTGCGTGCGCTGGATTATCTGTGGCGGCATCTGGATCAGCCGGTCACGCTGGAGCGGCTGGCCGAGGAGGCCTGCTTTTCGCCCTATCACTTTCATCGCTTGTTCCATGCGCTGATGGGCGAGACGCTGAACCAGAGCCGGCAGCGCATGCTGTTGCACCGGGCCGCCGGTGAACTGGCTGCCGGCCGGCGCGCACTGCCCAGCATTGCAGCCCGTGCCGGTTACCGCAGCAGTGCCGCTTTTGTACGGGCTTTTGGCAAGCACTACGGCGAGCCACCCGGGCGCTATCGCCAGCGCCGTTTGCTCATGTCCGCCACTTTACAGGAGCGTGTCATGCACAGCGTCAGCATCATCTTGTTACCCGCCTTGCCGGTCGTGCAGCGGCATCATCACGGACCCTATATGGGCATAGGGCAGGCTTTCGATGCCCTGCATGCCTTGCTGGGGCCAAGGCCGGCTGACGGTGAGCCGGTGCAGGTATTCGGCCAGTATCTGGATGATCCGGACCAGGTGGCCGCGGCCGATTTGCGCGCCATCGCCAGTGTCAGCCTGCCAGGCGGATTCAGCCTGAGTGACGCCGCGCTGACGGCGCAGGGTTTTGTGCGTGGTGAAATCCCGGCCGGTCGTTATGCTTGCCTGGAGCATGTGGGTCCTTATGCCGAGCTGAAAACGGCATGGGATCAGCTATACCGCCACTGGTTGCCGCAAAGCGGCGAAGAACCGGCCGACCAGCCCTGCCTCGAGCAGTATCTGAATGCCCCTTACCATACGCCGCCCACCCAGCTGCGCAGTCGTTTGCTGCTGGCCTTGCGCGACTAAACAGGAGTTCTCCATGTATCAGCCTGAAATCATCCACTTGGCACAGCCGCTACCGGTGCTGATGAAGCCCCATCTGGGCCCGTACTCGGGCATTGCCACGGCGTTTGCCGACTTGCGGGCGCTAGTGCAGCAGCATGCAGACGGAGCGCATACCCTGCGGGCATTTGGTCAGTATCTGGATGACCCGGCCACGGTGGCACCGCAGGCATTGCGCGCAGCCGCCTGCCTGACACCGCCGCCGGCTTTGCGCGTGTCGGCGAGCGAAGTTGCAGCCATGGGTTTTTCTTATGGCGAACTGGCGGCCGGGCGTTATGCATGCATTGTGCATCAGGGGCCGTATACCGGCCTGGCCGAGGCATGGAACTGGTTAATACAAGAATGGCTGCCCGCCAGCGGCGAGCAGTTTGGCCAGCGCCCCTTGCTGGATGAAGCCTTGAGCGGGCCGCATGCTGTGGCTCCGGAAGCATGGCGCACCCGTTTGCTATTGCCCTTGGCCTGAGGTGCAGACACAAAAAAGCCCGCATCATGTGATGCGGGCTTTTGATTCTCAGGCGGTCTAAGGACCTGCCTTGACCAGGGATTAACGCGAAACGTGATAGTTCGGCGCTTCCTTGGTGATTTGTACGTCATGCACATGCGATTCCTGCATGCCGGCGGAAGTGATTTCCACGAAGCCGGCTTTTTCATGCATTTCATCGATGTTGGCGCAGCCGAGGTAACCCATGGAGGAGCGCAGACCGCCCATCAGCTGATGGATCACGGCGGCAATCGGGCCCTTGTACGGAACGCGACCTTCAATACCTTCCGGCACGAACTTGTCGGCAGCGTTGGAGCTGTCCTGGAAGTAACGGTCAGCCGAACCCTGGCTCATGGCACCCAAGGAGCCCATGCCACGGTAGGACTTGTAGGAACGGCCCTGATACAGCTCGACTTCGCCCGGCGCTTCTTCGGTGCCGGCAAACATGCCGCCCAGCATCACGCAGTTGCCACCGGCCGCCAGTGCCTTGGAAATGTCACCGGAGAAACGGATGCCGCCGTCGGCGATCATCGGCACGCCCGTGCCTTTCAGTTCTTCGGAAACATTATGGATGGCAGTCAGTTGCGGAACGCCCACACCGGCCACGATACGGGTGGTGCAGATGGAGCCGGGGCCAATGCCCACTTTCACGCCATCGGCACCAGCTTCCACCAGCGCGCGCGCCGCAGCAGCGGTCGCGATATTGCCGCCAATCACGTCCACCTGCGGGTAGGTCTGCTTGACCCAGCGCACGCGGTCGATCACGCCCTGGCTGTGGCCGTGGGCGGTATCCACCACGATCACATCCACGCCGGCAGCCACCAGCGCGGCCACGCGCTGTTCGGTATCACCACCAGTACCTACGGCAGCACCCACACGCAGACGGCCCTGATTGTCCTTGTTGGCACTCGGGTGTTCGCTGGTCTTGATGATGTCCTTGACGGTAATCAGACCCTTCAGCTCCCACTGGTCGTTGATGACCAGCACACGCTCCAGGCGGTGGGTGTGCATCAGCTCGCGGGCTTCGTCGATGCTGGCACCTTCCTTGACGGTGATCAGGCGCTCACGCGGCGTCATGATCGAACCGACAGTCTGTTCCAGACGGGTTTCGAAACGCAGGTCACGGTTGGTGACGATACCCACCACCTTGCCGTTTTCGATCACCGGCAGGCCGGAAATCTTGTGTTGGCGGGTCAGCAGCACCAGATCGCGCACCAGCATGTCGGGTGCGATGGTGATCGGGTCTTTGACCACGCCGCTTTCGTGGCGTTTTACCTTGGACACTTCCGCAGCCTGTTTGTCGGCCGACATATTCTTGTGAATGATGCCAATACCACCTTCCTGAGCCATGGCGATGGCCAGCCCGGATTCGGTAACCGTATCCATGGCAGCAGAAACCAGCGGCAGGTTCAGCGTGATATTGCGGGTGAGTTTGGTAGAGAGGACTACGTCGCGCGGCAGGACTTCAGAATGGGCCGGGACGAGGAGAACGTCGTCGAAAGTATAGGCTTTCTCGATGATACGCATCTGGCGTTTCCTTTGCGGCAAAGCGGCATTATACCGAGACTATAGAAGTGTTGCAAAAAATGCTGTCGCTTGTTTTTGCGATCAGCGTGCCGACACCGTACAATCAGCGTGTTTCAGCTTAGGACACCAAAGAATGAAAACCCGTGCGATTCTGAGTGTGCTTGTTGCATTTTCGCTGTCGGCCCCGGCCATGGCCGAGGTGTACCAGTACATCGATGCCAACGGCAAAACCGTGTTTTCCGACCAGCCGCCGCCGGGAGCCAGGGCCAAGCCGCTGAATGTACGGGCCTCTGCCGCGGCCTCGGCGCCAGCCAAAGCCCCCAAGACGACAGCGCTGAGCGAGATCGAAAAGAAAAACGCCGAGATCGATGCAGAAAACGCCAAAATAAAAGAACAGAACAAAAAAACAGCGCAGGAAAACTGCAAGAATGCCCGCAACAACCTGGCTGCGCTGCAGCAGGGCGGTCGGGTCAGGATGCCGGGTAGCAATGCCCTGGCTACCGACAGCCAGCGCAATGATTTACTGCAAGAAGCGCAGCAAAATGTAGCCAACTGGTGTAACAAGTAGTGCCTTCCAGCGTATTCGATTACCAATCGGTACTGGCCAGCCTTCCGAATTTGCCCGGCGTCTATCGCATGTTCGATACGTCGGGCAATGTGCTTTATGTAGGCAAGGCCATCGACCTCAAAAAACGGGTCAGCTCCTACTTCCAGAAAAGTGATCTGTCACCGCGCATCCAGCTGATGGTGCGACAGATTGCCAGCATCGAAACCACCGTCACCCGCTCGGAAGCGGAGGCGCTGATTCTGGAAAACAATCTGATCAAGGCGCTGGCACCCAAGTACAACATCCTGTTTCGCGATGACAAGTCCTACCCCTACCTGATGCTGACCGGCCATGAATACCCGCAAATGGCCTATTACCGGGGGGAGCCGAAAAAGCCGCATCAGTTTTTTGGCCCCTATCCCAATAGCTATGCGGTACGCGAAAGCATCCAGATCCTGCAAAAAGTCTTCCGCTTGCGCACTTGTGAAGATGCGGTGTTCGCCAACCGCTCGCGCCCCTGCCTGCTCTACCAGATCAAGCGCTGCTCCGGCCCCTGTGTCGAACATATCTCGGCCGCGGATTACCACAGCGATGTGCAAAGTGCGGTGGCCTTTCTGCAAGGCCGGCAAAGCGAACTGATCGACACGCTGACCGCCCGCATGGAACAGGCTGCCGCACAGCTGGAGTTCGAACAGGCGGCAGAGCTGCGCGACCAGATACAGGCATTGAGCCGGGTACAGGAAAAACAGTTTGTCTCCAGCAACGCCAGCCAGCTCGATTGCGATGTGGTCGCCGTTGCCGCAGAGGGTGGGCTGGTGTGCATCAATCTGGTGATGATTCGCGGTGGCCGGCATCTGGGGGACAAAAGCTTCTTCCCGCAAGGTGCACAAGAGGCCGATGCCACAGCCAATCTGGATGCCTTCCTCGCCCAGCACTATCTGGGCGCCCCCATGCCGCCGGTCATCATCTTCAATGGCGAGGTGTCCGCTGCGCTGCGACAAACGCTGGAAGAACAATCCGAACGCAAAGTCCACCTGGTCAGCAACCCCATCAGCGAACGCCGTGTATGGCTGGAAATGGCCGAAAAAAATGCCATGCTGGCCATTCAACAGCGCCATAGCAGCAAGGCTACCCAGCGGCATCGTGTGGCACAGCTTAATGAGGCGCTTGGGCTGGAAGGGGTGGAGCGGCTGGAGTGCTTCGACATCAGCCACACCATGGGCGAAGCCACGGTGGCTTCCTGCGTGGTGTATGACAAGGAAAGCATGCAGCCCAGCCAGTATCGCCGTTTCAATATCGAAACCGCCAAGGCCGGCGACGACTATGCCGCCATGCGCGAAGTGCTTTCCCGGCGCTACGGCAAGCTGGCGGCAGGCGAGGGCCAACTGCCGGACGCCGTGCTCATCGATGGCGGCAAGGGACAGGTCGGGGTGGCGCTGGAGGTTTTTGCCGAACTGGGCCTGACCCTGCCCATCATCGGTGTGGCCAAAGGGGAAGAACGCAAACCCGGTCTGGAAACGCTCATCCTCCCTTACCAGCAAAAGACGCTACAATTGCGCAGTGATCATCCCGCCTTGCATCTGATCCAGACCATCCGCGATGAAGCACACCGCTTTGCCATCACTGGCCATCGTGCCCGTCGTGCCAAGGCCAGGACCGCCTCCACACTGGAAGACATTCCAGGTATTGGTGCCAAGCGCCGCCAGCAACTGCTGCTGCGCTTCGGCGGCCTGCGGGGTGTGGTGGCGGCCAGTGTCGACGAGCTGGCGCAGGTGGATGGCATCAGCCGGACGCTGGCGGAAAAGATTTACCACGCGCTGCATTGAACAAAACATAACCAGATAATCCAGATGCCCTTCAATTTGCCGATCTTCCTTACCTGGCTCAGAGTCGCCCTGATACCGCTCTGCGTTGCCGTGTTTTTCCTGCCGGATAGCGTGCTGCATGCCAGTGACCGCAATAATGTAGGGGCCATGATCTTTTTCCTGGCAGCCTGGACCGACTGGCTGGACGGCTTTCTGGCGCGCAAGCTCGGCCAGACCTCCGCCTTTGGTGCTTTTCTGGACCCGGTAGCCGACAAGCTCATCGTTGCCGCTGCGCTGATACTGCTGGTCGAAATGGGCCGCACCCCCGGCTGGATGGCCATGATCATCATCGGCCGTGAAATCACCATCTCCGCCTTGCGGGAGTGGATGGCAGGGATGGGCAGCCGCGGCAGCGTGGCGGTGGCCTATATCGGCAAGCTGAAAACCGCGGCGCAGATGCTGGCCATTCTGCTGCTGCTATACGCCGGCCCCTTGTTTCCGGGAATAAACAGCCTGCTGCTTGGAAATATTTTCATGGTGATCGCGGTAATTTTGACTTTGTGGTCAATGGTTTATTATCTGCGCATGGCGGCACGCGAGTTTTCCGGTAAAAAAATTGATGTGTGAAGTGTTGACAGGGTCCGAGAAACCCTTATAATTCGCACTCTCTCGACGCCACTTCGGTGGCAGACAAGAGAAGCAAAAGTAGTGTGAATGCGGGAATAGCTCAGTTGGTAGAGCGCAACCTTGCCAAGGTTGAGGTCGCGAGTTCGAGCCTCGTTTCCCGCTCCAGCATCACTTTTGCTGCTGTAAATGCGACGCGGGAATAGCTCAGTTGGTAGAGCGCAACCTTGCCAAGGTTGAGGTCGCGAGTTCGAGCCTCGTTTCCCGCTCCACTACAGTTCAAGCAGTACCATGCGACGCGGGAATAGCTCAGTTGGTAGAGCGCAACCTTGCCAAGGTTGAGGTCGCGAGTTCGAGCCTCGTTTCCCGCTCCATCACAGTTCAAGCAGTACCATGCGACGCGGGAATAGCTCAGTTGGTAGAGCGCAACCTTGCCAAGGTTGAGGTCGCGAGTTCGAGCCTCGTTTCCCGCTCCACAATTTATCAGTCAGACTCAGCGCTGATTGAACACAAGCTACGGCGCGGTAGCAAAGCGGTTATGCACCGGATTGCAAATCCGTGTAGGTCGGTTCGACTCCGGCCCGCGCCTCCAAATCAAACCTTGCCACGCAAGGTCGTAAACGCCCAGCACAGTCTGGGCGTTTGCTATTTCCCCTTTCCAATTGCGCGACATCAGTGCATCACCACTCTTGCCCTCATTGCCTGGCTTGCCTGCTAAGTGCGGTTTCGCTGGCAAAACCTGGCGTGGCAGATCAAGCCCGTCTGGCATCGTGGATGCCAAGCCTTTCGGACCAACATCATCGCCAGTGCCCTTTCCTGACGGGCCTGCCTGGATGCCCGCCACGCAGATGGCCCGCAGTCGTCCTACAGCCGCCGCCCCAGGCCAGCGCTCCCGTAAACCCAGGCCAGCTCAGCGATATCAGCAGCCTTGGCGTCTACGTGGCTGGCAAGCCGGGGAAGCGCCACAGCAGCCCTTATTGACCCAAGCGGGGCTTGGCTAGCCGGTTTTGGCAAGTGGCTTAACTGTTGCGCGCTGCGACAGGCCAATCCTCACATCTGGCGCGAACCAGTGCATTCCGGGCTCGGCAAGTGATAAATGCTCGCTTGAATCTTGAGCGTGGCCAACAGCATTGCTAGCACCGCGATGCCTTCAGCCCGCAGGTTTTGTGCTGTCGGAATAGCTTGGGCATGCATCAAGGAAGGAGGCTATCTTGTTAACCGCTATAGCCGGGATGATGTATTTCCAATTATTGATAAGAGAAGGTAAAGGTAGCGATTGCCGCTAATGAACCAGGCATCATATTTCCTGTTCTGACAATGTAGGCAGAAAACGGAAAGACCTGATTTCCCGTCATATTATTCATCAAAAGAAATTGATTGGTTGTGCCTTTATTGGCGGAGTCGGGTCCAAATTTGACCAGACTGCCATCGGCCTTCTTTATTTGCACTCCAATGCCGCTGGCAGTAGAGCTACTTTTTAAAGACAGCAGGTTGCTGGTATTGCTCGGATTATTATTGTCCGTAAATGTCATGTAAACATTCAGACTGCTGGGGCAGCTAAGGCTAAGGCTAAAGGGCGTGGGTAATGATAAGCTGCCAATGCTGGCCAGGTTTATGGAATTAACAGAAGGTAGTGTAATATTAAGATTTCCAGTATTGGCTGTGCATGTTGACGCTTTTATGCTGATAGTGGTACTGGCAAGATTAAGATTAAACGCATATGCTGCGGAGTTGGTTTCATCACGTAGCTGAATATTTGCCACAGTCTGCGCCGGAATGATATAAGTACCAGTTTTCAGTGATCCGGTAATCACGAATTGAATGAAGTATTTTAATCCCATGCCTACATAGCCTTGCCCATTTAGCATGAAGTTGGGAGAGAATCCCAGCGGGGTGTAGCTTTTGGCTGGATCAGCAGCGCCCACAATATAACCAATGCCAGGAGCTTTGGTTGGGAAAATGCTATAAGTAACGCCATTCAAAGTGTAAAACATTCCACTTATTGGTGGGATGGCCGGTGCGATATAAGTGGCGGGGTAAGGAGCACCATCCAGTTTCCCTTGGGTGCAAGTAAAAACACTATAAATATTATCGGCTGTTTGCCAGCTTGTAAAAGATGTGCCTACTGTCAAAGAGTTGGCAGCACCGCTCCAGCTGAATCCTGGAATGCTTGCATTAATTGGCGGGGAGACGACTGGTGCAGTAACATTACTGCTATCGCCGGTGTAGCTCGAGACACATTTGACGGTTGCAAAAACATGATTGCTACAAATCAATAAGCCAGCGCTTGATATATGCTTCAACAAGTTTCTCATCAATATTTCCCCATTAATGCGTGCCAGATATTCAAAAGTTAGTATTCAATACTGCACAATCCGCCAGATTTTTTGACAAGGCATGGTGTATGTCGTAATGCACTTATCCAGTCAGCACCAATTGCTATGGAAGGTATGGTTTTCCATATAGGGGTAGGGAATATCCCGCTCCTTACTACTGACAAAAGTGGATTTTCAAAAGTATTTCAGCTAAAAGGCAAAAGCTGCACCATTACGTTTTACTTGAATATCAATGCAGCTGCTTATCGTTGTTGCTTAGGGTGTGATTGACGGCGTGGGGGCAGGTATTAATGCATGCGCAAAATCTACACTGCTTTGGCAGTTAAAGACAGGGTAAAAGGAGTGGCGCCTGTGGCAGATTACAATGCTGGTAATTATCCAGTCATTGTATTGCATACATGGATTGGTTTATACCAGGTACACAGCAATTATATTGGACGCGAGGGTTGCAAGGTATCCTGTTTGGCATCACTGGTATGACATGGTAAACGTAGCCCGTGCTGTTAGAGTGCCAACCCCCACGCTACCTGCCGATGTGCGAATATAACTGGCACTAAAGGGGATTAACTGGTTGCCGATGACATTGTTACCAATCAGGAACTGATTGGGATTGCCAGCCATGCTAGAGTCTGGTCCCATGGAAATAATTTTCCCATTCTGCTTTATCTGTACACCAATACCCGTTGTCGTGGATCCACTTGCTGCCTGAATGATATTGCTGGTCTGCGCTGGATTGCTGTTATCGGTTATAGTCATATAGGCATTAACCGCATTGGGACAGTTAATAGAGATATTGAATGGCGTTGCACCTGTAGTTGATCCTGCACTAGGCAATAGTGCAGTTTGGATGCCTGGTAGCTGAACCTGGATATTGCTGGTATTAACGGTGCAGCTTTGGGTCTGAATAATAGCGCTGGTTGGTTCAACGCGAAATAAACCTCGGTATGAACCACCGTCTGAAGTCCATCCCATGATGTAGGTTGCCGTTGTTGGCAGAGATATAACTCCGCTGCTAAGTGGGGCAATTCTGATAAACCGAATTTTAGCGGTCAATAATACTGTACGATTTGCTGCCGAGTAGCATATGCCTCCCACCAAGAAACACCATCCTTTATCTACTGGAAGTGGAAAAGGAAGTGTTTGGTATGCTCCAGTCCATTGGACAGATGCTATGTAACCAATATTCGAATTTGGAAGTTTAAAAATGGTATAGGTAGTTCCGTTGTCATCGTAAGTGAGGTTGGTTGAAGGTTGAGCCGCGGCTAGACTGAGCCTTTCATTTGGAATGCAATTGGAGAAGGCGGTCGCTGTTGTCGTATACCAATCACTAATTGGAGTGATCAAGGGTGTACT
Source organism: Aquitalea magnusonii (assembly GCF_003202035.1). Taxonomy (GTDB): domain Bacteria; phylum Pseudomonadota; class Gammaproteobacteria; order Burkholderiales; family Chromobacteriaceae; genus Aquitalea; species Aquitalea magnusonii. The sequence goes on along the minus strand of NZ_QJKC01000012.1, from coordinate 91,833 downwards.
GGCTGGAATGTTGGCAACGGTGAGTGGGGGAATTGTAGTGAATAAATATAAATTCAAACCACCTATATTAGTACCTTGAACAGTACAACTTGCATAGGATGAGTTATGCAAAAAAAATAATCCGATTAGGATAAATATTTTCCCAAAGTGTAGTGTAAGCAATTTATAGAAATTGAAATGTTTTGGCATGAATTTCATCGTATCACTCCGCAAGTGCCAGCTGTTTTTATGGTTTTAAGCAGCTTGAAAGGTGCAGCTTGTTTTCTAAAGGATTTCTTACTACTTTTACATGTGCACTTTGCGCTAGGGCATGGTTATTTAATTTTTATTATCATGTGTCATTAAAATGGTATGTGTCAAAATAAAATTAATGGTAGCCATTACTGAATGCCCATCTGGCAAACTGCTGTCTTGAAAGAAGTGATCGTAAGCTCAGCATTGTCATAGCTTAGCATGCATTTTTTGCCACCATCGAGGTCGACAAACAAGCTACCGCTGGGCTGTTTCACTCGCGCAAATAGTTTGCCAGCTTGACCAATATCACCGACTATGTGACCGTCCTTGTCTTTTACGCTGGCACCAAAGGGCAGTGGGCTTTCATCGGCAAAGCGTGTTTTCAGTAGCAATGGCAAGCCCATCGTGGTTTTAAACTTCACCAGTACCACCGAACCACTACGCGGAATCGCTTGTGTACTGCTATAGTCCAATTGCACACCATCACTCATGCTACCCGTTTCCAGCTGTATATCATTTTTGCGGTAAGAGGAGAGCGATGGCAGCAGTGCATGACCGGAGCCATCCACTTCTACGCCAATACCAGGCGCCACCATCGCACCTTTGGCATCTGGTGCTTCAATAATTGCAGTACTCTCTCCGAGTGGTTGGCCAAATAACACGGTCCCGGCCGCGGCGACGACCGAGCCATTCAAGCCCAGCGAAGCTTGTTTATTTCCACCGGAGCTGCTGGCGCTCGCATTGACAATGCCTTTGCTACCTTGGTAAGCAAGATTGCCAGCAATGCTGCTACTGTTACTGCCACCACCACGACTTTCTCCTATGTTGATTCCATAGCTCATTTTTCTATCCTGGTCGAAGCTACCGCTCATATTCAGTTGTGCATCACTGCTACCCGTAGAATCATTACGCAGGCTGCTGCTGAATATCTTTCCGCTATCCAGGTTAAAGTTGATACTTAGCATGACGCTGTTGACACTTTGTCCGCCATTGTTGGTTTGTCTATTGGCATCAATTGCCAAACTACCCCACTTGTAGCCTTGCCGTATACCCATCTGGTATTGGGTGCTACGTGCTTGGCCACCCCAGTAATCCTGAATGGAGCCACTTATATAAGCAGAACTCCCATTTTTAAAGTTTTGATTAATATTGATTTCTCCACGACTGCGTAGCCGGGAAAAGTTGTTAAATAAGAGTTGCCCATTGTTGGGATCTGCCATCGTGTCCCGAATATTTAGTGCAGTTTGCACATCCATGTAGCCGGAGGTCGAGTAGCGATAGGCAGCAAGAGTGACATTGGTTCCAGTGTTATTGAATAGCTTGTTGAAGCTGAATCGATAAGACTGACCAGTTAGCGTTGTGCCATTGATTTTCGTATTTGAACTACTGACATCAAAGCCAAGGGCGCCAGCACCAGTATTAAACACACTGCCTAGTTCTAATGTGGTATAGCCATCTGCTGCGGTCACCCCACCATTTAGTGTGAGTAAATTGGACATCCCGCGCTGATAGGTAAACTGTCCAAGCATGGGCGTTGTGTTTGCCAGCTTGCGCACTTGGCCTAAAGTAAAATTATAGTGGCTCGAACCTTCTCGTAGCGAACGTGGTACGGCAGAAAACGGTACGGTAAATGTTGATTTTTTGCCATCAGCTTCAGTCACCGTTACGACAAGATCACCGTTGTAGCTGGCTGGAGCAATATCCCTGATTTCAAATGCACCAGGAGCGACGGTGGTATCGTAAATGGTATAGCCGTTTTGCTGGATGACCACATGCGCATTGCTATTGGCCATGCCACGGACGACCGGTGCGTATCCGGTATCATTGATGGGCTTCATCCGGTCATCGCTGGCTATGCGGATACCCCGTACCGGAACCGAAGTGAATAGATCGGAATCGCTAAAACTATCACCAATAATCAGCTGGGAATGGATGGCATCCAGATCGCGACTGATATAATTTCGGATCGGTTGGATTGAATGGCCGTTGCTATTACTCCAGTTAACCGATGTCGTATTGCGGAAACGCCAGCTGCCCAGGTTCAGTCCGATATTTGCCGACAAGTAGGCATTGCTATTGTCAGTATTGGCTGTTTTTGAGTAGTAAATATTACTGGAGTAGTCGAGCAGCAGGGCAGGTACACCTTCATCCCAGCTGTCTGGTGAGGTGTAGCCTATGAAATGCTGCTGCATGTCAACCTGTGGAACGCTTATTTTTAATTGTAGCAGGTTGCTATCAAATTGGTAGAATGCGCCGTTAATCTGCTTGGCCAGATCAACACAGATATCCTCCCCCTTTTGTGTTGGCTCTGGTAAGCGATCGGCACGCACGCCCAGCTCCAGTAAAAGTGATCGCGGAATGCATGGGACAGTATTTTTATTATCTTCAGTTTTGATAAGGCGCAGATCACGCCGTCCGCGCGGTATTTCGTTGATGAGCACATCCGTACTGTACTCACCCTCCGGCAATGATGATCCAGTCTGAAATTTACTGAAATCCAGTTTCTTCAATGAATCACCCCATAGCAAGCTTCTATCAAAAGAAGGCTCGCTGCCATTTTCATTGGCTTGTACCGCTTGATGGCTTATGCCAAAGCAGACGGCCAGAAAAAGGTGTATTGGTTTTTTTTTGAAGCTAATGGATTTCACTGTATAAACCTTGTTGTGCCACTACGGTGGCAACCTTCAAGTGGTTTATTCGGCAAGCTTTGCTGTATAGCTAGAGCTGCCACCATAATCATTAATAACGCTGAAATTTATGCCGGGCTTGATTTCATCACTCTTGGCGGTTATTTCGTATTCCATATCGCCATTAGGTGAAATCATTGATTTTTGCGGTGATAAATCCACACTGCCCTTGGTTTTTTCTGTATTGATATGTATTTGATTGAAAGTGATATAGTACGGGGTACCATTGTGAATAAGCACATACCATTTGGAATTTTTGCTAATCAGTTTCCAGCTTAATTTTTCTGGTGCATTTTCTGGAGATAGTGCTAACTTTTCAGGGCGAAAGAAAAATTTGATCCGACTTCTGATGCCGATGCGCAATTGGTTAGGATCGTCGGTATTTTGTGGTACTTCGAGTACATTTATCCAGAACAGGCTTTCCTTGTCGGTGGGAAGTGCTATTTCTCCGGTATAGCGTACGCGAATATTCTGCCCTTTTTCGGCCTGCAATATGGATATGGGTGGGGTTAAAACAAAGGGTGCGCTAGTGTTGTCCGGCGTGTCTTTGCTATTTCCTTCATCAAGCCATGCCTGGATCAGTGATGATTTTTTTCCCGCATTATTTACGGTAAAGGTGATTTCTTTTTTGCTGGCGGGGTAGATGATGCGTGTTGCATTAATGGATACGTCGGCCTGTGCCAGATTAAACAGGCTGCCCATGGAAAAAGTGCCTACTGCTGTAATGAAGTTTTTTATCATGTTTTCCCCAGATACTTTATTAGTGATGGCAAGAGGGTGATGTAAATTCATCACCCTCTGCTGCTTTGCTTCTGTGAAAAGGAGTTGCTTAATATCTACTCGTATTGCACAGTGTAATTGACGCTTGCAATAACGGTGCCTGCAGTGACCGCAGCTTTGGCATAGTAACTGGCACGATAATTCAGTATGGCGCCATCGTTGATAATATCGAAGGAGGCACCGCTAGCACCAAAGCCACTACCCTGGCCAATATTGATTGGTGAATTAGAGTTTATGTTGTACAAGGCAACATCTACATTGCTTGCGGTGCCAGTATTAATCAGTCTTCCGGTAGTGGAATCAACATTACTACCAGCTTCAAACCAGGCTGCAGCTTTCTTGAATGGTTGTGGGCAGCTGCTGAGGGTAATGGCAAATTGTGTGGCTCCAGCTGTTGCTGCAGGACTGGCTAACGCAGTCGCCGAAACAATTGGCAGTGTCACCGTGCCATCATTGGTACCATTGGCTGCACTGATCGTGCAGGTCTCTGATGAAATATCACCATTGAAACTGATGAGTCCATCGGCGGCTTGGGCTGTCGAAGCTAATGCAGCTAGTAATGATATGGTTGAAACGCTTATAAGGACCTTTTGCATTGCAAGCTTCCTCAGGTAGACAGACCGCTAGTGCGTGCTTTTTTTATAGTCTGAAAGTGGCGAATGGTTAAATTCGCGGATATATAGTACGAGGAGGAGCCAATATGACTCCTCCTTGGGGATTGGCTATGCAGCTATGCCATGACGCTGCAGCATGCAGCGCTTTGCTTACTGATATTGAATGGTGTAGTTAACCGAGGCGACAACTGAGCCGGCCGTGGCTGCGCCAGTGGCGTAGTAGCGGGCATTGAAGTTCATGGTGGCGGCATTATTGGTAATCGGTACGGCAGTACCGCTGCTGCCCAAGGAGCCATTACCTTGGCCAACAGCAATCGGCGTGGTGCCGGTACTGTTGTACAGTGCTACATCCACTTTGGTGGCGGTGCCGGTGTTAATCAGACGGCCCGATGCGGGATCAACGTTAGATCCAGCTTCAAACCAGGTGGCTGCTTGGGTGGCTGCTGCTGAGCAACCTGATAGTGCGATAGAGAACTGAGTTGTACCTGCGGTAACACCGGCGCTAGCCAGCGATTTGGCCGAGACGGTCGGCAGGGTCACCGTGCCGTTAGCTGTGCCGCCGGCAACGGTCGGGGTGCAAGATTGGGCGGTCACATTACCATTGAAGGTAATGGTGCCGTCTGCAGCTTGTGCCTGTGCAGCAAGGCCAGCCAGCAGAAGAGCGGTAGAAGCGGTGGTGAGCAATTTTTTCATGATGTCTGTTCCTTCGTGTCGGATGAGGAGGATTCAAATACGCTGACGCGTTGCGTGCGTTTGACTCAGGCTAGTATCGACTGGGAGACAGTTTTTTCATCTAAGACGCATCATTTTTGAATCTAGGAAATTTCCTATATCCAGCTGATTTGGCTTGTTTTATGTGGGAAAATTTAAAAAAACGTCATTATTTTAAATGATTAAATTTTGCTCAGAAGTTAAGTGCTGGCCACATGTTGGTAATTTGCCTTGATTACTGCATTCGTCTTGCTTGATGTGTATTGACTATTTCTTTTTTATCGAATTGTCCATGTCATGTAATGTATTTCGATTGCATAGCATTTGCGCTGCCACGCATTTCGATTGTCAAGCGGCGGGGCGGGGGCAATAATCCTGCTTTGCTTTGAGCTGAGGCAGCTTATGTTGATTGGTGAATCGCGTGTTGAACGCCTGGTGGTGCATCGGGTAGGCAATCAGGCTAGGGGAGAGGGCTTGCAGCTGTCCGAGCGGGCTTGTGATGTGGATGATGGTGTTTCCTCGCTCATCTTGAGTGGCTACTTGCGGGGTGTGGTTTCCGACAAGAAGAAGCACCAGTTCTTTCATGAGTCGGATCTCAATCTGAATGAGATCTATCACTACACGCGGCAGTTTTTCAGGGATGAGCTGGACTTCCTCACGGTTTCCCAGCGTATTGCCAAGCATTTGTATGCTCGTTCACAGCATCCGAATATCAGTGCTGGCGATTTGTTTGTCATTTTGTTTGCCGGTTTGTCTGATGGTGAGCGGCAGTTGCGTGCCCTGGGGGTATTCAAGTCGGAAGTGCGGGATGACTTTCTGTCGGTGATCGAGGCCGGTGAGGTATTTGACATTCGCCATGCCTCTGGCATCAACCCGCGTCTGATTGATAAGGGGGCCTTGATCCTGGAAAACAGTCCGCTGGTCTATGCCGTGGATCGTGGTGGTCAGCAAGCAAAGTTCTGGCTGGATGATTTTCTCAAGGCGATGCGGGTGCCGGATGCGCAAAGCAGCAGCCGCATGGTGGCCAGCGTGGTCGAACAGCTATCCGAGGAGATTGCCGACCCGCTCGAGCAGGCCCGCTTCAAGGATGAGTTTCTGGCGGTGTGCGGTGCGGAAGAGGAGATGTCGACCGGTCAGGTCAGTTCCATCGCCGAAAAATTCGTCGGCAAGGAGCAGGTAAGCCAGGCATTTGACAGCGCGGCCGAGGCATATGGCTTTGCCCTGGATGAGGAGGCGCGGCTGCCGGCGCAAAACATGGCCAAGCGTCTGGAAAAATCGCTATCCAAATATGGTATCGGTCATGGCATCAGTGTGCTGTTGCCGACAGGCATTACCTTGAAAAATATCCAGTCGGTGAATGACGGTGAGGGAGAGTTAAGCCTGACCTTGAAGCTGCACAAGCGCGACTGATTGTTGTTGTGAGCAAAAAGCCCGTCAGTGATGACGGGCTTTTTGCTGGGCGGGGTGGGGATGGCCTCAGCCTTCCAGCACGCTGGCCATGGCCTGGGCGACATAGTCCACATTGCGGCTGTTCAAGCCGGCTACGCACATGCGGCCTGAGCGCACCAGATAGACGGCAAACTCTTCACGCAGGCGGTCTACCTGTTCCGGGCTGAGGCCGGTGTAGCTGAACATGCCTTGCTGGGTGGTGAAGTAGCTGAAGTCGCGGCCAGGCAGGCGGGCGCTGAGTACGGCGAACAATTGCTGGCGCATGGCCTTGATGCGTACCCGCATCTGTGCCACTTCGGTTTGCCATAGGGCAAACAAAGCCGGATCGTTCATCACGGCGGCGGTAATCTGACCGCCATGGGTGGGGGGGCTGGAGTAGTTGCGGCGTACGGTGGCTTTCATCTGTCCCAGTACGCGCTCTGCTTCTTCCTGGCTTTGGCAGACGATGGACAGTCCGCCGCAGCGTTCGCCATAGAAGGAAAGGTTTTTGGAAAAGGAGTTGCTGACAAAGAAGCTGATTCCCGCATCGGCCAGTGCGCGGATGGCGTAGGCGTCTTCATCCAGCCCCTGGCCAAAGCCTTGGTAGGCAATGTCGAGGAAAGGCAGCAAATTGCCGTTTTTCAGCACGGGAATCAGCGCATCCCATTGCGCCTGGCTCAGGTCAACCCCGGTGGGGTTGTGGCAGCAGGGGTGGAGCAAGACCACGCTTTGCGCGGGCAATTGCTTGAGTGTGGCCAGCATGTCATCGAACAAGAGGCCACCGCTGTGTGCATCGTAGTAAGGATAGTCATGCACCTTGATCCCGGCACCTTCAAAGATGGCGCGGTGATTATCCCAGCTGGGCTTGCTGATCCAGGCTTCACTGTGCGGGAAATAGCGCTTGATGAAATCCGCGCCCACTTTCAGCGCTCCGGAGCCACCGATGGTCTGAATGGTGGCGATGCGTTGTTGCTGTAGTGCCGGGTGTGTCGCACCAAACAACAGTTTTTGCACGGCGCTGCGATAGTTGGCGGCGCCTTCCATCGGCAGGTAAGGACGCGGTGCGGGAGATGCTGCACGGGCTGCTTCCGCTTGTTGCACGGAGTCGAGCAGAGGGATGCGTCCCTCTTCGTCATAGTACAGGCCGATGCCCAGGTTTACTTTCTGGCTGCGGGTGTCGGCATGAAAGGTTTCCACCAGGGTCAGGATGGGGTCGCCGGGATAGGCTTCGACATGTTCGAACATGAGACGGCAATTCCTTGGTAGCGATCAGGATAGGTAGTGGGCAGCGACCCGTCCTAAGAACAGGGTTGCTGCGCTGTATTAAGAGAGCCATCTTCGCGCAAAGCGGCCAATAGCAGCAAGTCATGCACGGCTTGTGCTGCTGGATAAGGGAAATTGCGCGTGCAAAGGGTGACTCTGCGGCAGAGTGCTGGCATAATCCGCCACTCGGTGCGCCCATGGCGAAATTGGTAGACGCAAGGGACTTAAAATCCCTCGACTTCGGTTGTGCCGGTTCGACCCCGGCTGGGCGCACCAACACCGTTACACTGTTCGAGCCACATGGCTAGCAGACCAGTTGGTCGATGCCGGCTTTTGCTGGCACGCGCTTGCAAGCTGCATTACCATACAGGGCGCAGCAGCGTCATGGAGATGATGACAGGCTGTGCTAGCGACGGGTTGTATACCGTCACCCCGTCTGGCAGGCTTGCCTGTCATTGAAAAGCATCACTGGATCTAGATAGAAGTTCATGAAGCCAAATACCGAAACGGCACTGGGTGCTGCTCTCAAATCCGCAGTGCAGAGTCTGTCGAAGAAAAAACAGACAGAAATGATTGCGGAACATGTTTACAGCAAGTTCGAAGTGTTTCGTCAGTTCCGTCCGCTGGCTCTGGGCATCCATGAGAGCCTGATTGCTGCCTTGCCGCAATTCGATGCCACGCTGATTTCCCGTGTGGTGGCCAATCACTGCCGTAAGCCGCGCTATGTCAAGTCGCTGGCGCGTGGCGGCAAGCGTTTCGACCTGGCCGGCAAACCGAGCGGCGAAGTGACTGCTGAAGAGAAAAAGGCTGCCCAGCTGATGTCGGCACCCAAACCGGCAGTTGAAGCCGCTACTGCACCAGAAGCCAGTGCGACGCCGGTGGCGCCAGAAGGCCAGTCGGCAGAATAAGCGTTCATTCGCCCCCGTTACCAACCCCTTCTTGCCTTGGCAAGGAGGGGTTTTGCATTTATGTTGTCCATTTTCCGCTGGAGGATGACCCATGCGTTGGCTGCTTGCACCGGATTCCTATAAAGGCTCGCTGGAGGCCGCTGCGGTGGCAGAGGCGATGCAGCGTGGCATTGAACGCGCCGACCCGCAGGCGGAGTGCCTGCTTCGTCCAATGGCCGATGGCGGCGAAGGGACGCAGGATGCCCTGTATGCCGCTGTTGGCGGCCAGTGGCTGCAGTTTCCGGTGTGCAATGCCACGGGTGACACCATCATGGCTCCATGCTTGCTGTTGCCGGACGGAACCGCAGTGCTGGAGGTGGCGCGCATCATCGGCTTGCCCGAAGCGGGAGACAGCCCGGTGGCGCAACGTAGCAGCCGTGGTGTTGGCCAGATGCTGGCAGCCTTGTTGCAGTCGGGGCAGCGGCGTATCGCAGTAGCCTTGGGCGGCTCCAGTACTAATGATGGTGGGGCGGCGTGTCTGGCGGCGCTTGGTCTGCAGTTACTCAATGCCCGGGGGCAACGGTTGGACGGCGCACTGCAGGATTTGTCGCAGTTGTTCACGCTGGACGCCGATGGCTTGCTGCAGGCTTTTGCCGATGTCGAGCTGGAAATCTGGTCGGATGTGGATAATCCGCTGAGTGGGCCTCGTGGGGCAACCGCAGTCTTCGGCCCGCAAAAAGGCGTGGCTGCGGCGGATATCGCCCGCATCGATGGCGAGATCACCCATTTCGCGCAGCTGCTGGATGCCCGCTTGCAGCGAGATACCCGGCACCTGCCCGGCAGTGGTGCTGCCGGTGGGCTGGGCTATGCCATGCTGTTGCTGGGTGGGCGCATGCAATCGGGGGCGCAGGCCGTGGCGCGCCATCTTGGCCTGGCGGCAGCCCTGCAGAGGGTCGACTGGGTGTTCAGCGGGGAAGGGCGCAGCGACAGCCAGACACTGGCGGGCAAGGCTCCGGCCTGTGTGGCTGCGCTGGCACGCGCGGCCGGTGTGCCGGTCAGCCTGCTGTCCGGTGCGGTCATCGCCGACGAGCAAGGGGCGCTGGCTGGCAGTTTTGACGGCTGTTATTCCCTGTGCAACCGGCCGATGTCGCTGGATAGCGCGATGCAGGAAGCTCCGCAACGGCTGGCCCAACTGGCCGAACAAGTGGCGCGCACCATTCTGGCCGCCCGGGCCGCCGCCTAGCCTTTAGCAGTACGTTAGCTGACCTCGCCCCTGGCTGGTCTGGGCAGTGTGCCGCCGCAATGCTTGCAAAAGCGCGCATCCCAATCATGCCCCTCGCTGAAGCAATGGGGGCAGAGGCGGGTGGCCGACTGCTTGTCGGTTGGGGTGGCCGATGCGCCGCGGGCGATTTCTGCCGTCACGATGCCGGTGGGCACGGCGATGATGCCATAGCCGGTAATCATCACCAGGCTGGCCAATGCCTGGCCCAATGGTGTCTTGGGGGTGATGTCGCCAAAGCCGACGGTGGTGAGGGTGACAATGGCCCAGTAAATGCCGACCGGAATGCTGGTGAAGCCATTGGCTTCGCCTTCGATGACATACATCAGCGTCCCCAGGATGATGACCAGCAGTACCACGGTGCCGAGAAACACGATGATCTTGCGCCGGCTGGCCAGCATGGCCCGTTTCAGCTCGCGTGCCTCGCCCATGTAGCGGGTGAGCTTGAGAATGCGGAACATGCGCAGCAGCCGCAGCACGCGGATATCGGCCAGGAAGCGGCTTTCCGGAATGAACAGGCCCAGGTAGAGCGGCAGGATGGACAACAGGTCGACCACGCCGAAAAAGCTGCGGGCGTAGCGTAGCGGTTTGTGGACGCAGGCCAGACGCAGCAGGTATTCCAGCGTGAACAGAATGGTGAACAGCCAGTCCAGAATCTTTAATTGCGGGCCCCATTGCTGGCGGATGCTGGCCACACTCTCCAGGATCACGGTGAGCAGCGACAGGATGATGCTGACAATCAGCGCCAGATCGAACAGCCGGCCGCTGCGGGTGTCTGCCTCAAAAATGATGATGTACAGCTTGCGGCGCCAGCCGCTCAAGGGAATCAGCTCTTCCTGGGTCGGCATGATGGATGTGGGACCAGTTGGTTCATTGAATAGAAGTAAACACTATTAGAGTTTTCTGAGCGCTCATATATTATAAGCGTTATTAAACCTTGCATTAATGTTGCCCGGGAGAATAAGACGATGCGTATCGCCAATACCGTAACCGACCTGATCGGCAATACCCCTCTGGTCAAACTGAACCGCGTTACCGATGGCTGCGTCGCCACCGTGGTCGCCAAGCTGGAGTTTTTCAATCCGGCGCACAGCGTCAAGGACCGTATCGCGGTGGCCATGATCGATGCTGCCGAGCAGGCTGGCAAGATCGGGCCGCACACGACCATCGTCGAGCCGACCTCCGGCAATACCGGCATCGGCCTGGCCATGGTTTGCGCCGCGCGTGGCTACAAGCTGGTGATCACCATGCCGGAAACCATGAGCCGCGAGCGTCGCCAGCTGCTGAAAGCCTACGGTGCGGAACTGATCCTCACTCCGGGGCCGGATGGCATGGGTGGTGCCATTGCCAAGGCGCGTCAGCTGGTCGAAGAAAATCCGGACAGCTGGTTCATGCCGCAGCAATTCGAAAACGCAGCCAACCCGCAAGTCCACCGCAATACCACGGCTGAAGAAATCTGGCGCGATACCGATGGCCAGGTGGATATTTTCGTGGCTGGTGTTGGTACTGGCGGCACCATTACCGGTGTCGGTGAAGTGCTGAAAGCCCGCAAACCGGGTGTGCGGATTGTGGCGGTGGAACCGGATGCGTCGCCGGTGCTGTCGGGTGGACCGAAGGGCCCGCATCCCATCCAGGGCATTGGTGCCGGTTTTGTACCGCCCATTCTGAATACCGAGGTTTACGACGAAATCATTCGCGTCAAGAATGATGATGCCTTTGCCACGGCACGGGCGGTGGCGACCCAGGAAGGCGTGCTGGTCGGCATCTCTTCCGGTGCCGCCGTGTGGTCGGCCATTCAGCTGGCCAAGCGCCCGGAAAACGCCGGCAAGCTGATCGTGGTGGTCATTCCTTCCTTTGGCGAGCGTTATTTGTCGACACCGCTGTTCGAACATCTGGCCTGATCGTTTCAGCTCAGCCTTCCTCGCCATCTCACCGGCCGCGCAGTCACTGCCCGGCCGGTTTTGTCATGTGGGGGGCTGCCGGCAGCGAACTGCCAGCCGGCGTATTTTGTCCAATCTGCCTCCACATCCGCTACACTACCGCCCATGCATTCCACTCTCAAAGTGCTTAGCCGGGTAGCCGGCATGTCGCTGGTGTTGTCTGCCTGCAGCTTGCTGCAACAACCGGCAGCCCCGCAAACCGGGGTGCGACCTGCTCGACCGGTGCAGGCCCAGCCGCAGCCTGACAGCAAGCAGGACTTGCTGTTCAGGGAAGCCAGTCGCCTGGCTGGCAAGGTGAAAAGCGGCGAGCTGAGCCGCGTGGCGGCGGCCGATCAGCTCAATGTCTATCGCCTGCGCTTGATTGGTGCCAACCTGGTTGATGACAACAGCTTTGCCATGTATCGCTACCTGGCGGTGGAACGCGATGCCGGACGGCTGACGCAAGAAGAGTCGCAAGCACGCATGGAAATGCGCTTGCGCGAATGGCTGCGCCGCTGGCCCAAGCTGCAGCCCAAGCCGCCAGCGCCGGTATTTACCAATTTTCTGTTGAAACTCTATGGATTGCCCGCCCTGGGCTGATAAAGCAATGAGCAAGAAGAAACATTCCAGTGCCTGCCCCTGTGGCCTGACGGCCTCTTACGCCGACTGTTGCGGCCGCTATATCGATGGCACCCAGCAGGCTCCCACGGCCGAGAGCCTGATGCGCTCCCGCTATGCGGCCTACACCATGAATAATGCCGATTATCTGCTGGCCAGCTGGCACGCCTCCACCCGTCCGGCAGAGCTGGACTTGTCGCGCGAAGAGCGCTTCGTCAAATGGCTGGCGCTGGACGTGCTCAGCACGCAGGCGGGCAGTGCCGAGGACGACGCCGGTGTGGTGGAGTTTGTCGCCCGCTACAAAGTCAACGGTCGTGCACAGCGGCTGCATGAAGTCAGCCGCTTTCGCAAGGAAGACGGTCGCTGGTTCTATGTGGATGGCGATGCCGAAGAAGGTTGAGCAAACAGTATTGCGCCCGGGCAAATCATCGCCCGGTCATGGTTGACCCCATCGCCCCATCGCGCCAGCATGGGGCTTTTGCTTGCCGGATATTCCCATGCTGACCATCTATAGCGACACACACCGCCTGCAGCACGGCAAGGCCGAGCTGATCGATGGCACCCTCAAGCCTTGTTTCGAAAATCCCTCGCGTGCCGACATGGTATTGCAGGAAGTCAGGTCACGTGATCTTGGCCCGGTGATCGAGCCGGTCGCGCACGGGCTGGCACCGGTACTGCGCGTGCACGATGCCGGCTATGTCGAATTTCTGCAAACTGCCTGGCAACGCTGGACGGCCATGGGGCGCGACTACGACGCCTTGCCCAAAATGTGGCAGATCCGCCGTCTGCGCGCGGCCATCCCGCAGCATGTGGAAGGGCAGCTGTGTTATTACTCGATGGACTGCGGCACGCCGCTGACCGCCGGCACCTGGCCGGCCATCACGGCCGCGGCAGATGTGGCACTGACGGCCGTCGATCAGCTGGCGGCGGGCCAGCGCGGCGTATTCGCCCTCACCCGGCCGCCGGGCCATCATGCTGCCCGTGATTACTGTGGTGGCTATTGTTTCTTCAATAATGCCGCCATTGCAGCACAAAGCCTGCTGGATCGCGGTGCGAAGCGGGTGGCCGTGCTGGATGTCGACTATCACCACGGCAATGGCACGCAGGATATCTTCTACCAGCGTGATGACGTATTGTTCCTGTCGATTCATGGCGATCCGGCCACCGAATACCCCTTCTTTCTTGGCTTTGCCGACGAGCATGGCGAGGGGGCCGGCCTGGGCTACAACTACAATTTTCCGCTGCCGGCTGCGTCCAGCGTGGCCTTGTGGTTTGCCGCGCTGGACACTGCGCTGGGTGAAATCCGGCGCTATGCCCCGGATGCGCTGGTGGTGTCGCTGGGGGTGGATACCTTCGAAGGCGATCCGATCTCGCGCTTTTCCCTGGCCAGCACCGACTTTCTACGGCTGGGTGAGCAGATTGGCGGGCTGGGACTGCCTACCGCTTTCTGCATGGAGGGTGGGTATGCGGTGGAGCCCATCGGGCTGAATGCGGTGAATGTGCTGGAGGGTTTTTCAATGCGGCAGTAGCCGGCACGCCCGTACTACGGTGATCCCTTCAGCGCAGCCCCGCGGCCGCGGCTAGCCCGATTGCTGGCAATGGCAGATGAATATTTTGTTTCAAGTCAATATCTTGTCTGCCGTCGCTTGGTTTTTGGGAGGAGCCCAGCTAGCGTTAAAGTGTGGGTGAAAGGAGATGGCAATGGGACTCGCTCTGAAAGGCTTGCTGTGCGAGCTGGAAAGCTGCCGCAGCAAGGGCATGACCACTGAAGCCGTAACACGGGTCGACGTGGTGCGCACACTGGAAGTACCGCTGGATCTGCATGCCTGCCGTGAGTTGCGCGTATTGGCCCATGTGTTCAGTGGCGACCAGGCGGCACTGGCTGCCATGGTGCTGAAGGCGGCCTTGCTGGATATGCAGGAACATCTGGATGAAGATCTGGACCAACTGGCGGAAAATGCCCGGATTTTGCTGGAAGATCCTTGCCACAAGGCAAGCGAGGTCATCTAGTCGGGAGACAACAACGGGGTCACCGGGGAATGAGGGAGTAGCAGGGCCGGCTTTGCCGGCCCTGTTTCTTTATGTGCCTGGTCTCTTGCGCTGCCCTGTCATGGCCAAAGCAGCAAACTATTTCTATAGAATGAGAATATTGAATAAAAATGACATATGTATTATTGCGGCATAAAAAAAGGGACGTTACGGCAAGGGGGAACCGCGACGTCCCAAGAAGAAAGCATGTGCTGTATTGGGTTTGCTGCTGAAAACGGATAAGCCACAGTTCATCCTAGAACAGGCAGCGGAAATTGCCCGACAGATTTTCATGCTGATGAAATAAAAAAGGACAGCCTGGGCTGTCCTTGTCGTAGCGGCTTGTCGCGCAAGGCGACCATCAGGGGCGGGGCAGGGTGACGCCAACCTGGCCCATGTATTTGCCCGCACGATCGGCATAAGACACATCACACACTTCATCGGATTCGAAGAACAGCACCTGTGCCACGCCTTCGTTGGCATAAATCTTGGCCGGCAGCGGGGTGGTGTTGGAAAACTCCAGCGTGACATAGCCTTCCCATTCCGGTTCGAAGGGGGTGACATTGACGATGATGCCGCAGCGCGCGTAGGTCGATTTGCCCAGGCACACGGTCAGTACCGATCGCGGAATACGGAAATATTCCACCGTGCGGGCCAGGGCGAAACTGTTGGGCGGGATGATGCAGTAGCCCTTGCCGGAGACTTCGACAAAAGAATCGGGGTCGAAATTTTTGGGGTCGACAATGGTGCTGTTGATATTGGTGAATACCTTGAATTCATCGGCACAGCGAATATCGTAGCCATAGCTGGAGGTGCCGAAGGAAATCACCTTCTCGCCGTTGATATTCTTGATCTGGTTGTATTCAAACGGCTCGATCATGTTGTGATCCTGCGCCATGCGGCGGATCCACTTGTCGGATTTGATACTCATGGTCGGGGGTCCGTTACAGAAATTTAGATGGCACCGATTCTAAACGGTATGACCCGGCAGGGCCATATCTCGTCATGTTTTGCCGATGCCGGCAAACGGCTTGGGCTTGCTGGCCATTGATGTTGCGCAAACCTTGCGCAGATGCCGGCCAGGAAGCCTTATCGGGAGAAAGGTCTTTTACTTATAATAATGCAAACTATTCGCGTTATTGGGTATGCAAGATGTTGTCACTCGACAAGTTTCCACTGGGGTGCAAGGGCGTGGTGGACAGCCTGGATCTGTCTGACGAGGCCTTCCGTCGTGTTGCGGCGTTCGGGCTGATTCCCGGCAGTCATTTCAGCCTGATGCGCAGCGCCCCCTTTGGTGGCCCGCTGGTGCTGGAAGTGGGGAGTACGCGCTTTTTACTGCGTCGCAGTCTGGCCAGTCTGATCCAGGTACGGGTGGCGGAATGAAGCGCTTTGCCTTGCTCGGCCTGCCCAATACGGGCAAGTCCACGGTATTCAATCGCCTGACCGGCATGTCGCAACGGGTTGGCAACTGGCCCGGGCTCACGGTCGAGCTCACCAGCGCGCGGCTGCTGCTGGGCGGCAAGATGGTGGAATTGGTCGACTTGCCTGGGGTGAATGACCTGACCGGCTATAGCGACGATGAAGCAGTCGTGCGCGATGTCTTGATGAGCACCGCATTTGACGCGGCCATCCTGCTGCTCAATGCCGCCCAGCTGGACCGCCAGCTGCCACTGGCGCTACAGGTGCTGGCCAGCGGCCTGCCTGCCGTGGTGGTGCTGAATATGGCGGATGAAGCCAGGCTGCTGGGGATTTCGCTTGATCTGCCGCTGTTGCGTCAGCGCCTTGGCGTGCCGGTGGTGCTGGTGTCGGCCAAGCGCATGGAAGGCTGGCCTGCGCTGCTGGAGGCGCTGAATCGCCAGGCCGCCAGTGCTGCGGTTGCCAGTCATGCCCAGCTGGAGCGCGTGCCGGAGACGCAGCAGGCCATCATGCAGGCGCGGGCACTGCTGGCCGGGTGCTGGCGTTTGCCTGCCGTGCTGCCGGCGGGCATCACGGAAAAAGTCGATGCCTGGCTGATGCACTCCTGCTGGGGCTTGCCGCTGTTCTTCGCCTGCATGGCCTTGCTGTTCAATCTGACCTATCAGATCGGCACGCCACTGCAAGGATGGGTGGGCGACGGGCTGGACTGGTTCAAGGAAGCGGCCTTGCAGCACTGGCTCGCTCCTTTGCCTGCCATTGTGCAGAGCCTGCTACTGGAGGGCGTCTGGCAAGGAGTGTCCACCGTGCTCACTTTTGCCCCCATCCTGTTCGTGTTTTTCATCCTGATGGCCTTGGTGGAGGACAGTGGCTACCTGGCGCGCGCGGCCTATCTGACCGATGCCTTCATGGCCAGGCTGGGGCTGGATGGCCGTGGTTTTGTCATGCAGCTGATGGGTTTTGGCTGCAATGTGCCGGCCATTCTGGGTACGCGGGTGATGCGCGAGCGCCAGCAACGCCTGCTCACCATGCTGATCGTCCCCTTTTCCCTGTGTTCGGCGCGGCTGCAGGTGGTGGTGTTTTTTGCCGGCATCCTGTTCACTCCGCATCAGGCGCCGTGGGTCTTGCTGCTGCTATACCTGCTGAGTTTCGTGGTCGCCATTTTCACCGCCTGGTTGTTCAAACATCGTTATCGGGGCAATGAGGCGTTTTTGCTGGAGCTGCCGCCTTATCGCCTGCCGGGTATGCGTCACATGCTGATCCGGGCGGTGGGCGAGGTACGTGCCTTTCTCGAACTGGCCTCCAGCTTCATCCTGATGGGAGTGGTGCTGGTGTGGCTGGTTTCGCATATCCCGGCTGGTGATAACAAGACGCTGGCCGATATGCTGGGTACGGTATTGGCTCCGGTGCTGGACCCCATCGGTATCAGGCATGAACTGGCCGTGGCCCTGCTGGTGGGCTTTGTCGCCAAGGAAATCCTGCTGGGCGGCCTGGCGGTGATCTATGGCGTACCGGAGGCCGGCCTGGGGGCCGCCTTGCTACACCATCTGGACTGGGCCTCGGCCATGAGTTTCCTGATCTTTACCCTGGTGTATGTGCCTTGCCTGTCCACCGTGGCGGCGATACGGCGCGAGTCCAGAAGCCGCAGCTTTACCGCGCTCTCTGTCGGCTGGTCGGTCCTGCTGGCCTGGCTGCTTTGCTTTGCCTTCTATCAGGGCCTGCATCTATTGCGCTAGACGGCCGGGCAAGGCGCGCTGCGGTGGTCGTATTGCATGGTGGCTTGATGTGGCGCAGAGCGACCCTGCGGTGCCGGGCGCAGACTGCGTTTTTTGTTTTGTCGGGAAATCCAAGGCATGCATGTCGACCTGTCTGTCTCCTGGCTTGGTCTTGCCATGGCCAATCCGCTGTATAACGCCTCGGGCGTCATGTGCCGCAGTGTGGCGGAACTGGAGCAAGTGCGCACCTCGGCGGCCGCTGCAGTGATCACCAAGAGCTGCACACCGCAGCCGCGTACAGGCAATCCGGAGCCACGCTATTGTGCGACAGCGCTGGGCAGCATCAACTCCATGGGGCTGCCCAATGCTGGCTATCCTTATTACCTGGATTATGCGCGCAGCTATCCCTATGCCGCAGGCAAGCCGCTATTCCTGTCGCTCTCCGGCATGACGCTGCAGGAGAACCTGGACATGCTCAGTGATCTGGCGGCTGCGCAGCTACCCTGCTTGCCGGAAGTCAATCTGTCCTGCCCGAATCTGCCGGGCAAGCCACAGCTGGGCTACGATTTCCAGGCTTGTCATGAGGCGCTGACGCAGATGGCGCGTGTCTACCACGGCCCGTTCGGTGTCAAGTTGCCACCGTATTTCGATCCGGTGCATTTTGCCCGGATGGCCGCCGTGCTCAATGCCTTCCCCGCATTGCGCTTTGTCACCTGCATCAACTCCATCGGCAATGGCCTGGTGATCGATGTCGACCGTGAAAGCGTGGTGATCAAGCCCAAGGACGGGCTGGGTGGTCTGGGGGGCAGCTATGTATTGCCGACCGCACTGGCCAATGTCCGTGAGTTTTACCGCCTGTTGCCTGGCAAGCATGTGGTGGGCTGTGGCGGTATCAACAGTGGTCGTGAGGCCTTCATGCATATCCTGGCCGGAGCGACGGCGGTACAGATCGGCACCTGCCTGTACGAAGAAGGCGAAGGGGCGTTTGCCCGCATTCTGGATGAATTGCGGGCGTTGATGGCGCACAAGGGATACCAGCGGCTGGATGATTTCCGTGGCAAATTGAAAACGCTGTGAGCTGAGAAGCGTACTTGGACAGTAACAGGGCCATCTTGAAGATGGCCCTGCTGCATGTCAGTCGAAGCGCCAGCAGGCCATGGACAATGAGCCCATGCGCCAGTCATCGTGCAGCTTGTGCGGTGGCGTATCATCCGATGCCGCCCCCATGGCTACCAGCAGTGGATTGAAATGCTCGTCGCTGGGATGGTTTTCACGGGCGTGCGGTGCCAGCTGCTTCCAGTTGAGGATGTCCTGCGGCCGGTTATCACTCAAGGCATGGTCCATCCACTGGGCAAAATCCTCGGCCCAGGAGGGCGGGGCACTGCCATCGCGGCCAAGCTGCCACAGATTATGGGTATAGCTGCCCGAGCCCACAATCATCACATTATCATCACGCAGTGCGCGCAAGGCGCGCCCCATCCGGTAATAGGTGTCGGCTGTCGCCGCATGCGGTAGCGACACCATGACCAGGGGAATATCCGCTTGCGGATACATCAACATCAATGGCGTCCACATGCCGTGGTCCAGGCCACGCTGATCGGTGCTGCCCACACGGAAGCCAGACTGGCGCAACAGGTCCATCGCCTCTGCGGCCAGGGTCAGATCGGTGCTGGCAGGATAGCGCAGGGTGTAGAGAATGGGCGGAAAGCCGCCAAAGTCGTACAGTGTGCCCGGTTTTTCTGCCAGATTGACCATGGGCAGCGTACTTTCCCAGTGGGCGGACAGCACCACGATGGCCCGTGGGCGGGGGAGCTGCTGCCCAAGCTGCTGCAGAAAGTCACGGGTGGCGCTGTGCTCGATGGGGAGCGTCGGGGCGCCATGAGAAATAAACAGGGCGGGTTGTCGCGTGGTCATGGTGGTATTGCCTGCAGTGATTGCCATGTAAACAGCTTAACCAGCTTTCCCTGTTAAAAAAACCGTGAATTTCTCATTATATTGTTTACCAATGGTGCATAGTTTGCCAGCCTTGTACTGCTGGATATGGCCCAGGCCAAGCGCTTGTCGCGCATTCCGCCGGGCAGCCTGCGACTAGGTGAAAACGACTGAGCCGGCGCAGTTTCCCAGGCATCAATAAGCCTGCCGCAGGCCCGGTTCACCCGGCATCACTGGCGCGCCACGGAGCAGCCACCGTTGCTCATGCTAAGCCGGGTGACTGGCAACAGGCTGCTTCGCCATGCTGTGGTGCCCTGTTGGCTGCAGTATCAGGGCCCAACCAGCGCAGACGATGGCCAGGCCAAGCAGTCGGCGGGTCATCAGGCGCAAACGGCTGCGCTGTAACGGGGTGTGCTGTTGTTTCATACGGTTCTCCCAATCAATGATGCCATTTTAATGAGAATAATTCTCAAGTAAAATTAATCTTTTAAAATTGTCGATTTGTTTTGACAATGACAGGACAGGAGCCGGCGCCCGCAGGACCTGCCTGAAAAGCGGATAGGCTGTAAAAAAACCGGACAGCATGTGCTGTCCGGTTGGTTGGCCTGTTCGTGATGACGCGCCGTGCGTCAGGACGGTCAGTTCAGATCAAAGCGATCTGCATTCATCACCTTGGTCCAGGCTGCGACGAAATCCTTGACGAATTTCTCCTGGGCATCGTCCTGCGCATACACCTCGGCGTAAGCACGCAGCACCGAGTTGGAGCCGAATACCAGATCGACACGGCTTGCGGTCCACTTGACGGCGCCGCTCTTGCGATCACGCAACTCGTAAAGATTGTGCGCAGCCGGTTTCCAGGTATTGGCCATATCGGTCAGATTGACAAAGAAATCATTGGTCAATTGTCCGACACGGTTGGTGAACACGCCGTGCTGGCTGCCGCCATGATTGGTACCCAGCACGCGCAGGCCACCCACCAGTACGGTCATTTCGCAGGCGGTCAGGCGCATCAGCTGTGCACGGTCGAGCAGCATTTCCTCGGCGCTGACCACGTAATCCTGTTTCTGCCAGTTACGGAAACCGTCGGCAAGCGGTTCCAGCACATCAAAGGACTCGACATCGGTCATCTCGGCAGTGGCATCACCACGACCGGGTGCGAATGGCACCGTGATGGCATGGCCTGCAGCCTTGGCGGCCTGCTCGATACCGACATTACCGGCCAGGACAATCACGTCAGCCACGCTGGCACCGGATTCGGCGGCGATTTTTTCCAATACCGCCAACACCTTGGCCAGGCGCGCCGGCTCATTACCGGCCCAGTCCTTTTGCGGAGCCAGGCGGATACGTGCACCATTGGCACCGCCGCGCTTGTCCGAACCACGGAAGGTGCGGGCGCTATCCCAGGCGGTGCTGACCATTTCGGCCAGGCTCAGGCCGCTGGCGGCAATCTTCGCCTTGACGGCGTCGATATCGTAGCCGGTGGGGCCGGCCGGAACCGGATCTTGCCAGATCAGGTCTTCCTGCGGCACATCGGGGCCGATGTAGCGGGCCTTCGGACCCATGTCACGGTGCGTCAGCTTGAACCAGGCGCGGGCGAATACTTCCGAGAAGTAGGCCGGGTCCTTCTGGAAGCGTTCGCAGATGGCACGGTAGACCGGGTCCATCTTCATGGCCATGTCGGCGTCGGTCATCATCAGGCGGGTACGCTTGGACGGGTCGTTTTCCACGTCGGCCGGGTAAGCCTCGGGCTTGGCATTGGTGGGTTCCCACTGCCAGGCGCCTGCCGGGCTCTTGCGGCTCTCCCACTCATGGTTGAGCAGCATGTCGAAGTAGTCGTTGTCCCAGCGGGTCGGGTGAGTAGTCCAGGCACCTTCCAGGCCGCTGGTGACGGCATCGCGGCCAATGCCACGGCTGCTGTGGTTGAGCCAGCCAAGCCCCTGGTCTTGCAGCTCGGCACCCTCGGGAGCGGGACCCAGTTTGCTGGCATCGCCGTTGCCGTGCGTCTTGCCGACGGTGTGGCCGCCAGCCGTCAAGGCCACGGTTTCTTCGTCATTCATTGCCATGCGGGCAAAGGTGACACGCACATCATAGGCGGTCTTGAGCGGATCGGGCTTGCCGTCCACGCCTTCCGGATTTACATAGATCAGCCCCATCATGACGGCGGCCAGCGGGTTTTCCAGATCGCGCTCACCGGAGTAGCGGCTGCCTTCGCTGCCGCTGGGGGCCAGCCATTCCTTTTCCGAACCCCAGTAGATGTCTTTCTCGGGGCCCCAGATGTCTTCGCGGCCAAAGGCGAAACCATAGGACTTGAGGCCCATGGACTCGTAAGCCATGGTGCCGGCCAGCACGATCAGATCGGCCCAGCTGATCTTGTTGCCGTATTTTTTCTTGATCGGCCACAGCAGGCGGCGGGCCTTGTCGAGGTTGCCGTTGTCGGGCCAGGAGTTCAGGGGGGCAAAACGCTGGTTGCCGGTGCCGGCGCCGCCACGGCCGTCCGCAATACGGTAAGTGCCGGCCGCGTGCCAGGCCATGCGAATCATCAGTCCGCCATAATGGCCCCAGTCAGCCGGCCACCAGTCCTGGCTGTCTGTCATCAGGGCCTTGATATCATTTTTCAGTGCTTCAACATCCAGCTTTTTCAGTTCTTCGCGATAGTTGAAACCACCACCCAGCGGATTGGTCTTGCTGTCGTGC
Organism: Aquitalea magnusonii; assembly: GCF_003202035.1. Lineage (GTDB taxonomy): Bacteria > Pseudomonadota > Gammaproteobacteria > Burkholderiales > Chromobacteriaceae > Aquitalea > Aquitalea magnusonii. The sequence goes on along the minus strand of NZ_QJKC01000012.1, from coordinate 69,631 downwards.
TGGTGCAGGATGTCCAGGTTCAGGGCTTTGGGCCACCAGTCCATGTTCGACATGCTGGTCTGGGTCATTCCGCCATGCATGACCGGGCACTTGCCTGCAGAACTTGCGTTATTGTTCGCCATCACTTGCTCCTGTTGCGTGGGTTATGGATTGTTGCGGGGTGTTCCCGCGAACAGATAGAGGTTTTCAAGAATCCAGTGCAGGGGATAGTGCCCGTTTGCACTTTCAAGGCAGACTCCGGCAGACAGCTACCAGAGGGATTGCACCTGATCGTACTATTGCAAGCCTGCGAATGCGGCCAGCATGTCGAGCAGGACTTCCTGCCATGTCTGATTGTTTTGCATGACGTTCTCCCGGTGTACTGGATTGATAGCCTAATTTGTACTGCATCACCTGTTCTTTGTTACTGGGATAATTCCTTAATATTGATAAGAAAAATCTTATCTAGTGCTAGGGCAGTAAAGTAGCCGTCAAGTTCAAGCCTTTGCTGCTCATCCCGTAGCAGGGTGATGGGCTTAGTATGGTCATGACTGATAGTTTTGTTAAATTGATTGTTATTAATCGATTGTTAGTCTTGTGCTATCAAAAAAAAAGAGCCCGCAGGCTCTTGGTCAATCCGGATGTGATGGGCTTAGTCCCAGGGCAGCTTCTCGTCGCTGCCATGCTCTGCCGGCGCCGCAAGGTGCTGTGCTGGTGCCGGGGCAGGCGATGCCTGGCTGTCTTCCAGGCCGCCAAGCGCTTCGATCAAGGCTTCTACCAATTCACCCAGCTCTTCACTCATCAGGGTGAAGGTGGCTTCAAACAGGCTTTCCCGGTCATCACCCGCCTGACTGGCTTCTTCTTGCAGAACATCCAGAAACTGGATGCGCTTGAGTTGCAGGGTATCCGTCAGCATGAAACGAACTTTTTCCTGCCAGATCAGGCCAACGCGGGTCACCTGCTTGCCGGTCGCGATATGCTGGCGGATTTCCTCTGCGGTCAGGTCCATGCGCGTGCAGCGAATGACTGCGCCATTCTCGCTGCCATCTTTCAACTCACAGTCGGCATCCAGTTCGAAGCCGTAAGGTGCTTCGCCAGCGGCCAACCAGTCGGTCATGGCCGTATGTGGAGCCAGTTTGGTACGGGGCAGGGCGGCGGGGAAGGGCGGCAGGGCCTCGCGCAGTTTGGAAACCAGGGCTTCGGCCTTGCTGGCCGTACCCGAATCCACCATCATCCAGCCGCGGCGGCAATCCAGATAGGCGGTAGTACGATGACTGCGTACAAAGGCGCGTGGCAGCAAATCGTCGGTGACCTGCTCTTTCAGTGCCAGCTTTTCCTTGCGGCCAACCTTGCGCAGCTCCTTATCCTCGATCTCCTGCACTTTCTGTTCGACAAAATCGCGGATCACGCCAGCGGGCAATACCTTGTCTTCCCGCTTGAGCGACAGCAACTGGCAATCGCGGGCGGTAAACACCGGGCTGTCCAGATGTGAGGCAGGTGCGACCCAGCCTTCGGCAAACCAGTCCAGCCCGCCACAATGCTGAAAGGGGCTTTTCTCCAGCGCGGCGGCCAGTTTGTCGCTTGCGTGGATGGATTCGGAAGTCAGGCGATAAAAAGATAGTTGCTTAAACCACATAATTGTTCCATAATGCGCGTCCTCTGATGCCGCTGATTGTAACCCGGAAACGGGCCGCGCAGCAGACAACAGATTGCAGATATTAGTGGGAAGCGGAGTGTAGCTTAGCCTGGTAGAGCGCTACGTTCGGGACGTAGAGGCCGGAGGTTCGAATCCTCTCACTCCGACCAAAAATATCGCAAAAGTATTGTGAAATACTTGGATTTGAGTTAAATTGCTGTTCTCGCGCTGATGCGCGAAAACACAAATCGGAGTGTAGCTTAGCCTGGTAGAGCGCTACGTTCGGGACGTAGAGGCCGGAGGTTCGAATCCTCTCACTCCGACCAGATTCAAAAAAGCCTTGAATTTCTTCATAAGAGACTCAAGGCTTTTTTACCAAGTTGGTTCGCCGGTATAGCTCAGTTGGTAGAGCAGCGCATTCGTAATGCGAAGGTCGGGGGTTCGACTCCTCTTACCGGCACCATGTAAGTCAAGCACTTGAAGCCAGCCCTGCGGGGCTGGCTTTTTGCTTTTCTGTAACTTGTAAGACTGGCTAGGTGAATCGCCCGCCGCTTCTCTGGACACTCTTGAGCCGTTGGAAATATTGCTTCTCAAACTCTACCGGCGATAGCCCGTTTGCGGAACCATGCCGGCGTTTCGGCTTGTAGGACATCTCGATGTAATCGAAGATATCTCGCCGGGCTTCTTCTCTGTCGTGATAGGTTTTTAGCTTGATACGCGCACGCTTCAGCAACTGGAAGAAACTCTCCGCCACAGCATTGTCGTGGCAGTTCCCATGCCGGTTCATGCGGGGTACCAAGCGATGGGCCTTCAAAAAATCTTGCCAGTCGTCACTGCTGAACTGACTTCCCTGGTCGGAATGGACCAGCACCTCCTGCTTGGGCTGACGTCGCCATACCGCCATCACCAGGGCATTCCGCACCAGCTCTGTTCTATTGATACGTGACTGCATCGACCAGCCAATGACCTGCCGCGAAAGCAGGTCCAGTACCACCGCGAGACGTAACCACGTTCGGTTACCTGTTTGACAGCTTCAATCTTGAACTCCTCCGCTGTCCGGCTTGGCCGCCCGCAGTTTTGCTGACCGGCTTTTCCTTACTTGCCATCGGGTTGCTGCGGCATGAATCCTGTGGCGCAGTTGCGTGTGTCCGCAGCGCTTGTAAAAAGTGCTGGAAAAATATTGACATTAAAAAGTGGAGGGGTATTATCCGATCCAATCAAAATTGATTTTCATTTACGGGTGATGTGAATGCGGCTGAGTGAGCTGGGAAAACAACAAACAGCCAGTGTGGTCGGTGTGGAAAAATTGCAGGCAGATGACGCGATTGCCGCGCGCTTGCAGGACATCGGCTTTGTCGCTGGCGAGACGGTAAAGGTCATTACCCGTGCGCCGTGGGGAGGCGATCCGATTCTGGTACAGGTTGGCACCAGCCGCTTTGCCCTGCGCCGGGAAGAGGCCAGCCGCATCGTGCTGCAACCAGGAGTGCAACATGGCTGAGATGGCATTGCGCATTGCCCTGGTGGGGAATCCCAATTGCGGTAAAACCGCGCTGTTCAACCAGTTGACCGGCGCGCGCCAGAAGGTGGCCAATTATGCCGGCGTAACCGTCGAGCGCAAGGAGGGGCATTTCTTCACGGCGTCCGGTCACCGGATCAGCCTGCTCGACCTGCCCGGCACTTATAGTCTGGAATCGGCCAGCCAGGATGAGAAAGTCACGCTGGATGTGCTGCGCGGGCAGCATCGTGGTGAGCAGACTCCGGAAATGATTATCTGTGTTGCCGATGCCACCAATCTGCGGCTGCATTTGCGCTTTGTACTGGAGGTGCAGCAACTGGGCCTGCCCATGGTGCTGGCGCTGAATATGGTGGATGCGGCGCAGCGGCGTGGCATCCGGATTGATGTGGCGCGCCTGTCGGCCGAGCTGGGCATTCCGGTGGTGGAAACCGTGGCAGTGCGGCGTGGCGGGGTGGATGCGCTGGTGCAGCTGGTGGATCAGACCGCCAGCAAGATCCCTGCGGCGGCGGCAGCTCGCGGCGGGGATCTGCATCAGCAAGTACGCCGCATCATGGCCGATTGCGTCAACATTCCGCAGCTGTCCGATGCAAAAGTGGATGCGATTGACCGCTGGGTACTGCATCCGGTGCTGGGACCGCTGATTCTGCTGCTGGTGATGTTCATGGTGTTCCAGGGGGTGTATTCGCTGGGCAAGCCGGTAACCGACCTGATCGGCGACAATTTTGACCAGCTGAACAAGCTGGTGGCCAGCCTGCTGCCGGATGGCCCGCTGCGCGGCCTGCTGTGTGATGGCCTGATCAGCGGCCTGGGCACGGTGCTGGGTTTCCTGCCGGAAATCCTGGTGTTGTTCTTCTTCATCCTGGTGCTGGAGGAATCCGGCTATCTGCCGCGCGCCGCTTTCCTGCTCGACCGTGTCATGTTGTCGGTGGGTCTGACCGGCCGTTCATTCATTCCGCTGCTGTCCAGCTTTGCCTGCGCCATTCCCGGCATCATCGGCAGCCGCAGCATCAGTAATCAGCGTGATCGCTGGACCACCATTCTGGTGGCGCCATTGATGACCTGCTCGGCACGTTTGCCGGTGTATGCCCTGCTGATCGGCGCCTTCATTCCGGCGCAGAGCATTGGCGGGATACTGAATCTGCAAGGTCTGGTGCTGCTCGGCCTGTACCTGCTGGGTATCGTTGGGGCGATGGTGGTGGGCTGGGTATGCAAGCGGCTGCGGCCGCGTGATGCGCAGCAACCGGCGCTGATCATGGAGTTGCCGGCCTACCGTGTGCCGCAAATCCGCGATCTGGCGCTGGGGCTGTGGGAAAGAGGCAGCATCTTCCTGAAAAAGCTGACCGGCATGATTCTGGCGCTGACGGTGCTGATGTGGTTTATTTCCAGCTTCCCCAATCCGCCTGCCGGTGCGACCGGTCCGGCCATCGACTACAGCATTGCCGGCTATCTGGGCAAGTCCTTGCAGTTTCTGTTTGCACCGCTGGGTTTCAACTGGCAGGTCACGCTGGCGCTGATTCCGGCCTTTGCCGCACGGGAAACCGCCGTGGCTACCCTGGCGACGGTTTACTCGGTGGCCAATGCCGATGATGTGGCTTCGCTGGGCCATGTGCTGGCGCATCAGATCTCGCTGGCCAGCGCGCTGTCCCTGATGGTGTGGTTTGCCTTTGCGCCGCAGTGCATGTCGACACTGGCAGTGATCCGCAAGGAAACCGGCAGCCGGCGGCAGGTGGTGTTGTCCTTCAGCTATATGTTTGTGGTGGCTTACGCCTGCTCGTTTCTGACCTATCACCTGGTGAAGGCCTTTGCATGACTACCAGCCTCTTGCTCCAGTACGGCATCATCGCCATCGTCGTCCTGTTTGCCCTGCGCAGCCTGATTCAGCGCTTTGCCCGCAAGCAGGGCGGCTGTGGCAGCAGCTGCGGTTCTTGCGGGGGCGGCTGCGCGAGCAATGGCGCCACGCCCGTGGTGATGATCAAGCCACTGCCGCCGACAAAGAAAGGCGGCGACTGCTGCGCGGGTGACTGAGTTTTCTTGTCCCTGCTGATCGCGCTCCGCAGGCCACCGGCCTTGCCATGAAAATGCCACGCTTAGCCGTGGCATTTTTCTTTTGATGTCAGACAGGCCGCCTGCACGCTGCACGGGCAGTGCTCATCGCGGAGGATGCGCCGCACGGCAAGCGGTGACGCTGGCCACGGACCTGGCCCGGCGGCAGCCGGGGAGGGCTGACGACAGCGACGACAAAACTTTGCGTTGACAGTTCAAATGCAAATGATCATGATTCTCATTTTCAATAATGGGTCTGGTCATGTTGATCCCGTTTCTCATCATGTTGCGCGAAGGCATGGAGGCTGCGCTGATTGTCGGCATCATCGCCAGCTATCTGCGCCAGTCCGGTCAGCAGCGCTGGATGCCCGCCGTATGGCTGGGCGTGGTGCTGGCCTGCCTGCTCAGTCTGGCGGTGGGCGCGCTGCTGGAACTGACCCAGCAGGAATTCCCGCAAAAGCAGCAAGAGCTGTTTGAAGCGGTGGTGGCGCTGATTGCCGTCGCCATTCTCACCTCCATGGTGTTCTGGATGAAGCAGGCCGCCCGTTCCATCAAGGGGCAGCTGCACGAATCCATGGCGGCGCTGTTCCGCCGCAGCCGGGGCCAGGCTTATGCACTGGTCGGCATGGCGTTTTTTGCCGTGGCGCGCGAAGGGCTGGAATCGGTGTTTTTCCTGCTGGCGGCCTTCCAGCAGCAGGCAGAAAACCCGCTGGCCTGGCTGGCCGCCGTGCTGGGCCTGCTGGTGGCGGCAGCCATCGGCTACGGCATCTACCAGGGCGGCGTGCGTATCGATCTGCGCCGTTTCTTCCGCCTGACCGGCCTGTTCATCATCTTCGTCGCGGCCGGCCTGCTGGCCGGTGCCATCAAGTCGCTGCACGAAGCCGGCTTGTGGAACCAGCTGCAGGCCGTGGTATTCGACCTGAGCCATGTGCTGCCCACCGACACCCCGCTCGGCGTGATCCTGGCCGGCCTGTTCGGCTACAACGACACCCCCACCGTCAGCGAAGTGCTGGCCTGGCTGCTGTTCCTGATTCCAGCCCTGTGGCTGTTCCTGCGTGGCAGCCAGCCTGCCGCCAGCCCGCAGCCTGCCTCCACGCGCTGACACGGCTTTCGCCCCCCATTTTTCAAGGAAAAACCTGATGACACACCGTTCCCTGTTCAAGTTGTCGCTACTGGCATTGCTGGTCTCCACCCTGGCTGCCTGCGGTAAAAGCGAAGATGCGCCAGTGGCGCAGGCCAGCAGTGCGGCCGTGGCTGCCGCCTCGGCAGCGGCGGTGGACTACAGCGCCCAGCTGGCCGGCCCGATTGCCGACTACAAGCAATACGTGACCAGCGAGCTGGCCGGCCTGCTGACCCAGTCCAAGGCTTTTGCCGCCGCCATCAAGGCTGGCGAACTGAAAAAGGCGCAGGAGCTGTACCCCATCACCCGCCAGCATTACGAGCGTATCGAGCCGATTGCCGAACTGTTCTCCGATATGGATGGCGCGATCGATGCCCGCGAGGATGACTTCAAGCAAAAAGCCGCCGACCCGAAATTCACCGGCTTCCACCGTCTGGAAAAAGCCCTGTTTGGCGACCACACCACCAAGGGTCAGGCTGAGTATGCCGACAAGCTGGTAGCGGACATCAGCACCCTGCAAAGCCGGGTGCAGACGCTGAGCATTCCGCCAGCCAAGATGGTGGGCGGCGCGGCCGGCCTGATCGAAGAAGTGGCGGCCACCAAGATCAGCGGTGAGGAAGACCGCTACAGCCATACCGATCTGTGGGACTTCCGCGCCAATGTCGACGGCGCGCAGAAGATTGTCGAGCTGCTGCGCCCGCTGCTGCAGAAAGCCAGCCCGGACTTGCTGGCCAAGGTGGATGAAAACTTCAAGTCGGTCGACAGCCTGCTGGACAAATACCGCAGCGAGGACAAGCAGGGCTTTGTCAGCTACGACAAGCTCACCGATGCCGACCGCACCGCCATGAAGGGCCCGATCACCGCGCTGGCGGAAGACCTGTCCAAGCTGCGTGGCGTGCTGGGGCTGGATTGATCCGTCACGCTACCGCCCGGCGCTGCCAGTGCGCAGGCCGGGCGGGCTGGAACAAATTGTCTGAGGAATGAGCCATGTCCAGAGTATTCCCCGTAGTCCTGCTTGCCGCCTTGCTGGCCGGCTGCAGCAAGGAGGCCCCGGCACCACAGGCCACCGTCGCCGCTGCTGCCATCCCGGTGGTGAATGTCGGCATCAGCGATGAGGCCTGCCAGCCGATGCAGCTGACCGTGCAGCGCGGCAAGACCCAGTTCCTGATCAAGAACAACAGCAGCCGCACTGTGGAATGGGAAATCCTCAAGGGCGTGTATGTGGTGGAGGAGCGCGAGAACATCGCCCCCGGTTTCAGCCAGAAGCTGACCGCCAGGCTGGAGCCCGGCACATACGCCATGACCTGCGGCCTGCTGAGCAATCCGCACGGTGTGCTAATCGTCGAATGATCATGCTGCGCGGCAGCACAATACAGAAGTCCTTCACACCATGACTGAACAAGACAAGCCTGTCCTTTCCCCGCCTGTGGCGATCGCCAATCCCCAGCGTCGCAGCCTGCTGCGCGGGGCCGGGCTGTTTGGCGGCGGCCTGCTGGCCGGCGGCCTGGGTAGCGCGGCCTGGTTTGGCCAGCTGGCCAAACCGGTGGATCCGGCGCAGCAAGTGGTCCCCTACCGCGGCCAGCATCAGGCAGGCATCACCACCCCGGCAGCGCAGGAAGCCATCTTCATCGCTTTTGATGTGCTGGCGCGAGACCGCCAGGGCTTGCAAGCCACCTTGCAGTTGCTGACCGAACGCATCGCCTTTCTGACCCAGGGCGGCCCGGCACCGGTGGATCACCCCAAAATGCCACCGCCGGACTCCGGCCTGTTGGGCAGCAATATCAGCGCGGATGGGCTGAGCATCACCGTGGCGGTGGGCGCCTCGCTGTTTGACCAGCGCTTTGGCCTGCAGGCACAGCGCCCGCGGCAGCTGAGCCAGATGCAGGCTTTTGCCAATGACGCGCTGGACGCGGCATGGTGCGATGGCGACCTGCTGCTGCAATGCTGCGCCCATTCGCGCGAAACGGTGATTCACGCCGTGCGTGACATCATCAAGCATTGCCCGGACAAGCTGGCTGCCCGCTGGAAGATGGATGGTTTTTTGCCGGCGGGAGCCGTGCGCCACAGCAGCACGCCGATCAATCTGTTCGGCTTCAAGGACGGGACGGGAAACCCCGACACGGCCGACAGCGCCCAGATGAATGCGCTGGTGTGGGTGGACGACAAGGACCAGGAGCCGGCCTGGGCCAAGGGCGGCAGCTATGTCGCCATTCGCCTGATCCGCTTCACGCTGGAGCAGTGGGACCGCACACCGCTGGGCGAGCAGCAGGGTATTTTCGGCCGCGACAAGGCCAGTGGTGCGCCGCTGGGCAAGACCCACGAATTCGACGACCCCGGCTTTGCGGCAGACCCGCACGGCCAGCAGGTGCCGCTGGATTCGCACATGCGCCGGGCCGAGCCACGCCAGCATGGCCGCCACGATGCCAGGCTGCTGCGTCGCAGCTACAGCTATTCGCTGGGGCTGACCAAATCCGGCCAGCTGGACATGGGGCTGGTGTTCATCTGCTTTCAGTCCAATCTGCAAACCGGTTTCATCGCTACCCAGCACCGGCTGGATGGCGAACCGCTGGAGGAATACATCAAACCTTTTGGCGGCGGTTATTTCTTTGCCCTGCCCGGAGTGAGCGGCAGCGACTATCTCGGTGCCGGCCTGTTGCAAGCCGGGCGCTGATGGCGGCCCGGCCATCAGGCTGGAACAGAGTTTGCTACAACGCACACACCAAGGTTGTCTTTTGCCCCTGCCTAGCTGGCGGGGGCTTTCTTTTGTCTGCCGGCCAGCCGGCGGTAGAGCGTGCGCTCGGTCAGTTGCAGCGCCGAGGCCAGTTGCTGGCGGCTTAAGCCGCTGTGTTCGACCGCCCATTGCAGGTACTGGCTTTCCAGCTGTTCCAGCGGCAGCAGGCCGCAGTGGAAGTCCTGCATGGCCGGGGTTGCCGGTGGTGTGCTGTTCCATTCGTCGGCGCACAGGTTTTCCAGCGTGATGACATCGCCGTCGCTCAGCAGGCTGGCGCGTTCCAGCAGATTGCGCAGTTCGCGGATATTGCCGTTGAAAGGCTGTTGCAACAGCCATTGCAGCGCAGCCGGCTCCAGTTGCAGCCTGCGTCCGGGGGCAACCCGCTCCAGCAGCGAGGCCGCCAGCAGCGGAATGTCCTCGCGCCGTTCGCGCAGGGGAGGGAGGCGGATGGGAAACACCGCCAGCCGGTAGTAGAGGTCGGCGCGGAAGCTGCCGGACTCGACCATGGCTGCCAGATTGCGGTGGGTGGCGGCAATCAGCCTAAAGCTGGCGGGAATGCTGTTGATGCCCCCCACGCGGCGAAAGCTGCCGGACTCCAGCAAGCGCAACAGCTTGACCTGCTGTGACAGCGGCAGGTCGCCAATTTCATCCAGAAACAGCGTGCCGCCATGGGCGGCTTCCACCAGGCCCTGCTTGCGCTGGTTGGCCCCGGTAAACGCCCCTTTTTCATAGCCGAACAGCTCGCTTTCCAGCAGGGTTTCACTCAGGCTGGCGCAATCCACCGCAATAAACGGCCGTTGCGCGGCACCGCCGCTGTCGTGAATGGCCCGTGCCAGTCCTTCCTTGCCGGTGCCGGATTCGCCGATCAACAGCACCGCCGCACTGGAAGGGGCCGCTCTTTGCGCCAGCAGCAGCATGCGGCGAAACACTGCGCTGCGCCCCACCATCTTGTCGGCGGCCGCCTGGCTGCTGGCCAGCTGCAGCGGCTTCATCTTTTCAATGAACAGGTGGCGATGGCCGCTGATATCCGCCAGTGGCATCAGTTCCACATCCACATGCTCGTCGCCATGCGCCGTGCGGTGAATGTGCAGCACCCGTTCCGGCTGGCCGCTGGCCAGCGTCATGCGCAGCGGGCAGGACTCGCCCTCTTCATCACAGGGGCGTTGATAGCCGTGTGACACCTCGTAGCAGTGGCGGCCCGGCGCTTCGGCACCGTAGGCGGCGCGGTAGGCCTGGTTGGCATGCAGGATTTCAAAGTGCTCGGTAATGACGATGCGCGGCTCGCTCAGCTCGTCCAGCATGCGGCTGATGGTGTCCAGGCTGGCTTCATTCGACAGGGGTGACATAGTGTGTTTTCTGACATGTCAAAAATGACATGATAGCCGGAAAACCGCCAGTAATCCCCCTGAAAACAGGCGGTACAGCCTGGCATGGCATTTGCAAACAGCCAGGCCAAACGCGGTGGCCCACCCTGCCTGCCCCGGCGCAAGCGGGTGGCCAGCTGTGCCGCCACCGCGTCAACCGAGAGCCTGCAATGAACAAACCACCACGCAAACTGGGCCGTGAACTGGCCTGGATCATCGGCATCAAGATCGTGCTGCTGCTGATCATCTGGAAAGCCTTGGTCGCGCCCTACCGCGTCCATGTCGATGCCGCCGCCATGGCCGACGGCATGCGGGAGGCGGGGATGGCCAGCCAACACCTGGAGAAAAACAATGTTAGATAACATCGTCGATTTATCACGACTGCAGTTCGCCGTGACGGCGCTTTACCACTTCCTGTTCGTGCCACTGACCATCGGCATGGTGTGGCTGCTGGTGATCATGGAGTCTGTATGGCTGATGACCGGCAAGCAGGTCTATCAGGACATGACCCGCTTCTGGGGCAAGCTGTTCGGCATCAATTTTGCGCTGGGGGTGACCACCGGCATCACCATGGAATTCCAGTTCGGTACCAACTGGGCCTATTACTCGCACTATGTGGGCGATATTTTCGGCGCGCCGCTGGCCATCGAGGGGCTGATGGCCTTTTTCCTGGAATCCACCATGATCGGCCTGTTCTTTTTTGGCTGGGAGCGGCTGTCGCGCAAGCAGCACTTGCTGGTGACCATCCTGATGGCCATCGGCACCAATCTGTCGGCCTTGTGGATATTGATTGCCAATGGCTGGATGCAGAATCCGGTGGGGGCCGAGTTCAGCTATCAGACCATGCGCATGGAGATGACCGACTTTGCCGCGCTGCTGCTTAACCCGGATGCCCAGGCCAAGTTCGTGCATACCGTCAGCGCCGGTTATGTCACCGGGGCGATGTTTGTGCTGTCGATTTCCAGCTGGTATCTGCTGCGCGGGCGCAATGTGGAATTCGCCCGCAAGAGCTTCCGTATTGCCGCTGCCTTCGGTTTTGCCAGTATCTGTTCGGTGATCGTGCTGGGCGATGAGTCCGGCTACACCGTGGGCGAGGCGCAGCAGACCAAGCTGGCCGCCATCGAGGCCATGTGGCATACCGAGCCGGCCCCGGCCTCGTTCAATCTGCTGGCTTGGCCGAATGAAACACGCATGGAGAACGACTGGCAGGTGAGTATTCCCTGGGTGATGGGCTTGATTGGCACCCGTTCGCTCAGCAAGGAAATACCGGGTATTCACGAAATCATGGCGCAAAACCGCCTGCGTATTGAGTCCGGCATGCTGGCAGTACAGGCGCTGGAAAGCGTGCGGCGCGACCGCCAGGACAGTGCTGCCAAAGCGGTGCTGGAAGCCCACAAAAAGGATCTGGGCTTTGGCCTGCTGCTGAAGAAGTACACCGCCAATGTGGCCACGGCCACGCCGCAGATGATTGATGCCGCCGCGCGCGACACCATTCCTCGCGTGGCACCGATGTTCTGGTCCTTCCGGCTGATGGTGGGCATGGGCATGGCCATGTTGCTGCTGTTTGGCTGGGCCTTCTGGGCCTCGCTCAAGGGCAATTTCCAGCACCGTCCGCGCCTGCTCAAGCTGGCCTTGTGCTGCCTGCCGTTGCCCTGGTTGTCCTGCGAACTGGGCTGGGTGGTGGCCGAATATGGCCGCCAGCCGTGGACCATTTACGGCGTACTACCCACCCGGCTGTCGGTGTCCACGCTGTCGCTGGAGTCGTTATACGGTTCGCTGGCCGGTTTTGTCGGTTTCTACACCGTGCTGCTGGTGGTGGAAATGATGCTGATGGTGCGCTTTGCCCGCCAGGGGCCGGGCAGTCTGGGCACGGGCCGCTACGACCATGAAACCGCTCATTGATATTGGCTGGCAACACCTCTGCGGCTGTATCGCACCAGGGATGTTGCACTGTTTTGTGCGCAGTACGAAGGAATAATCATGCTGGATTATGCAAGTTTGAAGGTGATCTGGTGGCTGCTGGTCGGCGTCTTGCTGGTCGGTTTTGCCATCATGGATGGTCACGATATGGGTGTGGGCACGCTGTTGCCCTTTGTCGGCAAGGATGATACCGAACGGCGGGTGGTGATCAACACCGTCGGCCCGCACTGGGATGGCAACCAGGTGTGGTTCATCACCGGTGGCGGCGCCATTTTTGCCGCCTGGCCGCTGGTGTATGCCACGGCGTTTTCCGGTTTTTACTGGGCCATGCTGCTGGTGTTGTGGGCGCTGTTTTTCCGCCCGGTGGGCTTTGACTACCGCAGCAAGATAGACAACCCCACCTGGCGTTCGGTATGGGACTGGGGCCTGTTTGTCGGCGGAACGGTACCGCCGCTGATTTTTGGCGTGGCCTTTGGCAATTTGCTGCAAGGCGTGCCCTTTCATTTCGACAACAATCTGCTCTCCACCTACGACGGCAGCTTCTGGGGCCTGCTCAATCCGTTTGCCCTGCTGTGCGGGGTGGTGTCCAGCGCCATGATCACCTTTCACGGCGGGGTGTATCTGGTGCACCGTACCGAGGGCGACATCCAGCGGCGCGCACAACGCTGGGTGATGGCAAGCGGCCTACTGTGGCTGGGCGGATTTACCCTGGCCGGCATCTGGCTGGCGCTGGGTATTGATGGCTATGTGATCAGCTCGGCAGTGCAGCCGGATGCGCTGCCCGACCCGCTGGCCAAAACCGTCAGCCGCGTCGCCGGAGCCTGGCTGGGCAATTACCAGCGCTGGCCGCTCACCATGCTGCTGCCGCTGAGCGCCTATCTGGCCGGCATCGCCGCCATGCTGCTCTTGCGTGGTGGCCGCAGTTTTGCCGCTTTCTGGGCCTCAGCCGTGGGACTGGCCGGGGTCATCGGCACCGCCGGCATCAGCATGTTCCCCTTCGTGATGCCCTCGTCCAGCAACCCGGCCTCCAGCCTGACGGTGTGGGACAGCGTGTCCAGCCAGCTCACGCTGGAATTGATGCTGGTGGCCACGCTGATTTTCATGCCCTTGATCATCCTGTACACCCGCTGGGCCTACAAGGTGATGGGCGGCAAGGTGACCGCCGCCTATGTGCGGGAGAACAATCACAGTGCCTACTGAGATCAAGATTGCCATTGCCAGCCAGAACCGGCGCACGGTCAGCCCTCATGCCGGCAAGTGCGCGCATTTCTGGCTGCTGGATAGTGCCGATGGCAGTTGCCGCAGCCTGTTGCTGAGTCCGGCGCAGCTGCTGTGCCAGGGCGGCGATCTGGCGGATCATCCGCTGCGCGGGGTGGATGTCCTGCTGGCAGCCAGTGCCGGGCAGGCGCTGGCGCAGCGGCTGCAGCAGCTGGGCATCACGCTGTCACTCACCACGGAAAGCGAGCCGCAGGCGGCGGCCCGCCAGTGGCTGGCCGGTCGCCGCGCCACCCCCTGCCAGCCGGGCAAGGGCCGCTGTCAATCAATTACAGGGAGAACATGATGTGGTATTTCGCATGGGTATTGGGTATCGGCTTTGCCGTGTCGCTGGGCATTCTGAATGCCTTGTGGGGCGAACATGAGGAGGAGCGCAAGGCACTGCCTTAGCCCCTGTGCATGGTTGCGCCGGCGAGTGAGGCAGGGTGCAAAGTTGACCCTGTGTCATCTCAGCGCTGCGTGGCCGCTGGGGATGCGCTGCTGGGGTTGTGTCGCGCCTGCTGCTGGCCAAATGAAAGGGGCTGTCCCGCTATGGGACAGCCCCTGTTGCATGCCGGGTGTGGCTGGCTCAGCCGATATCCAGGCGGCGGATCACGGTTTCCAGCACTTGCGCCTTGTCCGCCCATTGAGGTTTGAGCAGCTTTTCTGCCCGCTGGATGGCCTGGCAGGCCGGGCAGTCATCCTGGCGGTCTTCCGAGCCGTTCACCGGGCAGTTGGCACGGCGGATATGCTGGGTTTCACCGGTGGCCACGCGCAGCAGACCTTCCATGGCTGCCTTGATTGCCTTGTCCATTGTCTTATCTCCTGTTGGGGGATGTCATGCAAAGATGGAAAACAGTCACAGGGCCGGGCTCCCGGTAGGGTGTCGCTGGTCGATGCGTGCGGTGTTCGCATGACGCCATGTGCAGCATGGCGCGTCCTGTGCCTGCATTTGCCGTCAGCTTAGTGGGCAAATGCAGGCAAAGTTTTCGTCTAGGTCAAGAAAGCCGCACTCTTTGCCGGATGCCATGAAAAAAGCCCGGCGGGGCCGGGCTTGTGTGGGAGGGGCTGCTGTTTAACCGGCGCTTTCCGTCTTGGCGGCTGCAGCAGGTTCGCCGTGATGTTCCGACGCCAGTGCCATATACATGGCCGGCACCACGAACAGGGTGAACAGCGTGCCGATGGACAGGCCGGTGAAGATCACCAGGCCCATGGCATGGCGGCCGGCGGCACCGGCACCAGAGGCAATCACCAGCGGGATGACACCAAAGACCATGGCCGCGGTGGTCATCAGGATGGGACGCAGCCGGATTTCTGCCGCGCCGACAATGGCATCCAGCTTGCTGGCACCCTTGCTGCGCAAGTCGTTGGCCACTTCCACGATCAGGATGCCGTGCTTGCTGATCAGGCCCATCAGCGTCACCAGGCCCACCTCGGTGTAGATATTGATGGAGGAGAAGCCGAGGAAGATGAAGATCATCGCACCGAACAAGGCCAGCGGCACCGAGACCAGGATCACCACCGGGTCGCGGAAGCTTTCGAACAGCGCCGCCAGCGTCAGGAACACGATGATGACGGCAAACAGCATGGTCAGGGCAAAGCCGCCGGATTCCTGGCTGAACTGGCGTGAAGGACCGGCGTAATCGACGGTATAACCGCTGGGCGCGATTTCCTTCAAGGTGTCTTCCAGGTATTTCAGCACCTCACCCTGCGCCTGACCGGATACCCCGGACAGCGTGGCCGAGTTTTGTTGCTGGAAACGGGTGATGGATTCCGGCACCACTTCGGTTTTCAGCTTGGCGATGGTGGACAGGGCGATCATGCCGGCATTGGGCGTGCGTACCTGGTAGTCCAGCAGCTGCGAGGGGTTTTGTCTGTCCTTTTGCAGCAATTGCGGGATCACCTTGTAAGAGCGGCCGTCGATGGAGAAGTAATTGACGTAGCCGCCCCCCATGGCTGCACTCATCGCATTGGCGACATCCTGCTGGGTCATGCCCATGGCGGTGGCCTTGTCACGGTCGATGACCACGGTGGTTTGCGGTGCATCGATTTTCAGGTCCACGTCGGCAAAGTAGAACTTGCCGGAGCTGCGCGCCTTGTCCAGCAGCTGTTGCGATACCTCGTTGAGGTTTTCGAAGGGCTCGGTGGTCTTGATGACAAACTGCACCGGCAGGCCGGACGAGCCGGGCAAGGGCGGGAACTGGAAGGCCGCTACCCGCACGCCGGCAATCTTGTTCCAGCGATCTTGCAGGTCCTGCTGGATTTGCTTGGCACTGCGCGTGCGGTCTTCCCACGGTTTGAGCAGAATGCCGCCAATACCGGCATTGACGGTCGGTGTGCCGGTAATCTGGAACATCTGCTCGTATTCCGGCATGGCCTTGCTGATGGCATACATCTGCTGCGCATAAGTCTGCATCTGGTCGGCGGTGGCTGTCGGTGCGCCCACAATCTGGCCCAGCACGATGCCCTGGTCTTCTTCCGGAGCCAATTCGGATTGTGACATCTTGGTCATCACCCCCAGCAGCGCCAGCATGATGACCGCCATCACCACCAGCACCTGCCAGGTTTCCAGCAGGCTGTGCAGCAGGCGGCGGTAGCCGTTTTGCACTTTCTCGAAGGTGTGGTCGATGGCCTTGACCAGCCGTCCCTCATCCTGCTCGGGGCGGAAGAAGCGCGAGCACATCATCGGCGACAGGGTCAGTGCCACCACACCGGAGACGGTGACGGCCGAGGCCAGGGTAAAGGCAAACTCGGTAAACAGCGCACCGGTCAGGCCACCCTGAAAGCCGATGGGCACATACACCGCCACCAGCACCACGGTCATCGCCAGAATCGGGCTGCCCAGCTCGCGCGCGGCGATGATGGCCGCGTCGAGGGGAGTCTTGCCTTCCTTCATGTGACGGTCGACGTTTTCCACCACGATGATGGCATCGTCCACCACCAGGCCAATGGCCAGCACCAGCGCCAGCAGGGTCAGCAGGTTGATGGAGTAGCCCAGCACCAGCATCATGAAGAAAGTGCCGATCAAGGACAGCGGCATGGCAATCACCGGTACCAGCACGGCGCGGAAGCTGCCGAGGAACAGGAAGATCACCACGGTCACGATCACCAGCGCTTCCAGCAGCGTCTTCACCACTTCATGAATCGAGGTGTTGATGAAGTCGGTGGAGTCGTAGACGATCTGGCCGGTCAGGCCGGACGGCAATTGCTGCTGGATGGCGGGAAAGGCGGTGCGCACGCTCTTGGCCACGTCCAGGATATTGGCCTCCGGTGCCACCTTGATACCGATGAATACCGAGCGTTCACCGCTGAAGGCAACATTGAAGTCGTAGTTTTCCGAGCCCAGCGTCACCGTGGCGATGTCCTGCAGCCGCACGATGGCATCGCCACTTTGCTTGACTGCCAGTTTCTTGAATTCTTCCACGCTGTGCAGGTCGGTGGCGGCGGTCAGCGGGATGCTGACCATCTGCCCCTTGGTCTTGCCCACGGCGGCCAGTACGTTATTGGCAGCCAGGGCATTGCTGACATCGGTGGCGGAAACGCCATGGGCCGCCATCTTGTTGGCGTCCAGCCAGGCGCGCAGGGCGAACTGGCGCGCACCCAGCAATTCGGCGGTTTGCACCCCCGGAATCGCATCCAGCTTGGGCTTGACCACCCGGTTCAGAAAGTCGGTGACCGAGTTGTTGGCCAGGGTCTTGCTGTAAAAGCCAAGATACATGGCGTCGGTGGTCTGGCCGGTCTGCACCGTCAGCACCGGCTGCTGCGCCTGGGCGGGCAGCTGGTTTTTCACCGAGTTGACCTGGGTGTTGATCTCGGTCAGCGCCCGGTTGGCATCGTAGTTCAGGCGCAGGTTGGCGGTGATGGTGGACACCCCGCTATTGCTGGTGGAGGACATGTAGTCAATGCCCTGGGCCTGGGCAATGGCACCTTCCAGCGGCTGGGTAATGAAGCCGGCAATGGTTTTGGCATCCGCACCATAATAAGTGGTGGAAATGGTGACCACGGCATTCTGGGTTTGCGGATACTGGTTGACCGGCAGGCCAAACAGCGAGCGCAAGCCCAGCACCACCAGCAGCAAGCTGATGGTGGTGGCCAGCACCGGTCTCCGGATGAAGATATCGGTAAATTTCATGGCGGGCCCTTACTGTTCCTGCGGAGTCGGATTGGGGTTGTTGGCCGGCTGTACGCTGTTGTTGATGGCAACGGCAATGCCGTTTTTCAGCTTGACCTGACCTGAGGTGACGACCTGGTCACCTTCTTTCACACCGCTGAGAATGGCCACCTGGTCGCCACGGGTCGGCCCGGTCTGCACGAACACCTGCTTGGCCACCAGGCTGCCTGCCGCTGCCGATGCCTCCTTGCCGGCCGCTACCACCACGAACACGGTGGAACCGTAAGCGTTATAGGTAATGGCAGTCTGCGGCAGGGTGAGGTAGGCCTGTTGCTTGCCGGTGTCCAGGCTGGCGCTGGCAAACATGCCGGGCAGCAGCCTGCGGCCAGGATTGGCGATCAGTGCCTGCACCTGCACATTGCGGGTATTGGTGTCGATCTTGGGGTTGATGGCGTTGACACTGCCGTTAAAGGTCTTGTCGGCGGTGCCGTCGGTCTTGATCACCACTTTCTGGCCGACGCTGACCGCAGCCAGCTGGCTTTGCGGCAGATTGAAGTCGATATGGATGGGGTCGATCTGCTGCAGGGTGACGATCTTGTCGCCGGCATTCAGGTACTGGCCGGGATTGACGCTGCTGATCCCCACGCGGCCGGCAAACGGCGCACGAATGGTTTTCTTGGCCACCAGGGCAGCCTGCTGCGCCACTTGTGCTTTCTTGCTTTTCAGGTCGGCGGCATCGTTATCCACCTGGGCCTGGGATACGCCTTGCACCGCCAGCTGGGCCTGATCGCGCTTGAGCGTGATGGCGGCCAGTTCGGCGGCGGCTTCCAGCGCATGCTGCTGGGCGATATCGGCATCGGCATTCAGCTGCACCAGTACATCCCCGGCCTTCACATCCTGGCCGGACTGAAAGTTCACGCTGCGTACCTGGCCGGCCACTTCACTGCTGACGTCCACGCCATGTACCGCACTGAGGGTACCGACCGATTCCAGCTGCGGCTGCCAGCTGGATTTTTTGGCGATCATGGTGCTGACCACCTGTGCTTGCGGCTTGGGTGCGGCGGCCATCAGGGTGCGGATATGCATGAAGAAACCCAGCCCCAGTACCACTACCAGCAGCACTATGCCTCCCAGCATGATGAACATTCGCTTGGTCATATTGCTTTCCTTGTTTTCTCTAGATTGCGTGTCGTTTACCAGTCGCGCTCAGGGCTTGGCCTGGGCGGCAGGGGTCGGGTTGGCGATGTCGTCGCTGCGGTTCCACCAGCCGCCACCCAGCGCCAGGAACAGCGCGGCGGTGTCGGCATAGCGGCTGGCGCTGGCGCTGACCAGATTGATGCGGGTCTGCTGCCAGGTGCGCTGGGCATCCAGCAGATTGAGCTGGCTGACCGCTCCCAGGCGGAAGCGTTGCTCGGTCAGCTGCAGTGTCTCGCGTGCCTGTGCCTCGGCGTCGGCCTGGGCTTGCAGGGCGCTGGCATCGGCGCTGACGGCACGCAGGCTGTCGGCCACGTTCTGGAAGCCCTTGAGCACGGTCTCCCGGTACTGGGCCTGGGCCTGTTCGTAAGCGGCTTCGGCAGAACGCTTCTTGGCGCGCAGTGAGCCGCCGTCAAACAAGGACTGGCTGACACTGGCCCCAAGGCTCCACAGGCTGCTGCCTGCGGTCACGCCGCCCAGGAACAAGCGTTCGCGGGTAAAGCTGCCGGTCAGACTGATTTGCGGATACTGGTTGGCGGTGGCCACGCCGACCTGGGCGCCAGCCTGTTGCAGCAAGGCTTCGCTGGCGCGGATGTCCGGCCGCTGGCGTACCAGTTCCGAAGGCAGCGACACCGGCAGCTCGGCCGGCAGATGCAGGCTGTCCAGGGTGAATTCCGGCAGGCCGCCTGCTGATGGCAGCTTGCCGACATACACCGCCAGCTGGTTGCGGGTGAGGTCGAGGGCTTTTTCCAGTGGCGGCAGCTGGGCGCGGGTCTGTGCCACCAGCGTGGATTGCGACAGCACGCCGCTGCGTGCGACCGCCCCCAGTGCGGCCTGCTTTTCCACGATGCGCAGCTGCTGTTCGGCAGCCGTCAGCATTTCCCGTGTGGCTTGCAACTGGGCGCGCTGCGAGGCTTCCTGGATGGCGGTGGTGACCACATTGAAAATCAGCGTCTGGTAGGTGGCTTCCAGCTGGTAGCGCTGGTAATCGCTGGCCGCCATCAGTCCCTGCAATTGCTGGCGATTGGCACCGAACAGGTCCAGCGTATAGGACACGTTGAGGCCGGCGCTCAGCACATTGAAATCACTGGGGGAGCTGCCGGACAGCGTCTGGCGCTGGCGGCTGCCGCCCAGCTGGCCGCTGACCGAGGGGTATTCCAGCGTGCCGGCCGCGGCATTGTAATTTTCCTGGGCCTGGCGCAGTGCGGCACGCGCCGCGGCCAGGCTGGGACTATTGTGCAGCGCTTCGCTAATCAGCTGGTCCAGAGCGGGTGAGCGGAACAGCTGCCACCATTCCGGTTGTAATTGCTGGCCCAGCGCCAGGTGCTGCGTGATGCCGGCTGCGCCCGCCTGCGGGCTCGCAACAGTATGTTCGGCCAGTGGGCTGCTGCCATAGCGCCGGCTCTGCCCGTCCACCAGCTGCGGTGTACTGGCTGGCGGCGTCAGGGTGCAGCCCGACAATGCCAGGCCGAGCAGCAGCGGTAGCGCTGCCCGGGGGAGGGTTAAGGCCGCTGTTGCCGGTAAGCGGCCCGGTAAGTGCTTGGGATGCATCCTGTACTCCTGTTCTTGACTTGCGCGGCTGTGGTGGCGGCTTTGCATTGTCCTGCCTTGTGGGCTAGTTGATTCTTCGGATTATTCTGATCTTGCTACCGGATGCGACGCTTTGATCAGTCGGTCAAAGGCGTACAGAAAGCGCCGGCGGGCTTCCTCGCTATCCTGCGGGCCGCTGCTATTCAGATTGCGTAGGGCAATACCGGCGATGGTGCTGTGAAACAGGGCCATTTCGTCGTCGCTGGCGTGAACGCCCAGCCGTTTGAAGGCTTCTTTCTTGTTGTTCAGCATGCGGCGGTCGAAATCGCTGATCCAGTCCTTGAGCTTGGGGTCGACCTCGGCCGCCACGGTGACTGCCACCATCAGCCGGGCAATACGGCTGTCACAGATGTTGTTGCACATGGCCTGGCGGAATTCCTCCAGCGTGGGCATGGGCGCTGCGTCATGGCAGCCCTGGGCATTGATCACCATCTGGCAGCCATGTTCCACCACCACGGTCAGCAGATCGTTGCGCGTGGGGAAGTAGTAGGTCAGGTGGCTCTGGCGCAACCCGGCCTGTTTGGCCACCTTGCTCTGGCTGAAACCCAGGATTCCGTCATGCAGCAGGACATCCAGCGCGGCATCGATCAGCTTGGTGCGGATGTCCTTGCAACTGGCGGCTGAACAGGGTGGTGAGGATTGTCGGCTTGCTGTCATGGTTTTTGGTTAAGTTACCAAGAAAAGGCAATCTAACAATATTCCATGCGGTTTGCCAGCATGCGCGGCGGATTATTGTGGACAGGACGGTTTTTCGGGCGTGCTGAGGCAAATTTGCGACAGGGGCAGTGTCAGGCGGGCGGGCTGTCCACCCGGACGGGACAAAGTGGTGGTGGCTGCAAGGCAGGTGTTTGCGGCTGATTATCCATAATGATTTTAATATTCAGAAAAATATTTAATTGTCATTATTTTTCGGCGCAGCAAAGAAGCCTACCCTATAACATCGCCGGACAAACAGGTTTTGATGTGGATCATGCTTGTTGCGATTAATCTGCGGCGCACACGAGGAAGCTGCTTAAGTAGCGGGTCTGCCGAGCTGACGTAAAGGTAAGGATATACGTCGGTCCTCAGCATGAATCTGGCCGGGACAGGCCGGAGCAACGCTCGATAAAACAGCAGGCCGCAAACAGGCCGCAAATTGCAAGGGAACAACAAGTGGAACAACGCATACACCATGCCGGTCTGGCAGGGAAAATCATGTCGGCTGAACAAGCCGCCGCACACATCCAGCCGGGCATGACCGTGGGCATGAGCGGATTTACCGGCTCGGGCTACCCCAAGGCGGTGCCACTGGCACTGGCGGGCCGCATGGAAGCGGCGCAGGGACGCGGCGAGAAGTTCGCCTTGCGTGTGCTCACCGGTGCCTCCACCGCGCCGGAGCTGGACGGCGCGCTGGCCAAGGCGGGCGGCATTGATTTTCGCCTGCCTTACCAGTCCGACCCGGAACTGCGCGCACGCATCAACCGCGGTGAAATCGACTACATGGACGTGCACCTGGGCCAGGTGGCGCAATACACCTGGTTCGGCTTTCTCGGCAAGATCGACCTGGCGGTGGTGGAAGTGGCCGGCATCCTGCCGGATGGCAGGCTGATTCCCTCCACCTCGATCGGTAATAACAAGACCTGGCTGGACCTGGCCGACAAGGTGATTCTGGAAGTCAACAGCACCCAGCCGCTGGGCTTGGATGGTATGCATGACATCTACTATGGCACGGCATTGCCGCCCAATCGCCAGCCGATTCCGCTGACCCAGGCGGGCGACCGTATTGGCGAGCCCTATCTGCGAGTGGACCCGGCCAAGGTGGTGGCGGTGGTGGAAACCCATGCGCCAGACCGGCTGGGTCGTTTTACCCCGCCGGATGAAACCAGCCAGCGCATTGCCGGCTATCTGGTGGAATTCCTCAAGCACGAAATCAAGATGGGCCGCCTGCCGGAGAACCTGCTGCCCTTGCAGTCTGGCGTGGGCAATATCGCCAATGCGGTGTTGGGCGGCTTGCGTGATGGCGGCTTCAGCAATCTGACAGCGTTTACCGAGGTGATTCAGGACGGCATGCTGGATTTGATCCGCACCGACACCATCCGCATGGCCTCGGCCACCGCGCTGTCGCTTAGCCCGGAAGGGGTGCAGGAGTTTGCCCGTAATATCGCGCACTACCGCGAGCGCATCGTGCTGCGGCCGCAGGAAATTTCCAACCATGCCGAACTGGTGCGCCGTCTGGGTTGTATCGGCATCAACGGCATGGTGGAGGCGGACATGTATGGCAACGTCAATTCCACCCATGTGGCAGGTACCTCCATCATCAATGGCATTGGCGGCTCGGGCGACTTTGCCCGCAACGGCTTCCTGTCCTGCTTTGTTACTCCCAGTACGGCCAAGAACGGGGCGATTTCCTGCATCGTGCCCATGGTCAGCCATGTCGACCACACCGAACACGACGTCTGCATCATCGTCACCGAACAGGGCCTGGCCGACTTGCGTGGCCTGTCGCCCAAGCAACGCGCGCGGGTGGTGATTGCCAACTGTGCCCACCCGGACTACCGCCCGCTGCTGCAGGATTACTTCGACCGCGCCTGCCGCGACAGCAAGGGCAAGCACACGCCGCATTTGCTGGGCGAGGCACTGTCCTGGCATGAGCGGCTGGTGGAGCAGGGCAGCATGAAGCCCTGAACCCCGCCTGTGTCGGGGATGGTTGGAAACAAAAAGCCCTTGCTGTGTAGCAAGGGCTTTTTTGACGGAGCGGGAGGAGTGGGCAGGTTTACAGCTCCACCACCTGTTTGCTGCGCAAGGCTTGGGTGATGGCCAGACCAATGCGGGTGGCCTCGGTGGCATCGGCCAGGCTGAGCGCCAAGGCTTGATCGTGCAGCACGGCATCGACAAAGTGCTGGGCTTCACTGACAAAGGCTTCGGCAAAGCGCTGGTAGAAATCCTGCACGCATTCGTTGCGCACGCCGTGGGCATCGCTGATGTCCACCCGGTTGGCGCGCGGATTGGCTCCCACGGTCAACCGGCCTGCCGTGGCAAAGATTTCGGTCAGGGTTTCATGGCCATGTGCCTGGGTGCGCGAGGCATAAAAGCAGGCCAGCTTGCCATCGGCAAACTCCAGCATGGCCACGCCATTGTCCACATCCCCGCAATCGGCCAGGGCCGGGTGCAGCGCATTGGTGCCAGTGGCCCAGACACGCAAGGGCTTGGGCGAGCCCAGCAGCCAGCGCGCCAGATCGATATCGTGAATGCTGCAATCCATGAAAATGCCGCCGCTGCTGGGGGCAAACTTCACAAAAAAACCGTTCTCGTCGTTCAAATCGCAGGTTTGCGAGCGCAATAGATAGGCTTGGCCCACCAGGCCTTGCTGCAGCTTTTCTGCCGCATCCTGATAGCTGGCATCAAAGCGGCGTACAAAACCCACCATCGCCTTGAGCTGCGGGTACTCAGCCGCTACTGCTTCTACTTTCTGGCAATCCTCCACATTCAGGGCCAGCGGTTTTTCGCAAAACACATGCTTACCGGCACGCAGGCAGGCGATGATCTGCTCGGCATGCAGCGCGGTGGGGGTGACCAGAAACACCGCTTGTACCTGCGGCTCGGCCAGCATGGCGTCCAGCGTGTGGTGGCGGTGTACGCCAGGCAGCTG
Source organism: Aquitalea magnusonii (assembly GCF_003202035.1). Lineage (GTDB taxonomy): Bacteria > Pseudomonadota > Gammaproteobacteria > Burkholderiales > Chromobacteriaceae > Aquitalea > Aquitalea magnusonii. The sequence goes on along the minus strand of NZ_QJKC01000012.1, from coordinate 45,545 downwards.
TTCTGCCGCCCAGGCCAGTTCATCATCCAGCGGTGAACAGGCGGCCACCAGTTTGGCCCCACGAATGCGATCGCGCAGATTGAGTGCATGACGGCGGCCAAGCCGGCCCAGGCCGACAATGCCGATATTGAGTTCAGACATGACTTCTCCCTGCCCACCGGCAGCTTTGTCGGCGGGCATGTAACCGACGATGGGGTGGTTTACAGGCTGATCAGGCGGTTTTCCTGCCAGGAGCGGGTGGCGGCATCGGCCAGCTCCAGCGCCTTGACGCCGTCTTCCACCGTGGTGCGCGGGGTGGCACCGTGCTGTACCACCTCAAAGAAGTGTGCCATTTCCAACGCGTAAGCGGCACGGTAGCGTTCCAGGAAAAAGTGTTCCGGCAGATCGGTACTGACCTGCTGGCCACCATAGGCAGTGACTTCGGTAGGGCGGTGATTACCGGCCTGCAACATGCCCAGGCTACCCAGCACTTCAAAGCGCTGGTCGTAACCATAGGCAGCGCGGCGGCTGGTGTTGATCTGGCACAGGCGGCCGGAACGGGTGCGGATGGTGACGGCGGTGGTGTCGGCATCGCCGGCCTCGCCAATCGCCGGGTCGGTCAGCACGCTGGCGCTGGCCTGCACGCTGACGGCTTCGTCGGCCAGAATCCAGCGGCAGATGTCGAAATCGTGAATCAGCATGTCCTTGAAAATACCGCCGGAGCGCTTGATGTAGTCCACCGGCGGCGCACCCGGGTCGCGGCTGGTGACCACCAGCACTTCCGGCTGGCCGATTTCCCCGGCCTCGATGCGTGCTTTCACTGCGGCAAAAGTAGGGTCGTAGCGGCGCTGGAAGCCGATCAGGCAGGCCACGCCGGCTTCCTTCACTGCCGCAGCGCACTGGCGGGCGCGTTCCAGTGTCAGGTCTACCGGTTTCTCGCAGAAGATGGCCTTGCCACGGGCGGCGGCACGCAGGATGAGGTCGGCATGGGTGTCGGTACTGGAGGCAATCACCACTGCGCCGATTTCCGGGTCGGCCAGGGCGCTGTCGATGTCAGTCACGCTGGCACCGTACTGGGCCGCCAGCTGCTGTGCTGAAGGCTGATGGGTGTCGACGACATACTTCAGGCGTGTGCCGGGCTGGGCGGCCAGGTTGGCGGCGTGGATCTTGCCGATACGGCCGGCACCGAACAGGGCTACTGCGGTCATTGCTGTCTCCTCATGCGTGTTATTGGCCAACCGTGCTGCAGGTTGGTGTGCTTGCATAGCAATATATATCAGAAAATAATTTCTGAAAATTATTTATTTGGAAATTTTATTTTATTTGGCGCAAATAGAAAAAATGCCACAGTCGCTGTCGGCCACTGTGGCAAGTCCGAGGAAGTGTGCTGCAGAAGCAGGGTTCAGTAGAAGTCGGGGCGTTCCGGCATGTTGATGTCCACCACTGCGCCATTCTGTTGTGCTAGTACGCAGGCATCGGCAGCCACGGCAGCGGCATAGCCATCCCAGGCTGAGGGGCCGGTGAGGGAGCCGGCCTGCACGCCGTTGATGAAGGCTTGCAGCTCCACGTCGTAGGCGGCGATGAAACGCTGTTTCCAGTCGGTGAGGATGGCGGTGGAATAACTGGCGGCACTGCGCAGCGCTACGCTGGATGGCTCGGGCAGGCTGGCAATGCCGGTTTCGCCGACAATCTGGCACTGGATGTCATAGCCGTATTGGCAATTGACGAAAATTTCCACATCGATGCGCACGCCGCTGCGGGTTTCCAGCAACACAATCTGCGGGTCGGCCAGATGGGGCAGGGCGTGGCTGCTCTTGCGTGGAAAGACCACCTGGGCCGAGACATAGTCTTCATCCAGCAACCAGCGCAACACGTCCAGTTCGTGAATCAGCGTATCGGTAATGGCCATTGGCGTGGTGTAATCTTCGCCCACGGAGGGGTTGCGATGGGCGCAATGCAGCATCAGCGGTGCGCCGATGCGTCCCTCGTTCAGTAGCTGTTTGAGCGCACGGTAACCAGCGTCATAGGGACGCATGAAGCCAACTTGCACCAGCCGTTTGCCGTGGGCACGCTCGGCCTGGACGATACGCATGCAGCCTGCGGCGGTGACCGCCAGCGGTTTTTCGCAGAACACCGGCTTGCCGGCGGCAATGGCATCCAGCACGAATTCTTCATGGCTGGGGCCCCATGAGCTCACCAGCACGGCCTCCACTGCCGGGTCGTGGATCAGTGCCAGGCCGCTGTCATGCACGCTGGTAGCCAGTTGGTATTGCTTGACCGTGGCCTCGGCTTGCAGTGGGTTGATGTCGTGGACGGCGACCACGCGTGCGCCGGACAGGGTCTGGCTGATGCGGCGGATGTGGTCCTGACCGATGGCTCCGCTACCGATGACGCCAATGGCTAAACTCATGTCTGTCTCCTTGTTCTTGCTTGTGGTGTGATGTGCGGGTTTAGCTGGCGAGTTGCTGGCGGATGTAATCCATGCTGTTACGCAGCAGGGTTTCGCTGTCCGGCGCTTCCATGATGTCGTTGGCAAATGGCTCAAACGACACCAGACCCTGATAACCCCGTGCCAGCAGTTCTTTCAGCTGCGGGATATTGCCCAGCCGGTCGGCACTGCCCACCAGCACGCGGTGGCCGTCGCGCATATCCGTGCTGGCCAGGGTGGTGGATTCCACGCCGGAGATGTGTACCAGCCCGGTCAGTTCCGGAAAGAAAATGTCCTCGCCAGCCAGATGGTGGTGGAAGGTGTCGTGCACCAGGCGGAAATGGCGCTCACCAGCGGCGGCGTAAATGGCGGTGACGGCTTCGGACTTGCGACGCAGCGCACATTCCTCGAAGCCCAGTGCTTCCACCAAGCCGGTGATGCCGTGGTCGTCCAGAATCGGCTTCAACTGCTTGAGCGCATGGATAAGGTCCTGCTGGCGCTGGCTGTCAGTGCGCGTGTCATCGCGGCTGTTGAGCGGACACATCACCAGCGCCTGGGCACCACAGTCACGGGCGTAGCTGGCCAGCTGCAGCGCGCGCTGTTGCAGGTCGGCATCGAATACATCAAACGGGTAGAGCGCATTGATGCTGCGGATGGTGATGCCGGCTTCGGCGGCGGCCGCGCGCAGTTGGGCGGCCGGCGTGCCATTGCTGATTTCCACGCCATTCAGATCGTTGCGGATTTCGATATCGCTCACACCCAGTCGGCGGCACATGGCCAGATAGTCGGGAAAGGACAGGCGCGGCGCGCTGATACGGTTGATGGCAAAGCGGATGTTGGGGGCCATGGTGGTCTTTCTGTGAATGAGAGGGACGACTTACTTTTGTTGGTAGTGCTTATCCAGATAGCGCTGCATCTCGCTCAGCATGAAGCGCGACGATTCATCGGCGCGTTCCTCCCAGGCAAACACACAGGAGGACAGCACGCCGTCAAAACCGATCTCGGCCAGGGTGGCGAAGAACACATCCCAGTCGATTTCGCCCTGGCCGATGTCCACATGCTGATGCACGCGCACATTGGCGCCGGGCGGGTTGACGATATAGCGCAGGCCGGATGAGGCCTTACGGCTAGGTCATCGTGGTAAAAGGGCTGCAGCGTGGTAGTAGCGCTGGAGGCAATCTAGGGGAAGCGAGACAGGGTTTCAGTTGCTGATTTGACGATAAATCGTCAATGTGGGCCGATTGGCACACCGCAGGAAGCCAGAGGTAATGCGCATGACCCAGCCGCCACGTCGCAAGAAAACTGCCCGCTTTGTTGAAATTGCCGCCCAGGCCGGGGTGAGCGTGGCCACGGTGGACCGGGTGTTGAACGAGCGTGGCAGCGTGTCGGCCCAAGCCCGCGCCAAGGTGGTGGCCGCCGCGCGTGAGCTGGCCGTGCCACGGCTGCTGCCGGATACCCGCCACGGGCTGATTCATCTGGATATCCTGCTGCCGGACAACCAATCCCCCTTCTTCCGGCGGCTACGGCAGGCCTTGCAAGCGGCACTGCCCATGCTGGACCGACGGGTGGTGGTGCATCAGCAGACGCTGGGCGAAAAGGATGAAGCCGGCATGGTGCGCGCCTTGCGGCCCCGGCCTTACCCCCGGCAGGGGCTGATTGTGGCGGCACCGGATACCCCGGCCGTGCAGCAGGCCTTGCAAGCGGCCATCCAGCGCGGCGAGCAGGTGGCGCTGGTGGTCAGCAATGTGGCCGGTCTGCCGCAGGCTCGTTATGTGGGCATAGACAACCATGCCGCCGGGCGGACTGCCGGCTGGCTGCTGGGCCGTCTGTGTCCGCAAGCGGGCCGGGTGCTGTTGCTGTCCAGCCGGCCGGACTACCGTGGCCATCTGGAACGGGCCAGCGGTTGTGCCGAGGTGCTGGCACAACGCTTTCCCCATTTGCAGTGTGATCAGGTGGCGACCGCCACTCATGACGATGCCGACCGTTGCTATGCCGCGGTCAGCCATGCTTTCAAACAGGGCCGTCCGATTGCCGGCATCTACAACAGCGGGGCCGGTTCACCCGGCATCGAAGCGGCGTTGCGCCGCTATGCCATCCACGACAAGGTGTGCTGGGTAACACACGAGCTGTCGGACGACCACCGCCATTATCTGCAACAGGGGCTGCTGGACGTGGTGATTGATCAGGACCCGGATGGCCAGGCCATCAAGGCCCTGCAACATGTGCTGGCGGCGCTGGAGGTGTTGCCGCCCGGAGGCGAAAGCGGAGCGGCTGAATTCCGCCTTTATCTGGCAGAGAACATGTCGGCCTCGCCCTATCTGTCAGCCTGAGCAGGCAGTGTTTGTGTTGCGGAAAATGTTTTTCAAAATAAAATTAAAATGAAAAATAATTTGCAATAATCCGGAAATCTTATATCGTAGTGGCAGGCTGTTCCTTACTCTCGATGACGCAGGCTGGCACCGCCCGGTCAGCTGGCCTCATCGCCCCCTGGAGAATGGATGTGAAAACCGTACGTCTCACCGTGGCCCAGGCGCTGGTGCGCTATCTGGCCGCGCAGTTTGTCACCCAGCCGGATGGCCGCCGCGAGCGGCTGTTTGGTGGCGTGTGGGCCATTTTCGGCCACGGCAATGTGGCCGGCCTGGGCGAAGCCTTGCAGGCAGCGCAGGATGTGCTGCCCACCTTGCGTGCCCACAACGAGCAGGGCATGGCCTTGGCTGCCACCGCTTATGCCAAGGCACACTTTCGCCGCCGCATGATGGCTATCAGCACTTCCATTGGCCCCGGTTGTACCAATCTGGTTACCGCTGCGGCGGTGGCCCATGTCAACCGCCTGCCCATGCTGTTGCTGCCGGGCGATGTGTTCATCTCGCGCGCGCCGGACCCGGTGCTGCAACAAGTGGAAGATTTTCAGGATGGCGCTGTATCGGCGGTGGATTGCCTGCGGCCGGTATCGCGCTACTTCGACCGCATTGTGGTGCCGTCCCAGTTACTGACCGCCTTGCCGCGTGCCATTGCCACCCTTACCGACCCGGCGCAGTGCGGCCCGGTGACACTGGCCCTGCCGCAGGATGTGCAGGCGCAGGCCTTTGACTGGCCGGAGTCCTTCTTTGCCGAGCGTGATATCCACTTCCGTCAGCCACCGCCCGAACCCACCGAGCTGGCGGCTCTGGCCAGCTTGCTGCGCCAAGCCAAGCGCCCGCTCATCGTCTGTGGTGGCGGGGTGCTGTACAGCGTTGGCGGTGTGGAGGCACTGAAAGATTTTGTCGAACGGCATGGCATTCCGGTTGGCGAGAGTCAGGCGGGCAAGGGCGCGTTGAGCTGGGATCACCCGCTGCTGGCCGGTTCCATCGGCGTCACCGGCTCCCCGGCGGCCAACGAGCTGGCCGCGCAAGCCGACCTGGTGCTGGCAGTGGGCAGTCGTTTGCAGGACTTCACCACCGGCTCGCATGCGCTGTACGCCCAGGCCACGCTGTTGTCCATCAATGTGAATGGTTTTGATGCCATCAAATGGGGGGGCCACAGCCTGCAATGTGATGCCGCCGTCGGGCTGGCCGCGCTGAGTGCGGCGCTGGACGGCTGGCAGGCCGATGCTGACTGGACCGCGCACAGCCAGCGGCTGTGCAATGGTTGGCGCAGGCAAGTGGACGAGATTGTGCGCAGCCCGCGTGCCAGCCTGCCCACCTATGCCGAGGCCATCGGTGCGGTACAGGCCTCGGCGGCGGATTCCGCCGCACGCGACATCGTGGTGTGCGCTGCCGGTACGCTGCCAGCCGAACTGCACAAGTTGTGGCGCACCAGCACGCCGGGTGGCTATCACATGGAGTACGGCTTTTCCTGCATGGGTTACGAAGTGGCCGGTGGCCTGGGGGTGAAGATGGCCCGCCCGGAGCGCGAAGTCATCGTGATGGTGGGCGATGGCAGCTATTTGATGCTGAACAATGAGCTGGCCACTTCGGTGATGCTGGGTCACAAGATCATCGTGGTGCTGCTGGACAATGCCGGTTACGCCTGCATCAACCGCTTGCAGCAGGCCTGCGGCGGTGTGCCTTTCAACAATATGCTGGTCGACTGTCTGCATGGCGAACACGGTATCCCGCAGATCGACTTTGCCCAGAATGCCCGTTCGCTGGGGGCCGAGGCGGAAACCGTCGGCTCGGTGGCCGAGCTGCTGGCCGCCATGGTGCGCGCCCGGGCTTCCCGCCGCAGTTACCTGATTCAGCTACGTATTGATGGCCCGCAATGCACGCCGGAAGGCGGCAGCTGGTGGGAGGTGGGTATCCCGGAAGTATCGGAACGCGAGCAGGTGCGTGCTGCCCGTGCCAACTACGAACAAGCCCGCTTGCGTCAGCGGCTGTAGTACAGCCATTACAAATACATATATAAGGAGTGAGACAGTGCAGCAATTTGATGTGCGCATCGGCATCAACCCGATTTCCTGGAGCAACGACGACCTGCCGCAGCTGGGCGGGCATATCCCGCTGGAAACCTGCTTGCAAGAAGGCGCAGAAATCGGTTACGCCGGTTTCGAGCTGGGCAACAAGTTTCCCAAGGACCCGCAGGCATTGCGCAACAAAATGGCCGAATACGACGTGGCGGTGGTGTCTGGCTGGCATTCCGGCCATCTGGCAAGCGGCACGGTGGAGCAGGAAATAGCCGCAGCCACTGCCCACGTGGACAAGCTGCTGTTCAACGGCTGCCAAGTGCTGGTGTATGGCGAAGTGGCGGACTCGGTGCAGGGACAGCAACAGACCCCCTTATCGCAACGCCCCCGTTTTAGCAGTCAACAGCAGTGGCAGGATTACGCGGCGCGGCTGGATGCGTTTGCTGCCTGGCTGAAGGGCAGGGGCATCACCCTGGCCTACCACCACCACATGGGGGCGTATTGCGAAACCAGTGCCGACCTGGACTTGCTGATGTCACTCACCGGGCCGGATGTCGGCCTGCTGTTTGATACCGGCCACATCACTTTTGCCGGGGGTGACGCCTATGTCGAGCTGCTCAAGCATGTGGACCGGGTGGTGCATGTGCATTGCAAGGATGTACGGCGGGCGGTGATGCAACAGGCCAGGGCGGAAAACTGGAGTTTTCTGGACGCCGTGCTCAAGGGCGTGTTTACCGTACCGGGCGACGGCATGATCGACTTCGCCCCCATTCTGGCCACCTTGCAGCGCCATGGTTATCGGGGCTGGCTGGTGGTGGAGGCCGAGCAGGACCCGGCGCTGGCCCCCAGCTATGAATATGCCAAGAAGGGTTACGACTATCTGGCGGCCTTGTGTGCCAGCCTGCGCCAGCCGGTTGTTGCCTGAAAACCCCGTGTTGCCGGTAAAGCTGGCAGCAGTGTCAGTAGCCATGCCATGTCGGCATGGCTTTTTCATTTTTCACTAGCGCACGCTGTCTTTTTTGAAGAAAAAACCATTTGAATCAGCTGGATAGGGCGTTTTCAGCAGGGTAAGACCAGGCAGCCTGATCACTGTGTTGCCGCTGTTGTTGGCAAAATATAGAAAAACATTTCTAAGTGCAGTGCAGCATGAAATTTTATTTGCAATATTGATGCGGCTCACTTATCTTAGCTGCACGACAACACGATATGCGCTTCGCATTGCACTGCAACATGAGCGGTCGGCGGCATGTCGGGATCGAACCCACACCATAAGGACAGGAGACGCATCAATGAAACGCATCACCAAGCTTGCTGGTTCCGCAGTGTTCTTTTCCCTCACCATGCTGGCCATGCCGGCATCCGCTGCCAAACTGGGCGTGACCATGTCCGCCTTTGACGACAACTTCCTCACCGTGCTGCGCAACAACATGAAAACCTATGCCGGCAGTCAGAAGGGTGTGGACATCCAGTTTGAAGATGCGCAAAACGATGTCGGCCGCCAGCTCAGCCAGGTACAAAACTTCATTGCCCAGAAAGTGGACGCCATCATCGTCAACGTGGTGGATACCGATGCCACACCGAAAATCACCAAACTGGCGCAAAGCGCCGGCATTCCGCTGGTGTACGTAAACCGCATGCCGGCCGACAAGACCCTGCCTGCCAAGGTGGCCTTTGTCGGCTCCAACGAGGCCGAATCGGGCACCGTGCAGATGAAAGAGGTGTGCCGCCTGATGAAGGGCAAGGGCAATATCGTGGTGATGATGGGCGACCTGGCCAACCAGGCCGCGCGTCAGCGTACCAAGGATGTGGAAGAGGTGATTGCCAAGGCGCCGTGTAACGGTATCAAGATTGTGGAAAAGCAGACCGCCAAATGGTCGCGCACCGATGGCCGCGACCTGATGATGAACTGGCTGAGCGCCGGCCTGCAGTTTGACGCCGTGGTGTCCAATAACGACGAAATGGCACTGGGTGCCATTCAGGCACTCAAGTCTGCCAAGCGTCTGGACAAAACCATCGTGGCTGGCGTGGATGCCACCCAGGATGCGCTGACTGCCATGAAGAACGGCGAGCTGAAAGTCACCGTGTTCCAGAATGCCGCCGGTCAGGGCAAGGGCGCGGTGGACACTGCGCTCAAGCTGTCGCGTGGCGAGAAGCTGCCGTCCATGATCTGGGTACCGTTCGAACTGGTCACCCCGGCCAACCTGAAGAACTACCAGTCGCGCAACTAAAGCTGAAGCGGGCGGCCGCAGCAGTGCGCCGCCCGGTACTCAAGGAGGAGAGCAAGCCATGTTGAGCCTGGCCCCGGAAAAACCGCAGGCAGCCGCACTGTCCCACCCGCCCGTGGAGCGCGAAACGCTGCTGATTGAAGTGGAAGGCGTACGCAAGGCTTTCCCCGGTGTGGTGGCGCTGGATGATGTGTCCTTCCGCCTGCGCGCCGGAACCGTGCATGCGCTGATGGGCGAAAACGGTGCTGGCAAGTCCACGCTGATGAAAATCCTGGCCGGGGTGTATATCCCGGACAAGGGCGTGTACCGCCTGCACGGCCGTGAAATTGCGCTGACTTCGCCGCTGGATGCCCTGGAAAACGGCATCGCCATGATTCATCAGGAACTGAACCTGATGCCCTTCATGAGCATTGCCGAAAACATCTGGATCCGCCGCGAGCCGCTGAACCGCTTCGGCCTGATCGACCACGCCAGGATGTACCAGATGACCCGCGAGCTGTTTGCCCAGCTGTCCATCGATCTGGACCCCGAAGCCAAGGTGGCCAGCCTGAGCATTTCCAGCCGCCAGATGGTGGAGATCGCCCGCGCGGTGTCGTACAACTCCGACGTGCTGATCATGGACGAACCCACGTCTGCACTGACCGAGCACGAAGTCGCCCATTTGTTCCGCATCGTGCGCATGCTGCGCGAGCAGGGCAAGGGCATCATCTACATCACCCACAAGATGAACGAGCTGTTCGAGATTGCCGACGAGGTGTCGGTATTCCGCGATGGCCATTTCATCGGCTGCAAGCGGGTGGAACAGCTGACTCATGATGAAGTGATACGCATGATGGTGGGGCGCGAAATCACCGAGATGTTCCCCAAGACCATCGTGCCGATTGGCGAGGTGGCGCTGGAAGTGGAAAACCTCACCCTGGATGGCGTGTTCCGTGATGTGACATTTAGTGTCCGCCAGGGGGAAATCCTCGGCGTGGCGGGGCTGATCGGCTCCGGCCGCAGCAATGTGGCGGAAACCCTGTTTGGCGTCAGCCCGGCCAGTAGCGGCCAGATCCGTATCAATGGCCAGGCAGTAACGGTGGACTCCCCGCGCACTGCCATGCAGCACGGCATGGCCTTTCTGACTGAAGACCGCAAGGACACCGGCTGTTTTCTCAACCTGAGCATTCAGGAAAACATGCAGATATCGGTGCTGGGTGGTGACAACCTCAAGGCCGGTTTTGTCCGTCAGCAGGCGCTGGACAGCATGTGCGCAGCCATGTCCGGCACGCTGCGGGTGAAAACGCCGAATCTGGACGAGCGCATCGAAAACCTGTCCGGTGGCAACCAGCAAAAAGTGCTGATTGGCCGCTGGCTGCTGACCAAGCCGAAAATACTGATTCTGGACGAACCCACCCGCGGCATCGATGTGGGCGCCAAGGCCGAAATCCACAAGCTGATCTGCAAACTGGCAGGACAGGGTGTGGCGGTCATCATGATTTCGTCCGAGTTGCCCGAAGTCCTGGGAATGAGCGACCGCATCATGGTGATGCACGAGGGCAGGGTGACCGGCATTGTCGACCGGGCCGACGCCACCCAGGTCAGCATCATGACACTGGCTGCCGGCTGACACTGCCGCAAGCCAGGGAAAGCACAATAACAGCAGGAGAAGACGAGATGGCAATCAGCAATACGCAGCCGCTGGACAAGGCAGCAAAATCCGGCGCATTTGGTTTCAAGCTTCCCGCCGAAGCGCGCATCTTCATGGTGCTGCTGGGCGTGGCCCTGATATTCGAACTGTTGGGCTGGATTTTCGTCGGCCAAAGCTTCATCGCCAACAAGGAAAGACTGATCGTGATGGTGCTGCAGGTATCGGTGATCGGCATCATCGCGGTGGGCGTCACCCAGATCATCATCATGGGTGGTATCGACCTCTCATCCGGCTCGGTGGTGGCACTCACCGCCATGGTGTCGGCCAGCCTGGCACAAACCTCGGACTTCGCCCGCGCGGTGTTCCCTTCGCTCACCGACCTGCCGGTGATTGCACCACTGGTGGCCGGTTTGCTGGTGGGGCTGGTGTGCGGGCTGATCAACGGCGCGGTGATTGCCCGCACAGCCATTCCGCCCTTCATCGCCACACTGGGCATGATGGTTACCGCACGCGGCCTGGCCAAGTGGTACACCAAGGGTGAGCCCATCAGCATGCTGTCCGACAACTACGCGGCCATCGGTGCCGGCATCAACCCCATCATCATCTTCCTGCTGACGGCGCTGGTGTTCCACATCGTGCTCAGCTACACCCGTTACGGTAAATACACTTATGCCATTGGTGCCAACCGTGCCGCTGCGCGCGTGGCCGGCATCAATGTCAACCGCCACCTGATTCTGGTGTACACCGTGGCAGGTTTGCTGTCCGGCCTGGCCGGGGTGGTCACCTCGGCAAGGGCGGTGTCCGGTCAGGCTGGCATGGGCATGATGTACGAGCTGGATGCCATTGCTGCCGCGGTGATTGGCGGCACCTCGCTCAATGGCGGCCTGGGCAAGATTACCGGCACCGTGATTGGCGCGCTGATTCTGGGCACCATGACCTCCGGCTTCACCTTCCTGCGTATCGACGCCTATTACCAGGAAATCGTCAAAGGCATCATCATTGTGGTGGCCGTGGTGGCGGACCAGTACCGCCAGCGCAATCGCCGCAGCTGATCGCCCGGCATCGCACAGCGGGTGTGGCAGCAGTTAAACTGCCGCAGGAGTCACACCCGGCTGTCTGAATGCGGCATGGCAATGCGGCAGGAATCTCTCAGCAGGGTGTTGATCGGGAAGGTGCGCCTTCCCGTTTTTTCATTGTTGCGGAAACGTGTTGTGCGCCCGAATCCAGTTGTGAGAGTAGATCAAGCTGTACGCCCCGGTCTGGCAGAAGCCACGCTGGTGCTGGTGACCCTGATTGCCGGTTTTGGCTGGCTGTGTTCCAAGGAAGTCTTGCGCGGCATGCCGCCCTTGTTGTTTCTGGGAGTGCGCTTTGGCAGTGCCGGTGTGGTGCTGGCCTTGCTGGCGCGCTGGCGTTCCCAGCCATTGCCTTGGCGTTTGCCTGCCAGCAGTTGGTGGAGTGCGCTGATGCTGGCCTTGGCCATGGTGCTGTGGATGTTGGCCTTGCAGCAAAGCAACAACCTGGGCGTGGGTGCCTTCATTGGCAGCCTGGGGGTGGTGCTGGCACCAGTGCTGGCGCGGCTGATGTTTGGCACCGTGCTGCTGGCGCAAACCTTGTGGGCCATGCCGCTGGCTGCGCTGGGTGTGGCAGCCATGGCCTTGCATGGTGGCTGGCAGCTGGGTGCGGCCGACAGCCTGTTTCTGGCTTCGGCCGTGGCGATGTCGGTATTTCTCAATCTGAACGGCAGGGCAGGGGCGAAGGCTCCGGCATTGAGCCTGACCGCCTTGCAGCTGCTGCTGGCCGGAGTGGCCGGTTTGGTCGGCAGTGTACTGGTGGAGCACTGGCCATCCCGGCTGAGCGGTGAGCTGATGGCCTGGCTGCTGGTAAGCATCCTGCTGGCCACCTGTGGCCGCTTCTTCCTGCAAGGCTGGGCGCAGGCGCGGGTGCCAATGCAGCGTTCGGCCTTCATCCTGCTGCTGGAGCCGGTGTGGACTGCCTTGCTGGCCTGGTGGTGGTTTGGCAGCAGCATGAGCGCCAGTCAGCTGACCGGCGCGGGCCTGATCATGTCGTCCTTGCTGGTCAGTCGTCGTAAGCCCCGGCGTCGCGGGTCTCTTCAATCACCAGTTCCAGCCGGTAAGACAGGGCAATGAACAAGGCCTGACACAGGCTGATGGTGCTGGTGAGCGAGCGGAAGGAAAACGCGGTGCCCTCTTTTACCGTCAGCACCGCATCGGCATTGCGTGCCAGCGGGCTTAACTGGCTGTCAGTAATCACCAGCTGCTTTGCCTTGTTTTGTCCGGCCACACGTGCGCAGTAACGGGTTTCCTTGCCATAAGGCTGGAAGCTGATGGCGATCATCAGGTCGTTTTCGCGGATGCTGCGGATCTGGTCGTGGTACATGCCGCCCAGGCCGGATACCAGATGCACCCGCTTGGCCGTGTGCTGCAGGGCATAGCTGATATAGCTGGCAATCGGAAACATGCGCCGCACCGCCACCACATAGATATTGTCTGCCTTCACCAGCAATTCCACCGCCTTGTCGATGGCCGCCGGGTCCAGCGCTTGCGACAACTCGTCCAGCCCTTGCTGGCAGGCAGCAATGAAGTTCTGCGTCACCTGGGTGTTGCTCAGCGGCGTGTCCTGCGTGGCAATCACGCTGCGGATGCGCTTCTGGTAATTGTTGACATTGCCACCTGCCGGGGCAAAGGCATCGCGGAACACCGTCTGCATGTCGGAAAAGCCGCTGAAGCCAAAGCGCTGGGCAAAACGCACGATGGCGGAAGGTTGCACCTCGCAGGCCTGGGCAATGTCGGTAATGCGCTCCAGCACCAGCGTCTGGCGGTGTTCTTCTACGTATTTGGCAATGACTTTCAGCTGCTTGCTCAGGTCTTCGTATTCCTCGGCAATGCGTTGCATCAGCTGATCGGCGCTTATTTCCTTGGTCATGGCAGGAATGTTCGGCAATGTGGATGGCGTCATTTTAGAGTGAAACCGGCGCACTACAAAAACATTTTTCGGAAAATAATTTCTATTAGAAAATAAATACGAAAAAAAAGTTGCATTCATCAGGCCGCCGTTTTATGCTGGACTTCACCGATATGGCTGACGGCGCACTTCCCCGGGCGGGTGGAGGCGGGCCTCAGCGGCGGACAGTCACTCAACGAGACAAAGAATGCACACCATGCAAAACACCACCCATTTTGCTGCCGACCGACCGCTGGACCTGATCTGCCTGGGCAGACTGGCCATCGACTTGTATGCCCGCCAACTGGGAGCCCGGCTGGAAGACGCCAGCAGCTTTGCCCGCTATCTGGGCGGCTCCTCTGCCAACATCGCTTTCGGTACTGCCCGCCTCGGCCTGAAGTCCGCCATGCTGTCACGCGTGGGCGACGAACACATGGGCCGCTACCTGCTGGACACCCTGACAGCGGAAGGCTGTGATGTCAGCCAGGTGAAGGTGGACCCGGAGCGGCTCACCGCGCTGGTGCTGTTGGGCATCAAGGACCGCGATACCTTCCCCCTGCTGTTTTACCGCGAAAACTGCGCCGACATGGCGCTGGAAGAAGCGGATATCAATGAAGACTTCATTGCCTCCAGCAAGGCGCTGCTGATTACCGGCACCCACTTTTCCACTGCCAAGGTAAATGCCGCCAGCCGCAAGGCGCTGGTGCTGGCACGAAAGCATGATGTGCGCACCGTGCTGGATATCGACTACCGCCCGGTGCTGTGGGGCATTACCGGCAGGGGTAATGGCGAGGAGCGCTATATCGCCAGCGACGGGGTGACTGCCCATTTGCAATCGGTGCTGCCGCTGTTCGACCTGATTGTCGGCACCGAAGAAGAAATCAATATCGCCGGGGGCTCGGACGATGTGCTCACCAGCCTGGCCACCGTGCGCCAGCTGGCACCGCAGGCCACCCTGGTGGTGAAGCGTGGCCCGCTGGGCTGCGCGGTGATTCCGGGTGCCATCCCGGCGCGCATCGAGGATGCCTTCTCGGTCAAGGGCGCGCAGGTGGAAGTGATGAATGTACTGGGCGCGGGCGATGCCTTTCTGTCCGGTTTCCTGTCCGGCTGGCTGCATGGCCGTGACTACGGCTGGTGCTGCACCCGCGCCAATGCCTGCGGTGCGCTGGTGGTGTCGCGTCATGGCTGCTCGCCGGCCATGCCTACTCCGGCCGAACTGGATTATTTCCTCGGTCTGGAACAGACACCGCTGCGACCGGGTGACGATGCCACGCTCAGCCGCCTGCACCGGGTCAGCGTCCAGCGCAAGCAGTGGGACGACCTGTGCGTGTTTGCCTTCGATCACCGCAACCAGTTTTTCGAGCTGGCGCGGCAAAGCGGGGCGGACGAGGCGCGCATTTCCGTGCTCAAGCGCCTGTTGGTGGAGGCGGTGGCGCAAACCGAAAGCGCGCTGCAGCTGCAAGGCCATATCGGCATTCTGGTGGACGACCGCTATGGCGAGGACGCCATGTATGCCGCCACCGGTCGCGGCTGGTGGATAGGCCGTCCGGTGGAACTGCCCGGTTCCAACCCGCTGGAATTCGACCGTGGCCGCACCGCCACTGCCCGGCTGGAAAGCTGGCCGCAGGAACACATCATCAAATGTCTGGTGCAGTACCACCCGGACGACACGCTGGAAAACCGGCTGGAGCAGGAAGCCCAGGTGCGCGCTATCTACGAAGCCGCTCAACTGAGCGGACATGAACTGCTGCTGGAAGTGATTCCGTCGAAAAAGCTGCCGCAACAACCGGATACCGTGCTGCGCGCACTCAAGCGCTTCTACAACCTGGGCATCTATCCGGAGTGGTGGAAGCTGGAATCCATGTCGGTCGCGCAATGGCAGGCTGTGGATGCACTGCTGGCCGAGCGTGACCCCTATTGCCGTGGCGTGGTGCTGCTGGGCCTGCATGCTTCGCTGGATGTGCTGCGTCAGGGCTTTGCCGACGCGGCAGCCAGCCGCAGCTGCCGTGGTTTCATGGTGGGACGCACGCTGTTCCACGAACCGTCACAACGCTGGCTGGCCGGCGAACTGGACGACGCCGGGCTGATTGCAGCCGCCCGTGGCAATTTTGAAACCCTGATCGACATCTGGCGCAGCCGTCGCCAGCCCCGCTGAGCACCCGGGAGAACAATAATGAGCAAGCCATTCAAGGTAAAAATCGGCATCAACCCCATTTCCTGGTGCAATGACGACCTGCCCTCGCTGGGCGGCGAAGTCACGCTGGACACCATTTTGCGCGAAGGTGCGCGCATCGGTTATCAGGGCTTCGAGCTGGGCAACAAGTTTCCGCGCGACCCGCAAGCGCTGGCGGCGGTATTGCAGCCCTATGGCGTGGAGTGTGTTTCCGGCTGGCATTCCGGCTATCTGGCGGAAAGCAGCGTGGAAGAGGAAATCCGCCGCGTGGAGCCGCATCTGCAACTGCTGGTGCAAAACGGCTGCAAGGTGATGGTGTACGGCGAGGTGGCCAGTGCCATTCAGGGCCAGCCCCAGCCCTTGTACAAGCGCCCGCGTTTCACCAGTCAACAGCAATGGCTGGCCTATGGCGCGCGGCTGAACGAATTTGCCCGCCATCTGCAATCCCGCGGCATCACCCTGGCCTACCACCACCATATGGGGGCCTATGTCGAAACCGCGCAGGACATCGACCAGCTGATGGCGGTCACCGGCCCGGAAGTCGGCCTGCTGTTTGATACCGGCCATATCACCTTTGCCGGTAGCGATGCGCTGGCGGTGCTGAACAAACATATTGCCCGCGTGGTGCATGTGCACTGCAAGGATGTGCGCCCGCAAGTGGTGAAGCAGGCCTGGAACGGTAACTGGAGCTTTTTGCAGGCGGTGATCAATGGTGCGTTTACCGTGCCGGGCGATGGCTGCATCGACTTTGCCGCCATTTTGCATGCTCTGGCGGTTCACGGTTATCAGGGCTGGCTGGTGGTGGAGGCCGAGCAGGACCCGGTCGTCGCGCCCAGCTATGAATACGCCGACAAGGGCTACCGTACCCTGTCGTCGCTGGTGGCGGCCATCAATCAGCAGGAAAGGAATGTGGCATGAGCTTGTTGGTCAAGGCAGGCAAGGGGCGCGAAATTGCCGACATCACCCCGCAAAGTGCCGGTTGGCAGCATGTGGGTTTCCGCGCGGTGCGGCTGGACGAGGGCGAACAGGAAAGCTGGCAGGATGCCGGGCGCGAATGCTGTCTGGTCGTGTTGACTGGCAAGGTGGCGGTGCAAGCGGGCGCGCAGTACTGGGACAGCCTGGGCGAGCGCAGCAGCGTGTTCGACGACCAAGCCCCGTGGGCGGTGTATGTCCCGGCCGGCGAGCCGCTTACCATCACCGCACTGACCCCGGCCGAAGTGGCCTTGTGCTCGGCGCCCGGCCAGCCCGGCCGCGAGGTACGGCTGATTGCACCTGCCAGCATGCAGCGCAGCGTGCGCGGCAAGGGGGCCAACACCCGCTATGTGACTGACATTTTGCCGCAGACCGAGCCTGCGGATAGCTTGCTGGTGGTGGAAGTCATCACCCCGTCCGGCCATTCTTCCAGCTACCCGCCGCACAAGCACGATTTGGACAATCTGCCAGCGGAAAGCGCACTGGAAGAAACCTATTACCACCGCATCGATCCGCCGCAGGGCTTTGCCTTTCAGCGGGTCTACACCGACGACCGCAGCCTGGACGAATCCCACGCCGTGGAAAACCACGACGTGATGATGGTGCCGCGCGGCTACCACCCGGTGTGCCTGCCCTATGGCTACCAGTCCTATTACCTGAACGTGATGGCCGGGCCCAAGCGCCAGTGGTCCTTCCACAACGACCCGCAGCACGAATGGCTGTTGCAACTGCCTGACTAAGGCCATGGCGCCGGGCTGTCCTGGTCCGGCGCTGGTCGTCACATTCCCGCTCATTATCCATTTGATGCCCACCGCTCAAGGGCAGGCCCCCGGCTTGCCCGCAGCAAGGAGAAACCATGTTGCAGATTCCGCATTTCATCAATGGCCAGCGTACTGCTGGTGTGGCACAACGTTACAGTGCCGTGTTCAACCCGGCATTGGGCCGTCCGCAGGCCGAAGTGGCCCTGGCCGAGCCGCAGGATGTAGCCGCCGCCGTGGCAGCCGCTCACGCAGCGTTTCCGGCCTGGGCGGCACTGTCCCCGCTCAAGCGCTCGCGCATCTTGTTCCGCTTCAAGAGCATTCTGGAAGAACGCCAGCGCGAACTGGCGGCGGTGATTTCCAGCGAACATGGCAAGGTGGAGTCCGACGCCCAGGGCGAGGTACAGCGCGGGCTGGAAGTGGTGGAATTTGCCTGCGGCATTCCGCAGTTGCTCAAGGGCGAATACACCGAACAGGTGGCTACTGGCGTGGATGCCTGGACCATGCGCCAGCCACTGGGTGTGGTGGCCGGCATTACACCGTTCAACTTCCCGGCCATGGTGCCGATGTGGATGTTCCCGGTGGCGCTGGCCTGCGGTAATACTTTCATCCTCAAACCCTCCGAGCGCGACCCGTCCGCTCCCTTGTTGATTGCCGAGTGGCTGAAAGAGGCTGGCTTGCCGGATGGCGTGTTCAATGTGCTGCAAGGCGACAAGCTGGCGGTGGACGGCCTGCTCACCCATCCGGATGTGGCTGCAGTCAGCTTTGTCGGCTCCACGCCGATTGCCCGCTATATCTATGAAACCGGTGCCGCGCATGGCAAGCGGGTGCAGGCGCTGGGCGGTGCCAAGAACCACATGGTGGTGCTGCCGGATGCCGACCTGGACATGACCATCGAAGCGCTGATGGGCGCGGCCTATGGTTCGGCTGGCGAGCGCTGCATGGCCATCTCCGTGGCAGTGGCCGTGGGCGATGTGGCTGACACACTGGTGGCGCGGCTGGCCGAGCGTACCCGTCAGCTGCGCATCAATGCCGGTACCGACCCGCAAGCCGAAATGGGCCCGCTGGTCACGCGCCAGCATCTGGACAAGGTGACTGGCTATATCGCACAGGGTGTGGCGGAAGGGGCCACATTGGTGGTGGATGGCCGTGGCCTGGTGGTGCCAGGCTGCGAGGAAGGCTTCTTCATCGGCGGCACGCTGTTCGATCACGTCACCCCGGAGATGACCATCTATCAGGAAGAAATCTTCGGCCCGGTGCTGGCCGTGGTGCGGGTGGACAGTCTGGACGCGGCAGTCCGGCTGATCAACCAGCATGCCTATGGCAATGGTACGGCCATCTTTACCCGCAACGGCGGTGCAGCGCGCGAATTTGCCCATCGCATCCAGGTGGGCATGGTGGGCATCAATGTGCCGATTCCGGTACCCATGGCCTTCCACAGCTTTGGCGGCTGGAAAGCGTCCTTGTTTGGCGACCATCACATGCACGGCCCGGAAGGCGTGCGCTTTTACACCCGCATGAAGGCCATTACCAGCCGCTGGCCGGCCGGGCAGGTGCAAAGCGCAGAATTCGCCATGCCGACGCTGGGCTAGGCCGGGTCAGCGTACTACCCCTCATTCACAGTGGGACTTCCCGGGCAGCTCAGGCTGCCTGTTTTTTTACTCTGCATCATGCAACAGGCCCGCCCTCATTCACTTAGGGCGGGCCTGGCATGCCGGTAAGCGTTTTCTTGTCAACGGCCCTTACTGCGCGGCGGGCGCCAGCAGCGGGGTATAGCCCAGATTACGCAGCTTGGCCATGGCTTCGTCAGCCTCGGCGCGCGTCTTGAACGGGCCGAGCTGGACGCGGGTTTCCGTGTGCGCTTCTATGCCCTTGGCCTTGAGTTCCTTCACCAGCTTTTCCGCGTTGCCCATGCTGGAAAACAGCCCCAGCTGCAGCTTGTAACCCAGCGAACTGCCTTCCGGTTTGGCTTTGACCACGGCGGGTGCAGGCGGCGGAGCACTCACGCTGTTGTCGCTGTCGGGAACACTGCGTACTGGCTGTGGGGCAGGAGCGGCCTTGGTGGGAGCACTGTGGGTGGTGACCGCAGCCACGGGTGCTGTGGCCGGGGGCGGGGCCGCAGGGGCTGTGGCTGCCGCAGCAGGTTTGCCAGCTGGTTTGGCGGCGGCATGGACAGCCGGTGGGCTGACCGGTTTGCTGCTGGCAACCGCCGGGGTCTTGCTGATATCCGGGGTTTGCGGCGGTGTTGCCGTTGGTGCCGCGGGCGAGGGCGAACTGCCGGCATCGGTTTGCGGGGCGCTGGCCTCTTCGGCCGGCGCACTGCTCTGCGCGACGGGCTCTGCTGCTTGCTCCAGTGCCGGGGCCGAGCTGGGGTTGACGATCTTGCCGGAGCTGCCCGCTGGTGTGGTGGCGGTCATTTCCACCTTGGGTTTTTTCATGCTGTCCAGCACGGGGATGGCCGCCAGCGCCACGGCAACCAGGCCGCCGGCAATCGCCAGCCGCTTTTTCAGCTTGCTGTTGAGATCTTTTTCATCCGGAGCCGAGCCGGGGTCTTGCCCTTGATTTTGTTCTGTCATGGCCTTGAATTTTTATGCAGCAGAGGCTTGAAAAGGCTGGTAAAATATCGGGTTCCTCAGAATTGCGTAACCCGAGTGGCTGAGCTACAGCCTAGTTTAGCCACTTGTTCTGTTATTTGGGAGTATTTGGGAGATTTTTATGGCAATTGAACGTACCCTGTCCATCGTTAAGCCGGATGCCGTAGCCAAGAATGTTATCGGCAAGATCTACGACCGTTTCGAATCCGCCGGTCTGAAAATTGTTGCAGCCAAGCTGAAGCAACTGTCCCGCGCCGAAGCCGAAGGCTTCTACGCCGTGCACAAAGAACGTCCTTTCTTCAAGGACCTGGTTGATTTCATGGTTTCCGGCCCGGTGATGATCCAGGCTCTGGAAGGTGAAAACGCCATCGCCAAGAATCGCGAACTGATGGGCGCCACCGATCCGAAAAAGGCTGACGCCGGCACCATCCGCGCCGATTTCGCCGAATCGATCGACGCCAATGCCGTACACGGCTCCGACAGCGCTGAAAACGCTGCCATCGAAGTGGCTTACTTCTTTGCTGCTTCCGAGATCTACTCCCGTTAATCTCGCTTTGTTGTAATGGATGTATCTGGCGGCAGCCCGGTGGCTGCCGCTGTTTTACCGAGGACTGCATGAAAACCAACCTGCTCGACTTCAATCTGGACCAGCTGACCGAACACTTTGCCGCCATGGGAGAGAAAGCCTTCCGTGCCAAGCAGGTGATGCGCTGGATGCACCAGATGGGCGAAGACGATTTCGACGCGATGACCGACCTGGCCAAAAGCCTGCGTGCCAAGCTGCACCAGCATGCCGAGGTGCGCGTACCGTCGCTGATGACCGGGCAGGCGTCCAGTGATGGTACCCGCAAGTGGCTGCTCGACGTCGGCACCGGCAACGGTGTGGAAACCGTGTTCATTCCGGAAGACGACCGCGGCACCTTGTGCGTGTCATCCCAGGTGGGTTGTGCGCTGGAGTGTACCTTCTGCTCCACCGGCCGCCAGGGTTTCAATCGCAACCTCAGCACCGCCGAAATCATCGGCCAGCTGTGGTGGGCCAACAAGGCCATGGGGATTACCCCGAAAAACGAACGCGTGGTGTCCAATGTGGTGATGATGGGCATGGGCGAGCCGCTGGCCAACTTCGACAATGTGGTCAGCGCGCTGCAAATCATGCTGGATGACCACGGCTACGGCCTCAGCCGCCGCCGCGTCACGCTGTCCACCTCCGGCCTGGTGCCGCAAATGGACCGCCTGCGCGAAGCCTGTCCGGTGGCGCTGGCTGTCAGCCTGCACGCCCCCAACGATGCCATTCGCGATGAAATCGTTCCCATCAACAAGAAGTACCCGTTGAAAGAACTGATGGCCGCCTGCCAGCGCTACCTGGAAAAGGCCCCGCGCGATTTCATCACCTTTGAATATGTCATGCTCGATGGCATCAACGACCGTCCCGAACACGCCCGGCAGCTGCTGGAGCTGGTGCGTGACGTGCCGTGCAAATTCAATCTGATCCCGTTCAATCCCTTCCCCAATTCCGGCTATGATCGCTCCAGCAATAATGCGATCCGGATTTTCCGGGAAATGTTGCAGGAGCAGGGTTACGTGGTTACCGTAAGAAAAACCCGCGGTGACGACATCGACGCAGCCTGTGGTCAGTTGGCCGGACAGGTGATGGACAAGACCAGGCGTCAGGTCAAATGGATGCAGATAGCCCAGGAGCGCGAAGAATGAACAAGTGGCGAGTGTGGATGGCGGTGTGCCTGTTGGCGTATTCCCTTGTCGCATTCGCCGCGCCGGCCAACCGCAAACTGGCAGAAATCCGCAGCCAGCTGGCCGTTGAATATGCGGGACTGGGCAATCTGCCGATAGCGCTGGAGTCCGCCAATGAAGCAGTGCTGGCCGACGACAGCTTTGTCGGTGCCTATCTGACCCGTGCCTATGTATACAATCTGATGCATCTGGATAGCGATGCAGAGAAGAACTTTCTCAAGGCGCTACAGGTCGATCCTTCCAGTCCAGAGGCAAACAATAACTATGGCCAGTTTCTGTGCGAACATGAACGCCCGCGGGTGGCCATGAATTACTTCGCCAAGGCCATCGCCAATCCACTGTACCAGACACCCCAAACGGCCTATCTCAATATGGGCCGTTGCAGTGTCAAGCTGGGCGAAACCACCCAGGCCAACGATTACCTGCTGACCGCCTTGCAGATGGCTCCCGATTATCCGCCCGCATTGCGCGAATTGGCTGCCTTGCATCTGGAGCTGGGCAATGCCAAGCTGGCGTCCTTTTATTTTGGACGCCTGCAACAGACCGCAGGCAATGCGCCACTGGGAGCCGATGTGCTGTGGCTGGGCGTACAGATTGCCAGGAAAGGGGGAGACCGGGTGCATGAGGCGGAATATTCCAACGCGCTGAAAAACCGCTACCCGGACTCCAAGGAAACACAACTGTTGTTGAGCGGAAGCTGAAGATGGAACAGGAAGCGCATGGCCAGTCGGCCAGACTGGGTGTCGGCGCAGCGCTGAAAGCAGCGCGCGAACAGGCCGGCATGAGTCTGGGTGAAGTGGCCGAACGGCTGAAACTGTCTGTCCGGCAACTGGATGCCATCGAAAAAGATGACTTCCAGCAATTGCCGGGTGCAACGTTTGTCCGTGGTTTTGTCAGAAACTATGCCCGTTTTCTCAAGGTGGATGCCGAGCCCTTGATGGCGCAGCTGGAAGAGCATTTCCCTTCTGCCGTCAATGACGTGGTCAATCTGGTCAAGCAGGAGCAGGCCGGCCAGCCCGCCAGCATGGCGGAAACCCTGGCCCGGGTGCCGCCCCCGGCAGCTGCTGCCGGCAAAACCGGCAAATGGTTGCTGCTGTTGGTCGTGGCGGCGGCGGTGGCTGGTGGCGCCTTATGGCTGGCTGGCCGGCAGGGCAGTGCTGCGCCGGCGCCGGCCCAGGCATTGCAACCCATGCTGACGCAGCAGGCCGCTTCCGCGCCTGCCGCATCCGCACCGCTAGCGGCTACGGCCTCGGCTGCGGTGGTGGCAGAACCGGCCACCCCAGCGGCTGCGGCGGCCAGTCAGGCTGCCGCTCAGCCGACCGCGGTGGCCGCTGCGGCAGTGACTGCCAGTGCAGCCAGCCCGGCCGGCAGTGCCGGCAAGGCAGCAGCCAGTGCGGCGGTGGCCGACGCTGCCAGCGGGCACATCCAGCTGAATGCACAGCAGGCGGCATGGATTTCAGTCATCGATGCCACCGGCAAGAAACTGCAGTACGGCACACTGGAAGCTGGCAGCAGCAAGGAATTGACCGGCACGCCGCCATTCCAGCTGAAAATCGGCAATGCGGCCCAGGTACAGCTCAGCTTTAACGGACAGCCCGTCGCCCTGACGGACAAGATTCGTGGCACTACCGCCAAAATTGAACTCAAGTAGATGCGGATTTTTGCATGAATAGCGTGAATATCGCGCGACGTCCCACCCGCCAGGTCAGGGTGGGACATGTCATGGTGGGGTCGGATGCGCCGGTTGTGGTGCAGTCCATGACCAATACCGACACGGCAGATGCCATCGCCACAGTTGAACAGGTTTACCAGTTGTCCCAGGCCGGCTCCGAGCTGGTACGCATAACCGTGAACTCGCCGGAAGCGGCGGCGCGGGTGGCGGAAATCCGCCAGCGGCTGGATGACATGGGTTGCAATGTGCCACTGGTGGGTGATTTCCACTTCAATGGCGAGCGTCTGCTGAAAGACTATCCGGACTGTGCCCGCGCACTGGCCAAGTACCGTATCAATCCGGGCAATGTCGGCAAAGGTGCCAAGGGCGACGACAAGTTTGCCTTCATGATCCGCACCGCCGCCGAACTGGACAAGCCGGTACGCATCGGCGTCAACTGGGGCAGCCTGGACCAGGCGCTGCTGGCGCGCATGCTGGATGCCAACAACAGCAAGCCGCAACCGCTGCCGCTGGAACTGGTGATGCGCGAGGCGCTGATCGTGTCAGCCCTGGAATCGGCCGACAAGGCGATGGAACTGGGCCTGCCGGCTGACAACATCCTGTTGTCGTGCAAGGTCAGCAATGTGCAGGACCTGATCACCGTTTACCGCGATCTGGGCAGCCGCTGCGACTTCCCGCTGCATCTGGGCCTGACCGAAGCCGGCATGGGGAGCAAGGGCATTGTGGCATCTTCTGCCGCCCTGGCCATCCTGCTGCAAGAGGGCATAGGCGACACCATTCGCATCTCGCTGACCCCGCAACCGGGCGAAGCGCGTACCCGCGAAGTCGTCGTGGCGCAAGAACTGCTGCAAACCATGGGTTTGCGCAGCTTTACCCCGCTGGTGACTGCCTGTCCCGGCTGCGGCCGCACCACCAGCACCTTCTTCCAGGAACTGGCCGACCAGATCCAGAGCTATCTGCGCGAGCAAATGCCGATCTGGCGCTTGCAATACCCTGGCGTGGAAGACATGAAAGTGGCGGTGATGGGCTGCGTGGTCAATGGCCCGGGCGAAAGCAAGCTGGCCGATATCGGCATCTCGCTGCCTGGCACCGGCGAAGTGCCGGTGGCACCGGTATATGTCGACGGTCAGAAAGGCGTGACACTCAAAGGCGACAATATCGCCAGCGAATTCAAGGCGCTGGTCGACGATTATGTGCAGACCCGCTACGGCGAAGGTGGCAGCAAACGTCGCGAAAGCAGCAACCGCATCATTCCGATCCAGCCACAACGCTGAGCGGACCGGCTGGCTCCGCTGACAAGATCAATCGAATAGCAAGAAGAACTGAACAAATGGCGCAAAAATTGCAGGCAATCAAGGGCATGAATGATGTGCTGCCCGCCGAATCCTACCAATGGGAATATTTTGAAGGTGTGCTGCGCAAGCTGCTGGCCGACTATGGCTATCAGAACATCCGCACGCCCATCGTGGAAACCACCCCGCTGTTTGTGCGCGCCATCGGCGAAGTGACCGATGTGGTCGAAAAGGAAATGTATACCTTCATCGACAGCCTCAACGGCGACAGCCTGACCCTGCGCCCGGAAGGCACGGCCGGCACCCTGCGTGCGGTGGTCGAACACACCCTGCTGTACAACACCACGCAAAAGCTGTGGTACATGGGCCCGATGTTCCGCCACGAAAAACCGCAGAAAGGCCGCTACCGCCAGTTCCACCAGATGGGCATCGAGGCGCTGGGCTTTGCCGGCCCGGATATCGACGCCGAAATCATCGCCATGACCGCCGACCTGTGGCAGCGCCTGGGCCTGAGCCAGTATGTGCGCCTGGAAATCAACTCGCTGGGCAATGCCGAAGAACGTGCGCAACATCGCCAGGCACTGATTGCCTATCTGGAAGGCTTTGTCGACATCCTGGACGAAGACGGCAAGCGCCGGCTGTACACCAACCCGCTGCGCGTGCTGGATACCAAGAACCCGGCCTTGCAGGACATGGCCGACAAGGCCCCGCGCCTGTCCGATTACCTGGGCGAAGCCTCACGCGCTCACTACGAAGGCTGGAAGAGCATGATCGCCAGTCTGGGCATCGAGTTCGTGGAAAATCCGCGGCTGGTGCGTGGCCTGGATTATTACAATCAATCGGTATTCGAGTGGGTCACCACCGAGCTGGGCGCCCAGGGCACGGTGTGTGCCGGCGGTCGCTATGACGGCCTGATCGAACAGCTGGGCGGCAAGCCGGCACCTGGCATCGGTTTTGGCATGGGCCTGGAGCGGGTCCTGCTGCTGCTGCAGGACAAGGGCCTGCTGCCCGCTGCCCGCAGCGTCGATGTCTACATCGTGCAGCAGGGCGCCGGTGCGGCCATGTATGCCATGAAGCTGGCACAGCAACTGCGCACGGCCGGCCTGTCGGTCATCCAGCATCTGGGTGAGGGCAGCTTCAAGTCGCAAATGAAAAAGGCCGATGGCAGCGGTGCGGAATTTGCCGTCATCATCGGTGAAAACGAAATGGCTGCCGGTCAGGCCGTCGTCAAACCGATGCGTGCCGATGCCGCACAGCAGACGGTGGCGCTCGACCAGGTAGCTTCGACCATTGCCGCTATCAAGGCTTGATATAAGGGGGGTGCGCCATGGCGTACGACTTGCAGGAACAGGAACAGATCGACTCCATGAAGGCCTTCTGGCAACAGTGGGGCAAGCTCATCAGCGGCGCGGTAGTGGCCATCAGCGTGGCTTATCTGGGTTACAAGGCTTTCGGCTATTACCAGAACGCACAGGCCAGCAAGGCCGCCGTGGTGTTTGCGGATGTCGAGCAGGCTGCGCAGAGCCAGGACCTGGCCAAGGTGAAAGGCGCAGCCGGCTTGCTGCAGTCGGATTATGCTGGTACGGCCTATGCGGCAGATGCCGCCTTGCTGGCTGCCAAGGTGGCGTTCGAAAAGAATGATCTGGCCACTGCCCAGGCCCAGCTGTCCTGGGTGGTGCAAAACGTGAAGGACGAATCCATGGTGGCCGTGGCGCATTTGCGTCTGGCCACCATCGAGCTCGACCAAAAGCGTTATGATGCAGCGATTGCCGAACTGGGCCAGGCGCATCCAAGTGCATTTGATGCGCTGTTCCTCGATCAAAAGGGTGACGTGCATGCAGCCAAGGGCGACAAGGCCGCGGCGCGTGATGCTTATAAGGCCGCCCTGGCCAAACTGGTAGGCGAATCGCCCAACCGCCAGTTCATACAGACCAAACTCGACGCACTGGGAGGTTAATTGATGCGCCGCCAACTGCTGGTTACTGCTGTTCTTTCCTCGTTCATGCTGGCCGGCTGCGCCAGCTGGTTTGAAAGTTCTTCCGCTGCAAAACCCACACCGCTGGCGGCCATCAAGCCCATCCAGGCCTTGAATGTGAAATGGACGCTGTCGCAAGCAGCCTCCGACAGCGGCTTTATCCCGGTATACGCCAATGGCAATGTCGTGGCGGCCGACCCTTCCGGCCATGTGCGCACGGTGGATGCACTGAGCGGCCGGGTCAGCGCTGATGTCGCGCTCAAGCGCCAGCTGTCATCCGGCGTGGCCGTGGCTGGTGACACCGTTGTGCTGGGAACCCAGGAAGGCACGCTGCTGGCGGTGGATCGCAGCAGCGGCAAGACGCTGTGGGAACAATCGCTCACCAGCGTGCTGCTGGAAGCACCGCAAATCGCCGGTGGCATGGTGGTGGTACGCAGCAATGATGGTCGCCTGACCGGTTTCAGCCTGGCGGACGGCAAGCAGCAATGGTCGATTGCCCATGCCCAGCCGCAACTGCTGGTGCGCAACACCGGCTCCATGCAAGCCGTGGGTAACGAAGCCGTCATGGTCGGCCTGCCTGGCGGCAAGCTGGACATCATCAGCCCGGCCAACGGCAATACGCTGTGGGAAGGCGTGGTGGCCAACCCGCGCGGTGCAACCGAGCTGGAACGCATCACCGACATCACCAGCCGTCCGGTCTATGACGGCGGGCAGGTCTGCAGCGTCGCCTATCAGGGGCGTGTCGCCTGCTTCGATGCCAAGAGCGGCAGCCTGATGTGGGCACGCGAACAGTCCTCCAGCCGCGGAGTGGCGCTGGATGGCAGCAAATTGTATGTGACTGCGGAAGACGGCTCGGTCTGGGCCTATGACCGCAGTACCGGTCGCAGCCTGTGGAAGACCGATGCCCTGAAATTCCGCAATGTATCCGGCCCCGCCATGCTCGGACGTTTTGTCCTGGTGATCGATGGTGAAGGCTATGGCCACCTGCTGTCCAATGAAAGCGGCAGCCTGGTGGGCCGTGTGAAACTTGGCAGCGAAGGCGCAACCGCCCAGCCCATCTCCCTGGGCGCATCTGCCCTGGTACAGGGGAATAATGGTCGCCTGTCGCTGCTGTCTATTGAGTAAAAGCTGTAACCATGAAACCTACCGTAGCGCTGGTCGGCCGCCCCAATGTGGGCAAGTCGACCCTTTTCAACCGGCTGACCCGCAGCCGTGACGCCCTGGTCGCCGACCAGCCTGGCCTGACCCGCGACCGCCATTACGGCCATGGTCGAGTGGGCGGCAAACCCTATCTGGTGGTCGACACCGGCGGTTTTGAGCCGGTAGTGGATGAAGGCATTCTGTTCGAAATGGCCAAGCAGACCCTGCAGGCCGTGGACGAAGCCGATGCCGTGGTATTCCTGGTGGATGGCCGTACCGGCATCACCCCCCAGGACAAGATCATCGCCAATCGCCTGCGCCAGATCGACCGCCCGGTCTTCCTGGTGGTCAACAAGGCCGAAGGCATCAGCCACGCCATTGCCAGCGCGGAATTCCACGAGCTGGCCCTGGGCCAGCCGCTGGTGATTTCTGCCGCGCATGGCGATGGTGTGCGCGAACTGATGGAAATGGTGCTGGAAGACTTCCCTGACGAAGTGGAAGAAGAAGCCCGCTACCATCCCAAATTCGCCGTGATCGGTCGTCCCAATGTCGGCAAGTCGACCCTGGTCAACGCCATTCTCGGTGAAGAGCGCGTCATCGCCTTTGACCAGGCCGGTACCACGCGCGACAGCATCTATATTGATTTCGAGCGGGATGACCATACCTATACCATTATCGACACCGCCGGCGTGCGGCGTCGTGGCAAGGTCAGCGAAGCCATCGAAAAGTTCTCCATCATCAAGACCATGAAGGCCATCGAAGATGCCAACGTGGCGGTGCTGGTACTGGATGCGCAACTGGACATCTCCGAGCAGGATGCCACCATCGCCGGTTTCGCGCTGGAAGCAGGTCGCGCCTTGGTGGTGGCGGTGAACAAGTGGGACAATCTGGACTTCGAGAAAAAGGAAACCGTGAAGCGGGAAATCGCCCGCAAGATCAGCTTCCTCGACTTCGCCAAGTTCCATTACATCTCGGCCATCGAAGGCCGTGGTGTGACCGACCTGTTCAAGTCCATCGATGAAGCCTACCAGGCTGCCATGGTCAAGCTGGCCACGCCCAAGCTGACACGGGTGCTGAATGTTGCAGTGGAACGTCAGGCACCGCCGCGCTCGGGTCTGATGCGCCCCAAGATGCGTTATGCTCACCAGGGCGGCATGAATCCACCTATCATCGTGATTCATGGCAATGCACTGGATGCGATCCCGGCCAGTTACACGCGTTATCTGGAACATACCTTCCGCAAGGTGTTCAAACTGCAGGGCACGCCGTTGCGTGTACAGTACAAAACCTCGGAAAACCCCTTCGATACTGAAGAATCCAAGGAAAAGTCCCGGGCCAAACCGAAACCGATGTCCAAGCTGCGTGGGCGCGAGAAGGAAGTACGCTGGGGTAAGAGTGGTAAAAAATAGTAGGCTGGGTTTTTTTCTGCTAAAAATAAGCATGCCAGCCGGGCTTTAAAGATTATTTAATACAACAATCAACGATTCGGAGAAAACGAATGAGCTCTAAAGGGCAAATGTTACAAGACCCGTTCCTGAATATTCTGCGTAAGGAACATGTGCCGGTATCCATCTATCTGGTGAACGGTATCAAGCTGCAGGGTCAGGTTGAGTCTTTTGACCAATACGTAGTGCTGTTGAAGAACACGGTTACCCAGATGGTTTACAAGCATGCCATCTCTACCGTTGTTCCGGCCCGTCCGGTTAACATCCCGCACGAACATCCGGGTCAGAAGCAGGATCAGCAAGACGCCTGATCAGGCTGATCGCTGCATCCCCGCGGGCCGCCAGGCTGTGTCTTGCTGACACGGTTTGACGGCCTTTTTTCATGCATGATTCTGCCACGCATGCTTGCAGCTGCCGTGACGGCGGAATCCACATCTACGGTTGTCTATACAGTGTTTGATCGTCCCGATATTGGAGACCAGGCAGTGCTGGTCTGTCTGGATTTTGGTGATCCGGATCATCAGGAAAATGTTGCCGAATGTGCCGAGCTGGTTCGCTCTGCCAATGTCACTGTCACCGGCATCATCCAGGGCAAGCGCCAGCGACCCGACGCTGCCTTGTTTGCCGGCAAGGGAAAAGTGGAAGAGGTCGGGGTGATGGTGCGGGCCACCGGTGCCAATGTGGTGATTTTCAATCACCAGCTGTCGCCAGCGCAGGAGCGCAATCTGGAGCGCGCGCTGCAATGCCGGGTGATCGATCGCACCAGCCTGATTCTGGACATCTTTGCCCAGCGTGCCCGCAGCCACGAAGGCAAATTGCAGGTGGAACTGGCGCAGTTGTCGCATATCGCCACCCGGCTGGTGCGTGGCTGGACGCACCTGGAACGGCAAAAGGGCGGGATCGGCCTGCGTGGACCGGGTGAAAGCCAGCTGGAAACCGACCGCCGGCTGCTGGGCAATCGGGTCAAGGCGCTCAAGGAGCGGCTGGCCCAGGTGCAAAAACAGCGCAATACCCAGCGCCGTGGCCGCCAACGCACCGGCATCGCTGCGGTTTCCATAGTCGGCTACACCAATGCCGGCAAATCAACGCTGTTCAATGCGCTGACCAAGGCCCGCAGCTATGCCGCCGACCAGTTGTTTGCCACGCTGGATACCACTAGCCGCAAGCTGTTTCTCAATACTGAAACCTCGATCATCGTTTCAGACACCGTCGGTTTCATTCGCGATTTGCCGCATACCCTGGTGGCCGCTTTCCGTGCCACACTCGAAGAAACCATTCAGGCCGATTTGCTGTTGCATGTGGTGGACTCCTCCAACCCACTGCGCGACGTCCAGATTGATGAAGTCAACAAGGTGCTGGCAGAAATCGGTGCCGATGGCGTGCCGCAACTGATCGTATGGAACAAGACCGATTTGCGGCAGCTGCCGGCAGCCATCGAGCGCGATCAGGAGCAGGTCGCCCAGGCGGTCCGCCTCTCCGCGCTGACCGGTGAAGGGCTGGAACTCTTGCGGACAGTACTTGCCGAACGTTTGCAGTCACCTGATAACCAACACGAAGAACAAGACGAATATGTCGCAGAATGATCCAAATCGGGGACGTCAGGGCAGTGACGGTCCGCCGGACCTTGACGAAATTTTCCGTAATCTCAATCAGCGCCTGGCCCGTCTGCTGGGCGCCAAGCCATCGGGCGAGCAGCCCAGCCCCGAACCGCGTGCCGCCTTCAAGGGCGGTGCCGTCGCCATAATCGGCGTGTTGGCAGCCTTATGGCTGGGTAGCGGTTTTTATGTCGTGGATGCCAAGGAACAGGGCGTGGTGTTGCGCATGGGCAGTTTCAACCGCGTGACCGACCCTGGCTTGCAATGGCATGCACCTTATCCTTTTGAAAAGGTGGAAATCGTCAACCTCACCGAACTGCGCAGCGTGGAAGTGGGCTATCGCAGCAATGCCAAGAACAAGGTGCCGGAAGAATCGCTGATGCTGACGGCCGATCAGAACATCATCGATGTGCAATTGTCGGTGCAGTACGACGTGAAGGATCCCAAGGCCTTCCTGTTCAATAATGCCGCTGCCGACCGCAATGCCAACGATATCGTGAAGCAGGCAACCGAAACCGCCATCCGTGAAGTGGTGGGCCGCAACAAGGTAGATTTCGTCCTCAATGAAGGCCGGGCGCAGATCGCCGCCGAGTCGCAGAAAGTCATCCAGGATATTCTGGACCGCTACGACCTGGGTGTGCGTATTGCCAAGGTCAATATCAATGCCGTGCAGCCGCCCGAGCAGGTGCTGGCCGCCTTCGACGACGCCGTGAAGGCGGGTCAGGACAAGGACAAGCTACGCAACGAAGGCCTGGCTTACGCCAACGATGTGGTGCCCAAGGCCAAGGGTATGGCCGCCAGACTGGAACAAGAGGCAGAAGCCTATCAGCAAAAAGTGGTGTCGCAAGCGGAAGGGGATGCCTCCCGTTTCAAGCAAGTGTTGTCTGAATACAACAAGGCTCCCAAGGTCATGCGTGACCGCCTCTACCTGGACATGATGCAACAAGTGATGAGTGCCACCAGCAAGGTCATTGTCGACCAGAAAAATGGCAATAGCCTGCTTTACCTGCCGCTGGACAAGCTGACCCAGGCCGCCAGCCCCGCCGCGCCTGCCAGTGTTGCACCGGCTGCCGCCGCGCCTGCACCGGCAGCTGCGCCTGCAACGCCACCGGCACGGGGCAACAAGAATGGTCGGGATTTCGGCCGTAGTCGCGACATTCTGGGCGGGGAGCACTGAAATGCAAAAAATCATGCCAACCCTGCTGGCTGTGCTGGGTATTCTGTTTGTTGCCAGCCTGTTGCTGTTTACCGTTGACCAACGCCAGTACGCCATGGTCTTCCAGTTTGGCGAAGTGGAACGGGTGATCAAGCAGCCCGGCATCCAGTTCAAGATTCCGCTGCTGCAGAATGTGCGCTATTTCGACAGCCGGGTCCTGACCATCGATGCCGAAGCACCCGAGCTGTTCAATACGCGCGAGAAGAAAAACGTGCTGGTGGATAGCTATGTAAAATGGCGCATTGTCGATGTGGAACAGTTCTACAAGAGCGTTGGGTCGGAGAATGCTGCCGTGGCCCGTCTCAAGCAGACCATCAACGACGGATTGCGTGCCGAATTCGGTCAGAAGACCGTGGCTGATGTCATTTCCGGCAAACGCGACCAGGTGATGGAGACGGTTCGCAAGCGCGCAGACGCAGATGCGCGTAAAATAGGCGTGGAAATTCTCGATGTCCGCTTAAAACGTGTCGATTTTCCGGATAAAATAAGCAGCTCCGTCTACGACCGCATGCAGTCGGAACGCCGTACCGTCGCCAGCCAGTTGCGTAGCGAAGGTGCTGCCGAGGCCGAGCGCATCCGTGCCGAAGCGGAAAAGCAGCGCGATGTGCTGTTGGCCGATGCCTACAACAAGGCACAGCAACGCAAAGGCGAGGGCGATGCCAAGGCGGCCGCAATTTACGCGGAAGCGTATGGGCGCAGCCCGGAGTTCTATGCCTTCTGGCGCAGCATGGATGCCTACAAAGAGTCGTTCAAGAACAAGAACGACGTGATGGTGCTGGACCCCAACAGCGAGTTCTTCAAGTATTTCAAGAACCCGCCGGCGGCTGGCAAGGGCAGGTAAGCACTGCCTGGCAGTTACAATCAGTTTTCATGACTGGCCGGACACCCCGGCCAGTTTGCCGTAAACAGGGCGGGGTGATGAATCCCGCCTTTTATTTGTCGAAACCGGAATATGCGTAACTGGCTGTTACCCGAATACATTGCAGACATCCTGCCGGCTACTGCCCGCCAGGTGGAATCTGCCAAGGCAGCGATGCTGGAACAATTCCGCTGTGCAGGCTATGAGCTGGTCCTGCCGCCGCTGATCGAATATGTCGATTCGCTGATCGCCGAAGGTGATACTGCGCTAGACCTGAAAACCTTCAAGCTGGATGACCAGTTGTCTGGTCACCAACTGGGTCTGCGTGCCGATATCACCCCGCAGGTGGCGCGTATCGATGCTCACCTCTTGGGCCATCGCACCGGCGTCACCCGTCTGTGCTATGCCGGCAGTGTGGTGCATACCCGGCCCAATGGCTTGATGAGCTCGCGCCAGCCGATGCAGGTCGGTGCCGAGTTGTACGGCTATGCCGGTATCGAGGCCGATATCGAAATCATCGAGCTGATGTTGTCCACGCTGGATCAGGTCAAGGTGCCGCAGCTGCGACTGGACGTTGGCCATACCGCCATCTTCCGTGGGCTGGCCACTGCGGCCGGCCTGTCGCCACAGGCGACGCGCGAACTGTTTGCCGTGTTGCAAAACAAGGACGCCGCCAGCATCGCCGAGCAGGTCGCAGGTCTGGCCGAGCCTTATCGCAGCGCCTTCCTCGCCTTGCCCGAGCTCTACGGCCCGGCATCGGTGCTGGAAAAAGCCCGCACCCGCCTGCCATCCCTGCCGGAAGTCGAACTGGCGCTGATGCAGCTGTCCGCCATCGCCCGTGCCTTCGAAGGCCGTGTTGCCATCAGCTTTGACCTGTCCGAGCTGCGCGGCACGCATTATCACACTGGCCTGATCTTTGCGGCCTATGCGCCTGGCTGGGCAGTGGAGCTGGCCCGTGGCGGCCGCTACGACAATGTTGGCCGCCGCTTTGGCCGTGCCCGCCCGGCCACCGGTTTCAGCCTGGATCTGCGTGATCTGATCCAGATCCTGCCGGAACGTGGCAGCGCCATGGGTGTACGTGTTTCCAATCGCCACCTGCCGGCAGCCCAGAGCGAAGTCGCGCGCCTGCGCGCGGCAGGCGAGGTGGTGATTATTGATTACCTGGGGGAATCAGCCGAGGCCATCGGCTGCAACCGTGAACTGATTCCGGCCGCTGACGGCTGGCAGATCGTCCCCTTTAACTGATTTTTAGTTTGACTGAAGAAGAGGTTTTTCCAATGTCCAGAAATGTTGTCGTGATCGGTACCCAATGGGGTGATGAAGGCAAGGGCAAGATCGTTGACTGGCTGACCGACCACGCACGTGCTGTGGTGCGTTTCCAGGGTGGTCACAATGCGGGCCATACCCTGGTGGTGAATGGCAAGAAAACCGTACTGCGCCTGATTCCGTCCGGCATCCTGCGCGAAGGCGTCGAATGCTTCATCGGTAACGGTGTAGTCCTGTCACCGGAAGCACTGCTGAAGGAAATCGACGAGCTGGAAGCTGCTGGTGTGAATGCCTCGGCCCGTCTGAAGATTGCCGAAGGCTGTCCGCTGATCCTGCCTTACCACGTGGCACTGGACCAGGCGCGCGAAGCTGCGCTGGGTGCCGGCAAGATCGGTACCACCGGTCGCGGTATCGGCCCTTGCTATGAAGACAAGGTAGCGCGTCGCGCCCTGAAGGTGATCGACCTGTTCAACCCGGAACGCTTTGCCAGCAAGCTCAAGGAAAACGTTGAATACTACAACTTCCTGCTGACCAATCTGCTGAAGGCCGAGCCGGTAAGTTACGAAGAAATCCTGGCCAATACCATGAAGCTGGCCGAGCGCATCAAGCCGATGGTATCTGACGTGTCGCGTACCCTGTACGACATGGACAAGGCCGGTACACCCATCCTGTTTGAAGGTGCCCAAGGCACCCTGCTGGACATCGACCACGGTACCTACCCCTTTGTCACCTCGTCCAATTGTGTGGCGGGTGCCGCCGCACCGGGCGCGGGCGTTCCGCCGCAAATGCTCAGCTACGTGCTGGGTATCGTGAAGGGCTATTGCACCCGCGTGGGCTCCGGTCCCTTCCCGAGCGAACAGGAAAACGAGATTGGCGCCTTCCTGGCCAAGCGTGGTAACGAATTCGGTTCGGTGACCGGTCGTCCGCGTCGTTGTGGCTGGTTCGATGCTGCTGCGCTGAAGCGTTCCATCCAGATCAACGGTGTGTCCGGTCTGTGCGTGATGAAGCTGGACGTGATGGATGGCCTGGAAGAAATCCAGCTGTGCACCGGCTATATGCTCGATGGCAAGAAGATCGACATTCTGCCCTTCGGTTCCGATGCCGTGACCAAGTGCGAACCGGTCTACGAAACCATGCCGGGCTGGACCGACTCCACTGTTGGTGCCAAGCGCTGGGAAGACCTGCCGGCTAACGCCCAGGCTTACCTGAAGCGTATCGAAGAAGTATGCGGTGCGCCGATCGATATCGTGTCCACCGGTCCGGACCGCGAAGAAACCATCGTATTGCGTCATCCCTACGGCCTGTAAGCCTGGCATGACCCCTAAAACCCACCGCGAGCGGTGGGTTTTTTTATGGCTGCGATTCGGTATGATAGCGCTAACATTGTCGCTTTCTTCCCTTCCTACCAACCTCAGCTATCTGTGTTGCTGCAGATGGCGCAGTCAGGATGATGCATGTCCACTCCTTTGAATGTCGTGCTGGTCGGCTATGGTTATGCCGGTAAAACCTTTCATGCCCCGTTGATTTCCGCCTGCCCGGATTTGCAGCTTTATGGTGTGGTCAGCAGCAAGGCCGATGTGCTGAGTGCAGCTTGGCCAGCACTACGGCAGTGGCCCACCCTGCAACAGGCCCTGCAGGATACGGCGGTCGATCTGGTGGTGATCGCCACCCCGAATGATCTGCATTTTTCCCACGCGGAAGCAGCTTTGCTGGCAGGCAAGCACGTGGTGGTGGACAAACCCTTTACCCTTACCCTGGAGCAAGCGCGACAGTTGGATGCGCTGGCCAAGCGGCTGGGTCTGCTGCTGTCGGTATTTCACAACCGGCGCTGGGATGCCGACTTCCTGACCGTGCAGCACTTGTTGGCAAGTGGCCGTCTCGGCAGGATCAGCCAGTTTGTCGCGCATTTTGATCGCTACCGGCCTCAAGTACAGCAGCGCTGGCGTGAGCAGGGAGGCGCCGGGAGCGGTTTGTGGTATGACCTGGGTCCGCATCTGCTGGATCAGGTCTTGCAACTGTTTGGCCAGCCGCTTGCCGTATCTGCCTATCTGGCCAGGCAGCGACCAGCAGCACAAGCAACTGATTATTTCCATGTGCAGCTGCGTTATGCGGAAATGCATGTGGTCTTGCATGGCTCCTGCCTGGTCAGCGGCGGCATTCCCCGTTTTGCCGTGCACGGTGATCTGGGCAGTTACACCAAGTACGGGCTCGATACACAAGAGGCTGACCTCAAGCTGGGCAAAGCGCCGGGTGGGAGTGGCTGGGGTGTCGACCCCTTGCCGGGCCAGCTTTTCCTGCCGGCCGCCGCCGGGCCCCAGACAGAAAGCCTGCCCAATCTGCCAGGTGACTATCGCGCATATTATCGCCAACTGGCTGCGGCCATCCGTGGCGAAGCGGATAATCCGGTCACCGCCCAGCAAGCGACCCTTGTCATGGACTGGCTGGAGCGTGCTGAATACAGTGCGGCACAGGGCAGGGAAGTGAGTGCACAGGAGCTATTGCCATGAGTGTGGAAGCGGATTTGCAAATCATCGCCGAGCAGGAGGCGCGGCTGGAGTTCAGCCAGTTTGACGGGGATACGCTGTGGGAGCTGGGTTGTCGCCTGCGTGAGGCCGCTCGCCAGCGCGGCGCGGCACTGGCCATCGTCATTACCGTCAATCAGGTACGGCGTTTCCAGCTGCTGATGGCCGGAGCCAGCGCCAACAATGAAGACTGGGCCCGCCGCAAGCATAATGTGGTGCAGAAATTTGAACGCAGTTCACTGGCGGTCGGTTTGGATTGCCAGCGCCAGCAAACCACTTTGCAGGAAAAAAACGGCTTGTCCCTGGCCGAGCATGCGACACATGGCGGTGGTTTTCCGCTGCGGCTGCGCGGTGTCGGTTGCATCGGCTCCATCGTGGTATCCGGCCTGCCGCAACGGCAGGATCACCAGTTGGTGGTCGATGTGCTGGCCAGCATGCTGGCCATCGATGATTTGCCGGCACTGGATGGCTAGCTTTTGCGCCTCATCTGCTGGCCGGTAGCACATCCGCATCGGTCAGCGTCTGCAGAAAAGCCAGCATGGCATCTATATCACGGGCATTGAATGCTGCCCGTGAGCCTGGCTTGCCGCCAAAGGGAGCTTCCTGATTGATATTGCCGTGATAAGGGCTGGGCAGGTCATCGAAGCGCTGGCCTGCTTGTCCATGTCCATACCATTTGGCCGGATCGCTATCGCGGCTGGCGTAAAACTCCAGTACCTGGCGTAAATCATGGAATATGCCATTGTGGAAAAATACCTTGCGGCTGGCGACATTGCGCAGCGAAGGCGTACGGAACAGCCCGCAATACTCGTCACGATGCATGTCCTGCCGCAGTGGCCCGCACAAGCCCATGTCAAAATAAGCAGGATCACGATTGACGGCCAATTCCCTGTTGCGTGGCACGCCCAGTGCGATCAGCCCGAAATCACTGAAGGCGGGAAAAGCCCCGTCAGGCTGCCGCTGGCTGAGATGACAGGCCGCACAATTCCCCTTGGCCGGATCGTTAAAGACCTGCAGGCCGCGTAATTCCAGCTTGCTCAGCGCGGCCTCCCCGCGCAGCCAGGCATCGTATTTGCTGCTATAGGGATAAAACTCGGCCGGAGTTTGCTGGAACACCTCTAGCGCCAGTACCAGTTTGCTGAATGCCACCTGCTTGTCCTGAAAAATGTCACGGCCAAACAAGGCTGCAAACGAGCCGGCACTCTGGCTGGCCTGCAGTTGCGCAATCACTTGCTCCGGGCTGCGATTGGCCATTTCATTGGCGGCCAGCAAGGGCAGCCTGGCCTGTTCATGCAGGCTGGCGGCAAGACCATCCCAGGTAAAACCTCCTGTCGGGCCGGCATCTTCGCTGTCATTGCCATCGTTATCGCGGAAATGCTCGCTGAATGGCGGCACGTTTTGCAGATAGCGCAGGGATGGCACGGCGCGGTTGCCCTGCTGACGGCCATCCACCCCGCCGAACTGGGCAGGCTTGCCATCTGGTGGACCATAAGCATGAGCCGGACTGTGGCAGCTGGCACAGGATTGTTTGCCGGACGCTGACAACGCCGTCTCATGGAATAATTGCCGCCCCAGCGCGGCCAGTTGTTGCGCCGGTAGTGGATGGCTGTCCGCATAAAGGGCCGGCACGGGCGCTGCTGTCTGGTGGCAAGCGCTCAGCAGCAAGAGCAAGCTCAGCCACGACAGAAACATGCGCAAAGCTGACGGGTGGGGAGGGCAAGACGACATGGTCGAGAGCAGTCAGGTTGAATCGGCAGCAGCATACGCCAGTTTTATCTCCCCTTGATGACGCAACGGCAGGTCTTAGGGGCAGGGCTGCACCACCTTGCTTGTGTCCGGGTTTGGCCGTCTAATTCGTCCATCATACGCGTGCAACACGCTGCCGGCACAATCATCCGAACCCGCACAAGGACACTCTCATGCACAACTGCAAACCCGCTTTGCTTTCCCTGGCGCTGACGGCAGCTCTTGCCGGCTGTGCCAGCAATATGCCGCAGGCTCCGGTCACCAGCGGCTCGCTGGATGTCATTCAGAATGTTGTGGTGATTTTTGCCGAGAACCGTGCCTTTGATAATCTGTATGGCCTGTATCCGGGTGCCAACGGCATACCGGGCGTCAATCCTTCGGCACGCGGCAGCTATGTCCCACAGAAGGATTTTGATGGCTCGGTTTTGCCGGTATTGCCGCCAACCTGGAATGGCCTGACTGCTGCCGGCCAGCGTGTCACCCTCAGCCAGGCACAAACCATGGGCTGGCCCAACAAGCCATTCCGCATTGATGATCCGGCAGGGGTAAACGGCAGCGGCGTGCAGGTCGGGCAGGATGTGGTAACCCGCGATCTGGTGCATCGCTTCTATAACAACCAGATGCAGATCAATGGCGGCAAGAATGACAAGTTTGCTGCTTATTCCGACGCGGGTGGCCTGAGCATGGGCTACTACGACGGCAGCAAGATGGCATTGTGGCAGCTGGCACGCCAGTACACCCTTGCAGACAACTTCTTCATGGGCGCATTTGGCGGCTCCTTTCTGAATCACCAGTATCTGATCTGCGCCTGTGCGCCAAGCTATCCCAATGCCGATGCGGCCGATTCTCCAGCCAAGGATTCGATTTCTGCCATCGACACCGATGCCAGGGGACAGTTTGTACGGCTGACGCCTGCCGCCGGTGCCAAGGCTTCGGTACTGGATGGCAAGCCGACCTACAAGAACGACAGCAATCTGACGCCCAAGGATAGTCAGGGCATGTTCTATGCCGTCAATACCATGCAACCCTTGTACCAGCCCAGCGGTAATGCGCCGGGAGCCAAGGGTCCAAGCCAGTATGCCGATACCACCAAAGCCACCACCTTGCCCGCGCAGACTGCAGTCACCATTGGTGATCGTCTGACGGCCAAGGGCATCAGCTGGGCGTGGTATGCCGGCGGCTGGAATGCTTCGCTGGCCCAGCGCAGCAATATCTACAACGGTGGACAGCCGAATTTCCAGGCCCATCACCAGCCTTTCAACTACTATGCCGCCTTTGATCCGCTGACCCGGCAGGCTTACCGTCAGGCGCATCTGAAGGATTTCGATGCGGACTTCCTGCGTGATGCCCAGGCCGGCAGGCTGCCGGCCGTGGCCTTCTACAAGCCGCAGGGCAATCTTAACCAGCATGCTGGCTATGCCAGCGTGGCCGATGGTGACGCGCACATTGCCCAACTGATTGGCAAGCTGCAACAGAGCCCACAGTGGAAAAACATGCTGATCGTGGTCACTTACGATGAAAATGGCGGCATTTATGACCATGCCCCAGTCCCCAAAGGTGATCGCTGGGGGCCGGGCAGCCGCATCCCGGCCATCATCATTTCGCCCTATGCCCGCAAAGGCTATGTCGACCACACCCAATACGACACGGCTTCCATCCTGCGTTTCATCAGCCGGCGCTTCGACTTGCCGGCACTGCCCGGCGTTATCGAGCGTGATACTGCCTTGCAGGCTAATGGCGAAGCCGTCATGGGTGA
This sequence comes from Aquitalea magnusonii, assembly GCF_003202035.1. GTDB lineage: Bacteria > Pseudomonadota > Gammaproteobacteria > Burkholderiales > Chromobacteriaceae > Aquitalea > Aquitalea magnusonii. Next base: position 5,211 of record NZ_QJKC01000012.1, on the reverse strand, counting down.
CTTGAGCAATGCGCTGGAGCTGGGCGCGCATTAAGCCTTGCCGTAGCGAGTGCCCAATGCAAAAGGCAGCCCGTGGGCTGCCTTTTCCTGCACTACCTTTTCACAACTGCTAACACTTCTTCTTCGCCTCCGTTCCGGCCGCATGGGTCAAGCTGCTAGACTGAACGCATACATTTTTGCAGAACGATACCATGCAGTTGAAACTGGCCAGCGGCATGCTCACGCCGCTTATCATTGCCACCGCCCTGTTCATGGAAAACATGGACGCGACCGTGATCGCAACCTCCTTGCCGGCGATTGCCCGCGATTTGCTGGTCGATCCGGTTGCCCTCAAACTGGCGCTGACCTCCTATCTGGTCAGTCTGGCGGTATTCATCCCGGTCAGTGGCTGGATGGCAGACCGTTTTGGCGCCAGACGGATATTCCGCTCGGCCATTGCTGTTTTCATCCTGGGTTCGGTCCTGTGCGGTTTCAGTGGCTCGCTGGCCGGCTTTGTGCTGGCGCGCTTCATACAGGGCATGGGCGGGGCCATGATGGTGCCGGTGGGACGGCTGGTCATCCTGCGTACCACCCGCAAGGAGGAGCTGGTCAAAGCCCTGAGCTACCTCACCATTCCGGCCTTGCTCGGCCCGGTGATCGGGCCGCCGCTGGGTGGTTTCATCACGACCTACTTCCATTGGCGCTGGATCTTCTTCATCAACATTCCGATTGGGATTCTCGGCATGGTGTTGGCGGGGCGTTATATCGAGAACCTGAAAGAAGAGCATTTGCCCCCGCTGGACAAGACAGGCTTCGCCCTGACCGGTATCGGCTTGTCCATGTTGATGCTGGGCCTGGCAACCGAAGGCAAGCACATGTTGTCGTTGCAACTGTCGCTGGCGGTCAGCGTGCTCGGCGCCTTGCTGTTGCTAGCCTATCTGTGGCATTACCGGCGTGTGGCTGACCCATTGCTGGACTTGTCTTTGTTGCGCTTGCCTACTTTTCACGCCAGTGTGATGGGCGGCTTTCTCATCCGGATGGGCGTCGGTGCCACGCCATTCCTGCTGCCCCTGATGTTGCAGCTTGGTTTTGGCTATACGCCATTCGAATCCGGCATGCTGACCTGCTCCACCGCCATTGGTGCCATCTTCATGAAAACCATTGTGGCCAAGGTGCTGGAGCGCTTTGGTTTCAAGAAGGTGCTGAGCTGGAATGCCGTGCTGGTGGCGTTGTCGATGGCGGTGTATGGTCTGTTCCGGGTCGATACGCCGCATGTGCTGATGCTGGCGGTGTTTGTGCTGGGCGGATTTTCCCGCTCCCTGCAATTTACCAGCCTGAATGCCATCGCATTTGCCGACGTGGAACAAAGCCGCATGAGCCATGCCACCAGCCTGTCCAGCGTGGCCCAACAGTTGGCTGCCGGCTTTGGCGTAACCGTGGCGGCAATGACGTTGCAACTGGTCACCACCTTGCAGGGGCATGACACCCTGCTCAGCAGCGATTTCGCCTGGTCTTTCCTGGTGATGGGCTTGCTGACTTTGTGCTCGGTGTTTTTCTTTGTGGCACTGGATGCCAGATCCGGTGCTGAACTGGCCGGGGCATCAAGGGATGATTCCACGACGCGCTGATGGCTGGGGCGGGAGGGCAGTCGCTCAGAGGGGAGGGCTGCAGCTGCAAGGCAATGAAAAAAGCCGTTGATCAGAGATCAACGGCTTTTTGATTGGTGCCCAAGAGAAGACTCGAACTTCCACACCCTTGCGGGCGCTAGGACCTGAACCTAGTGCGTCTACCAATTCCGCCACCTGGGCAAAGCAAATTGTCGGTACTGCAAGCCGGCGTTATACATCCGACCTTAAAAAATCGTTGGTGCCCAAGAGAAGACTCGAACTTCCACACCCTTGCGGGCGCTAGGACCTGAACCTAGTGCGTCTACCAATTCCGCCACCTGGGCAAACCAAATTTTTCATTGCAACAGCAATAAGACTATATAATACAGCTGAATGGTGCCCAAGAGAAGACTCGAACTTCCACACCCTTGCGGGCGCTAGGACCTGAACCTAGTGCGTCTACCAATTCCGCCACCTGGGCACTGCTTTGCTGTATCATTCTGTTGCTGTAGTGCTGCAACGAGATGCGAATTATAAACAAGTTTCTGAGGGTGTCAATGGCCCAATCTGCAAAAAAACAAAAAAATACATCCCTGCGTCAGCAGGATCCTTTCTTGGAACGAGAAAAACTCAAATATTCCAATCCCTTACCTAGCCGGGAGTTTGTTCTGAAACTCCTGGAAGAAAGTGGCGTGCCGCTGTTCCCGGACGAACTGGCCACCATGTTGTCCATCAAGAATAACGAACTGGGCTTCTTCGAGCGCCGCCTGCTGGCGATGGAGCGTGAGGGCCAGATCATCATCAATCGCAAGGGCGCGATCTGCGCCGCAGAAAAACTCGACCTGATCAAGTGCAAGGTTTCCGGCCACCGCGATGGCTTTGGCTTTGGCTTGCCTGATGAAGGAGAGGGCACTGGCGTGGATATCTTCCTGCCAGAGCGGGAAATGAAAAAAGCCATGCATGGCGACCGGGTACTGGTGCGCCCCTCCGGCGTGGATCGGCGTGGCCGGCAGGAAGGCAAGATTGTCGAAGTGCTGGATCATGCCGTGAGCAAGCTGGTAGGCCGCATTCACCTTGAACGCGGCGTATGGATTGTCACTCCGGAGGATCGCCGGGTCAGTCATGAAATCCTGATCGAGCCAGGCAGTCAGGGCGAGGCCAAGCATGGCCAGGTGGTGATGGTGGAAATCCTGCAATATCCGGATGCCTATCGTCAGCCGGTGGGCCAGGTCGTCGAGGTGTTGGGCAACTACGCCGACCCGGGCATGGAAATCGAAATCGCCTTGCGCAAACATGCCTTGCCGCATGAATTTCCTGAAGATGTACTGGCCCAGGCCAAGGCAACGCCGAAAAAAGTCCGCAAAAAAGATCTCACCGCTGATCGCGTCGATCTGCGTCATTTGCCGTTGGTGACGATTGATGGCGAAACCGCGCGCGATTTCGACGATGCGGTCTATGCCGAGAAGCAGGGCAAGGGTTTCCGTCTGATCGTTGCCATTGCCGATGTCAGCCACTATGTTCAGCCTGGCGATGCGCTTGATCGCGAAGCATTGGAGCGTGGCACCTCGGTTTACTTCCCGCGGCGTGTCATTCCGATGTTGCCTGAGGCGCTGTCCAATGGCATCTGTTCGCTGAATCCCGATGTCGAGCGCCTGTGCATGGTGTGTGACATGCAGATCAACGGCAAAGGCGAGGTCAAGCGCTACCAGTTCTATCCGGCCGTGATGCTGTCCAAGGCGCGCCTCACTTATACCCAGGTGTGGGACTGGATACAGCATGGTACCGATAACGCGCTGCTGCCGAATATCCAGACCCTTTACAGTCTGTTCAAGGTTTTGCTGGCTGCCCGTGCCAAACGTGGTGCCATTGAGTTTGACTCGGTTGAAACCCAGATGATCTTCAACGAGCAGGGCAAGATCGACAAGATTGTCCCGGTCGTTCGCAACGATGCACACCGCCTGATTGAAGAGTGCATGCTCTCCGCCAATGTGTGTGCGGCTGACTTCCTGCTCAAGAGCAAGCAGAAATGCCTCTATCGCGTGCACGAAGGTCCGACGCCGGAAAAACTGGAAAACCTGCGCAATTATCTGCAACTGGTTGGCCTGACGCTGGGTGGCAATGACAAGCCGTCCGCCAAGGATTACGCCAAGCTGGCTGAGCAGATTCACGGTCGCCCGGATGCGCCAGTCTTGCAGACCATGCTGCTGCGTTCCATGCAGCAAGCGGTTTATACGCCGGACAATAATGGCCACTTCGGCCTGGCGTATGAGGCTTACACCCATTTCACCTCGCCGATCCGGCGCTACCCCGACCTGCTGGTACATCGTTCCATCAAGGCTGTATTGCAGGGAAGCAAGTACAAACCGGGCAAGTGGGCGCAACTTGGCATGCATTGCTCGATGACCGAGCGACGTGCCGATGACGCCAGCCGCGATGTCGAGTCCTGGCTCAAGACTTATTATATGCAGGACAAGATTGGCGAAATCTTCCAGGGCAAGATCAGTGCCGTGACCAGCTTTGGCGTGTTCGTTCTGCTGGACAATGTGTATGCCGAAGGTCTGGTGCATATTTCCGAACTGGGCAAGGACTACTTCCACTTCCGCAAGGATATCCAGGCTATTGTCGGAGAGAAGAGCGGAGTGCAGTACCGTCTGGGTGACACCCTGACGGTGAAAGTCATGAGCGCCAATCTGGAAAGTGCCCAGGTTGACTTTGCGCTGGTGCGTGAATCGACGGAAGCCGGGCTCCCCACCGCTCCTGCTCATCCTGCCAAGCGTGAACAGCAAAAGCATGGTCATCGTGGTGGAAATCAGCATCACAAACAGGCTGGGCAGGGTGGTCATGGTCGTAACCGTCATGGCAGACATGCTGCAGCGACAGCCGAGGTGGCAAAGCCCGCCGCCAGTGCAGCGCGTCGCAAACCAGTTAGTCAGAGGGTAGAGTCCGTCGTCGAGCAGCCTGTCACGCCACCAGTGGCTGCGTTGCCAAAGTCTCCGAGCGGCCGACGTAAACCAGCTGCGGCACCCGTCCACCAGCCATTGCCGGTTGCCGCAGATGCCGCGGTGACCAAGCCAGTACCTGCGCGGCGTCGTAAGCCCGCAGCAGTTTCAGACGTTCCGCCAGCCGTGTCGGCGGCAACGCCTGCAGCACCTCGTGCGCGTAACAAGCCAGCCGCTACTGGAGAGGCTGCAGTCCCAGCTGCGCCACGTAGCCGTCGTCGTACGGTTAACAAAAAGACAGGTGAAGAGTGACCCTCTCCTTGTATTGATAAGGATTGGATGAGAAAAGCCCGGCCCCGCCGGGCTTTTTGCTGCCTGTGTGCCGGATGAGGCCGGCTTTTTGCGCCAGATCGCCCGGTTTTCATGGCGGGCGCAGGCCGTTATCCATCCGCTGCGGTGTACTTGCAGCAAAGCCGTAATAAAACCCTATCGGCATAGTTGCTTGCTGCTCAGTTACTTAGCGCAAGGCGGGCCGGGATTTTGCTGGAATGTGCAGATTTCTTCGCACAAAGTGTTGACGAGGGTAGGGCAGGGCGGTATAGTTCGCCTCCTCAGCAGACAACGCAGCGACGGAAACGAAACGCAGCGACCTGCACCGCTCTTTAAAAAACAGAATAACCGATAGG
>NZ_QJKC01000011.1 GCF_003202035.1 Aquitalea magnusonii | reverse complement strand
AATCGTGCTGGGAGCCCGGTGCAATGCCTTTGCAATGGCCCTGGCACTCTCTCCCTGCTGTTTCATTGCCATGATGAACCCGCGTTCTTCGGCACTGAGGTGCTCATAAGTTCTTTGCATGCAACAACTTAACCTTTAATTGGTTGGTGTTGCACTTAGCTCTTGAAACCGCCAAGCCAAGAAAAAAACTGAACTCTTATCGCCAATGTGTAGGAGTGTTGTGTAGAACTCAGGGGCAAAAAAGCCTTGTATAACCTGAATTTACTGTAAAAACAACACTTTAGGGGTGTTTGGCGGAGAGGGGGGGATTCGAACCCCCGTTAGGGTATTACCCTAAACACGCTTTCCAGGCGTGCGACTTAAACCACTCATCCACCTCTCCAGATGGCTGCCAAGGCTGTGTTTACTGCGTTTCGGCCTCAGAGGCTGCGCAGTATATAAGCCCTTATTGCTGGGCGCAAGGGGTTTTGTAGGCCGCATGCAAAAAAAGCTGTTGCTGGTAATCGCCGATGGCTTCGCGTTCGCGTTCCAGCCAGTCGGCAATGGCGCGGCGAAATTGCGGGTGGGCAATCCAGTGGGCCGAGCTGGTCTGCACCGGGGTAAAGCCGCGCGCCAGTTTGTGTTCGCCCTGTGCGCCCCCTTCGAAACACTGCAATCCATGCTGGATGGCGTATTCGATACCGCTGTAATAGCACAGCTCGAAATGCAGGCAATCCACGCTGTCCAGCGCGCCCCAGTAGCGGCCATACAGGGTGTTGCCGTCTTGTAGGCACCAGCTGGCGGCAATGGCCTGCCCAGCGCGCCGGGCGACAAACATCAGGCAATGCGGGCTGAGGCTGCGTCCTACCCGCTGGAAGAAATCCAGGTTGAGATAAGGTGGCGAGCGGTGTTCCAGATAGGTCTGCCGGTAACAGCGTTCGAAGAATGCCCAGTCGGCCGCGCTGATTTCCTCGCCAGCCAATACCTGCACGCTGATGCCGGCATCGCGTACCTTGCGCCTTTCCTGGCGGATTTTCTTGCGCTTGCTCTGCGATAACTGCGCCAGGAAAGCATCGAAATCGGCATAGCCCTGATTGAGCCAGTGAAACTGCACGCCATGGCGCAGCAGCCAGCCAGCCTCTTGCAACAGCGCCAGTTCCTCGGCAGCGGGAAACAGCACATGGGCGGAGGACAGGCGATAGTCAGCCACCACTTGCTGCAGCCCCTGGATGAGCAGCCGCTGCCCGGCAGCATCGCCCAGCAGGCGCGGCCCGCTTACCGGGGTAAAGGGTGAGGCCAGCAGCAGCTTGGGGTAGTAATCCAGGCCGGCGCGTTGCCAGGCTTCGGCCCAGGCCCAGTCGAACACGTATTCGCCACGCGAATGGCTTTTCAGCCAGGCGGGGGCCAAGGCTTGCAGGCGGCCATCCTGCTGCAGTTGCAGCGGAAGTGGCTGCCAGCCGCTGGCCACTGTGGCACAGCCGCTATCCTGCAGGGCGCTCAGCCATTGCCGCTGCATGAAGAGGCCGGCATCCGCCGCCAGTTGGTCCCAGTCAGCAGCATGCAAAGCGCCATAGCTATCGGCCAGATGCAGATTCACGTGGTTTCCTTTCGGGCAAGCCGTCATTCTTGGGGTAAAATCGCAACATCCAAACCCATGGTTATGTTCAACATGCGTATTGCGCTCGCTCAGTTCAACCCGATTGTTGGCGATATCGTCGGCAATACCCGAAAAATTCTCGATCTGGCCCAGGCCGCCATGGCGCAGGGCGCCGATATTCTGGTGACACCGGAGCTGGCCCTCACCGGCTACAGCCCGGAAGACCTGTTGCTGCGCGACAGCTTTTATCGCGCCTGCTCCGCCGCCATGGACCAGCTGATGGAGCTGGATGGCATTACGCTGGTGATCGGCCATCCGGTCAAGCTGGGCCATGAGCGCTTCAACGCCGCCACAGTACTGCGCGATGGTAACCGGCTGGGCCAGTATCACAAGATGTTGCTGCCCAATGATGAAGTATTCGATGAGTGCCGCTACTTTACCCCCGGCGCCATGCCGCTGGTGTTCCAGCAGGGCGAGCACAAGGTTGGCGTGCTGATCTGCGAGGATGTGTGGTCGGTAGACCCGGCGGCAGAAGCCGCCGATGCCGGTGCCGATGTGGTGCTGGTGCTGAATGCCTCGCCCTTCCACCGCAACAAGATTGAAACCCGCCATGAGGTGGTGCGCTACCGCACCGAGGAAACCGGCCTGCCGTTTGCCTATGTCAATCTGGTGGGTGGCCAGGACGAGCTGGTATTCGATGGTGCGTCCTTCGCCACCAACAAGGCGGGCGAGGTGGTGGCCCAGGCCCGCGCCTATGGCGACGAGCTGTTGCTGATCGATTTCAGCGCCGGCGACTTGCAAGCCGCCCCGGCCAAGGCCGCACTGCCGGGCGAGCTGGAAAGCGTCTACCAGGCACTGGTGGTGGGCGTGCGCGACTACATCAGCAAGAACGGCTTCCCTGGCGTGCTGCTGGGTCTGTCCGGCGGCATCGACTCGGCACTGACACTAGCGGTAGCGGTGGATGCACTGGGTGCGGACAAGGTGCACGCGGTGATGATGCCCTCGCGCTATACCGCCGACATCTCGGTGATCGACTCGCGCGACATGATAGGTCGGCTGGGTGTGCAGTATGACGAAATCGAAATCTGGCCGATGTACGAGAGCTTCATGAATGCGCTGGCGGCCAATTTCACCGGTCTGGCGGAAGACACCACCGAAGAAAACCTGCAGGCGCGCATTCGCGGCACCTTGCTGATGGCGCTGTCCAACAAAACCGGCAAGCTGGTGCTGACCACCGGCAACAAGTCGGAAATGACCACCGGCTACTGCACACTGTACGGTGACATGGCTGGCGGCTTTGCCGTACTGAAAGACGTGGCCAAGACCCTGGTGTTCGCCCTGTGCCGCTGGCGCAATACCCAGGGCGAAGTCATCCCCGAGCGCATCATCACCCGCCCGCCCTCTGCCGAGCTGCGCCCGGATCAGAAAGACCAGGACAGCCTGCCGCCCTACGAGGTGCTGGACGCCATCATGGCACGCTATGTGGAGGAAAACCTGTCGGCAGAAGAAATCATCGCCGACGGTTTTGCCGAGGCTGATGTGCGCAAGGTCGTGCGTTTGCTGAAGATCAACGAATACAAGCGCCGCCAGGCACCGGTTGGCCCGCGCGTCACCCAGCGTGGCTTTGGCAAGGACTGGCGCTACCCCATCACCAACAAGTTCAGCTAAGCGATTAGGCAAGCAGGCTTGCCGGGCCTGCTTGCCTGCCATCCTCAGGCATGCCAAGCTGCGCGCTATTCTATTGTCATCACCGGAAAGCCCCATGAAACTCCGCCCTGCCCTGGCCACCCTGCCCCTACTCACCGCCCTTGCCCTGCTCGGCGGCTGCGCCAGCCCGCTGGCCGGCAAACCGGCGGATCAGGCCACCCGTCTGGTACTGCGCGAAAACCTGCAACACGCCAGCTACAACTTCAGTGGCGAGATGGGCTTCAACACCCTGCACGGCAGTCGCGAGGATGATGCCAAGCCGCAGCTGCGCTACACCATTGATGAAGTCGCCCGTTCCACCAAGGTGACGGTGAGCGGTGCGGTCGATCAGGCCAGCAAGCGCATGGAGCTGATCCCGTCCTTTCGCTTTGAGCGGCGCAATCTGCAGGCCAGCGTCACCCTGCCGCTGGAGCTGAACCTGCAGGACTTCTCGCTGCTGGTCGACCCCTCCGCCCTTGACCTGTTCGTGCCGGAGCTGCACAGCGAGCAGCCACGTTTTGTCCGCTTCCAGCTGCCGCCGGACATCGCCGGCAAGATACCGCTGGATGCCATATTGCAGGCCCTGCCGGGACTGGTGGACGAAGGCTATGGCAAGGTCGCGCCGCAGGCATTTGCGCTGGAAGCGCTGGACGGCACCGCCAGAGAACTGGGCGCCAGCTATCAGCTGCGCATTGCCATGAGCCCGCAGCAGGAAAACCAGGTGCTGATGCATGTGCTGGAAGGACTGGCCAAGGTGGTGAGCCAGCAAGCCGAGCGCGACGGTCGCCCGCAAGATGGCAAGCAAGCCGAACAGCTGCTGCAACTGGTACGCGAGCTCACCCAGAGCAAGGTCGCCAAACAGCCGCTGAGCAAATCGGTATCGCACCTGTATGCCAATCGGCGCGGCCAGTTGCTGGGCGTCAACCAGACCGTGGAGCTGGATACGCCGCAATTGCGTGGCCAGGCTTACATCCAGCTGCGTTACAGCAATCATGGCAAGCCGGTGTTTGCCTACCAGCCCACTGCCGCCAGCATCATCGACTATGACAAGCTGCCCAAGCCACAATGGCTGAAAGGGCTGGAGCAATAAGCGCCGTCACCCCCGGACCGGCCGCTGCGCGCCTTGCGCCAGCGGCGCTGTATCACTGGCCTGGCCAGCGCTTGCGCCACATTCCTTAACAGCAAAGGCAGAACCCGCCGCCTCACTTGCTGTCACACTGTGCTGCATCGCACACAAGCAAGCCCTGGCGGCCTGTATCAAGGATTCCCAATGAAAAAAATCGCCCTGGCCTTACTGGCCACCCTGCTAAGCCTACCCGTCCACGCCAGCGCCATCGCTCAGCTCAAGGCTTTTGTCAGCGACACCAAGACCCTGTCGGCCAGCTTCAACCAGCTGGTCAGCTCCAAAAACAAGCACGAAGAAGCCAGCGGCACGCTGGAAATCTCGCGCCCCGGCAAATTCCGCTGGAGCTATAACAAGCCCTACGAACAGCTGATCGTCGGCGATGGCAAAACACTGTGGATTTACGACAAGGACCTGGCCCAGGTCACCCGCAAGAATCTGGACGGCGCACTGGGCAGCAGCCCGGCGGCACTGCTGGCCGGCAACAATGCCATCGAGCGTGACTATGTATTGAAAGAAGCCGGCAAACAGGGCGAGGTGGAATGGCTGAGCGCCAGCCCGAAAAAGGCCGACAACACCTTCAACGCCATCCGCATGGGCTTCAGCAACAAGATGCTGGTGGAAATGGAGCTGACCGACAGCTTTGGCAACAACACCCGCATCCGCTTCAGCGCCCAGCAGAAGAACCCGGCACTGGCGGCCAGTCATTTCAGCTTCAGCGCACCCAAGGGCGTGGATGTGGTCAGCGGAGACTGAGTCCGCGCCGACCACGGCGGCGGCTGCCCGGTCTTATGGCGCCACCGCCCAGCCCGCCTGCTGCAAGAACCGTTCTACCTGTCGGGTATAGTCGCCCGGCAAGCCCAGCTGCTGGTTGATCTGGCCATGGCTCAGCTCCTGCGGCAATACCTGTACCGTCACCCCGGCCTGCCGCCCCTTGTCCGCCAGCCCCTGTGCCTGGGTGCAGGACGTTGCGCGGCGTGAGGAACACACCGCCAGCAAGGGTGGCGCGGCGGCCGTCAGCAGCCGTGTGGGCGACAAAGCCGCCCAGCGGGCGGCATCCCCGCTAAAAGCCTTGTCGTACAAGGGCAGATGCGGTGCGCGCATGATGGCAGCCACCTCCAGCGCCGCACTATCCAGCAATACCGTGGCCAGCCAGGGCTGTACGCCATGGCGCTGGCGCAAGGCCTGATCGGTACTCAGCAAGCCCACCAGATGTGCACCGGCGGAATGGCCCATCAACACCAGCTGCCGCTTGTTTGCCCCCCACTCTGCGGCATGGTCCTGTACCCAGGCCAGCGCACTGGCCACGTCATCGGCCTGCTGTTCCACCGCAGCCTGCGGCAGCAGGCGGTAATCCAGCGACACCAGCACCACTCCGGCAGGCGACCAGTGTGCCAGCTTGTTATCCACCACACTGCCTGCCTGCTTGCTGCCCAGCCGCCAGGCCCCACCATGCACCATCACCAGCAGCGGCCGCCCCTGCCCGGCGCTGGCCGGCAGGTAGACATCCAGCCGCTGGCGCACATCAGGGCCATACGCCAGGTCAGCCAGCTTGCGCACGCCGGGCGGCAAGGCAGCCTGGCTGAGTGTCTCGTCGGCACCCAGCCCATCGTGACTGGCCGCGCCTTGCTGCAGCCAGTCGCGCAATGGCCCTCCCGCCGCCGGTAGCGCCAAGGCCAGCAATAACCAAGCCATCCGCAGTTTCATCCCCACTCCTTTTGCCAGACACTGCGGAAGCCGCAGCACAGCTGATATACTAGCAGGCCGTTTTCCAGCCGTATTAGCCGCCATGAATGATCTGTTTGCCCAGGAAGCGAAAAAGCCGCTGGCTGAAGCACTGCGTCCGGCCACACTCGACGAGGTCATCGGCCAGCAGCACCTGATCGGCCCCGGCAAGCCGCTGCGGCTGGCGGTGGAATCCGGCACCCTGCACTCGATGATTCTCTGGGGCCCGCCCGGTGTGGGCAAAACCACGCTGGCGCGCATCCTGGCAGGCAGTTTCGATGCCGAGTTCATTCCGCTCTCTGCCGTATTCTCCGGGGTCAAGGACATCCGTGACGCAGTGGAACAGGCCCATGCCGCCCTGCAGCGCTCCGGTCGCCATACCATTCTGTTTGTCGATGAAGTGCACCGCTTCAACAAAAGCCAGCAGGATGCGTTTTTGCCCTTTGTCGAATCCGGCCTGCTCACCTTTATTGGCGCCACCACCGAAAACCCGTCTTTCGAGGTGAACTCCGCCCTGCTGTCGCGGGCGCAGGTGTATGTGCTGAACAGTCTGGACGAAGCCGAGCTGCAACAGCTGTTCCGCCGCGCCTGCGACAAGGGCGCACTGGACGGGCTGGAGTTTGATGAACAGGCCATCGCCACCCTCACCGGCTATGCCGATGGCGATGCCCGGCGCTTTCTCAATCTGCTGGAGCAAACCCGCACCGCCGCGCTGGCGCGTAAAACCGGCCAGATCACGCAAGACTTTCTGGCCGAGGTACTCAGCGTCAACGCCCGCCGCTTCGACAAGGGCGGTGATGCCTTTTACGACCAGATTTCCGCCCTGCACAAATCGGTGCGCGGCTCCAACCCGGATGCCGCGCTGTACTGGCTCACCCGCATGCTGGATGGCGGTGCCGACCCGCGCTATCTGGCACGCCGCCTGGTACGCATGGCCTGGGAAGACATCGGTCTGGCCGACCCGCGCGCCATGCAGATCTGCAATGATGCTGCCACCACCTACGAACGACTGGGCAGCCCGGAAGGCGAACTGGCACTGGCACAAGCCGCCATTTACCTGGCGGTAGCGGCAAAGAGCAATGCCGGCTACATGGCCTACAACCAGGCCCGCGCCTTCATCAAGCAGGACAAGAGCCGCCCGGTGCCGGTACACCTGCGCAATGCGCCCACCAAGCTGATGAAAGAGCTGGGCTATGGCCACGCATACCGCTATGCCCATGACGAGCCCAATGCCTACGCCGCCGGCGAAAGCTATCTGCCGGACGACATGCCCGAACCGGGCTGGTATCAGCCGGTGCCGCGCGGCTTGGAAATCAAGATAGGCGAGAAGCTGGCGCAACTGAAAAAGTGGGATGAAGAAGCCGGCAAAAAATAAACCCGGCACCGCAGCCAAGGGCTGAGCCATGCCAGACCCACGTCGGCCACAGCACAGCAGGACGTCGCCTGCCAACATCTACAAGCCCGCCAGCATTGCTTATAATGCTGCTTTTCCCGGCAAGGGGCAGGACAAAGCCTGCCGCTTGCCGTTACACTTGCGTTTTACCGAACAAATTGCTGCTGCCAGCCACCGGCAGACCGTGCAGCAGCACCAGCGGTTGCTTCCCCTCCGCATGCAGGATTCAGTAAGGGGCTGCTGCTGTTAAGACAGCCCGCTACCAGCAAGACATTTCAATACCATCAGGATTTTCCATGCTAGACATTCAATCGCTCCGTAACGACCTGGACGCCGTCGCTGCCCGCCTGGCCAGCCGTGGCTACACCCTGGACACCGCCGCTTTCACCGCAATGGAAGCCGACCGCAAATCCCTGCAAACCCGTATGCAGGAACTGCAATCGCGCCGCAATGCCACCTCCAAGCAAATTGGCGAAGCCAAGCGCAAGGGCGAGGATGTGTCCGCCATCATGGCCGAAGTGGCCAACCTGGGTGATGAGCTGAAAGCCGCCGAAGCCGCCTTCGAAGCCGTGCAAGCCAAGCTGGACGCCCTGCTGATGAGCATCCCCAACCTGCCGCACGAATCGGTACCGGTAGGCAAGGATGAAAACGACAACGTGGAAGTGCGCCGCGTGGGCGTGCCGCGCCAGTTCGACTTCGAAGTGAAAGACCACGTCGACATCGGCAGCCCGCTGGGCCTGGATTTCGACACCGGTGCCAAGCTGTCCGGCGCCCGCTTTACCGTGCTGAAGGGTGACATTGCCCGCCTGCACCGCGCGCTGGCGCAGTTCATGCTGAACACCCACACCGGCGAGCACGGCTATACCGAGCACTACACCCCGTACATCGTCAACGACAGCGCCCTGCTGGGCACCGGCCAGCTGCCGAAGTTTGCCGAAGACATGTTCAAGGTGACCAAGGGTGGCGAAGAAGGCACGGTGGACCAGTACCTGATTTCCACCTCGGAAATCACCCTGACCAATACCGTGAGCAACAGCATCCTGAAAATGGAAGAGCTGCCGCTCAAGCTGACCGCCCACTCGCCCTGCTTCCGCTCCGAAGCCGGCAGCTATGGCCGTGACACCCGCGGCATGATCCGTCAGCACCAGTTCGACAAGGTGGAAATGGTGCGTATCGAGCACCCGGACCACTCCTATGCCGCGCTGGAAGAAATGGTCGGCCACGCCGAGAACATCCTCAAAGCACTGGAACTGCCCTACCGCGTGATTACCCTGTGCACTGGCGACATGGGCTTTGGCGCAGCCAAGACTTACGACCTGGAAGTATGGCTGCCGGCACAGAACACCTACCGCGAAATCTCCAGCTGCTCCAACTGCGAAGCCTTCCAGGCGCGCCGCATGCTGGCCCGCTTCAAGGACGAAAACGGCAAGAACCAGCTGCTGCACACCCTGAATGGTTCCGGTCTGGCCGTCGGCCGCACCCTAGTGGCGGTGCTGGAAAACTACCAGAACGCCGATGGCAGCGTGACCATTCCGGCCGTGCTGCGTCCGTACATGGGCGGCAAAGAAAAAATCGGCGGCTAAGCCTGCCGCCACCGGCCCGCGCCACCGCCCCTTTAACCGGGCAGGACGCGCGCGATTGCAGCGCTCAGACCACAAAAGCCGTTCACTCTTGCAGTGAACGGCTTTTTCATTGCGGCCTCCCCCCACCAATATGACTATCCATGCGGCCCGGCCACGCCGCCACACCGCACGGCATGCGCCGTCGGCCCACCGCCGCGCCTGAGCACCAGCCGGTAGCTGCCGCGACTGTTTAACTATTTTTACTTAAGTAATAACCACAAGCCACCGCGATCATTTGCTCATTGCCAGCGCACTAGGCAGAATGCCAGATAATTATTATTCCAACGTCAAACAAGCTGTGCCCACCACGGCAGCAGCCTTACCATCATGCCAAGCATCTACGCTCTCAAATCCCGCTTTCAGCGCCTGCTACGCCCGCTGCTGCATACACTGGCCGCTGCCGGCATCAGCGCCAACCAGGTCACCCTCGCCGCCATGCTGGGCTCACTGGCCTATGGCGCCTGGCTATGGCTGGCCGCAAGCCACACACTGCCCTGGCTGCTGCTGCCGCTGTTTCTGCTGCTGCGCATGGCCCTGAATGCCATCGATGGCATGCTGGCCCGCGAATTCGGCCAGCAATCGCGCCTGGGGGCCATCCTCAATGAAGTGGGCGACGTGGTATCCGATGCCGCGCTGTATCTGCCCTTCTGCAGCCTGAGCAGCCATCCGGCACTGGTGGTGCTGGCGGTACTGCTGGCGATGCTGACCGAATTTGTCGGCATACTGGGCCCCAGCCTGGGCAGTACACGACGCTACGACGGGCCCATGGGCAAGAGCGACCGCGCCTTCTGCTACGGTGGTTTTGCTTTGCTGCTGGTCATCGCACCGGCCAGCGCCGGCTATGCCGACTGGCTGTTCGGCAGCAGCGCCTTGCTGATGCTGCTGACCGTGTTCAATCGTGCCCGCGCCATACTGAAAGAAGGCCACCATGTTTAATCTGCTGTTACCGCCGCCGCTGCTCTGGGCACTGGGCGGCGTGTTCCTGCTGCTGGTGCTGGCAAGCAGCAGCATCCGTCTGCTGGAGGCGCGCAAACCGGAAAAGAACTGGCTGGAGCTGAAGCTGCGCATCAAGACCTGGTGGTGGATTGTCGGCTGTTTCTCACTCACCATCCTGGGCAATATTCCTGTCGCACTGGTGGTGTTTGCCCTGATCAGCTTTCTGGCGCTCAAGGAATACCTCACGCTGTGCGCCACGCGCACTGCCGACCATGTGGTGCTGTTCTGGGCCTATCTGAGCATCCCCCTGCAGTATTACTGGCTGGGCATCCACTGGTACGGCATGTTCATCATTTTCATCCCGGTGTACATCTTTCTGTTCCTGCCCATGCGCATGGTGCTGATCGGCGAGACACAGGGCTTTCTCAAGGCGGCCGCTTCGCTGCAATGGGGGCTGATGATCAGCGTGTTCTGCCTGAGCCACATGGCGGCCGTGCTCACCCTGCCGCAGCTCACCGGCATCGGCGTACCGGCACAGGGGGCGATGATGCTGTTTTATCTGGTGACCCTCACCCAGCTGAATGATGTGGCGCAATACCTGTGGGGCAAGTCCTGCGGCAAACGCAAGATTGCCCCCAAGGTATCGCCCAACAAGACACTGGAGGGTTTTGTCGGCGGCGCGCTCACCACCAGCGTTCTTGGCTGGCTGCTCGGCCCCTGGCTGACGCCGTTCAGCCCGCTGTATGCCGCGCTGGCCGGCTTGCTGATTGGCACCATGGGCTTCATCGGTGACATTGTGATTTCGGCGGTGAAACGCGATATCGGCGTGAAAGATTCGGGCCGGCTGTTGCCGGGCCACGGCGGCATTCTGGACCGGCTGGATTCGCTCACCTATACCGCGCCGCTGTTCTTCCACTACGTGCATTACCTGTATTTCTAGCTTGGACATGAACAATCTGCTGCGGATACTTTTTGTCATGCTGCTGGCTCGGCCGGTGGTCCGGCTATGGCTGGGCGTCACGGTGCGCCATCAGGAACGGCTGCCCGGCACCGGGCCAGCCATTGTCATTGCCAACCACAACAGCCATCTGGACATCCTGGCGCTATACAGCCTGTTTCCGCTGGGGCTGATTCCGCGCGTGCGCCCTGCGGCTGCGGCGGATTACTTTCTGAAAAACCGCTGGCTGGCCTGGTTCGCCACCCATGTGGTGGGCATCATCCCGGTGGTACGCGGTGGCATGCGCCGCGATCCACTGGCCGGCTGCCGCCAGGCCCTGCACAACGGCGACATCCTGGTGCTGTTTCCGGAAGGCACCCGCGGCGAGCCGGAGGCCCTGTCCGATATCAAATCCGGCATCTGGTATCTGCTGCGTGACTTCCCCGACATCCCGGTGGTGCCGGTCTACCTGCATGGCCTGGGCCGGGCCATGGGGCGTGGCCAGTGGCTGCCGGTGCCGTTTTTTGTCGATATCGCCATTGGCCGCAGCCTGCCGCATCTGGAGAACAAGGAAGCGTTCTGCACCCTGATACGTGACACCCTGCTGCAGCTGAAACAGAAAACCCTGCCGGCCGCCCCGGCGCAAGACTGAGCCTGCCGCCATCTGCTGCTGCCGGTGTGGTAACCGGTGCTGCCTGCGGTTCTCTTGCGCCCCTCTCCGGGCGAACAGGGTGATTTTGTTCAATACCCGTGCCGGCGGCGACTTTATCTTCAGGGTCCACTCCACCCTTGAGGATTCCCATGCAAGTCTTCCTGTCCATGGCCGCTTTTGCGCTGGCGGCTTCCATTTCGCCCGGCCCGGTCAATATCGTGGCTTTCGGCTGCGGTGCCAGCCATGGCTTCTGGCCCAGCTTGCGCCATGTCAGTGGCGCCACCATCGGCTTTACCCTGCTCTTCCTGCTCACCGGCCTGGGTCTGGCCGAACTGCTGGCCGGGCTACCGGCGGCAAGCCGGCTGATCCAGTACGCCGGGGTGGGCTTTCTGCTGTATCTGGCGTGGCAGCTCGCCCGCGCCAGTGGCGAACTGGGTGCGCAGCAGCGGCGGCCTTCGTTTCGCCATGGCGCGCTGATGCAATGGCTGAACCCCAAGGCCTGGCTGGCTGCGCTGGCCGGCATGGGCGCCTTTGTCAGCCATGGCGAAGCACTGTTGGTGTGGCAGTTTGCCGCCATCTATTTTGTCGTCTGCTATCTGTCGATTGCCTGCTGGGCCTGGGCCGGTGCACGTCTGCAAGGCTTGCTGCGCCATCCGCCGCGCATGCGGCTGTTCAACCGCCTGCTGGCGCTGCTGCTGGCGGGCAGCGCGCTCTACCTGCTGCAGGGATGATTCAGCCCACGCTGCGGCAATACTGACCGGGCGTGGCCGCCACCAGCCGCTTGAAGGTGCGCTGGAAGTGCGCCTGGTCGGCAAAGCCCAGCGCCTGCGCCACCTGGGCAATCGGCTGGCCGCTGCGCAACAGGCTTTTGCCACGCTGGATGCGCCGGTTTAGCAGGTATTCGTGCGGTGTCATGTGATAGCGCTGGCGAAAGGCGCGGATCAGGTAGGAGGCGGACAAGGCGGAGGCGCTGCAGATCGCCTGCAGGCTGATGTCGTCGGCGTAGTGGTCGTTGATATAGTCGGCCGCCAGTTGCAGCCGCGGGTGCACCGGCGCCGGCGTACGGCGCGGTGCTGGCCGTGGCTGTTGCAGGGCGGTGAAAAAGGCCGTGGCCGTTTGCTGCCGGACCAGCTGGCCGCCGGCAGCGGAATGGCAGGCGGCCACCAGTTGCAGCAGGCCGTGATACAGGCTGGCATCCTCGCTCAGCCTGAGCTGGAAACCATGAAAATCCTGATTGGCACTCAGCCCCAATTCGGTTTGCAAGGCGGCCAGCCATGGCGTGTCGACATACAGCATGTGATACGACCAGGGCTGGTTGGCTATGGGATTGCAGGCGTGGACATCACCCGGATTCATCAGCACCACGCTGCCGCGGCCCACGCGGTAACGGTCTTGCAGGCTCAGGTAAGTGCTGCTGCCGCTGGTGATGGCGCCGATGGAAAAGTGCTCGTGCGCATGGCGGGCATAACACACTTGCCGGCCATCCGGCACGCTGCGGATTTCCAGGAAGGGCAGCTGCGGATCGCGCCAGAACAGCGGCGCGGCGGGGCTGGATGCCGGACTGGGGGAGAGGGAGCTGGGCATCCGCCCAGCATAATGCAGTGCAGGCGGCAGCGACAAGTCGCACTGCCACCCATCACTCAGCCGTGCTGCTGCCGCAGCAAGGTCTCGAACTCGGCGGCTGGCACCGCCCGGCTGAACAGATAGCCCTGGCCGCAGTCGCAGCCCTGCTCCAGCAGGAAGCGGCGCTGCTCTTCCAGCTCCACCCCTTCAGCCACCAGTTCCAGCCCCAGGCTGCGGGCAATCGAGATGATGGCCTGGGTGATGGCGGCGTCGTCGCGGTCCTGGTGCAGGTCCATGATGAAGCTCTGGTCGATTTTCAGGCCGCGCACCGGCAGGCGCTTGAGATAGGACAGGCTGGAATAGCCGGTGCCGAAATCGTCGATGGACAGATAAATGCCCAGCGCCTGCAAGCGGTGCAGCACCTCCACCATGCCGCTGTCTTCGTCCATGGCCACGCTTTCGGTGATTTCCAGCTCCAGCGCGCTACTGGGCAGGCTGTGCCGCTCCAGCGCCTGCGCCACGCTGTCGACGATGCTGGAATACTTCAGCTGGCGGCCGGACACATTGACCGCAATGCGCCCTTGCAGCAGGCCGGCATCGCGCCAGCGGCGGATGGCGCCACAGGTGGTGTCCAGCACCCATTCACCGATGCTGGTGATCAGCGAGCTTTCCTCGGCAATCGGAATGAACTGCGCCGGGGAAATCAGCCCCATGTCCGGATGCTGCCAGCGCAGCAGTGCTTCGGCCCCGATGATGCGGCCGGAAGCCAGCTCCACCTTGGGCTGATACCACACTTCCAGCTCGTCCTGCGCCAGCGCGCGGTGCAGGCTGTATTCCATTTTCAGGCGCTCGATGGCGCGCGCATTCATGTCGGCGGTGTAGAACTGGAAATTGTTCTTGCCGCGCTCCTTGGCGCGGTACATGGCGGTGTCGGCATTCACCAGCAGGGCGTCAGCCATGGCGCCATCTTCCGGAAACATGCTGATGCCGATGCTGGCGGAAATGAACACGCCCTGCCCGGCTACGGTGGATTCGGCCGAAATGGCATCCAGAATGCTCTGCGCCCGGCTGGCCACTTGCTGTACCGTCACCACGTTTTCCAGCAGCACGGTGAATTCGTCGCCGGACAGACGCGACACGGTGGACAGATTGGGCACGATGCGCTGCAACTCGCTGGCAATCCGCATCAGCAGCTCGTCGCCGGCATGGTGACCCAGGGTGTCGTTCACCATCTTGAAGCGGTCCAGATCGATGAACAGCAAGGCAAAACGGCGATCAAACTGCCGTGCCTGCTCCACCGCCGACTGCAGCTTTTCGATAAACAGCGTGCGGTTGGGCAGGCCGGTCAGCGCATCATGGTTGGCCAGAAAATGCAGCCGTTCCTCGGCCTGCTTGCGCTGGGTGATGTCGGAAAACACCGCCACGTAGTGCAGGCATTCGCCGCGCTCGTCGCGGATGGCGGTGATGCTCAGGTGTTCGGTATACAGCAAGCCGTTCTTGCGCCGGTTCACCACCTCGCCCTGCCAGAACCCATCGTGCCGCAGGCAGCGCCACAGGTATTCGTAGAATTCGGGGGATTGCTTGCCGGACTTGAGCAAGGCCGGCGTCTTGCCGATGGCTTCTTCGCGTGCGTAGCCGGTGATGCGGCTGAAGGCGGGATTGACCGACTGGATGAAGCCATTGCCATCGGTAATGACAATGCCTTCCATGGTGGCTTCGAACACCTTGTCCGCCAGCAGCAGGCTCTGGCGCGATTGCAACAAGGCTTCGTCGCGCTCGCGCAGCGCACCATGCAGTTCCAGCAGGAATTCGTGTTCTATGCTCTGGATGATTTCGCGAAAACCGACGATATGCACCAGCTTGTGGTCGGCATCAAATACCGCCAGATGGCGGATCTGGTGCTGCAGGATCACCCGTCGCGCCTGTAACAGGCTGCTGCTGCTGGCCACACCGATCACCGGACGGGTGCAGATGCTGCCCAGCTCCACATCGCCCTGCCCGGCAGCCACCATGCCCACCACGTCGCGCTGGGTGAGGATGCCGTAGCTGCCATCGGCAAACTGTACCCCCAGTGCGGTCAGCTGCTGTTCGCGCATGCTGGAGAGTGCGGCGGAAAGATTATCGCTGGCCTGCAGGATGACCGCCGGCGGCGCCAGTATGCCATCCAGCCGTTTCAGCCCGAGAAAGGCTTCGGTGCCCTGACACAGCACCACGTCCGACAGCGACACCAGGCCGACTATCGTCCCCTCTTTTTCAACCAGGGCATGGCGGATGCCCTTGCTGCGGAATTGTCCCAGCACATCATGCACGCTCAGATGGTGCGCCAGCGTCACCACCGGCTGGCTCATCACCTCGCTGATGGGGCGGCAGCGCGCCGCCGCGTCTTCCAGATCCACGGCCAGCGCATCGGTTTCGGTCCAGATGCCCACGGCCTGGCCAGGTGCGGCAAACACCACGATGGAGCCGCAACCGGACTGCACCATCAGGCTGGCCGCCTCGTGGATCAGCGTCTCCGGTGTGCAACTGAGAATATCAGTCGAGGCAATCTGCTCTATGGGCTGCATCAGCGGGGACATCATCGGACACCTGTAAGCAATTTAGCGTTCACAACGGCAACATTATACATTTATTACTTAACATCTAAAGGGCGAGCCCGCGCATTTGATGCATTTTGCGTACCACGCCTGTTTTCCACTTTGCCGGCAAACTGCAAAGCAAGTTTACACCTCCCCTGCCACACCCTGCTGGCAAAGCGCTGTTTTGTCGACACTTTTTCATGCCGCCGTGCTGGCACGGATATTGAAAGCGTTGGTCAGGTTGCAACACCGCCAGCCTGTCCGGACAGACCAATAACGCAGATCCGGCACAACAAGAAAACACATCGAATGCCATAAGCATGGCAGGGAGGAGCGTAAACACATGGAGACTTTCTATCAAGCCATGCGTCGCCAGGGCGTGACTCGGCGCAGCTTTCTTAAGTTCTGCAGCCTGACCGCCACCTCGCTGGGCCTGGGCTCAGCCTTTGTCCCCCGCATTGCCTACGCACTGGAAACCAAGCCGCGCGTGCCGGTCATCTGGCTGCACGGCCTCGAGTGCACCTGCTGTACCGAGTCCTTCATCCGCTCGGCCCACCCGCTGGCCAAGGACGCCATCCTGTCGCTGATCTCGCTGGATTACGACGACACCATCATGGCTGCCGCCGGGCATCAGGCCGAAGCCATCCTCGACGACCTGATCAAGAACCACAAAGGCAATTACATCGTGGCCGTGGAAGGCAACCCGCCGCTGAACGAGGACGGCATGTACTGCTTCCCCGGTGGCGAGCCCTTCGTGGAAAAACTCAAGCGCGTATCGGCCGACGCCAAGGCACTGATCGCCTGGGGTTCCTGTGCCAGCTGGGGCTGCGTGCAGGCCGCCAAACCCAACCCCACCCGCGCCACGCCGGTACACCAGGTGATTCTGGACAAGCCGGTGATCAAGGTGCCGGGCTGTCCGCCGATTCCGGAAGTCATGGCTGCCGTGATTACCTATATGGTGACCTTCGACAAGATTCCGGAACTGGACCGCCAGGGCCGGCCCAAGATGTTCTACGGCCAGCGCATCCATGATAAATGCTATCGCCGCCCGCACTTTGATGCTGGTCAGTTTGTCGAGAACTGGGACGACGATGGCGCGCGCAAGGGCTACTGCCTGTACAAGATGGGCTGCAAAGGCCCCACCACCTATAACGCCTGCTCCACCGTGCGCTGGAACGACGGCGTGTCCTTCCCCATCCAGTCCGGTCACGGCTGCATCGGCTGTTCGGAAGAAGGCTTCTGGGACAAGGGCTCCTTCTACGACCGCGTCACCTCCATTCCGCAATTCGGCGTGGAAGCCAATGCCGACAAGATCGGCTTTACCGTGGCCGGCACCGCTGGCGCCGCCATTGCCGCCCATGCCGCGGTCAGCGCCATCAAGAGCACCATGCTGAAAAAGCAGGACCTGCAGCCGCTGGACGCCGCCGCCCCCGCGCAGAATAAAGACAAGAACGAGGAGAAAGTCTGATGTCCTACCAGACCCAAGGTTTTACCCTGGACAATAGCGGCCGCCGCGTGGTGGTGGACCCGGTCACCCGTATCGAAGGCCATCTGCGCTGCGAAGTGAACATCGACAGCAACAACATCATCACCAATGCCGTGTCCACCGGCACCATGTGGCGCGGCCTGGAAGTCATCCTCAAGGGCCGTGACCCGCGTGACGCCTGGGCCTTTGTCGAGCGCATCTGCGGCGTGTGCACCGGCACCCATGCGCTGACCTCGGTGCGTGCGGTGGAAGACGCGCTGAAGATCAAGATTCCCGAAAACGCCAACCTGATCCGCAACATCATGCAGGCGGCGCTGTATGTGCACGACCACCTGGTGCACTTCTACCATCTGCATGCGCTGGACTGGGTGGACGTGGTGTCCGCCCTCAAGGCCGACCCGAAAAAAACCAGCGAGCTGGCCCAGAGCATTTCCGACTGGCCCATGTCCAGCCCCGGTTATTTCCGTGACCTGCAATCGCGACTGAAGCGCTTTGTCGAATCCGGCCAGCTGGGCCCCTTCCGCAATGGCTACTGGGGTCACCCGGCGATGAAACTGCCGCCGGAAGCAAACCTGATGGCGGTAGCCCACTATCTGGAAGCGCTGGATTTCCAGAAGGAAATCGTCAAGATCCATACCATTTTTGGCGGCAAGAACCCCCACCCCAACTGGCTGGTGGGCGGCATGCCCTGCGCCATCAATATCGACGATGTGGGCGCAGTCGGTGCCATCAATATGGAGCGGCTGAACCTGGTGTCGCAGATCATCGACCGCACCATCACCTTCTGCGAGCAGGTATACATTCCGGACGTCATCGCCATCGGCGGTTTCTACAAGGACTGGGCCTCCATCGGTGGCGGCCTGTCCAGCCAGAGCGTGATGTCCTACGGCGACTTCCCCGACCATGCCAATGACTACAGCGAAAGCAGCCTGCTGCTGCCGCGTGGTGCCATCATCAACGGCAAGTTCAACGAAATCCACCCGATCGACCTGTACGCCCCGGATGAAATCCAGGAATTCGTCACCCACAGCTGGTACAGCTATGGCGACGACAGCAAGGGCCTGCACCCCTTCGATGGCATCACCGCGCCCAAATTCGAGCTGGGTGCCAAGCACAAGGGCACCAAGACCCGCATCGAGCAGCTGGACGAATCCGCCAAGTACTCCTGGATCAAGTCGCCGCGCTGGAAGGGCCATGCCATGGAAGTGGGCCCGCTGGCACGCTACCTGATTGGCTACCACCAGAACAAGCCGGAATTCAAGGAACCGGTGGACAAGCTGCTGCACGCGCTGGGTGCACCCAAGGAAGCCTTGTTCTCCACCCTGGGCCGTACTGCCGCGCGCGCGCTGGAGTCGTCCTGGGCTGCCAACAAGATGCGCTACTTCTTCGACCGTCTCATCAGCAATATCAAGAACGGCGACACGGCGACTGCCAATGTGGAGAAGTGGGACCCGGCCAGCTGGCCGGCCGCGGCCAAGGGTGTGGGCTTTACCGAAGCGCCGCGCGGCGCGCTGGGCCACTGGCTGAAGATTGCCGACACCCGCATCGACAGCTACCAGTGCGTGGTACCCACCACCTGGAATGCCGGCCCGCGCGACGCCAAGGGCCAGATCGGCGCTTACGAAGCCTCGCTGATGGGCACCAGGATGGCGGTGCCGGATCAGCCGCTGGAAATCCTGCGCACCCTGCACAGCTTCGACCCCTGCCTGGCCTGCTCCACCCATGTCATCGGCGAGGACGGCGGCGAGCTGGTAAGCGTGAAAGTACGTTGAGTTCGTCGCCACGCCGGCCCGCCCACTCCCCCGGAACGGCTGGCAAGGCGACGATTGACCAGTCCGCATGGCCTCGCTCCCCCCGCAGGCCATACGGGCGAACTTCCTGATCGACCACCACGCTGGCCGGGGTGCGCATCACTTCCGGGATGTCCGGCAGCGTGGTGGTTCGGCGGGAAAACAGGAGATTCGGCATGAAAAGCTACGGCTTCGACGGCAACGCCCCGCAGGGCCTGGGCCGCAAGGTCACATCCGTCTATGTGTATGAAGCGCCGGTGCGCCTGTGGCACTGGGTGACGGTGCTGTGCATCATCACCCTGTCCGTAACCGGCTACCTGATCGGCAAGCCCCTGCCCTCGGTACCGGGTGAGGCCACCTTCAACTTCGTCATGGGCTATATCCGCTTTGCCCATTTCACCGCCGGCTACATCCTGGCCATCGGCCTGATCGGCCGGCTGTACTGGGCACTGGTGGGTAATCACCATGCGCGCGAGATCATTCTGGTGCCGGTATGGGACAAAGCCTGGTGGAAGGAATTTTTCTTTGAAGTGCGCTGGTATCTGTTTATCGAGCGCTACCCGAAGAAATACATCGGCCACAACCCGGTAGGCCAGATCGCCATGGCCACCTTCCTGTGGGTGGCGGTATTCATGTGCTTCTCCGGCTTTGCCCTGTACGGCGAGGGCCTGGGCACCAAGAGCTGGGCCTACCAGGCTTTTGGCTGGGTGATTTCCGCCTTTGGCGGCAACAGCCTGACGGTACACAACTGGCACCGGCTGGGCATGTGGTCCATCATCCTGTTCGTGATGATCCACGTGTATGCCGCCATCCGCGAGGACATCATGTCCAAGCAGAGCATGGTATCCACCATGATCAGCGGTTTCCGCATGTTCAAGGATTAAGCAGAGGGAAAACGTCCGGGATGGTGTTACATCAGCTTGTCCCGGACGTTTTCATTGCCCTGACAGGATCGTGAGATTTGTCGAACTGCCGCCAGCACATACTGCCGGCAAAGCAACGCAGCCCAACACGCCATCCCAGCCCACCGCCATGACCATCCCGCTCGTCAGTGCCCGCACCCCGCTGCATCCCGGCCGATTTCTGGACAGCCGCTTTCTGACCCCGGCCGGAATGAGCCAGACCGAAGCAGCACGCCGGCTGGGCATTTCGCGGCGGCGGCTGAACGAGCTGATTGCCGGCAAGCGCGGCATCAGCCCGGATACCGCCATCCGGCTGGCCTGCTTGTTCGGGCAGGACGCGCAATTCTGGATGGCACTGCAAAGCGCCTGGGACCTGGCGCAGGCCCGCCGCCAGCTACGGCAAGCACGTCGCATTTAAACCTTGCGTCACCAACTGGCGCAGCCTTGTACTGCGTTGCCATCCACGGCCCGTGCTCCGTACACCATGACCCGCCTTGCCACCGCCCGCCTTACCCCCATGTTTCTTGCCTTCCCACCCGCAGCACTAGATAATCCCCTCCGTGCTGTTCAATAGCGGCACCGGGATTGGCGTCCTGTAATCAGACGGACTTTTGTCAAAGCCCATGCTTTGTCGCGTCCGTACACCATTGCACGTCTTCTATGGCGGGCCATGGTGGGAGCCTCTTACGAGGCGCCGTTCCTGATTACGGTACGCCAATCCTGCCATGTGCCTGCCACCCCCGATTGGCGTCGGGGGACAGGCTTACCTTAATCAGGAGCCGATATGCCATTTCTCATCTATTTGTCCGCACTTCCCGCAACGGTTTACCTCAAGGAAGTGCAATGTTGACGACTGATCCCCCACCCCTTGCTGTATTACCCCAGATGCGCCAGCACATCGTGCTGCTACAAGCCATGCTCCAGCAGGACCGCTTTGCCGCACTGCGCAGCCCGGTGCAGGAGTTTGCACGCAGTTTTGATCAGCTGGAATCCGCATTGCGGGAGCAGGCCCAAACGCTGGAGGCAGTACTGGCCTTGCTGGCCCTGCACCCGTCTGATGCCTATCGCAATCACCTGATGCAGGGCTTGCTGGGTTTGCAGCAGCAACAGCAGCAATTGCTGGCTTAACCCCGCGCAATCACCCGTGCAAAACAGCCCGGCCTATTTAATGGATAGGCGGGCTGTTGGCTTAAGGCTTTTTATTCAATAGCGGCGTGCCTTGCATCCGGTCCCGGAAAACGTCCGTATCATCATCGACTGAGTACCACCATCAAACTGGTGGAAGCCTACGGCGGCAGCAACTGCCTGGAGCTGGGCCATAACTCCACCATCAACAAGGTGCTGGTGCCTAAATACCGACTATGTGACTGGAGGGTTGAGGAGATTCTGGATAAGGAAGATGACATTGTCCCGCTGGGTGATACCGGGCAAGGCTCGTTGTTCTGAATGAGAAATGGCCCCGGCGGGCCATTTTTACTTCTAATACATCGGCGAACCACACAAAACGGAAGTCAGAGCATATCGGCCCATAGCCCCCATATCGGCCTTACCAGCCAGCAGGTATGCAATCAATGAAGGCCGGTTTGTGCAGCAATACCACCACTAAAATACCATCCTAGTTGTATCGTTCTACATCGCCATATTCAGTCAAGTAGAAGAAGCAGCCCACAAGGGCTGCCATTGATGCAATGTAAAGCAGTAACGGTATATCGTTACGGCTTACGCCACTTGTCAGGATGGTCAACGGATGTATTGCGTACTCGCTCTACATGAATCGCAGCATCTGGATTCAACTCCCGAGCACGGTTGATGGCTTCACCTTGTGTTGGAAGAACATCACTCGCACGTTCAGAACCAGGTTTTCTGACCGCATAATCGCCTTGGGAACGGCGTTCGATATACAGGTTGTTACTGCCTTTGTTACTGGACATCTTAAATACCTCCAGATACAAACTGCATGGATAAATATGCAACCCGTGTTTTGTTCTTGAGCTGACCAAAGTTCCGTTGTACTCTGAGTCACCACAACAAAGCGTTCAACAGAGACAGCCCTTGAGCTGACACGAACTACCAAGGCCGGCTTTATGCCGGCTTTTTGGTTTAGTGCATAGCTGATCGCCAACACAATATGTAGCTATCAGCGACCTCAGCAACACAAATCCTAGCACTGCAGTGCGAGCTGTTCAATAGTTAACTTGGCAGTTATCCACAGCACCATCAAGATGGTGCCACTTCTGGCCCAATTGTAGATAAATGACTCCAGAACAAGAGCTTAACTACCTGAAAACTGCGTCGAGCGTGGAGCTATGTCGATACCTTGCGTCAAAAATTAGGCAGTACCGAAAACTTCGTAAGGAGAGCCAAGTCTCTTTCGCCAAGCGCTCAGGCATTCCGCTTCGAACCTTTAAACGGCTAGAAACTCATGGGATGGGGCATCTTGAGACATTTATCAAAGCTCTCCAGGCACTTGAGTACAGTCACTACCTGCAGCTGCTATTTCCCCTACAGCCTGCGTCTCGCGTAAGAACACTTGAAGAAAAAATTGACTTGCTTCGGAGAAAACAACCTTTGCAAAGAAAAACCTCACCGAACTGACCCCGTAGGCTTCACGTCGGGAAATATCGAAATACCGCGAGCACCATACCTGAAAGTCAACACTAGGGATGGCGGTCCCTTCTCGCAACACAAGGCTGAACTGCCGACGACCAGGCTGACATAACGTCAACTGATCGGCCAAATCTGACGTTTGAGTACCCAATGGTAATTGGCCGCTTACCTATTGGAAGCGGCCACAATATGTGTACAAAAAATGGCCAGCAAGTGCTGGCCAAAGTTAGATAGGGGAAATGCAATTTAACAATACGGAACCGTCACAGTCCTCCTGTCGTAGAAACCACTTCCCATTTGCCAGCCTTTGCCTGATACACCGTAATGGCACCATCTTTGACATCACCCTTGGCATCAAAAGCGATATTGCCGGTGATCCCTGCGTAGCTGGTTTTTGCGAGCTCAGGCAGATAGCGCTTGGGATCGGTAGAACCGGCACGTTTCATGGCATCGACCAGTACCTTGACGGCATCGTACTCGTAAGGCGAAAACACCTGCACGGGCACATTGAAACTGGCTTTGAAGCGCTTTTCAAAGTCAGTGAAGCCGGCCATTTTTTCTCGGGGAACACCGCAGGCTGAGGCATAGGTACCCTCCGCAGCATCCCCGGCAAGCTTCATGAATTCCGGCGTCTGTATGCTATCGCCACCAATCAACTTTGACTTAAGCCCCAGGCGTTTCATCTGTTTAGCCATCGGCCCCGCCTGTGCATCCATCCCGCCGTAATAGATCAGGTCGGGTTGATTCGCCTTGATCGCAGTCAGAATGGCCGTAAAGTCGGTTGCAACGTTGGTGGTGAACTCCCGCTTTACCACCACAATGCCATTAGCTTTGGCTGCCTTTTCAAACTCGTCCGCCAGGCCCTGTCCGTATGCGGTACGGTCATCAATGATGGCGACCGTCTTGGCATGCAAACCGGCAGCAGCAAACTTGCCCATTGCCGATCCCTGCTGCACATCATTGGCAATCATCCGGAAGGTAGTTTTATAGCCTTGTGCGGTGAACGCCGGGTTGGTGGCCGATGGCGAAATTTGCGGGATTCCCGCGTCAGAATAAATCTTGGACGCCGGAATGGAGGTCCCTGAATTCAGGTGGCCCACTACGCCGACAACACCAGAATCGACTAGGCGCTGGGCCATCTGAGTGGCAACCTTGGGGTCTCCCTGGTCATCCACTGACTCCAGTTCAAAATGAACCTTCTGACCATTGATGACGACCCCGTCCTTGTTCAGATCATCAATCGCCAGGCGGGCGCCATTCTCCACATCCTTGCCCAGGTGTGAGATTGGCCCGCTAAGCGGTGAAGCCTGGCCAATCTTGACGGTAAGGCTGTCACTTGGCGTCGCCCCCTGCTCTTTAGCGCCCTGATTGCCTTGCTGCTGACCACAGGCAGATAGCGCAAGCGCCAACACCGTCATGCTGCCGAAAATCTTGAGTTGCTCCATCTGAATCTCCTTGTTTATGTTTTTCTACACAGGCTTGTCGCAAGCCCTTAGTCAGACTGCTGGGAAAAGCCGAACAAATTCTTGGGATTGAAATCTTGCGGAATCAGATTCATCAATTGGCCGAGCGACATCGCTTCTGCATGGGTATGCAGATAACGGAGCGCAGCAAAATCCTCCAGCGCAAAGCCGACTGAGTCGAAAATGGTGACCTGAGCTTCGCTCTCACGACCTGACTTCTGGTGCTGCAGAACCTCCCATAATTCGGTCACGGCAAAGTCCGCCGGCATTTGCTGGATATCCCCTTCAATACGGGATTGGGGCTCGTACTCCACAAACACTTTGCCCCGGCGTAGCACATCGGCATGCAACTCGGTCTTACCGGGACAGTCCCCACCGACCGCATTGATATGCATGCCGTCCTCTATCATTTCCGGGGTCAGGATGGTGGCGTAGTTCTTGTCTGCAGTCACTGTGGTGACGATATCTGCGCCGCGTACGGCATCTGCGGTGGAGTTGCAGCGGATCAAGGTCAGCCCTGCTATGCCGGCAAGATTTGCCAGTAACTTGTCGGTGGCTGCCGGATCAATATCGAATACTCGAACTTCGCTAATCCCCAGCACTGCCTTGAATGCGAGAATCTGGAATTCACTTTGTGCGCCATTGCCGATGACCGCCATGCTGCGTGCTGCCGGTCGGGCCAGTAAGCTGGCAACCCAGGCGGAAGTAGCCGCCGTGCGCAAGGCAGTGACAATGGTGAATTCACTCAGTAGCAAAGGAAAACCGGTTGCAACATCGGCAAGGGCGCCAAATGCCATCACCGTCAGCATGTTCTGGAAGGTGTTGACAGGATGGCCGTTGACATACTTGAAGCCATACAACTCGCTGTTAGAAACCGGCATCAATTCAATGACACACTGCTGCGAGTGGTTGGCTACGCGGGCGCACTTCTGAAAATCCTGCCAGCGGCGATAATCTGACTCGATATATGCAACCAGCTCCAGCAGCACGTTCTCAATGCCTTTCCGGCTCAGGAGGGTGCGAATGTCGGCGATATCGAGATAGCGCGTCTGAAATTGGCTTGCCAGACTATCGGGGGCCATGAGTACGGATGTACGTGCATTCATTCATTTATCTCCTTCGAAACCTTGCAGCACATTGACTGCATTGATACCGATTTCATCGACCATATACCCACCTTCCATCACAAACAGCGTCGGCGCTCCGATGGAAGCAATAGCCGCCCCCATCTTGAAATAGTCCTGGCTTGTCAGCCGGAAGTGACTGATCGGGTCGTTTTCAAAGGTATCTACCCCGAGGGAAATCACGACTGCATCAGGCTGGTAAGCGTGAATACGCTGACAGGCATCACTGAGAGACACCGCATAGCTTTCCCAGTCGGTACCGTGTGGCAAGGGGTAATTAAGGTTGAAGCCCTGGCCTGCACCTTTGCCGGTTTCATCACGGTGGCCGGAGAAATAGGGATAGGAGCAACGTGGGTCGCCGTGCAATGAAACAAAGAGCACGTCTGGGCGATCGTAGAAAATGCTCTGCGTACCGTTTCCGTGATGGAAGTCCACATCCAGAATGGCCACCCGCTTCCCTCCCTGATCCAGGCAGGATTGCGCGGCAATTGCAGCGTTATTGAGGTAGCAGTAGCCACCCATATACTCAGCAGCGGCGTGGTGGCCGGGGGGGCGGCAGAGTGCAAATGCACTGCCATTACCCTGAAGCAGGTAGTCCATGCCATTTAGCGCGGTATCGGCACTGCGACGTACTGCTTGCCAAGTGCCTGCAGTAATGGCGACGCCAGCATCCATGGCATAAAAGCCCAGCTTGCCGTCGATATGTTCAGGCTCTATATCACTGCGCAAATCGCGCACAGGCCAGACTAGCGGCAAGGCATCGTGCTGGTGGCCCAGCGCGGTCCACTCCTGCCAGGCCGTTTCCAGAAAGTGCACATACCTCTCACTGTGAACCCGTGCATAGCGTTCGTTGGCATAGTGAGCAGGCAAGGCAATCTCACCCAAGCCAGTCTGACGTACGCGGGCAAGTACGGTGTCTGCGCGGTGAGGGAGTTCAAAACAGGGAGACACCTTGCCATCCTTGAGTTCGGAAGCATGGTGTAGATGATGATCGGGGTTGTAGAAGGTAAGCATCTTGACATCACTTGGCTGTTGTCCTGATGCAAATTATGCAGATTGACGAAAGTAATTATTTTGCTTTTCTTGCTGTTTATTTGGCAATATAAGAAAAGAAAAACCAATTCCATCCCAAAAATGAAGAAGAACATACCAACAGTAGCATTGGATGCTGTGGACCTGTCGATCCTGAAGCATCTGCAGAGCGATGGTGCCATGTCCACGCCAAAGCTGGCTGAGCAGCTGTCACTGAGCGTAACGCCCTGCTGGCGACGATTGAAGCGATTGGAAGAAGAAGGCTATATCCTGGGTTATCAGGCGAATCTGGACCGGCGCAAGCTGGGGCTGGACGTCATGGCTTTTGTCAGTCTGAGCTTTGGCAATGTTGGTGACAAACAGCCTAACCGGTTCGAAACACTGATCCAGGACCATGCGCAGGTGCTGTCCTGCCACAAAATCACCGGCGAAGCAGACTACCTGCTGGTAGTACTGGCCCATGACCTGGACGATTACAGCAATTTTATCGAAGCGCTGCGGGTCATCCCCGGCATCAGTTCTATCCATTCGAACCTGGCACTGAAAGAAATAAAATTCAATTCACGGCTACCTTTGGATATCTGACCTGTGTCAGGGTGCTCTGAGCACGGCTGTAATCATGCCCAAAGAAGACGTCTTGACTTTGGGCTGCGACTGACCGCTTTGGCCGAATTTGAGACCTTGGCTTCGTATCAAGGCAATGGCCGCTTCTGATCGAAAGCTGACTCTTTCCGATTACTAGCAGTCTGACATGCCTTGCCATGGCGATACCCATATTGCATGGAAATGCAATGGCTTAGCGGGCTACCCATCTCAGATATCACTCATCGCCACCTGGCTGTACCGCCCCCCTTCCCAATCTGCCCACCCCCTGACTTTCCCTACGATTTGCCTCATGTCCTGCATGAGGAAATACCGTGTCCCGTACCATCAATCTGATCGTCACCCACTGCGCCGCCAGCCCCAATGGCAAGGTGCTTGGCTCTGCGTCCAGGACGGCCGCAGACTTCATTGACCAGTTGCATGCCCAGCGCGGTTTTCACCATCAGCCGACCGCCATTCCCGCATCAGCCATGCCCATTTCCGGGAATACACCCATCCATCACACCTGCCTGACCACCACTGGTTAGTTGGTTTGCACTTTTACTTTCCATTTGCCAGGAAAATGTCCTTGCATTGCATATGGAATAAGCGGCAAACCCCTGATCCGGCACATATTCCCGGCAAGTCCGGCACTGGCACGAAACTTGATCTGTAACCCACTCCGTTACAGGCCATCACAGCATGCATACCGACAACATCATCATCATGGGGCTGGGCAATCTGCTCTGGGCCGACGAAGGCTTTGGCGTCCGTGCAGCCGAGCAGCTGTATGCCCGCTATCAGTTGCCGGCCAAGGTCGAGGTCGTGGACGGCGGCACCCAGGGGCTGCTGCTGCTGCCCTATGTCGAAGCCGCCGACCGGCTGATCCTGTTCGACGCCATCGATTTCGGGCTGGAACCGGGCACGCTCAAGGTGTATCGCGACGACGCGGTGCCGGCCTACCTTACCGCCAAGAAAATGAGCCTGCACCAGACCGGTTTTTCCGAGGTGCTGGCGCTGGCCGATCTCAAGGGCAATCTGCCGGCCAGCATCGTGCTGATCGGCGTGCAGCCAGTGCAGCTGGAAGACTATGGCGGCAGCCTGACCGAGCCGGTACGTGCCCGGCTGGAGCCGGCCATTGCGCTGGCGGTGGCGCAATTGCAGGAATGGGGGGTGCCGCTGGCGCCGCGGCTGGATGGCGAGCGGCTGAACCATGCCAGCCTGGACATGCAGCGCTATGAAAACGAGCGCCCGTCAGCTGAAGCCGCCTGCCGCATTGGCGACGACCGCGTACTGCAAGGAGAAGGCTGATGTGCCTGGGCATCCCCATGCAAGTGGAGCGCTGCCATGGACTGGTAGCCGACTGTCAGCACGCCGGGCAATGGCAAACGGTGGATCTGTCGCTGGTGGGCGAGGTACAGCCCGGCGACTGGCTGCTGGTGTTTACCGGCGCCGCGCGCGAAGTGCTCAGCCCGCAACAGGCCGCCGACATTCTGGATGCGCTGGCGGCGCTGGATGCCGCCATGAATGGCCGTTTCGACCCGGCCATCCATCTGGCCGATCTCAATCAGCGCGAGCCGCAACTGCCGCCGCATCTGCAAGCGCAATTCGACGCACAAAGGAAACCCTCCTGATGAGCAACCCGCAAGACAATCTGCTGCAAAGGCTGGCGGACACCGGCTACCAGGCCGTCGATGCCGCCAGGCTGGACAGCCTGGCCAGCGCCACGCCAAACCTGATCGTGATGCTGAATGCCGACCCGGTGAAATATCCCGAGGTACTGGACAATGTGGTGATCGTGCCGGAAGTGCTGCGTGAATTCCCCGCCGACACCTTCCACGTGGCCTATGCCGACCTGCCGGCCAGCCAGGCCATCGCCAAACGCTTTGGCATCCTGAAATTCCCCGCCCTGCTGTTTCTGCGCCAGGGCGAATACGTGGGCATCATCGCCGGCCTGCAAGACTGGCCGGACATCGTGCACAGCTTTGCCGACAAGCTGACCGCCCCCACCCGTCGCCCACCGTCGGTCGGCATTGCAGTGACCAGTGCCAGCAGCGAGAAAGGTTGCGCATGAACATCAAACCCTTCCCCGTCGCCGTGGTCGGCCTGGGCCCCGGTTCGCAGCCGGAAGACCCGGACCTGGCCTATATGCCGCTGCCGCGTGAAATCGACAGCTTCGACCAGCCCACCCTGCCCACTTCGGAAGAAGTGGAACATCTGCATGCTGCCAAACAGGTGATTGCCGAGCTGATTACCCAGCTGCAGGGCTATCGGGGTGATGCCGAGGTTTACCCGGTGCAGGACATCAGCCAGCTTGACAGCGCCAACCGCCAGCTGATCAACCAGCTGCTGGGCGAAGGCGAGGTGTCCTGTCGGGTGAAGCTGCTGGACGGCCGCGAACTGGACATGCAGGAGTCGGTCTTCGCCGGCATCTGGCGCGTGCTGGAAAGCAGCGCCGAAGGCCAGCTGCTGGCCGACCGCATCGAAGCCTGCCCGATTCCCGCTGCCGTCTGGCAGGCCGCCCGTGCCTTTGGCAAGGCCGAGCTGGACATTCCCTCCCTGCCCGCGCAATTGATGAACGCCGGCCCGGTACTGACCGAAATTGCCGCCGCCATGCAAAACCCCGGCAGCGAGGCCCATATCATCAACTTTTCCTTGCTGCCGATGAGCCCGGCCGACATGGACTGCCTGGATGCCATCCTGGGGCCGGGCAATAGCGGCGTGTTCTCGCGCGGTTATGGCAAATGCCGCGTCATGGCCACCTCGCTGGCCAATGTCTGGCGCGTGCAGTACTTCAACGGCATGAATGCCATCTTGCTGGATACCCTGGAAATCACCCGCATTCCGGAAGTGGCGCTGGCCTCCACCGACGATCTGGCCGACTCGCTGGACCGCCTGCAGGAAGCCTGGCAGTGGTTGCAGGGGGAATACTGATGGACGGGCGCTTTGAAGGCTCCTATCTGGGCCGTGATGCCAGTCTGGCGGACGATGCGCGCATGGAGTGCAAGATCTGCTGGTGGGTATACGACCCGGCCCTGGGCGACGATGTGTGGCAGATTCCGCCCGGCACGCCGTTTTCCGCGCTGCCGGAACACTGGCGCTGCCCGGAGTGCGACGGCGCGCGCGATCAGTTCATGGTACTGGCCGAGCCAACATGAGCCAGTACCCGCAGCTCTTTGCCACCACGCCCGCCCCGCAGCTGGAGGCACTGTTCCGTGACATCGCCGCCAGCCGCATGCAGGGCATTCCCATCCTCAACCCGGCGCTGCAGGTGGAGGCCATCGGCTTCCAGCAATGGGGTGGCCCGCAAGGCCGGCTGTGGGCCGGCGTGCTGCTGACGCCCTGGTTCATGAACCTGCTATTGCTGCCCATCGACACTGACAGCCTGCCCGCGGTGCCGCCAACCGGCGAAACCGTGATCGCCCTGCCCGGCGATGCCCTGCCCTTCATGGCTGGCCATGAAGACGCACTGGGCGACTACCGGCTGTGCTCGCTGTTTTCGCCGGTGCTGCAGTTTGCCGATCAGGACAGCGCCCGCACCACCGCACTGGAAGTGCTGAAACTGCTGTTTCCGCCGGCACAGCCTGCCGCACCGGATCTGTCGCGGCGGCGGCTGTTTGGACTGGGCCGATGAAAGCCGACCAGATTCACATTGTCCTGAGCCAGAACAAGGACAGCGCACCTGCCGTTCGCGTAAGCTGGCCGCGCCTGGAGGCCGAGCGGCTGTTCATCGGCCAGAGCGCAGCGCAGGCGGTGCACACCACGCCCATGCTGTTTGCCCTGTGCGCCCGCGCCCAGACGCTGGCCGCCCGGCTGGTGCTGCAGCAGGCTGCCGGCGAGCCGGTCAGCGTCAGTCCGCAGCAGCGTGGCAGCATCACGCTGGAAGCGGTACGCGAAACCCTGCGCAAGCTGCTGCTGGACTGGTCGCAAGCATTTGACGGCGCAGCGGCTGCGGCGCACTGGATGGCGCAATGGCGTGCGGCACAGGACCTGCCGGCGCTGCGCAGCCTGGCCGAGGCCATGGTCTACGGTGAAGACTGCGGCCACTGGCTGCAAGGTGGTGAAGATGGCTGGCTGGCGTGGATGCAACAGGGCGCCACCGCCCCGGCACGCTGGCTGCAGCAGCTGGACCAGCCACTGCCCGGCTGCGCGCTGCTGCCGGCGCTGGATGCCGCCACCCTGGCCAGCCAGTTGGCCGACTGGCTGCGCCCTGGCGGGCCGGTATGGCAGGGACAAGCCTGCGAAGCCAGCGCACTGGCACGCGAAGCGGAGCATCTGCCCGGTTTGCTGGCCGCCGGCCTGCTGGCGCGGGCGCGGCTGCTGGCGCGGCTGCTGCAACTGGCGCGCTGGCTGAATGGTGCACTATTGCAAAGCAGCGTGGCCAGCCTGCCGGATGGCGCGCTGGCACTGGTGGAAACCGCGCGCGGGCCGCTGGTGCATCTGGCGGCGCTGGATGCCAGTGGCTGCATCAGCCGTTACCGGGTGCTGCCGCCCACACTGTGGCATGCGCACCCGGAAGGGGTACTGCGGGTAAGTCTGGGTTTTCTGGCAGACGCCCCTGCCGCAGAATG
Organism: Aquitalea magnusonii; assembly: GCF_003202035.1. Lineage (GTDB taxonomy): Bacteria > Pseudomonadota > Gammaproteobacteria > Burkholderiales > Chromobacteriaceae > Aquitalea > Aquitalea magnusonii. Next base: position 130,005 of record NZ_QJKC01000011.1, on the reverse strand, counting down.
GCAGCGGCAGATCAGTCTGATCGACCCCTGTGTGCCGTACAGCGTAAGCAAGGATGTGGAATATGCATGAAATGTCACTGGCGGAAGGCATCGTCCAGTTACTGGAAGACCAGGCCAAGGCGCAGGACTTCAGCCGGGTCAGGCAAGTGTGGCTGAGCATAGGCGAGCTGGCCGGGGTGGAAGCCGAGGCGCTGGCCTTCTGCCTGGACGTGGTCAGCCGCGACACGCTGGCCGATGGCGCGCGCTTTCACTTTGTGCGCCAGCCCGGCACGGGCTGGTGCCTGGCCTGCAGCCAGAGCGTGGCCATTCACGCCCGCTTTGATGCCTGCCCCTTGTGCGGCAAGCATCAGGTACAGGTGACCGCTGGCGACGAGATGCGTGTCAGCGAACTGGAAGTGGAATAAGCCCCGCACCATGAATACCGGCCAGCGGCCACTCGCCGCGGCCATCAGCATAAAAAACAAGGAGAGGCAGCAATGTGTACCGTTTGCGGCTGCAGCAAAGGCAATGTGAAGATTGAAGGCCGGGCTCCCGGCGGCGTGAAGTTTCCCTATCGACCGCACCATGCGCATGCTCATGACCACGACCACGACCACGACCGGCATCATCATGTCCACGCCCACCCGGCACCGGCAATCCCGGCAGAGCAAGCGGCAGAACATCAGCCCACCCTCAGCCAGCAGGCGGGCGGCGCGGCGCTGCATTACGGCCAGGGTGCGGCCCATGCCCATGCACCGGGGCTGAGCCAGGCGCGCATGGTGAAGATCGAGCAGGACATCCTGTCCAAGAATGATGGCTATGCCGCGCAAAACCGCCAGTGGCTGCGCGACCGTGGCATTTTTGCGCTGAATCTGGTGTCCAGCCCCGGTTCCGGCAAAACCAGCCTGCTGGCCGAAACCATCCGCCAGCTGGGCCGCGACACCCTGGTGTATGTGGTGGAAGGCGACCAGCAAACCAGCAACGATGCCGAACGCATCCGCGCGGCCGGCGCACCGGCCATCCAGATCAACACCGGCAAGGGCTGTCATCTGGACGCCCACATGGTGGGCCAGGCGCTGGAACAACTGAACCCGGCCGACGACAGCCTGTTGCTGATCGAAAACGTCGGCAATCTGGTGTGCCCGGCGGCTTTCGATCTGGGCGAGGCGCACAAGGTGGCCATCCTGTCCGTCACCGAGGGTGAGGACAAGCCGCTCAAATACCCCGATATGTTTGCCGCTGCCGACGTGATGCTGCTGACCAAGATCGACCTGCTGCGTCATCTGGATTTCGACGTCGACGTGTGTATCGCCAATGCCCGCCGCATCAACCCGAAAATCAAGGTCTTGCAGCTGTCCAGCAAGAGCGGCGACGGCATGGACCTGTGGATAGACTGGCTGCTGCTGGAAATGAACGATGCCCAGCTGGTAAAACAGCGCGAAGTGGCCCGCCTGCGCCAGCAGATTGCCGCGCTGGAACAGCGCTTGCAGGAGCGAAGCTGAATCATGCCCACACAAAGACTGCGCCTGACCGTGCGCGGCCGGGTCCAGGGGGTGGGTTTCCGCCCCTTTGTCTGGCGTACCGCCCAGGCCCAGGGTCTGTCCGGTTTTGTGCACAATACCGGCGAAGGCGTCACCATCGAGCTGCAGGGCAGCAGCAGCCAGCTGGCCGCCTTTCGCCACCAGTTGCAGCATGATCTGCCGCCGCTGGCGCAGATAGACAGCCTGCAGCAAAGCCTGCTCGACCCGCTGCCCGAGGCCGGACCGTTTGAAATCCGCGACAGCAGCGGCGGCATCACCCATGCCCGGCTGCCGGCCGACAGCGCCACCTGTCCGGCCTGTCTGAACGAATTGTTCACTCGCGGCGACCGCCGCTATCGCTACCCCTTCATCAACTGCACCGACTGCGGCCCGCGCTACACCGTTACCCATCGCCTGCCCTACGACCGCGCCAACACCAGCATGCTGCCCTTTTTGCTGTGCCCGGAGTGCCGCAGCGAATACCAGAGCCCGCACAGCCGCCGCTTTCATGCCGAACCCACCGCCTGTCCCAACTGCGGCCCGCAGCTGCAACTGACCGACCGCTTCGGCGAGCCGCTGAAAGGCGACCCGGTGCATGGCGCCTGGCAGATCCTGCAAATGGGCCGCAGCATTGCCATGAAGGGTCTGGGCGGCTTTCATCTGGTATGCGATGCCACCAGTGCTGAAGCCGTGGCCCGGCTGCGCCAGCTCAAGCACCGCCCCGGCAAGCCGCTGGCGGTGATGGCGCTGAATATCGACTCGGTGCGTGCCTTCTGTGAAGTCAGCCCGGCCGAAGCCGCCTGGCTGCTGCGCCCGGAACGGCCCATCGTGCTGCTGCAGAAAAAAGCCGGCGCCGACCAGCTGCTGCCGGACATCGCGCCCGGCATTGGCTGCATCGGCGTCATGCTGCCCTATACCCCGCTGCAATGGCTGCTGTTCTACCAGGCGCTGGGCCGCCCGGAGGGCCACGACTGGCGGCGCCAGCCCTGCGAGCGCATCTGGGTGATGACCAGCGCCAACCTGTCCGGCGAACCCATTGTCACCAGCAACCAGGAAGCACGCGAGCGGCTGAACCAGGTGGCCGATGTCTTCCTGCTGCACAACCGCAGCATCGTCACCCGCTGCGACGACAGCGTGCTGGCGCTACAGGCCGGCCAGCCCTTGTTCTATCGCCGCGCCCGCGGCTTTGTGCCCGATCCGCTGCCGCTCGCCGCAGACGGCCCGGATGTGCTGGCGCTGGGTGCCTATCTCAAGAACACGGTCAGCGTATTGCGCGGCACACAGGCTTTTGTGTCGCAGCATGTGGGCGACCTGGACCACCCGCTCAGCTGTGAGGCGCTGGAACAGACCGCCCAGCATCTGCTCGACCTCACCGGCGTCGTTCCGCAAGCCATCGCCTGCGACCTGCAGCCGGACAGCTTCTCCAGCCAGCTGGCGCAGCAATGGTCGCAGCGACTGGGCATTCCCCTGCTGCCGGTCCAACACCATCATGCCCACCTGGCGGCAGTGATGGCCGAACACGGTCTATGCGGCCCGCTGCTGGGGCTGGCACTGGATGGCTACGGTCTGGGCAAGAACGGCGGCGCCTGGGGCGGCGAACTGATGATGCTGGAAGGCGCCAGCTGCGAACGCATGGGCCATGTCAGCCCGCTGCCGCTGCCCGGTGGCGACAAGGCGGCGCGCGAGCCATGGCGCATGGCGGTGGGGCTATGGCAACGCTATTGCCCGGACTTGCCACTGCCGCCGCATCTGGCGGCACAGCCCGGCCTGCCCTTGCTGCTGCGCCAGCTGGAAACCGGGCTCAACTGCCCGGACACCACCAGTATGGGCCGCTGGTTCGATGCCATTGCCGGCCTCACTGCGCTGTGCCCGCGGCAAAGCTTCGAGAGCGAGGCGGCGCAAAAACTGGAAGCGCTGGCGGCACCCTGCGCGCCGCTGGCCGGCGGCTGGCAGGTATCGCCGGCCAATCTGCTGGATCTCGCCCCGCTGGCACGCCAGCTGCTGCAACTATCCGACCCGCAGGCCATCGCCAGCCTGTGGCACGCCACACTGGCAGCGGCGCTGGCCGACTGGGCCGGGCGCGCCGCCAGCACCACCGGCATCCGCCAGCTGGTACTGGCCGGCGGCTGTTTTGCCAATCGCCGCTTGCTGGACAGCCTGCTGCCACTGCTGCGCGATGCCGGGCTGCAAGTCCACACCGCCCGCCAGCTGCCCCCCAATGATGGCGGCCTCAGCCTGGGTCAGGCCTGGGTAGCCAGACAGCGCCTGCTGCAACAATAAGGAAAACACCATGTGCCTGGCCATGCCGGTAAGAATCCGCCAACTGCTGCCCGACGACATGGCAGTGGTCGATGTAGACGGCGTCAGCCGTGAAGTGTCGGTCGCGCTGATCGACAGCCCGCAGGAGGGCGACTATGTCATCCTGCATGTCGGTTACGCCATCGGCAAACTGGATGCCGCAGAAGCCGCCCGCACCCTGGCCTTGATGGACCAGCTGGCGGCAGGAGAGCAGGCATGAAATATGTAGACGAATTCCGCCGCGGCGACATCGCCCGTGGCCTGGCCGCCCACATCCGCACGCTGGTGCAGCCGGACCGGCAATACCGGCTGATGGAATTCTGCGGTGGCCACACCCACGCCATTGCCCGCTACGGCCTCACCGGCTTGCTGCCGGACAATATCCGGCTGATTCACGGCCCCGGCTGTCCGGTGTGCGTGCTGCCCATCGGCCGGGTGGATTCCGCCATCGCGCTGGCACTGCGCCCGGATGTCATCCTGTGCAGCTATGGCGACACCCTGCGCGTGCCGGCGTCCAACAAGATGAGCCTGTACCAGGCCCGTGCCCAGGGCGCGGACGTGCGCATGGTGTACTCCACCAACGACGCCTTGCAGATTGCCCGCGACAACCCGCACAAACAGGTGGTGTTTTTCGCCATCGGTTTTGAAACCACCACCCCGCCCACCGCGCTGGCGCTATTGCAGGCGCGGCAGGAGCAGCTGGCCAATTTCAGCGTGTTCTGCAACCACGTACTCACGCCGCCGGCCATGCGTCATCTGCTGGCGGCGGGTGACGCCGTGCAGCTGGACGGCTTTATCGGCCCCTCGCATGTCAGCACCGTCATCGGCAGCGCGCCCTATGCCGCGGTGGCCGAGGAGTTTGCCAAGCCGGTGGTGATTGCCGGTTTTGAACCGCTGGATGTGCTGCAAGCGGTGGCCATGCTGGTGGAGCAGATCAATGCAGGGCGCACCGAGGTGGAAACCCAGTTCAGCCGCGCGGTTACCCATGACGGCAATCAGAAGGCGCGTGCGCGGGTGGCGCAGACCATGACCCTGCGCGACAGCTTCGAATGGCGCGGCCTGGGCCAGGTGCCGCATTCCGCGCTGGCCATCCACCCGGACTTTGCCGAGTTTGATGCCGAACTGCGCTTTGCCCTGCCCTATCGCCATGTGCCGGACCACAAGGCCTGCGAATGCGCAGCCATCCTGCGCGGGCAAAAACGGCCGCAGGACTGCAAGGTATTCGGCATTGTCTGCAATCCGGACAACCCGCTGGGCTCCTGCATGGTGTCCAGTGAAGGTGCCTGCGCCGCCCACTATCACTATGGCCGTTTCGTACAGGGAGCCACGGCATGAGCAAGCCCTACACCCGTCCGCTCGATCTCAAGCACGGTCTGGTCAACCTGACCCACGGCAGCGGCGGCCGCGCCATGGCCCAGCTGGTGAGCGAGCTGTTTGCTGCCGAATTTGCCAACGACTGGCTGGCCCAGGGCAATGACCAGGCCATCCTGCCGCCACCGGGTACACGCATTGCCATGGCCACCGACAGCCATGTCATTTCGCCGCTGTTCTTCCCCGGTGGCGACATCGGCAGCCTGGCGGTGCATGGCACGGTGAACGACCTGGCCATGGGCGGGGCCACGCCGCTGTATCTGAGTGCTGGTTTCATTCTGGAAGAGGGCCTGCCGCTGGCCGATCTGGCGCGCATCGTGCGCTCCATGGCTGCCGCCGCACGCGATGCCGGGGTGGCCATTGTCACTGGCGATACCAAGGTGGTGGAACGCGGCAAGGGCGATGGCGTGTTCATTACCACCACCGGCGTGGGCGTGGTGGCGGACGGGGTGAAGCTGTCCGGCGATCAGGCCCGCCCCGGCGATGTGATCCTGCTGTCCGGCACCCTGGGCGATCACGGCATGGCGGTGATGTCCCAGCGTGAAGGGCTGGGCTTTGCCAGCCCCATCCTGTCCGACAGCGCGGCGCTGCACACCCTGGCCGCTAGCCTGATGGCCGCCTGCCCCGGCCTGCGCCTGATGCGCGACCCCACCCGCGGTGGGCTGGCCACCACGCTGAATGAAATCGCCCAGCAGTCCGGTGTGGGCATGCGTCTGCAGGAAAACGCCATTCCGGTACAGGCCAGCGTGCGCGCTGCCTGTGAATTTCTCGGACTGGACCCGCTTTACATCGCCAACGAGGGTAAACTGGTGGCCATCTGTCCGCCAGAACAGGCCGCCGCCGCTCTGGCGGCGCTGCAAGCCCACCCGCTGGGGCAGCGGGCGGCCATCATCGGCGAGGTGGTGAATGATGCCCACCAGTTTGTCCGCGTGGCCACCGATTTTGGCGGCGAACGCCTGCTGGACTGGCTCAGCGGCGAAATGCTGCCACGCATTTGCTAGGCTGAAACAGCGGCTGCGGCCATGGCCGCAGCCACCGACCCGGGCGACACAGTCCGGGCGCACAGACAATAACAACGCTTGACTGGGATAAGAACAATGCGCGCAAAACCCGCCATTTTGCTGGTGGATGACGAAATCCGCTCGCTGGAAGCACTGGAACGGACGCTGGAAGACGACTTCACCCTGTTTACCGCGCAGGGAGGCGCGGAAGCACTGGCCATTCTGGAATCGGAATTCATCCAGGTGGTGGTCAGCGACCAGCGCATGCCGGACATGAGCGGGGTGGAATTCCTCAAGCAGGTACGCGAGCGCTGCCCGCAGGTCATCCGCATCATCCTGTCCGGCTACACCGACAACGCCGACATCATCGCCGCCGTCAACGACGCCGGCATCTACCAGTACCTGCTCAAGCCGTGGCGGCCGGAATCGCTGCTGCTGACCGTGCAGGGCGCGGTGGAGCTGTTTCGCCTGCAGCAGGAAAACGAGCTGCTCAATATCGAGCTGAAAGCCTCCGAACCCTGGCTCAAGGTCAAGGTGGACAGCAAGCGCGAACAGATGCGCGAACGCTCGGCCATGGACAATATCGTGCGGGCGCCGGACAGCAGCATGAGCAAGATCTGCGCGCTGCTGGCACGGGTGTCGCCGTTTGACATCTCGGTGCTGATCGAGGGCGAATCCGGCGTGGGCAAGGAATTGCTGGCACGCGCCCTGCACTACGCCAGCCACCGCCGCGACCGCCCCTTCGTGGTGGAAAACTGCGCCGCCATGCCGGAACAGCTGCTGGAAAGCGAGCTGTTCGGTCACAAGCGCGGCGCCTTCACCGGTGCCTATCAGGACCGCATCGGCCTGTTTCAGCAAGCCGATGGCGGCACCATTTTCCTGGATGAAATCGGCGAAACCTCGCCCGCCTTCCAGGCCAAGCTGCTACGGGTGCTGCAGGAGGGCGAAATCCGCCCGGTGGGCAGCCCGCGCCCGCTGAAAGTGAATGTGCGCGTGGTATCGGCCACCAACAAGCTGCTGCCGGAACTGGTGCGCGCCGGCCAGTTTCGCGAAGACCTCTACTACCGGCTGTCGGCGTTTACCGTCAGCGTGCCGCCGCTGCGCGAACGGCCGCAGGACATTCCGCTGATCGCCCAGGCCCTGCTGGAAGAAGCCCGCCATCACTATCAGCGCCCGGCTGCCCGCTTTGGCGAGGACACGCTGCAGGCACTGCGCGATTACCGCTGGCCGGGCAATGTGCGCCAGCTGCGCAACGAGATCAACCGCATGCTGGTGCTGAGCGACGACGACCTGCTGGGCGCCGAACTGCTGTCGGCCGAAGTGCTGCAAGCCGCCGCCGAAGAACAGGTGGCCGAGCTGGCCTTTCTCACGGGCCTGCCCGGCGATCTGAAAACCCGCATGGACGAGCTGGAAAAACAGATCCTGCGCGAAACCCTCACCCGCCAGCGCTGGAACAAGACCCGCGCCGCCGCCGAGCTGGGGCTGTCCCGCGTCGGCCTGCGTAACAAGCTGACCCGCTATGGCCTCGAAAAATAAACGCCTGCTGTGGCTGCAATCCGGTGGCTGTGGTGGCTGCACCCTGTCGCTGCTCAATACCGATGCCCCCAGCCTGTTCACCACGCTGGCCGACATCGGCATCGAGCTGGTCTGGCACCCCAGCTTTGCCGAACAAAGCCTGGATGAAGCCATGCAACTGTTGCAGCGGCTGGCGGATGGCCGCGAAGCGCTGGACATGCTCTGCCTGGAAGGTTCGGTGATGACCGGTGCCGCCGGCCGTTTCCACCTGCTGCCGGACGGGCAAAGCATGAGCACGCTGATCGAACAGCTGGCCCGCCGCGCCGGCCAGGTCATCGCCGTGGGCACTTGCGCCGCTTATGGCGGCATCAGTGCCGCCGGCGACAACCTCACCGGTGCAGTGGGGCTGGACTATACCGGCAATCATCCCGGCGGCCTGCTGGGTGGGAATTTCCATGCCGCCGGCGGCCTGCCGGTGGTGAATATCTCCGGCTGCCCCACCCATCCGGGCTGGGTGCTGGAAACCCTGGCCTTGCTGGCGGCCGACAGCTTGCATGCCAGCGACCTCGACCCCTTGGGTCGTCCGCGTTTTTACGCCGACAAGCTGGTTCACCACGGCTGCGACAAGAACGAGTTTTACGAATTCAAGGCCAGCGCCACCGCGCCCGGCCAGATGGGCTGCCTGATGGAATACGTGGGCTGCAAGGGCACCCAGGCCCATGCCGACTGCAATAGCCGTGGCTGGAATGGCGAGGGCTCCTGCCTGACCGGCGGCTATCCCTGCATCAACTGCACGGCACCGGATTTTGCCGACCCCGGCCATGGCTTCTTCAGCACACCACAGGTAGCCGGTTTCCCGGTGGGCCTGCCCACCGACATGCCCAAGGCCTGGTTTGTCGCGCTGTCCACCCTGTCCAAATCCGCCACGCCGGCACGGGTACGGCAGAATGCCACCCGCGACCGCCTGACCGTCCCCCCCTCGCTACCGAAAAAGGGCAAGGCATGAGCCGCCGCATTCTTGGCCCCTTTAACCGTGTGGAAGGGGATTTGAACATCACGCTGGATTTTGCCGATGGCAAGGTCAGTGCCGCCCGCGTCACCGCACCGCTGTTCCGTGGCTTCGAGCGGATCTTGCTGGGGCGCGAGCCACTGGACGCGCTGGCCATCGTGCCGCGCATCTGCGGCATCTGCTCGGTATCGCAATCGGTGGCGGCGGCGCATGCGCTGTCCCAGCTGTACGGCATCACGCCACCGGCCAATGGCCAGCGGGTGCTGAACCTGATCCACGCGGTGGAAAACATCGCCGATCACCTCAGTCATTTCTATTTGTTTTTCATGCCGGACTTTGCCCGCGCCGACTACCAGTCACATGCCTGGCACGGCGAAACCCTGGCCCGCTTCCAGGCCCAGCGCGGCAGCGCCGTCGCCCCCATGCTGGAAGCACGCGCCATCCTGATGCGCTTCATGGGCAGCCTGGCCGGCCACTGGCCACATACCCTGTGCCTGCAACCGGGCGGGGTAACCAAGGTGGTCAGCGCCGCCGAGCGGGTGCGGCTGCAACAATGGCTGCGCAGCTTCCGCCGCTTTCTGGAGCAGCGCACTTTTGGCCAGCCGCTGGAAGCCATCGCCGCACTGGATAGCCAGGCAGCGCTGGAACACTACCGCTTAGAGACACCAGCCGCCGACTTCGCCCATTTCCTGCACCTTGCCGCGCAGCTGCAATTACACCAGCTGGGCCGCAGCTACGACCACTTCATCGCGGCGGCAGCCTATGCCGGCCCGGACGGCCCCTGGAGCCCGGCCGGGCTGTGGCAACAGGGCGTGAGCCAGCCGCTGCCGCTGGAGCAGATCAGCGAAGACAACCACCGCAGCTGGCTGGCCGGCGATGGCCCGAGCGCCCCGCTGCACACCGACACCGTGCCACTGCCGGACAAGGCCGAAGGCTATAGCTGGAGCAAGGCTCCGCGCGTGGCTGGCCTCGCCGCCGAAACCGGTGCCCTGGCGCGCGGCCTGCTGCGCGGCGAGCCGCTGCTAAGCGAGATGGTGGCCAGTGCCGGCGGCAATGTACTGAGCAGGGTGGTGGCACGCCTCACCGAAGTGGCGCGCATCGTGCCGCTGATGGAACACTGGCTGGCGGCACTGCAGCTGGAACAGCCCTTCCAGCAGCCCTGCCCGGCCAGCCCGCAACACAGCAGCGCCGTCGGCCTGACCGAAGCCGCCCGCGGCATGCTGGGGCACTGGGTGACGCTGGATGCCGGCCGCATCAGCCGCTACCAGATCATCGCCCCCACCACCTGGAATTTTTCCCCACGCGACAGCAAGGAGCTGCCCGGCCCACTGGAAAAAGCGCTGGAAGGCGTGGACGCCAGCGACCCGCAAGCCTTGCAGGTCCAGCACATTGTCAGGAGTTTCGATCCATGCCAGGTCTGCACCACGCACTGAACGCGCCGGTCAGCTTGCCGGATGACCAGACAGCGGCGGCCGGTCAGGAGCTGGCCGAAGCGGCCTGGATCGATGTCATCCAGCGCATGGACGAGGTGTACAGCGAGCTGGTGGCCTCGCAGGAAACGCTGGAAACCAAGCACCGCGAGCTGGCCGAAGCCCATCACTTCACCGAGGGCGTGCTGGCCGCCATGACCGATGTGCTGGTGGTATGCGATACGGTGGGCAAGGTGCGCCAGGTCAACCGTGCCATGCTGCAGCTGACCGGCCATGCGGAAGACCAGCTGGTGGGGCGCGAACTGGCCGAGCTGGTGGAAGACCAGCAGGCACGCAGCCAGATCGCCACCCTGCTGGCGGCAGGCCGCAGCGATGTGCAGGATGTGGAAATCGCCCTGCCCCGCCAGCAGGGTGAGCCGGTGCCGGTCACCTGGAATGTCAGCCCGCTCTACGATGGCGAAGGCCGTTACAGCGGCTTTGTCGCCGTGGGCCGCCCCATCGGCGAACTCAAGCGTGCCTATGCCCAGCTGCAAGCGGCGCATCAGGCACTGAAATCAGCCCAGGCCCAGCTGGTGCAGGCAGAAAAGATGGCCTCGCTCGGCCGGCTGGTGGCCGGGGTGGCGCATGAGCTGAACAATCCCATCAGCTTTATCCTGGGCAATGCCCACGCCATGCAGCGCTATGCCGGCAAGCTCACCCGCTATCTCAATGCCATCCACGCCCATGACCTGGGCAGCGAGACCCAGGCGCTGCGCATCGAGCTGAAAATCGACCGCCTGCTGGCCGACCTGCCCTCGCTCAGCGCCGGGCTGATGGAAGGTGCCGAGCGCAGCGGCCATATCGTGGATGCGCTGAAGCGCTTTTCCGCCGTGGAAGAAAACACCCGCCAGCGGGTGGATCTGGCCGACCTCACCCAGCGCGCCGTGCACTGGGTCAGCCGGGCCGCGCCCTTCCGGGTCGAGGTCAGCAGCAGCGGGCTGGATCAGCCGGCCTGGGTGTGCGGCTCGGCCAACCAGTTGCAACAGGTATTGGTCAACCTGATCCAGAATGCCTTCGATGCCATCGAGAAAACCCCGCAACCCACGCTGCAGCTACGGCTGGAACAGCTCGGCGACAGGGTGGAACTGGTCTTGCTGGACAATGGCCCCGGCATCAGCGAAGAGGCGTTGCCGCTGATTTTCGACCCCTTCTTCACCACCAAGCCCATCGGCAAGGGCACCGGGCTGGGCCTGTCCATCAGCTATGGCATCGTCGAGCGCCATGGCGGCACGCTGAGCGCCGACAGCCCGCTGGGCGGCGGTGCCTGTTTTACCTTGCGCCTGCCGGCCTACCGCCACTGAATCAGCCCGCGCCATGAAAAACGGCCTGCCCGCAGGCAGACCGTTTTACTTGAGCGGCGTGTGGCACATCAGGCAGACACGCGTTCGCCCCACAAATCGTGTTCGCTGCAATCGACGATGTCCACCTCGACAAACTGGCCGGCTTCCAGGCCGACCGCATCATCGACAAACACCAGGCCGTCGATTTCCGGCGCATCGGCATAGCTGCGGCAAATCGCCGTGCCTTCGTCGTCGATTTCGTCCACCAGCACGGTCAGGCGCTGGCCGATGCGGGCTTCCAGCTTGCGTGCGCTGATTTCGGCCTGCACTTCCATAAAGCGTTCCTTGCGCGCTTCCTTGACCTCTTCCGGCACCTGGTCGGGCAAGTCGTTGGCGGTGGCACCCTCGACAGCGGAGTAAGTGAAGCAGCCCACGCGATCCAGCTGGGCTTCGCGCAGGAATTGCAGCAGTTCTTCGAAGTCTTCTTCGGTTTCGCCGGGGAAGCCGACGATGAAGGTGGAGCGGATCACCAGCTGCGGGCAGATTTCGCGCCACTTCTTGATACGGGCCAGCACATTGTCGCTATTGGCCGGACGCTTCATCAGCTTCAGCACTTTCTGGCTGGCATGCTGGAAGGGAATGTCCAGATAAGGCAGGATCTTGCCGTCGCGCATCAGCGGGATCACTTCGTCCACATGCGGATACGGGTAAACATAGTGCAGGCGCACCCAGATGCCATGCTTGCCCAGTTCCTCGCACAGCTCGGTCATGCGGGTCTTCACCGGGCGGCCATCATGGAAGCCCAGCTTGTACTTCACATCCACGCCATAGGCCGAGGTGTCCTGCGAAATCACCAGCAGTTCCTTGACGCCGGCACGCGCCAGGCTGGCGGCTTCGCGCAGTACATCGTGTACCGGGCGGCTTTCCAGATCACCACGCATGGACGGGATGATGCAGAAGGTGCAGCGGTGGTTGCAGCCTTCGGAAATCTTCAGGTAAGCGTAGTGCTTGGGGGTGAGGCGCACGCCGACATCCGGCACCAGATCGACAAAGGGGTCGTGCGGCTTGGGCAGGTAGTTGTGCACCGCCGTCATTACCTCGTCGGTGGCATGCGGGCCGGTTACCGCCAGCACCGAGGGGTGTGCGCTCTGCACCACGCCATCCTTGGCACCCAGACAGCCGGTGACAATCACCTTGCCGTTTTCGCTCAGGGCTTCACCAATGGCATCCAGCGATTCGGTCACCGCCGAATCGATAAAACCACAGGTATTCACCACCACCAGGTCGGCACCATCGTAGGAGGAGGAAATTTCATAACCTTCCGCGCGCAGGCGGGTGAGAATCTGTTCGGAATCGCTCTGGGCCTTGGGGCAGCCAAGCGAAACCATGCCGATACGAGGAGCTTTGGACATGTGGCGTAGTGCAAAAAATGAAAAACGCCAGATTATACAGCCATTTGCCACTTGATACCCAAGCATGCTTATGCGGGAAATGGCAACAGGGCACAGCCTGGCGTCATCACCCGCTTCCGCCGCCATTGCGCCGGGATTTCCCGGCAAGCTGCACCACCGCCGCACCTTGCGCTGCCACCATTTCGCCCCCGCCGGCACCCTGCCCTCCCCACCGCTGGCACAACAAAACCACGGTTTCTGCCTGATGCACCCGGCAGCCCGCAGCGTATCCAGTAAACTGACGCGATACAGATAGCCGTGTCAGCACGGCAAGAGGACGCAGCATGGAACTGAGACAATTACGCTATTTCGTCAGCGTGGTGGCACAAGGCAGCATGGGACGCGCTGCGCTGGAACTGGGGGTGGGGACTTCGGCACTGAGCCAGCAGATCAGCCGGCTGGAGGGCGAATTGTCCACCCGGCTATTGCAGCGCACCTCCAGCGGCGTGGTTCCTACCGATGCTGGCTTGGCCTTCTGGCGGCAGGCGCAGCTGGCCATCCGCCATGCCGACGACGCCATGCGTGCCGCCCAGCTGGCCCGGCTGTCCGGCCATGTCAGCGTGGGCATGGCCCCCAGCACCACCGGCGTGCTGGGCCTGCCCTTCATGGCGGCCATGCGCCAGCGTTACCCGGACATCCGCCTGCATCTGGTGGAAAACCTGTCCGGCAATCTGGCCACCATGCTGGGCGCACGCCAGCTTGATCTGGCGGTGTTGTTTCAGGAAGAACGCACCCGGCGCTGGAGCGTGCTGCCGCTGCTGGAGGAAAAGCTGTTCCTGATCTGCCGCCGCGACCTGCCCGCAGCACCCACGCAGGACCACATCAGCCTGGCCGAGCTGGGCGACATTCCGCTGATCATGCCCAGTGGCCCGCATGGATTGCGCGCACTTCTCAACAACGCCAGCACCCAGGGCGCACACGCGCTGAACATCAGCGCGGAAATCGACGGCCTGTCACTGCTGATGGATGCGGTGCGGGCTGGTTACGGTGCCACCATCCAGCCCGGTGCCGCCATTGCCCGCCTGCCGCCGGAGGAATTCCGTCTGATTGACATCACCGACGCCAGCGTCAGCCGTCCCAATCTGCTGGTGAGCCTGTCCGATGACGAGCTGTCCCCGGCCGGGCTGGCCACCCGTGTGGTGCTGCAACAAGTGGCCAGCGAACTGGCCAGCAGCGGCCAGTGGCCGGGAGCCACTGTTTACAAACGCTAAACACCTGTTGCCCGATCCGCTCTGGCGGCCGGGCTGAGGGCTTTTTACAGTCTCCGCTTGTCTCAGGGAGGCTGTACCCATGTTTGATGTTCTGATCATCGGCGGCGGCAACGCCGCACTCTGCGCCGCACTGATGGCCCGCGAAGCCGGGGCCTCGGTGCTGCTGCTGGAGTCCGCCCCGCGCGCCTGGCGCGGCGGCAATTCGCAGCACACCCGTAACCTGCGCTGCATGCACGATGCCCCGCAAGACGTGCTGGTGGAGGCGTATCCGGAAGAAGAATACTGGCAGGACCTGCTGCGCGTGACCGGCGGCCAGACCGACGAAGCGCTGGCCCGGCTGGTGATTCGCGCCAGCGGCAGCTGTCGCGACTGGATGCGCCGTCACGGCGTGCACTTTCAGCCCTCGCTGTCCGGCGCGCTGCATACCGCCCGTACCAATGCCTTCTTCATGGGCGGCGGCAAGGCACTGGTGAATGCCTACTACCGCAGCGCGGAAAAACTGGGCGTGGCGATTCGCTACGACAGCGCGGTGGAGCGGCTGGAATTGCAGGATGGCCGCTTTGTTGCTGCCCAGCTGGCTGGCGGCGAGCGCATCAGCGCTCGCAGCTGTGTGCTGGCGGCTGGCGGTTTCGAATCCAACCGCGAATGGCTGCGCAGCGCCTGGGGCCAGAACGACCAGGGCGACTGGCCAGCAGATAACTTTCTGATCCGTGGCACCCGTTTCAATCAGGGCGTGCTGCTCAAGTTCATGCAGCAGGCCGGGGCCGACATGGTGGGCGATCCGTCACAATCGCACTGTGTGGCGATTGACGCCCGCGCGCCGCTATACGATGGCGGCATCTGCACCCGGGTGGACTGCGTGTCGCTGGGCATCATGCTCAACCGCAACGCCGAGCGCTTTTACGATGAGGGCGAGGACTTCTGGCCCAAGCGCTATGCCATCTGGGGGCGGCTGGTCGCGCAACAGCCGCAGCAGATCGGCTACTCCATCATCGACTCCAAGGCCATAGGCCGTTTCATGCCGCCGGTATTCCCCGGCAACAAGGCCAATACCCTGCCGGAACTGGCACGCCAGCTGGGACTGGACGAGGTGCGCTTTGTCGACACCGTCCAGCGCTATAACGCGGCCTGTCAGGCCGGGCAGTTCGACCACACCGTGCTGGACAACTGCCACACCAAAGATCTCACCCCGCCCAAAAGCCACTGGGCCTTGCCGCTGGATACCCCGCCTTACTACGGCTACGCGCTGCGCCCCGGCATCACCTTTACCTATCTGGGCCTGAAAACCAATGCCGATGCCGCCGTGCACTTTGCCGGCCAGCCCAGCCCCAACCTGTTTGTGGCCGGTGAAATGATGGCCGGCAATGTGCTGGGCAAGGGTTATGTGGCCGGTATCGGCATGGCCATCGGCACGGCTTTTGGTCGTATTGCCGGCAGCCGTGCCGCCCAGGCAGCTCAGGCTGTTTCACAAGGAATCTGACATGCAACAACTCACCCGCCTGATCGACGAGGCGCAACAACTGGCTGCCGGCCAGCCGGGCTCCCTGCTGGACAAAGCCGAAGCCGAAGTGGCGCGCGACCTGCAAATCTGTAATGCCTGCCGCTATTGCGAGGGCTTTTGCGCAGTGTTTCCCGCCATGACCCAACGGCTGGAATTCGGCCAGGCCGACATTCATTACCTGGCCAATCTCTGCCACAACTGCGGCGCCTGTCTGCATGCCTGCCAGTACGCACCGCCACATGAATTTGCCGTCAACATTCCCAAAGCCATGGCCCAGGTACGCCAGCAAAGCTATACCCGCTTTGCCTGGCCGGGCGCGCTGGGGCGGCTGTATCAGCATGCCGGGCTGACCGTGGCACTGGCACTGGCCAGCGGCCTCGCGCTGTTCCTGCTGCTATTGCAGGCGCTGGCCCCCAGCGTGAGCAGCGGCAATTTCTACGACTACTTCCCGCACCATCTGCTGGCCGGGCTGTTTGGCCCGGTATTCGGCTTTGCCATGCTGGCGCTGGGCCTGGGTGTGCGCCGCTTCTGG
This sequence comes from Aquitalea magnusonii, assembly GCF_003202035.1. Lineage (GTDB taxonomy): Bacteria > Pseudomonadota > Gammaproteobacteria > Burkholderiales > Chromobacteriaceae > Aquitalea > Aquitalea magnusonii. The sequence continues at coordinate 113,868 of NZ_QJKC01000011.1, read as the reverse complement.
CGTGACATCAGCCCGCAAGCGCCGGATGTACCGGCGGTGCTGGATGCCGGTCATGCAGTAGCCACGCTGAAGTATCTGGATGGCGGCCACGGCCAGGGCTGCAATAACGCCGACGATGCCTACACCCTGTGGCGGCGGCGTTTTCACCATTTCACCTTCTATGGCTTCCTGTCCTGCTTTGCCGCCACCATCACCGCCACCGGCTACCACTATCTGCTGGGTCTGCCAGCCCCCTATGCACTGAACAGCCTGCCGGTGCTGCTGGGCTGCGCCGGTGGTATCGGGCTGCTGATTGGCCCGGCCGGTCTGCTGTGGCTGAACCTGCAGCGCGACCCGCAGCATGGCGACATACAACAACGCCCGATGGACCGCGGCTTCATTGCCCTGTTGCTGCTCACCAGCGCCAGCGGCCTGCTGTTGCCATTTGCCCGCCACAGCCATGTGCTGGGCAGCCTGCTGGCCGTGCATCTGGGCGTGGTGATGGCGCTGTTTGTCACCCTGCCCTATGGCAAGTTTGCCCACGGTATTTTCCGCAGCGCGGCCTTGCTGAAATGGGCCATCGAGAAGCGTCAACGCCGCTGACCGTCCATCAGTAAACATTCAGAAAAGCAATAAATACAACGCAACAGATGCAACAAAGGAGAGTACGCATGCAACAAGCGCCAGAGCGCCAGCACCCCGCCCAGTCCCGACTGGGTGCGGTACTGCGCGTGACCAGTGGCAATTTTCTCGAACAGTTCGATTTCTTTCTGTTCGGTTTTTATGCCACGTATATCGGCAAGGCATTTTTCCCCACCAGCAGCGAGTTCGCCTCGCTGATGCTGACTTTTGCCGTCTTCGGTGCCGGTTTCCTGATGCGCCCGCTGGGTGCCATCGTGCTGGGCAGTTATGTGGACCGCATCGGCCGCCGTCAGGGGCTGATTGTCACGCTGGGCATCATGGCCTGTGGCACGGTGCTGATTGCCTTTGTGCCGGACTACAGCCAGATCGGGCTGGCCGCGCCCTTGCTGGTGCTGCTGGGCCGACTGCTGCAGGGCTTTTCCGCCGGGGTGGAGCTGGGAGGGGTGTCGGTGTATTTGTCCGAGATTGCCACACCGGGTCGCAAGGGCTTTTACACCAGCTGGCAGTCGGCCAGCCAGCAAGTGGCCATTGTGGTGGCGGCGGCCATCGGCTATGGCATCCAGCAATGGCTGAGCCCGGCGCAGATTGCCGCCTGGGGCTGGCGCGTGCCGTTTTTCATCGGCTGCCTGATCATCCCGCTGATTTTCCTGCTGCGTGGCTCGCTGCAGGAAACCGATGCCTTCCTGGCGCGTCATCACCGCCCCAGCCTGCGTGAAATCTTTGCCACCATCGGCCTGCACTGGCGCACCATTGTGGCGGGCATGTTTCTGGTTTCGCTCACCACCACGCTGTTTTACTTCATCACCGTCTACACCCCCACTTTTGGCAAAAGCGTGCTGCACCTGAGCGCGCAGGACAGCCTGATCGTCACCCTGTGCGTGGGCCTGTCCAATTTCTGCTGGCTGCCCATCGGCGGCGCCCTGTCCGACCGCATTGGCCGCAAGCCCTTGCTGCTGGGTATTTCGCTGCTGGCCTTGCTGACCGCCTACCCGGCCATGGCCTGGCTGGGGGATGGGCCAAGCTTTATCCGGTTGCTGACGGTATTGCTGTGGTTCTCGTTTTTCTTCGGCATGTATAACGGTGCCATGGTGGCGGCACTGACCGAGGTGATGCCGGTGTATGTGCGTACCGTGGGCTTTTCGCTGGCCTTCAGCCTGGCCACCGCCATTTTCGGTGGCCTGACCCCGGCGGTATCCACCGCGCTGGTGGAAATGACGCACAGCAAGAGTTCACCGGCCTGGTGGCTGCTGTTTGCTGCGCTCTCGGCCTGCGTGGCAACGCTGCTGCTGTTTGCGCCGCGGCGGCATCAGCCTGCGGACTGACTGGGCATCCCAGACGCAAGCCAGGCAGGGCCTGGCTTGCGTCCACCCATTTCCCAGAGCGCCACTGCCGCACCTTCCGCGGCCCAGAATACTGGAGGCGCTGCCCTGGGGTCTGCGCTATCCGCAGCGGGCTGCCAGGGCAGCGGCGGGCCGCGACTGAAAACCGGAGGCTACAAAAGAAAAAGCCCGTCTGGTAACGGGCTTTTTCAGCATGCTGGGTTGATCAGGATTTGCCTGCATCATCCTTGCCGGGCGGCACATAGCCCGGGAAAGTGAAACCACTGAACAACTGTTTGGTTTGTTCCTGCATGCGATTCTGCATTTCCAGGAACATGCCGGTGCTCTGTTCCATATAACTGGACATGACATTCTGGATCGCCGGCCCCTGCAGCTTCATGAATTCGCCCCACATGGTGGTGTTGAACACTGCCTTGTCGCCATACATGGCGCGGGTTTGCTCCTGCAGCTTCTGCTGCATCTGCCCGAACAGCTGCAGGTTCTTCTCCAGGAAGGGCCCCATCATGCCCTGCATGGCCTGACCATAAAAGCGGATGAACTGTGTCAGCACTTCGTAGCTGAACATCGGCATGCCGCCATTCTCCTCCTCCAGGATGATCTGCAGCAGCACGCTGCGGGTGATGTCATCCTGTGATTTGGCATCGACAACCTGGATATCCACGTTCTCGAGCACCAGTTGTTTCACGTCTCCCAATGTGATGTAGGAACTTGTCGCCGTGTCATACAGGCGGCGGTTCGGGTACTTCTTGATGACCCTTTTTTCAACACTCATGTAACACTCCCGGATTATTGTCGTTGGTGTTGTGCACCCGCAATTTATCATAAATACAACAAGCTAGAGCAAAACTTCTATCCCCCTCGCGCAGTGCATGCTACATTTCGCACTTATTGTGCAGTGCAATATAAAACAAGAAAAAAAATCACAGTCAACACAGAGCTTGTCGGTCTTTTCTACGAAATCCAATGATGAGGGTTAAAAACATGTTCAATACCAACGATCAAATCAGCAAAATCTCCCTGTCCGGCTTTGAAGCCGCCCTGCGTGTTGCCCAGATCTCCCTGGACAGCGCCGAGCGCCTGGTCAAGCTGAACCTGGAAGCCTCCAAGCAAACCCTGGAAGAAAACGTCAAGGTCGCCAAGGCTCTGGCCGGCGCTGGCGATGCCCAGGAAGCCCTGAACCAGTTCAACCAACTGGCCAGCCAATCGGTGGACAAGGCTGTTGCCAACTCCCGCAACGTATACGAAATCGTATCCGCCGCGCAAAGCGAACTGTCCAAGCTGGCTGAAGAAAACCTCGGCAGCTTCAACAAGAACCTGATCACCGCACTGGAAGGTGCTGCCAAGAACGCCCCGGCAGGTTCCGACAATGCACTGAACGCCGTCAAGACCTCGCTGGCTGCTGCCGCTGCTGCCGTTAACAGCTTCAGCAAGGCTGCCCAGCAAGTTGCCGAATTCACTGATAGCAGCATCAAGGCTGCCAGCAGCGCCACTGCCGATGCAGTGAAGACCGCCACCAAGCGCGCCTGATTCACGGCTTCGCCTGCTGCAAAACCCCGCTTTGGCGGGGTTTTTTGTTTTGCATGATGCAAGCTGGCCGGCGCAGGTTTACAATTCTTTCTTTGAGTTCCAGCAAAGACCACGGGTTCAACGCATGAAAATCAGCAGCAACTTTGACGCAGGCAGCATCGAAATCGTTTCCATGGAGAGTTTCGACGACATCCAGCTGCGGATTCCCCATGACAATGCCGCGGACTTTGCTCAATGGTTTTATTTCCGGCTACAGGGTGCCGCCTATCAGGCTTGTACGCTGCGCTTTCTCAATGCCGGCGAATGCGCCTATCCGGAAGGATGGACTGATTACGAGCTGATGGCATCGTACGACCGCATCAACTGGTTCCGCGTACCTGCTCATTTTGACGGCCAGGTCATGACGGTTGAACATGTGCCGCTGGCCAATAGCGTGTATTACGCCTATTTCGAGCCCTACTCCCACGAGCAGCACCTGAATCTGCTGGGGCAGGCGCAAGGATCGGGCCTGTGCCAGATTCATGACCTGGGCTTTACCGTACAGGGCCGCGACATCAATTTGCTGACCATTGGCCATGAAGTCGAGTCTGATCTGAAAATCTGGGTGACCGCGCGCCAGCACCCCGGCGAAACCATGGCCGAGTGGTTTGTCGAAGGTTTCCTGAACCGCCTGCTCGATCCGCTGGATGCCACTTCGCGCGCCCTGCTGGACAAGGCCACCTTCTACGTGGTGCCCAATATGAACCCGGATGGCTCCATCCTGGGCAATCTGCGCACCAATGCCGCCGGGGCCAATCTCAATCGCGAATGGCTGGCACCATCGCAGGAAACCAGTCCGGAAGTACTGGTCGTGCGCAACAAAATGCTGGAGACCGGCGTTGACCTGTTCCTCGACATCCACGGCGACGAAAAACTGCCCTATGTGTTTGTCGCCGGAACAGAAGGCGTTCCTTCTTACAACGAACGCATCCGCCAGCTGGAAGACAAGTTCAAGCACTACCTGATGGTGGCCAATCCGGACTTCCAGGATGAATTCGGCTACGACAAGGATGCGCCGGGATCGGCCAATCTGAGCCTGGCCACCAACTGGGTCGGTGAAAACTTCAAATGCCTGGCCTTTACCCTGGAAATGCCGTTCAAGGACAATGCCAACCTGCCGGATGACGACTACGGCTGGAATGGCCAGCGCAGCCTGCGCATGGGCGAAGCAGCACTGACACCGATCTACGCGGTGATCAACGAATTGCGCTGATCACCCTGCAGCCAGCAAAAAGCCGGAATCGCGATTCCGGCTTTTTTGTTTTCCCCTGCCTGCAGCACTCACATGGCCAGTGGCAATCTTTCCAGCGCCTTCACCAGTTCGATTTCGGCCAGACACCAGTCGCTGCCTTTTTCCAGCACCTTGCCCAGCGCAATCTGAAAGTGTTTGCCGCGTGCCGTCATGTAATACTGCCGGCCCAGGGTATACACCGAAATCGGCATGATCAGGGCATTGATACGCCGCCCTCCGCGATCAAAAGGCACAAACAAGGCGATATGCCCGGCCAGCCACACCATGTCGGGGGGCAAGGTGGGATCGATCAGCTTGCTGTCGGTTGGGCGAATGGAGGCCGCCACCGGTCGGGTACACAGGGTCTCCACCCCCAGATAGATGCGCTCCCGCTGATTGGCGCGTTTGACCCGGCGCACCAGCCCCAGGCTCCAGTTGGCACTGTCCACATCGCGATAGCCTACCAGGCTGCCCAGTGTCACCCACTCATTGCCCAGCGAGTCCAGCGTCACGCCAAGGCCGCTCTGGCTGACATTCTCGACCGACCAGCGCAGGAACTCGTCGCGCAAGGGTTGTGCCGCCGGCGTCGCATCGCCGGTCATGGTCAGCGGAGCCAGCGCCAGCGTGCTGCGATCACGCTTGCGGCTGGTGACAAAGCCATAGATGCGAATATTGGCGGCATCATCAAAACTGTCGTTGTCGGTATGCCGCGCCTGCGCCTGTATGGCCTCATCTGGCTGCCGAATCAGCCGGTGCAGGGTTGACAGGCGATGCGCCACTTCCAGATTGCGGTTTGTCACGGCAACCCGCTCGGCCCGCTCGAAGCGCATCGGCTTGGCCGACCATTCACGGCACAGCATGTGCAGCAAACCGGCATCAATGCCAGGCTCGATCAATGGCTTGAGTTCCGGCGGCACCCGCCCGCCTTCCATCACCGTGGCCCAGCTATGGATGATTTCCACCATATTGGCGGTACTCCAGAAACGGGCAGAATCACTGACAAAGCTGGGATTGGCACGTGCGGCTGGTTTGGCCTCGGCCAGTGTCACGGCAAAGCTGGCCTCTTCATCATATTGCGGATGCAGCGACATGCGATTGGAAACCAGGCATAACAACTGGTAGGAGAAATTGAATTGGCGCAGGCTGAGATTGCCACTACTTAACAAGGACAACATCAGCATGATGAGGTATTGATCCTGCACCGTCGTACCGGGGCTGTCCTCTCCGAATAAAAACACCGGAGTCGAGTCAATACGTCGCTGCTCTGCCAGGCGATAAAGCTGATTTACATTCAGCCAGAAAACATCATCCGGAGTGAAATGCCGCAGGTATTGCCAACGGGCGAACTCACCAAAAAAATGCATCATGCGTACCAATACCAGGGGCAGCATGGCACGGATCCGCTCTTCTTGCTGCATGTCGGTATCAACCGACAAGGCTCGCTGATAAAACTCGAGAAACTGCTTGCCATAAGCCAGTATCTGCGAACGCAACTGCCCTTCCAGCACCTTGGGCATACGGGAATTCATGAAATATTGCGTGCACAGGTTTTCATGCAGCGGCTGGATTTCCAGATTGAGCGTCAACACGGCATCCAGCAAATCCGCCGTCACATGGGGAGACAGCGCATTGACCTCGGCCAGCATCTCGGTAATTCTCTCGTGCGCAGCCGCGCCATACTCTTGCTTGAGAGTATCGGCATAAACCTTGGCAGCAGCAGCATTGGCCAAAGGATCTGACTTGTTCTTTGAGCCTCGGGAGAAAAAGTCCAACATGGCGTAACTTTCAGTCTGTCATCATGACGGGATCAAGGCGAACCCGGAGCTTGCGCTAGTCGGCCCTACCAGTATTTATACAAGCCGGCAAATCAGCAAGAAGAACTTGTGCCACAAAACAAAAAGCGCCCGTGCAGGCGCTTTTTGTCAGGCACTTGGAAGACAGTGTCACATCAGATAGCGAGATCTTCAAGCGTTTTGCCAGCATTCAGCAGTTCTTGTACCCAAACCGGCTTGCGGCCGCGACCAGTCCAGGTCAGTTCGGCATTTTCCGGATGACGATACTTGGCTTCAACCGGCTTGCGCACGGTGGCACCCACCTTGCCCAGCACCTCTTCCACGCTCAGACCATAAGCTTTTGCCAGCTCGATGATCTGCTTCTTAGCCTTGGATTTTTCTTCAGATTCACGACGCTTGATTTCGTTTTCAACGTCGCCTTTCAATGCTACCAGTTCAGTAAAACTCAGATTGCTGATATCCATTTTGCCGCCCTTATTATTCAGTTGGAGAACCACTGATTCAATTTAGCCAAAAGCCCATCGACTAGTCAAGGCAATGTGGTTAAATTTCAGCAAACAAGGCAACAGTTTATTCATCCTGAGTAGGATATGGCAATGCCAGAGGCTCCAGCGCATTGATATATTCAGCCTCCAGATAAATACCCTTATCCCAGCATGCCGACTGCACCACGACCAAAGCCTCATACTCGCACTCTGCCACCTGACAAATAGCCGCCACCATCCCGATGGACTGTTCAGGCAGCTCCGGGCTGAATAACTTGCTGCCAACCGCAGCAAATCGGGCCAGCCGGGCTTTGTATAAGCGCCGCTTGAGCTTACCCAGATATTGGGTACGCGCCACAATTTCCTGGCCTGGATAACAGCCCTTTTTAAAGCTGACGGCGCCAATGACTTCCATATTTGCCATTTGCGGCACGAACTGTTCTTGGGTGGCCAGCGTCACCCAGGCAATGCCCGCATCAATATCCCGAATCGCCCAGGCAGCAGCAGACACGGCAACCGCATCCACCGCCTGCAGCAATGCCGGCAATGTTGAATCAATCACCGGATAGACAAGATAACCACCCTCCGGCAAGGCTATCGCAATATCTCCACCCTGCTGCATCACCGTGAGCGGCTGCGGCTGTCGCAGCGTGAAATGGGCTTCCACTACTTGCTCCAGCCTTGCCCCGCGCACACCAGCCACGTGCACCTCTGCTGCATCCAGCAAAGCGACTTTTACTTTGGATCGCATGACAAACATGGTCAGACGCTTGGCAATGGCAGCAGCAATATCCGCCGACAGCAGCAGAAAATAACTGTCCTCATGCTGCCAGATAAGAAAGCTGGCCAGCATGCGGCCCTTGGCGGTGGAGTAGGTGCTGAATTGCGCATGGCTTGCCGTCACGTCCCGGATATCGGCAGAAAACTGCCCCTGCAGAAAGCTTTGCGCATCCTCGCCCGTCACCCGGATGATTGCCAGGTTATCCAGCAGTGCAAGCGCATTGCCGGTACGCACGGCAGCGACTTGCGCCAGAAAATCGGAAAACGACAGCCGCCCTTCCTGGTCGATCTGTCCCTGATTCTTGTCTACCCACGACTGCCACAGCTGGTTCATGTTGCGATACCTGTGATTAAGCACACTAAATTAGTCAAGAATTTTACTTTTTTCAGCTGATTACTGCCAGCACCACCACATGCCGGGAATACATGCTGCGGTGATATTCTTTTTGCCTCATGCACTTAACCAACACACGCTCTGCAGCGGTTTAAAAAGCTGGCATTTTCCATGGGCAAAGCGTTGACAGGCCTGATTACCATCGGTATAGTTCGCACTCTCTTGGATGTTCCCTGATAGCTCAGTCGGTAGAGCGACGGACTGTTAATCCGCAGGTCGCAGGTTCGAGCCCTGCTCGGGGAGCCAAGACCCTACAATTTATTGTGCATTGCCGGTTATTCCCTGATAGCTCAGTCGGTAGAGCGACGGACTGTTAATCCGCAGGTCGCAGGTTCGAGCCCTGCTCGGGGAGCCACCCCTACAATGCCAAGCCAGTTTATTCCCTGATAGCTCAGTCGGTAGAGCGACGGACTGTTAATCCGCAGGTCGCAGGTTCGAGCCCTGCTCGGGGAGCCAGACAAAAGCCCGCTTTGATAGCGGGCTTTTTGCATTGCCATTGCCGCTTCCTTTTGACAAGACCTCACTTTCTCGCAAAGAATCGTCTGACTATCACAGCGGTTTATTCGTGCTAAAATAAGCATTGATTAACTCTGTATTAAACAATAACCATAGGATCAGCCATGTCCATTCTGAAGGAATTCAAGGAATTTGCTGTTAAAGGCAATGTCATCGATCTGGCCGTCGGTGTGGTCATTGGCGGTGCGTTCGGCTCCATCGTCAAATCGCTGGTCGACGATGTCATCATGCCCCCCATTGGTCTGCTCGTCGGCAATGTCGATTTTGCCAACCTGTTCTTCGTATTAAAGGAAGGCGCCAAGCAAGCCGGGCCTTACGCGTCGGTGGCCGCTGCCAAGCAGGCAGGTGCGGTGACCATGAATATCGGCCTGTTCATCAATTCGCTGGTCAGCTTTACCATTGTGGCCTTCGCCATCTTCATGCTGGTGAAGGCCATCAACAATCTCAAGCGCGAGGCGCCGGTTGAAGCAGCCCCGGCAGCAGCCACCAAGGAATGCCGCTACTGCCTGTCCTCCGTGCCGGAGAAGGCCAGCCGCTGCCCTTGCTGCACCTCGCAGCTGGATTGATGCACTGGTGCAGGTTCCGATAAAAAAAAAGAGGCCGTATGGCCTCTTTTTTATTTACTGCCTGACTGGCTTTAGCGCCGGCCTTTTTTCTCCAGACCTGCTGCCTCCAGCAGACTGCCGGGATCAAAGCCCAGGCGCAGCGCACCCCAGTGCCTGCCATCGATAAACACCGGCAGCGTCAGTTCAGACAAAATCTCGCCGGTATCGCGCATATAGGTATGCAGCAGAAAGGGCTCGGTATTGCGCGCCGACTTGAGGCCGGCCGGATCAGCAAAAATGCGCTTGTCACGACTGTTGACCAGATCTTTTTGCTCATCACCAGTCAGGGGCTGGCTATACCAGCTGTTATGGGTAGGCGCATAGCCATTGTTGTCGACCAGCAGGCAGAAGCGCCCTCCCACCACATCCCGCACCAGACTGTCGTAATGCGGCTGTACCAGACCGGCCAGCTTCTCGTCATAGGCCGTATGGTATTTGCTGGGTTTGCTGCCGGGGATGGGCTGGTAGCGCTGATCAAACACATTGACGCCGGCTTTTTGCTGCTGCTGCAACACGCCCTGCAACTGATCGCGCATATTGCGCGCCAAGCCTATCATGCGGTCAAACTCACCTTCGCCAATCACGAAGCGCGATACCATTTCCTGCACCTGCTCGGCCACGCCGGACAATTCGTCGGCAACCTGCTCGGTATGGTTGAGGCGTTCGGTTACCTGCTGGCCCAGATCGTGAATTTCCGATACATGGCGGTTTACCTGGCGATTGGTTTCGGCGAAATCTTCCATGGTGCCGGCGATTTGCGTCAGACTGCTGGCCGTGGCTTCGAAATCACCCATCATGCGGCCGAAGTGCTGCGAGGCACGCGATACCACTTCGCGCGCCTGATGAGTTCCGGCCGTGATTTCGTTGGTTTCCACCTGGGTATCCGACACCAGCCCGAGCATGCCGTCGATATTGCTGGATATTTCGTCGGTAGCCTTTTTCACCTTTTCCGCCAGCTTGCGCACTTCGTCGGCCACCACCGCAAAACCACGGCCGCTCTCGCCGGCCCGTGCTGCTTCGATGGCCGCATTCAGTGCCAATAGATTGGTCTGGTCGGAAATATCCTTGATCAGATCGACAATGGTCTTGATGCTGGCCGAGCGCTGACTCAGGTCCTCTACCGTTTCGTTGAAGTGACCGACTTTCTGGCTGATGTCATAGATGCGGTCGGCCACCGTTTTCAGCTCATCGTAAGACTCGCGTGCCACGTCCAGATTGGACAGGGTGGACACGGAAATGCTTTGCGTCTGACCGGTGACCTGATTGATGCCGGTGGTGGTCTGATCGCTGGCATCGCGCACGCGGGTGGCGAATTCATCCTGGCGTACCGCACTCCCCAGGGATTCACTGACATTCTTGCGCGTACGCGCGGAATCCATGGCGATACGCACAGTCATCAGCCGCACATTGCTGATGATTTCGCGCATTTTCAGTTGGAAGCGATTATAGGAGACGGAAACATCGCGGATTTCATCATAGGTGATGGCCGGGATATCGCGTGACAGATCCCCCTCGCCGGCGCCAATCTCATTGAAGATGCCGATAATCATTTTCAGCGGCCGCACGATAAGATAGCGCAGATACCAGACCATGAAGCTGGTAAAGGCCAAACCCAGCACCCACAGACAGCTGCCCCAGAAAATGGCGCTGTCGATACTGGACAGGATGTGGGTGGAGACGGTACTGGGGACCGCCGGATTATTCAGCTGGCCACGAATGTCGGTCAACACCAGATATGAATAAGCCAGCATGATCAACTGGAACAGGCTCAAACAAAAGAAACTGCACAATTTCCTGGTCAGGGTATTGAAAAACGTTTTTTCGACCAAGGCATATACGCGCCAGAACCAATCCATGCTCTCTCCTTACGACCTGCTGATATTGCTTGTTATATGTTTAAAGCGGGCGCTACATTTTTACCTGAAATCTGTGAAATAACCAATCCCAATTGCAATAAAAATGACCATTATCAAGCTCCTCACTCAGCCATTTCACAGCAAGCACAAACAGTCACGACAGAATATGAAAGATTATTCCGCGGGCCTGCCGTCAGCAGCAGGCTTGCGCTGCCATACCATCCAGAACTCCTGCCCGGCAAACACCGGCAAAGTCGCGCCAGCCGGCTGGCAATCCATCAATTCAAAGCCCTCGGCCAACAGTTGCTGCAAGGCCTCGCGGCTCGTGCCAAAAGGGGGACCTTTGGCTTTATCCGCCAGAAAGAACACCCCGGCCAGATATGCGCCACTAGGAATCAGTTGCATCATCTTCTGGGTATAGTCCTTCCACCGCCTCGGCGGCAAGGCGCACAAGAAGGCTCGTTCAAATACCAGGTCATAGTGTGCTGCGGCATCCAGGGCAAAGAAGTCGGCCTGCCACAAGCGCACCGGACTATCCTGCAGTGCGGCCGCCGCCCGCCTGATGGCTTCGTGGCTGAAATCGATGGCATCCACCTGCATGCCGGCCTGCAACAGCCAGCGCACATCTGCCGCCGAGCCACAGCCCGGTAGCAAGACCCGGCTTCCCGGCGGCAGGCTGGCGATGAAACGCTGCATCAGCACATCCGGCTGCGCCCCCTCCCATGGGGTGACGCCCTGCTGGTAGCGCACGTCCCAGAAGTCGGGCAAGGAACTGTCCTGCGCCATATTTCAGTTCTCCATTAACTACTGATTGATCAGCGCCACATACTGACGCAATTGCGCCGCAACGCCATCCACGCCTTGCTGCACATCCAGTGGCAGCGAGCGGCCATCGGGCAAGCGCAGCTGCACGGTGGCGGACTGCATGCGGATGAACAGTGGCCGCCCATTCAGCGACAAGGTCCCCCACTCTTCGCCATCCAGCAGCTGCAGGTCGAGCAGCACCCCCAGCCGCTCTGCGATATCCAGCAAAGCTTGCCGCTGTGGCAACTGCTGCCATACCTGTTCGCGTGCGGATTCATCCATGAAGCACCAGTTGGATATTTCGGCAAAGCTGCGACCGCAGCCGCGGCAGACATTGTCTCCCACGGCAGTCGTGCAGCGGGCAATGCAAGGGGAATCGGGACGCTCAAGCGCCATGCGCCACTCCTGCCTGAAACACTTCTGTCATATTTCTTGACTTTCTCAATAAAACTGTCAGATAAATGAAAGGTCGCTGCAACAATAAAGACACAAATGCCACGCAACGAATTATTGGTGTTCCGGATACTACGCATTTTGCGGCTGAAACAGGTGCAATATCTGGACGAGCGCCAGCTGATCGCCGCCATTCGCCGCGAAACGGGTGATGAGTTCAACGACCAGACCATCCATGAGCATCTGCGCCACATGCAGCAGCATGGGCTGCTCAAACCGGTCAATCTGCGTCGGATCAATGGCTATGCACTGGACTGGGCCGGCTACGACTACCTGGACGCATCCTGAATCAGCCTGGCCGCTCGCAGGCCAACATCAGCCCACCAGTACGATACAAAGCAAAAACCCCGGCTAGCGGGGTTTTTCGGCTCATGGCCAAGTGGCCTGCACATTCCTACCCGGTCATCACAAGGATGGCCGTATTGTAACCGCCAGTCAGGGCGGTGCGCTGCATTGTTGCCCGTCCGCAGCCAGTTCCTCCTCGCTCAACAAGCGCGACAGCGTGACAAAGCGCATCCCTTCGGCCGACTCCAGGGAAAAGCCACTGCCACGCCCCGGCAAGGCATCGATGGTCAGGACGCAGTTCTGCCAATAGCCATACAGAAATTCGCTGATGTAAAAAGGGCAGCCGCCGATTTCTCCCAACAGGATGTCATGATCGCCAACACGGAATTCCTGCTGGGTAAAACACAGTGGCGCACTGCCGTCGCAACATCCACCAGACTGGTGGAACAGCAAGGAACCATGGCGCTGGCACAACACCGACAATAGTTCCGCAGCACGCTCTGTCATGTTGACTCGGGAAATCATGTCACCCCTTTTTTGCGAGATACCGGCGGCGCCAAAGCGAGAGCGGCTCACGCCACCCCCAAGGAGGACCGCTGCTTGCAAGCGGCCATGCGCCCGCGGGCATGACCGTAAAAAACCGCTGCCGGCAAGCTGCTGGCGCGCATCCGGCCGCGCCAGCGCTCAGCGGCCGACAAGGGCTGCTTAGAAGAAGCCCAGGGCCTTCGGGCTGTAGCTCACCAGCAGGTTCTTGGTTTGCTGGTAGTGGTCGAGCATCATCTTGTGGGTTTCACGACCGATACCGGACTTCTTGTAACCACCAAAGGCTGCATGCGCCGGATACAGGTGGTAGCAGTTGGTCCAGACACGGCCCGCCTTGATCTCGCGACCCATGCGGTAGGCGGTATTGCCATCACGCGTCCACACACCGGCCCCCAGGCCGAAGGCGCTGTCATTGGCAATATGCAGGGCTTCCTCCTTGTCCTTGAAGGTGGTGACAGCCACCACCGGCCCGAAGATCTCCTCCTGGAACACGCGCATCTTGTTGTGGCCGGCCAGGATGGTGGGCTGCACATAGAAGCCCTCGGCCAGCTGACCACCCAGATGGGCCTGACCACCACCGGTCAGCACCTGGGCGCCTTCGGCGCGGCCAATGTCGATGTAGGACAGAATCTTGTCCAGCTGCTCGCGCGAAGCCTGGGCACCGATCATGGTGGCCATGTCCAGCGGATTGCCCTGCCTGATGGCCTGGACGCGGGCCACCGCACGCTCCATGAAGGCCTCGTAGATCGATTCCTGCACCAGCACGCGCGACGGGCAGGTACATACTTCCCCCTGATTGAGGGCAAACATGGCGAAGCCTTCCAGCGCCTTGTCGAAGTAATCGTCGTCCTCACGCATCACGTCTTCGAAGAAGATATTGGGCGACTTGCCACCCAGCTCCAGCGTTACCGGGATGATGTTTTCGGCGGCGTACTGCATGATCAGGCGGCCGGTGCCGGTTTCACCGGTAAAGGCCACCTTGGCAATGCGCGGGTTGGTGGCCAGCGGTTTGCCAGCTTCCACACCAAAACCGTTCACCACATTGAGCACGCCGTCCGGCAGCAAGTCGGCAATCACCTCCATCAGCACCAGAATCGCCATCGGGGTCTGCTCGGCCGGCTTGAGCACGATGCAGTTGCCGGCAGCCAAGGCCGGTGCCAGCTTCCAGGCGGCCATCAGCAGCGGGAAGTTCCAGGGAATGATCTGCCCCACCACGCCCAGCGGTTCGTGGTAGTGATAGGCCACGGTGTCTTCGTCCAGCTCGGACAGCGAGCCTTCCTGGGCACGCAGGCAGGCGGCAAAGTAGCGGAAGTGATCAACAGCCAGCGGCAGGTCGGCCGCGTTGGTTTCGCGAATGGGCTTGCCATTGTCCAGTGTTTCCACCAGCGCGAGGAAAGGCAGGTATTCCTCCATGCGGTCGGCAATTTTCAGCAGCACATTGGCACGCACGGCGGGAGCAGTGCGCCCCCAGCGGTCAGCCGCGGCATGGGCGGCATCCAGTGCCAGTTCGATGTCTGCCGCGGTGGAACGGGCAATGTCGCACAGCGGCTTGCCGTCTATCGGGCTGATATTGGTGAAATACTGCCCTTGTACCGGCGCCACCCAACGGCCACCGATAAAGTTTTCGTAGCGGGACTTCAACGGGATCTTCTTGCTGAGTGCGGCGAGTGCTTGCTGATACATGACGTTGCCTCCTGGCTATTAGAATCGGAGCGCCGGCAATTGCAACCGGCAGCCAGGTCATTGTGCGAAATTGTGTCGCCCTGCTCTATTCGACTTTGGTCTTAGACACGGCACCTAGCCGGCAGCCTTGCGCCGAAACAGCGTGATCACGTCGCCGCACTGCGCAGTAGCGCCGCCTGGCCGCAGGCCGCCACGCCAGTCCCGGCAGATGGCACCGGGCACACCCAAGCAGCCCATGGTCGGCAGCGGGGACAGGCGCCCGCCCGCTCAGCCCGCACGCTGCGGCACCGCCAGCTTGCCCAGATGGCCGATCAGCGCACGCAGCCTGGCCGGCCGAACCGGTTTGCTAAGCAAGGACCAGCCTTCGCCTGCGATTTCGGCAGCCACTTCCGGGCTGCGGTCAGCCGTGATGATGGCGGCGGGAATCTTCAGCTGCAGCTGGCGACATAAGGCCAGGATGACTTGCGGCCCACTGACGCCATGATCCAGGTGGTAGTCGGCCAGAATCACATCTGGCGGGCGACTCAGCTGCGCGAGCAAGGCCCGGGCCTCGTCCAGGCCGGCCGCCGCCAGCGGCAGGCAACCCCAGCCGGAGAGCAAGGTGGTCATGCCGGCCAGGATCGCCGCTTCGTTGTCGATCAGCAAGATGGTCAGGCCCTGCAATTCCGATGGCAGCACGGTACTGATCCCTTCCTGCTGTCGTGGCATGGCGCTGGCAGCCGCCTGCTCGCCATAGGGCAGGACAATGCCGAAAAAAGAACCGCGCCCATGCTGTGAGCGCACCACCAGCCGGTGTTGCAAGCGCGTGGCCAGCCGCTTGACGATGGCCAGCCCCAGCCCCAGGCCCTTGCTGCACATGGCGCGATGCTCGGGCAGGCGCTGGAATTCCTCAAAAACCTGCGCCAGCTTGTCGGCCGGAATGCCCTGCCCCTGATCCCACACGCCAACCAGCACGCCTTCGGCGGTACGGCGGGCGGCCAGCAATAAGCGACCATGCTCGCTGTAGCGCAAGGCATTGCTGAGAAAATTACGCAGGATGCGGCTGAGCAAGACCCAATCGCTGTACACCACGGCAGCACACAGATGACTGCGCAGGCTCAGCCCGCGCTCGGCCACCAGCGGGCTGAATTCGATGCTGAGCTGACGCAGCAGCTGGTCGATATGAAAGTGGCTGCGCTCCACCTCGATGGCACCGGCATCGATGCGTGACAATTCCAGCAAGGTGTTGATCAGATCATCCACCGCCTCCAGCGAAGTGGCCGCATGCTGCACCAGCCGCATGTTCTCACTGCTGGCCTCGCGTTCGGCCAGGCTGGCCACAAACAGCCGCGCGGCATTCAGTGGCTGCAGCAGGTCGTGGCTGGCGGCGGCAAAAAAGCGCGTCTTGCTGCGGTTGGCTTCTTCGGCGGCAACAATGGCCTCCTGCAAGCGGCTATTGGCACGGCGCAGTTCGCTGGTGCGGGCGGTGACCCGCAGCTCCAGTTCCTGCTTGGCCTGCGTCAGCAGCTGCTCGGCACGGCGGGTCTGGGTAATGTCCTGGATCAGCGCGTAGAAGCCATGTACCACGCCATCTTCGCCAATATGCGGAATAAAGGCCGCCTGGGCGTACTCCACCGCCCGCTTGGGAGCCGGCATTTTCAGTTCAAATACCGACGACACCCCGGCCAGCGCACGTTCGACAAAATGCCGGCGCGGATCGTACAAGTCCGGGCCCAGCACCTCGCGCAGGGTACGGCCATTGATTTCCTGCACCGGCAGGCCAAACCAGTCCTCGTAACCCTTGTTGGTGAAGCGGTAAACCTGGTCTTTATCGACATAGGAAATCAGTGCCGGCAGCGCATCGGTAATCAGCCGCAGCTTGGACTCGCTTTCGCGCAGGGCCAGCTCGTCACGCTTGCGGGCCGTGACATCGCTGCAGGTAATCACAAAGCCGGCATTGGGCATGGGGCAGGATTCGATTTCCAGCACCAGACCGCTGGCGGTTTCCACCTCGTAACTGCCATTGACCGGGCAGAGCAGCGGTATTTCCGCGCTGGCCGGCAAGGCCTGCCCCACGCGCAAGGCTGCCGGCGGCAGCCCGGCCAGCTCGCAAAAACGGTGATTCCAGGCCAGCAGCAAAGAATGGTGATCAAACACCGCAATACCCTGGCGCAGGCTGTTGACGGTAGCCTCCAGCAACTGGCGGTGGGCCGCCTGATCCTGCTGGCGCAGGCTCTGCTCCTGCCGTTTGATTTCGCTGATATCGGTATAAATGGCCACCCGGCCACCGTCGGCAGTCTGGCGTTCGCTGATGCGCAAATAGCGGCCGTCGCTGAGCGCCTCCAGATAGCTGCCACTGCTGTCGCGGTGCAGCTGGATACGCTGCTCGCGCCAGCGGTCGACCTGACCCAGCGCCTCCAGCGCGCTGCCGGAATCGGCCAGATGGTCGAGGTATTCGGCAAACTGCATGCCGCTGCGCACATGCCGCCGCAATGCCGGCTGCAGCTCGACAAAACGCTGGTTGAAACGCACCAGCCGGTCGTGCTGGTCCCACTGGGCAAAGCCGTCGGCGATGGTATCCACCGCCACCACCAGCCGGTTATTGGCTTGCTCGGCCGCCAGCCGGGCTTCTTCCAGTGCGATATTGCTGGTTTTAAGGTCATTCATGGCCCGCTCCAGTGCGTGGGTACGCTCCTGTATGCGTTTTTCCAGCTCGGCCGATACCTGGAAGATGGTAAAGGAATTGCCATTGTCGGCCATGCCGCTTTCCACGCGGTAGATCAGCGCCTTGTTGATCTTGCGCAGCTTGGCATTGTCCTTTTCCAGCCGGGCAATGTGCTGCAGCAGCTGTGATCGGTCGGCCAGGGCTAAATCGATCTCCTGCTCCATCATCCCGCTCCGTGTGTTGCAGACGGCCCGGCGGCATAGCCGATGGCAATGCCGGTAAAGGTCTGGTTGACATGCATGGCATTGAACTGCTCGCCATAGGTGTTGAAACCCACGACCCGGTTTTGCACCAGCAAAGCGGACAGACGGCTCTGCGCGGCGGTATTGCTGATCATGATGCGCCGCAAGATGCAGTCACAGCCCAGCACCAGCTGCAAGCGGCCCAGCTTGTCACGGACCTGGGAAAAAGTGTGGGCCAGGCTGGCGACCAGATCCTGCGCTTCGGTCCCGGACAGCACCACGCCCTCGTCCACACTGCAGAAAAAGGATAGCGACAAGTCATCGTTGACGCGCTGGATGGAGCGCGCATAAGGCACGCCGCCCACTTGCAAGACCAGCGGGTGGGCGGCAAAGGTGTGCGGGTCCAGCTGATCGGGGTCCAGCCCCAGCAGCCGGCAGTATTCCGCCGCCGCCGGTTCGGCATTGATCTCGGTCACCAGCCGGCTGTCGGCATCCGCTTCGGTAATCACCATGCGCTCGCCACTGCGGGCGGCATGCTCGGACTTGAACATCTCGAAGGGATGACGGCTGGCCACCATCACAAAAGCCGCGCTATTGCTGTGAAAGCGCCCGCCCAGCAGGATGGCGGTGTTTTCGAAACGCATATTGTCGCCGGCGGATCCGCCCAGCAAGGGAATATGCCCCAGCGCCGACGACAGCCGGCTGGCCACCCGCTCCTCGCAGGCCGCCAGCCCGTCGATCAGCATCAGGGCAAAGCTGTTGCGGTCGATGGCCTGGCCGCTCTTGCGCGCCAGCTCATGGCGCGAGCTCATCACCGCCTCGAAGGCATCGGCCAGTTCGAATGTGTGCAGATTGTCCAGCCGCGCCGCCACGGCAAAAAAGTCGGGCTCGGCAAAACTCACCCCGCTGATGCTGCCCTGCTGGTAGCCATGGCAGCCGATTTCGCCCGCTGTGGTACACCCCACCACCAGCGCATCGCCAAAATGCCGGTGCAGGCAGGGGCCGAGGCGGGCCAGATCGTAGGCCGGCGAAATGAACAGCAATACCAGTGCGAGATCTGGCTGATGCAGCTGCTGAAACAGCTCGGCGGCAGCCAGTGCGGGATCCTGCTGCTGGGTACTGCCCAGCAACACCAGGTTATTGTCCATCTTGTCTCCACCTTGCCGCCGCGCCACGGCGGGCGGCGACCTTGTCATGCTATTGGCCGGTCTGTTGCCGGCTTGGACCATGCCCCGACCGCTGCCATGCATCAGACGGGGCTGAGGCATGACGGCGACTGACAGGCAGCTTCATTCTAGCGTGAGCAGCCGGCCAGATCGCCCATGCCTGCGCGCAATCTGCCGCAGGTGGCAAAATGGGGGAGCTGCCATGCAGCGGACATGCTGCCAGCATTGGCCGATTCAAGCTATAGTCTTGGACGCCGCCGCTGCCCGGCCGCGCCATTTTTGCGAGACTGAATCGATATGGAAATGAGTGTACTGATTGCCGACGACCACCCGCTATTTCGCGAAGCCTTGAAGGACGTGGTGCGGGAAGTGTTTGGCCCGGACATCCGCCTGATCGAATGCACCACGCTGGCGGAAGCCAGCGCTGCCATCCACGACGACAGCCTGGAACTGGCACTGCTCGACCTCAACATGCCTGGCATGCAGGGTCTGAACGGCGTCGCCAGCCTGCGCCGCAGCGCACCGGTCGTGCCGCTGGTGGTGGTGTCGGCCGACGAGCGCAGCGAAGTGGTGCAGGCCGCGCTGGCACTGGGCGTCTGCGGTTTCATTCCCAAATCTACCCCGCGCCAGCAAATGGCCGAAGCGGTACGCCGCATCAGCGCCGACGGCGAAATCTATCAGCCCCCCACCCTCGCCGGCCACGATACCAATAGCCCGACGCCCCTCCCGCTCACGGCGGAACAACAAGCCATGCAAACCCGGCTTGGCAGCCTGACCCGTCAGGAACGTTGCGTGCTGGAAGCCATCGTCGCCGGCAAACCCAACAAGATTGTGGCGCACGAACTGAATATTGCCGAGAGCACGGTCAAGGCGCATGTTTCCGCCATCCTGCGCAAACTGGAAGTCAGCAGCCGCACCCAGGCGGTGATCAAGGCCGGTCCCCTCCTGGCGGGCTAAGCCCGGCCCGCAGCACCGACTTTGCAGTCGCCTGCCGGCATCGGTGCATCCCATCCGGGGTAGCGGCGCAGTTGCGTGGGCCAGTCCTGGTCGCAGGACAGGAAGCGGGCCCATCCGGGCCTGGCGCCGGCGGCACCCTGTTCAGCCCGGAAAACACCGCGAGTCCGCTGTCCAGGCCTGCTCACCGAGCCAAAACACGCGCTGGCCCCAGCAGTAAATAATGATAATAAATTCAGACACATAGATATTTCGTCTTATTAAGCGCTGAATAATCCCTGCCTATAGAGAAAATTCATAAAACCGAACGGAAATATCGACAGCAGCTTGCCTTGACCAAAAAAATGCAGAATCGGAGGATGGCAACACCCGAAGCACTTGCGTTTTGTTTCGGCAATTACCTTCACAAAGGAATCCAAGCATGTCTGCAAAACTGAAAATCATGGTCCTGATCACATTGCTCGGCAGCTCTGCCTTTGCCGCTGCTGCCAGCAGCAACACTGGCAAACAGAATGCTTCCGGCAACAAATCGAGTGCCAAATACGCCATCACGTGTAACGACTATCTCATTCTCAAGGAAACAGACAAGCCCATCATCCTTGGCTACGAAATCAGCAAGCACAAAAGTGGCAAGGTAAGCGCCACCGAAATCATTGCTGATGTCGAAAAAGTTCGCCCGGAGATTGATGAATACTGCAAGGTGCACAAAGAAAAAACCATGTGGCAAAAGATCAAGAGCGTGCTCTGAGCCGGCGCATTAAACCGCCTCCACTCAGCCTGGGCTCGTGGTAAATGACAAGGCCCCGTCGCATCCGCATGCGACGGGGCCTTGCTCATGCACCCGGCACGATCAGACCTGATACTGTGCCACCGCCTTGCCCATGCGCTCCACATTAAGCTGCAAACGGGTCGATGCCGCTTCGGTGGCATGTGCCACTTCCAGGTTTTTGCCAGTCAGCGCGGCCACCGACTCCAGTCCCTGGCCCATCAGGTCCATGCCCGTTTTCTGTTCATCGGCAGAGTGACTGATTTCCGCCACCATGCTGACTGCCCTGTCCATTTGCACGCTGATTTCGTCCAGCACCGCATGCGCCTGATGCACCAGCTCGACACTGGTCCCGACTTGCGCCGCACTCTGGCGCATGCCGCTGACCGAGCCTACGGTATCGGCCTGGATGCGCGAAATCATCTTGTCGATTTCCTGAGTGGCATTGGCCGTGCGCTCCGCCAGCTTGCGTACTTCATCGGCCACCACGGCAAAGCCACGCCCGGTTTCACCGGCGCGGGCGGCCTCGATCGCGGCATTGAGTGCCAGCAGATTGGTCTGATCGGCAATATCCTTGATCACACTGGCCACCTTGCCGATGTCTTCGGTACGCTGCCCCAGCTTCTCCACGGTTTCCGCCGAGCTGGCAACCGTAGCCGCCAGCTCGCGTATGGTCTCACTGGCCCGCTCCGACAAGCGTGCCGCCTCGCCGGCCTTGCTGCCGACATCCCGCGTCACGGTTTCGGTGTCATGCGCGTGCTGAGCGATCAAGCCTATCGATGCCGCCAGCTGCTCGATAGTAGCCGCCGAAGCCGTAGTCTTTTCGGTTTGCAATGATGCGGAGGAAACCAGCGACACCACGCTTTGGTTGAGATTGCCCGAGGTATCCTGCACATTATTGGCCGAATTCATCATCACCTGGATGGTGGCGCTGACCGCCGCAGTCTGATTGTCCAGCGCCGCCGCAATCTTGCTGATCAAATCATTGTGCGTGGGTTGCAGATTGGCACGCAGATTGCCTGTCTTGAGCAAGTCCAGCAAAAACTGGTGGATGCGGCCCAGCCTACCGACCACACCCGGCAGGATGAACACCACAGCCAACACGCAGGACAGCAAGGCCAGCACCGCGGCCCCCTGAAACCAGGGCATGAAGCTGCTCTGGCTGCTGGCCACCAGGCCCAGCAACAAGGCGAATGCGGCCAGCACCTGCACCGCGTAAAGCTGGAAAACAAAACCGCTCAACGCTTGCAGCAGTTGCGAGCGTTTTTTTACCACACGGCCATTTTCGATAGCCAGGGAACGGTCGCCCTGGCGGATGCGGCGGTATAGCAGTTCGGCGGCAGCCACTTCATCGCGACCGGGAGGCGTCCGTACCGACTGGTAGCCGACGATCTGCCCATGCTCACGCACCGGCGAGGCATTGGCCCTTACCCAATAAAAACCGCCATCCTTGCGCCGGTTTTTCACCAGCCCACGCCATGGCCGCCCCTCCTTCAGATTGCGCCACATATCGGCAAATGCCTCGACCGGCATGTCCGGGTGCCGGATCAAATTATGCGGCTGGCCAATCATTTCCTCCTGCTCAAAGCCACTGATCTGGGCAAAGGCTTTATTAGCCTCGACGATATTGCCCTGGGTATCAGTACGCGAATAAATGAACACGCCATCCGGAACGATGGTTTCCTGCTGGTTAACGGGTTGATTATTTCTCATATCTTTTTGTTTTATTTGGTTTTTATCAGGAAAAAGTCATGCTGCAATCAGAAGAGTATCGCCCGCTCATCCGGCAGACTTTCTGGCGTACAAGAGATCGAGCCCTATTGCAATCGGATGATGGCGAATAATAAGCTGATTAAACCAGAGCAAATGTAAAGAGGCACTGATTCAGAACAAAAAACAATAATAACTGTATGGTTTTTGCACTTTAGCCAAAACTGATGCAGATCCTGGCTTACAGGCTTTTTTTGCCGAGCGCGGAATAAGAATCGGCAAAGCCAGCACTGCGGCTAATGTGCCGAGTCAGTGACGCCAGCGATTGCCCCAGCCACCCGGCGAAATGAATTTGATAGAGACAAACAAGCGAGGAGAGAATAAAAGGACAGAGCAACTGAGCTGCAGATGCCAGGAATAAAACCCCTGCGGCATCTGTCAATGAATGGATAAAAAACAAAAAAGCCACCCCGCAGGATGGCTTAATGTTGGTATTGCTGTGGTCTTGTGGTCGGGGTGAGAAGATTCGAACTTCCGACCCCCTGCACCCCATGCAGGTGCGCTACCAGGCTGCGCTACACCCCGACTCAAGAGAAACGCATTGTAACTGTTTATTTACGATTTGCCAATACCTGAATCCAGCCAGGCCAGAATCGTTTCCAATTCTGCGCGAACTTCCTGCGCAGTAATCGGGCGCTCCATCTCACCGCCGGCACCAAGGCGCTGACGCGCACCATGAATGGTGAAACCGTCGTCATACAGCAAACCACGAATGCGCCGCACCAGCAGCACTTCGTGGTGCTGGTAGTAGCGACGATTGCCACGGCGCTTGACCAGGCGCAACTGGGAGAATTCCTGCTCCCAGTATCGCAGCACGTGCGGCTTGACCCCGGTCAGCTCGCTGACTTCGCTAATGGTGAAGTAGCGCTTGGACGGGATTGCCGGCAGATCAGCCTTGCTTGTTAGCATGGTATTGCTCAACCATTCCTTTGAGTTTCTGACTGGCATGGAAGGTGACCACCCGGCGTGCCGTGATGGGGATTTCTTCCCCGGTCTTGGGATTGCGACCCGGACGTTGCGGTTTGTCACGCAGCTGGAAATTGCCGAAACCGGACAGTTTTACCGAATCACCAGCCTCCAGCGCGATACGGATTTCCTCGAAAAACGTTTCAACCATGTCCTTGGCTTCACGCTTGTTCAGACCAACCTGGTCAAACAGCAGGTCGGCCAACTCAGCTTTGGTCAAAGTCATGACTACCCCTTAACTTCTTGAACTGAAACATGGAGGACGGGCCTGCAGCCACGCCCTCCGGCAAAAGTCTTACAGACGCAATTGTGCGGCATGGGCGGCAGCAACGCCATCCAGCAAGGCCTGAATCACTGGCTCGACATCTTCATCGGTCAGAGTGCGCGCCTCATCCTGCAGCACCACGCGGAAGGCCAGGCTCTTCTTGCCCTCTTCCACACCCTTGCCACGATACACGTCGAACAAGGCCACTTCCTTGACCAAGGACGTTGCCTTGCTGCTGAAGGCATCCAGCATAGCAGCAACCGTTACCTGCTCGTCAACCACCAGCGCCAGATCACGGCGTACCGGCTGCAATTTGCTGACCGGCTGGGCCTTGATGGCAGCGCGTTGTTCAACAGCAGCCAAGTCCAGTTCAAACAGCACCGGCGGCGTTGGCAGGCCATACTGCTGCGCCCACTTGGGGTGCAGCTCACCCATCACGCCAATCACCTTGCCGTTCAGGCTGATCTCGGCGCAACGGCCTGGATGGAAGGCCGGGTGTGCCGCCTTGGCAAAGCTGGCTTGTGCCGGCAGCAACAGGGCTTCCACATCGGCTTTCACATCGTAAAAATCGATGCGCTCGGCCTTGGCACCCCACTGCTCGGCGACACGCGGACCCCAGGCGAGACCAGCCACTTTTTCCGGCTGGGTGCTTTCATCGGCCACACCGGCAGCGTTCTTGCCAAACACGCGGGCTACTTCGAATACACGCACGCGCGGCTGCTTGCGGTTGAGGTTGCCTTGCAGCACGTTCACCAGCCCACCGATCAGCGACGAACGCATCACACTCATTTGCGAGGCAATCGGGTTGATCAGGCGTACCGGGTCGGTATTGCCGGCGAAATCACGTTCCCAGGCTTCTTCGACAAAGGCGTAACTGACCACTTCCTGATAGTCGCGGCCTGCCAGGAAATGGCGGATGTCTTCACGCGGGCGACGCTCTTCCGGCAGTGCCAGCATGCGCAGGCGGGCAGCCGGGGCAGCGTAAGGGATGGCATCGTAACCATGTACGCGGGCTACTTCCTCGATCAGGTCTTCTTCGATTTCGATGTCGTAGCGGAAGGACGGTGCATGTACCAGGAAGCCGTCTTCCAGCGTATCGAAGGACAAGCCCAGGCGAGCCAGAATGGTGGCAATCTGTTCGGCAGTCAGGCTGATACCCAACAGGCGCGCCACACGGGCGGTACGCAGCTTGACACCACCGCGCGCCGGCAGTTCGGCCACTTTTTCGTTCAGCGGGCCGGCTTCGCCACCACAGATGGACAGCACCAGCTCGGTAGCACGCTCCATGGCTTCGCTTTGCAGCTGGAAATCCACCCCGCGCTCAAAGCGGAAGGAAGAGTCAGAGCCGAAACCCCAGGCACGGGCCTTGCCGGCAATCGCTGCCGGTGCGAAAAAGGCGCTTTCCAGCATGATGTCGGTGCTGGCGGTTGTGACACCGCTTTCTTCACCGCCCATGATGCCGGCGATGGCCAGCACCTTGGCATCATCGGCGATCACCAGATGCTCGTCGCTGAGGGTGACGGTTTTTTCATTCAGGCACAGCAGCTGCTCGCCTGCCTTGGCCATGCGCACGGTGATGCCGCCATCCAGCTTGGCCAGATCAAAGGCGTGCATCGGCTGCCCTTGCTCCAGCAGCACATAATTGGTGACATCAACGATGGCCGAGATGGAGCGCAGACCGGAACGCTCCAGACGACGTTTCATCCAGTCCGGGGTCGGCGCAGCGGCATTGACATTGCGGATGACACGGCCGATATAGCGACCGCAGGCTTGCGGGGCAGCGATGGCTACCGGCACCACATCGTCGATTTGCGGGGCGACGGCGGTAATGGCTTGCGGCTGCAGCGCAGCACCGGTCAGTGCCGCCACTTCGCGGGCAATGCCCTTGATCGACAGGCAGTCGGCACGATTGGGGGTGATTTTCAGCGTAAACAGCTGATCATCCAGGCCCAGATAGTCGCGGATGTTCTGGCCAACCGGCGCATCAGCCGGCAGCAGCATCAGGCCGTCGACATCTTCCGGCACGCCCAGCTCCTTGCCGGAGCACAGCATGCCGCCTGATTCCACACCACGCATCTTGGTGGGCTTGATCTTGAAATCACCCGGCAATACCGCGCCCGGCAGCGCGCACGGCACGCGCACGCCCACAGCCACGTTCGGTGCACCGCAGACGATCTGCACCAGTTCGCCAGTACCGACATCCACCTTGGTGACGCGCAGGCGGTCGGCGTTTTCGTGCTTGACGCATTCCTTGACTTCGCCAATCACCACGCCAGTAAAGGCCGGCGCCGCCGCGGTGGTTTCTTCCACTTCCAGACCTGCCATGGTCAGCAGATTGGACAATTCCTCGCTGGAAAGGGAAGGATTAACCCAGCTTCTCAGCCACTGTTCGGAAAATTGCATTGTTTATCCCCTGCCTGCGATCAATTGAACTGTTTGAGGAAATTGAGATCGTTCTCGAAGAACAGTCGCAGGTCATTCACGCCATAGCGCAGCATGGCGAAACGGTCCAGACCGATGCCGAAGGCAAAGCCGCTGTACTTTTCCGGATCGATATTCACGTTGCGCAGCACATTCGGGTGCACCATGCCGCAGCCACCCACTTCCAGCCAGCCACGCTCGCCCAGTACGTCGATTTCGGCAGATGGCTCGGTGAAGGGGAAGAAGGACGGACGGAAACGCACTTGCAGGTCATCGCGCTCGAAGAAGCGGCGCAGGAAGTCGGTCACCACGGCCTTGAGGTCGGCAAAGGACACGCCCTCTTCCACCCACAGGCCTTCCATCTGGTGGAACATCGGCGAGTGGGTAGCATCAGAATCCACACGGTACACGCGACCCGGTGCCACGATCTTGATCGGCGGCTCGTTGTTCAACATGTAGCGCACCTGGATCGGGCTGGTATGGGTACGCAGCACATCGCCACCTTCTACATAGAAGGTGTCGGCCATGGCACGCGCCGGGTGATTTTCCGGGATATTGAGCGCCTGGAAATTGTGGAAATCGGTTTCGATTTCCGGACCATCCGCCACCTGGAAACCCATGGAGCGGAACAGGGTGGCAATGCGCTCCAGCGTCAGCGCCACCGGATGCAGGCCGCCGGTGGACAGGCCACGACCCGGCAGGGTGACATCCAGCGACTCGGCTGCCAGCTGGGCTTCCAGCTTCTGGGCATTGATCAGGTCACGGCGGGCGTTATGGGCGGTTTCAAAAGCCTGCTTGGCCACATTGATGGTGGCACCGGCAGCCTTGCGCTCCTCCGGCGGGAGCTTGCCCAGTTGCTTGAGGAGTTCGGTCAGCTCGCCACTCTTGCCGAGATAGCGCGCCTTGACCTGCTCCAGTTCGATCAGGTCGGCGGCGGCCTCGATGGCAGCCAGACCAGCTTGGAGAATCGCGTCAACGTTAGTCATTGGGTCTCACACCGTATGCGTCTTTCCGGCCACCCGGCAGGCGATGCGACGGCCGCTGCATCACAACATCGGCATCCTGCATCGACCGGCTGGTCGAAACAAAAAGGCTGACCACACTCATGGCAGTCTGGTCAGCGCTCTTGCTACTTCACTACCACAGGCAAATGAAAAAAAAGGGAGGCATCAGCCTCCCCTTTTACAGTCTTGCTATCAAGCGAGGCTAGCTTTCGCCTTTTCAACGATCTGAGCAAAAGCCGGCTTGTCGAACACGGCCAGGTCGGCCAGGACCTTACGGTCGATTTCGATGGCAGCTTTTTTCAGGCCGTTCATGAACTTGCTGTACGGCAGACCGTTTTCACGCGCAGCGGCGTTGATACGGGCAATCCACAGCTGGCGGAACTGACGCTTTTTCTGACGACGGTCGCGGTAGGCATATTGACCGGCTTTCATCACCGCCTGTTTGGCGATGCGATAGACGTTCTTGCGACGGCCGCGATAGCCTTTCGCCAGGGCAAGGATTTTCTTGTGACGAGCACGTGCGGTTACACCGCGTTTAACGCGTGGCATTATTCAGTCTCCTTATGCGTAGGGCATCATGGCGCGAACAGAAGCCATGTTGGTGGCGTGTACCATGGTGGTACCGCGCAACTGGCGCTTGTTCTTGGTGGTTTTCTTGGTCAGGATGTGACGCTTGAACGCATAAGAGCGCTTTACACCGCCATTGCCCAGCACGTTGAGACGCTTTTTCGCGCTCGACTTGGTCTTCATTTTCGGCATGGAAAACTCCTGCAGAATTTCTGAGTTAGATTAGACACAGGGTGGCCCGAAGGCGCTTGATACCACTGCGTCACGCTTTTGCGCGGGGTGTTGCCACCCCACAAAATCAACACGGCAGGGATGACCCTGCCGTATTGAGGAAACGATTATACCCGATTATTTCTTTTTCGGGGCAATCATCATCACCATTTGGCGACCTTCCAGCTTGGGGAACTGCTCGACTGTCGCAATTTCAGCCAGATCGGCCTCGACACGCTTGAGCAGGGCCAGGCCGATGTCCTGGTGAGCCATTTCACGACCACGGAAACGCAGGGTGATCTTGGCCTTGTCGCCATCATTGAGGAAGCGGGCCAGATTACGCAGTTTCACGTTGTAATCGCCATCGTCAGTGCCCGGACGGAACTTGATTTCCTTGATCTGGACCTGCTTCTGCTTCTGCTTGGCTTCGTGACGTTTCTTCGACTGTTCGTACTTGAACTTGCCGTAGTCCATCAGCTTGCACACCGGGGGTTGTGCGGTCGGCGAAATTTCCACCAGATCCACATCATTTTCCTCGGCCAGAGCCATTGCCTCACGCAGACCGACAACACCGATCTGCTCACCTTCCATGCCTACCAGACGAATCTCGCGAGCGGTAATCTCGCCGTTGATCCGTGCTTCGCGTTCCTGAGCTATAGCCAAATCTCCTATTAATCTATCAAATGCCTGCCGTTGCCGGATCAGGCCTCGGGCATCTCAGCCTTGAGGCGGGCAATGAATGCATCCAGCGTGAGCTGACCGAGATCTTCACCCCGGGCGCGCACGGCAACCAGTTCACCTGCTTTTTCCTTGTCGCCCACGATAATCTGGTACGGCAGCTTTTGCAGGCTATGCTCGCGGATTTTATAGCCGATCTTCTCGTTTCTCAAGTCAAGATCAACGCGGAAGCCTTGTTTCTGCAAAGCTCCTGCAATTTCCGCAGCATAATCGGCCTGTGCTTCGGTGATATTCATCACCACCATCTGCACCGGCGCCAGCCACAGCGGGAAGGCCCCGGCATGGTTTTCAATCAGAATGCCCAGGAAGCGCTCCAGCGAACCCAGCGCTGCGCGGTGCAGCATCACCGGACGCTTGCGGCTGTTGTCATCGGCCACGTATTCGGCACCCAGACTTTCCGGCAGCATGAAGTCGAGCTGCAGGGTACCACACTGCCAGGAGCGACCCAGCGCATCCTTGACGTGGTATTCGATCTTGGGACCATAAAAAGCCCCCTCGCCCGGCAGCTCTTCCCAGGCGACGCCACAAGCCTGCAGCGCTTCGCGCATGCCCTGCTCGGCCTTGTCCCAGGTTTCTTCCGCACCCAGGCGTTTTTCCGGACGCAGCGCCAGCTTGATCGACACCTTGTCAAAACCGAAGCGTTCATACACTTCCATCACCAGACGATGGAAAGCCTTGGCTTCCTGGTTGATCTGGTCTTCGGTGCAGAAAATATGACCGTCATCCTGCACAAAGCCACGCACGCGCATGATGCCGTGCAGCGCACCGCCCGGCTCGTTACGGTGACAGGAGCCAAACTCGGCATAGCGCAGCGGCAGGTCACGATAGGAACGCAGGCCGCTGTTGAAAATCTGGATATGCCCCGGACAGTTCATCGGCTTGACGGCATAGTCGCGCTTTTCCGATTCGGTGATGAACATGTTTTCCTTGTAGTTCTGCCAGTGACCCGACTTCTTCCACAACTCCACATCCATCATCATCGGCGTGCGGACTTCCTGATAACCCTCTTTCACCAGCTTGCCGCGCATGTATTGCTCGACGTTCTGCCACAGCT
Organism: Aquitalea magnusonii; assembly: GCF_003202035.1. Classification (GTDB taxonomy): domain Bacteria; phylum Pseudomonadota; class Gammaproteobacteria; order Burkholderiales; family Chromobacteriaceae; genus Aquitalea; species Aquitalea magnusonii. The sequence goes on along the minus strand of NZ_QJKC01000011.1, from coordinate 84,146 downwards.
GCCAACCCTTGGGATGCCAGAACACCATGCCCGGTGCCTCGTCCTGCAGGTGGAACAGGTCCAGCTGCACGCCCAGCTTGCGGTGGTCGCGCTTTTCCGCCTCTTCCAGCATGTAGAGGTAGGCTTCCAGATCCTCTTTCTTGGCCCAGGCCGTGCCGTAAATGCGCTGCAGCATTTCGTTCTTGCTGTCGCCGCGCCAGTAAGCACCAGCCACCTTCATCAGCTTGAACACTTTCAGCTTGCCGGTGGACGGCACGTGCGGACCACGACACAGGTCGGTGAATTCACCCTCGCGATACAGGCTCAGCACCTCGCCTTGCGGAATGGATTCGATGATTTCGGCCTTGTAGGCTTCGCCGATGCTCTTGAAGTAGGCAATGGCCTCATCGCGCGGCAGCTCGTAACGCTCGACCGGAATATCCTTCTTGGCCAGTTCGCTCATCTTCTTTTCGATGGCGGTCAGGTCTTCCGGCGTAAACGGGCGCTTGTAGGCGAAGTCGTAATAGAAGCCGTTTTCGATTTCCGGTCCGATGGTGACCTGGGCTTCCGGAAACAGCTCTTTCACTGCATAAGCCAGCAAGTGGGCAGTCGAGTGACGAATGATGCCAAGGCCATCGGCATCCTTGTCGGTCACAATGGCCAGATCAGCATCGCGGTCGATACTGTACGAGGTATCCACCAGCACGCCGTCAACGCGACCCGCCAGCGCAGCACGCGCCAGACCGGTACCGATGGACGCAGCCACTTCATGAACCGTTACCGGCTTGTCGAAGGATCGAACCGAGCCGTCAGGCAGGCGAATGTCAGGCATGTCAACTCCAAACAGGGCGAAATTTCATTGCGAAGGGTAAAAAAAAAGAGCGGCCTGAGCCGCTCTTTTTTTGCATGGTACAACCCGCAAGGCTCAGCTAGCGTGAGAATGTCGGGTTGTGGTAGTTCGCCAGTGTTTCACCTGGGATAACTCCATGCTAAGTATTGGTAGGCACGATTGGACTCGAACCAACGACCCCCACCATGTCAAGGTGGTGCTCTAACCAGCTGAGCTACGTGCCTGTCGTCGAGTTGGCAATACTAAAGTACACATCCTGAAAATGCAAGGCCATTTTTCGTAAAAACACCGCAGCGACCCGCTTGCTGTATACTAGCGCGCTGATTTTGCATAACAAATACACTCCATGCTGAAGTTTACCGTACACAAAACCTCCGGCGGTGCCCGCCGCGGGACTCTGCAGCTCAACCACGGCACCGTGGAAACCCCGGTTTTCCAGCCGGTGGGCACCTATGGCTCGGTCAAGGCCATGAGCCCGGTGGAGCTCAACGATATCGGCGCCCAGATCATTCTGGGCAACACCTTTCACCTGTGGCTGCGCCCCGGCCTGGAGGTCATCGAACAATTCGGCGGCCTGCATGATTTCATCGGCTGGGACAAACCCATCCTGACCGACTCCGGCGGCTTCCAGGTATTCAGCCTGTCCGACATGCGCAAGCTGACCGAGGAAGGCTGCACTTTCCAGAGCCCGATCAACGGCGACAAGCTGTTTCTGAGCCCGGAAATCTCGATGAAAATCCAGACCGTGCTCAATTCGGACATCGTGATGCAGCTGGATGAATGCACGCCGGGCCAGGTAGACCACAGCACCGCGCAAAAGTCGCTACAGATGAGCCTGCGCTGGGCCGAACGCTCGCGCCGCGCCTTTGACGACCTGAAAAACCCCAATGCGCTGTTTGGCATCGTGCAGGGCAATCTGTATACCGATCTGCGCCAGGAATCCCTCGAGGGGCTGTTGCAGGTGGGCTTTGACGGTTACGCCATCGGCGGTCTGTCGGTGGGTGAGCCCAAGCCGGAAATGTACCGCATGCTGAACGAGCTGAATGGCATGCTGCCGGCCGACAAGCCGCACTACCTGATGGGCGTGGGCACACCGGAAGACCTGGTGCACGGCGTAGCCAACGGCATCGACATGTTCGACTGCGTGATGCCCACCCGCAATGCGCGCAATGGCTGGATTTTCACCCAGCATGGCGACATCAAGATCAAGAATGCGCGCTACAAGGATGACAAGAAGCCACTGGACGAAGAATGCAGCTGCTATGCCTGCCGCAACTTCAGCCGTGCCTATCTGCATCACCTGCATCGCGTGGGCGAGATCCTGGGTGCGCGCCTGAACACCATCCACAATCTGCACTACTACCAGGAGCTGATGCGTGAAATGCGCAAGGCCATCGAGGAAGACCGCTTCGAGGACTTCCGCCTGGAGTTTGCCGACAAGCGCGCACGCGGCGTGTCGTAAAGCGCGGGAACCTGCCAGCTGGCCGGCCGGTCTGAGCCTGCGTTCAGGCCGGAAGGTTGGAAAAGACACGCAGCGTGGCTACAATGGCCCGTTTGTTTCACCATCAACACTATAACAAGGGAGCAAATCCATGCCCTTTATTGACAAGGCTTTCGCCGCTGGCGCCGCACCGGGCGGTTTTGACATCATGTCTTTCCTGCCGATGATCGTCATTTTCGTGCTGTTCTGGTTCCTGATGGTTCGCCCGCAGCAGAAGAAAATGAAAGAGCACCAGAAGATGTTGTCGGAAATCCAGAAGGGCGATGAAGTCATTACCCAGGGTGGCATTCTGGGCCGCGTCGTCAAGACCGGCGAACAGTTCCTGACCGTAGAAATCGCCAATGGCGTGGAAATCAATGTGCAGCGCCCGGCCGTTACCGGCAAGGTGGAAAAGGGCACGCTGAAGTCCCTGTAATCCCCAGGACGGCCGCCCGGCCTGCAAACCGGGCGGCCAGTTTCGTTTCCTACCTCCGATATCACTCATGAACCGCTATCCTCTCTGGAAATACCTCGTCATTGTGGTAGCACTGATCATTGCCACGATCTACACGCTACCCAACTTCTACGGCGAGACTCCCGCGGTACAGGTCTCCAGCACCCGCCAGTCCATTCCGGTGGACACCGCCCTGATGGGCCGCGTGGAAGAGGCTCTGAAAGCCCAGAACATCAGCCCGGACGGTCTTTATCTGGACGGCAGCAGCCTGAAAATCCGCTTCAAGGATGCCGACACCCAGATCAAGGCCCGCGACGCCATCCAGCATGCGCTGGGTGACAGCTACATCATTGCGCTCAACCTGCTGCCGGCCTCGCCGCAGTGGCTGGCCGACCTGAAAGCCTACCCCATGTTCCTGGGTCTGGACTTGCGCGGTGGGGTGCACTTCCTGCTGCAGGTGGACATGCAGGCTGCCATCGACAAGACCATGGAACGCTATGCCGGCGACATTCGCCGCGAGCTGAAGAACAAGCAGGTGCGCTATGGCAGCATCAAGCGCAATGGCAATGTGCTGGAAGTGCAGCTGCGTGATGCCGACACCCTGAAAGCCGCGCAGAACGTGGTCAGCCGCACCCTGCCCACCCTGGTGGTGAGCAGCGACGATGCCAATTACAAGCTGACCGCCACGCTGAAGCCGGAAGAAGTCACCAAGATCCAGAGCGATGCGGTGAAGCAGAACATCTCCACCCTGCACAACCGGGTGAACGAGCTGGGCACCTCCGAACCCATCATCCAGCAGGCCGGCCCCAACCGCATCGTGGTGGAACTGCCGGGTATCCAGGATACTGCCCGCGCCAAGGACATCATCGGCCGCACTGCCACGCTGGAAGTGCGCATGGTGGAAGACGACCAGGGCAAGGTCAGCGATGCGCTGGCCGGCAATATTCCGGCTGGCTACGACCTGCTGGACGAAGCCACCTCGCATGGCGACAGCAAGATCCTGGTGAAGAAGGACGTGGAGCTGACCGGCGACAACATCAACGACGCGCAAGCCGGCTTTGATGAAAACGGCGCCCCGGCGGTACACATCAATCTGGACTCCACCGGCGCTTCCATCTTCCGTCAGGTGACGGCGGAAAACATCGGCAAGCGCATGGCGATGATCCTGGTGGAAAAAGGCCGTGCCGAAGTGGTGACTGCGCCGGTCATCCGCTCGGAAATCGGTGGTGGCCGCGTGCAGATCTCCGGCAGCATGAACCCGGCCGAAGCCAATGACACCGCCCTGTTGCTGCGTGCCGGTTCGCTGGCTGCGCCGATGAACATCATCGAAGAGCGTACCGTCGGCCCGAGCCTGGGCAAGGAAAACATCGAGAAGGGCTTCCACTCCACCCTGTGGGGCTTTGCTGCCATCGCGGTGTTCATGGTGATCTACTACGGCGTGTTTGGCGTGTTCTCTGCCATCTCGCTGGCGGTCAACGTGTTCCTGCTGCTGGCCATTCTGTCCATCCTGCAGGCCACGCTCACCCTGCCCGGCATTGCCGCCATTGCGCTGGCGCTGGGCATGGCGATTGATGCCAACGTGCTGATCAACGAGCGTATCCGTGAAGAGCTGCGCAACGGCGTACCGCCGCACTCGGCCATCCAGGCCGGTTACGGCCATGCCTGGGCGACGATTCTGGACTCCAACGTCACCACGCTGATTGCCGGCCTGGCCCTGCTGATTTTCGGCTCCGGCCCGGTGCGCGGCTTTGCCGTGGTGCACTGCATCGGCATCATGACCTCGATGTTCTCGGCAGTGCTGGTTTCGCGCGGCCTGGTGAACCTGTGGTACGGCCGCCGTCGCAAACTGACCTCGCTGGCCATTGGCCAGGTGTGGAAACCCGAGAAATAAGGACAGGACAGATCATGGAGCTTTTCCGCATCAAACGGGACATCCCGTTCATGAGCTACGGCAGGCTGACCACGGCGATTTCGCTGGTCACCTTCATTCTGGCCGTGTTCTTCCTGGCCACCCGCGGCCTTAACTACAGTGTTGAGTTCACCGGCGGTACCGTGCTGGAAGTGCAGTACCAGCAGTCGGCCGACCTGAACCTGATCCGCGACACCGTGGACAGCCTCAAGCTGGGCGAAGCCACCGTGCAAAGCCTGGGCAGCAGCAGCGATGTGATGATTCGCCTGCCGAACAAGCCGGGCACCACCTCGGCCCAGCTGTCGGAAAAGGTGATGAACCTGCTCAAGGCCAAGGACAGCACCGTGCAACTGCGCAAGGTCGATTTTGTCGGCCCCAGCGTGGGCGAGGAGCTGGTGAGCCACGGCCTGACTGCCGCCATTCTGGTGTGCCTGGGCATCATGGCCTATCTGGCCATGCGCTTTGAATGGCGCTTCGCCGTGTCGGCCATCATCGCCAACATGCACGACGTGGTGATCATCCTCGGCTGCTTTGCCTTCTTCCGCTGGGAATTCTCGCTGACCGTACTGGCCGGCGTGCTGGCGGTGCTGGGCTACTCGGTGAACGAATCGGTAGTGGTGTTCGACCGTATCCGCGAGAACTTCCGCAAGCCGGGCCTGCGTGGCAAGAGCACCGCCAGCATCATCGACAATGCCATTACCGCCACCATGAGCCGTACCATCATCACCCACTTCTCCACCGAGATGATGGTGGTGTCCATGCTGGTATTCGGCGGCCCGGCGCTGCACGGCTTTGCCATGGCGCTGACCATCGGCATCATCTTCGGCATTTACTCTTCGGTACTGGTGGCCAGCCCGATCGCACTGTGGCTGGGTGTCAGCCGCGAGCACATGATCAAGCCGACCAAACCAAAAGAAGAAGCCGTGGTCTGAACCAGGGCAGCTCCCTATGCAGCACACACTGGCCGGCTTGTCCGGCCGGTTTTTTATCCACCATAGCCAACCACCACGGTGACTCATGGAAGCCATCACATTCCTGCTCGACTTCATCCTGCACATCGATGTCCACCTGACCCAGCTGGTCGCCCAGTATGGTGTGTGGATCTACGCCATCCTGTTTCTCATCATCTTCTGCGAAACCGGGCTGGTGGTAACGCCCTTCCTGCCGGGCGACTCGCTGCTGTTCGTTGCGGGTGCGCTGGCGGCCATGGGCAAGATGGATGCGCACATGCTGGTGCTGCTGCTGACCGTGGCCGCCGTGCTGGGCAATAGCGTCAATTACACCATCGGCCGCTATCTGGGCACGGCCCTGCTGCGGCGCTTTCCGCGGCTGATCAAGCCGGAATACCTGGCCAAGACCCATGCCTTCTACGACAGGCACGGTGGCAAAACCATCATCTTCACCCGCTTCGTGCCCATCATCCGTACCTTTGCCCCGTTTGTGGCCGGCATCGGCAGCATGGGTTATCGCCAGTTCACCGTGTATAACGTGACCGGTGCCGTGCTGTGGGTGGCGGGTTTCTGTTATGCCGGTTATTTTTTCGGCAATCTGCCCTTCGTGCGCAAGAATCTGGAACTGCTGATCTTCGGCATCATTTTCGTGTCCTTCCTGCCGGCCATCATCGAGTTCTGGCGGCACAAGCGCGCGGCGCAGCGCCAGTAAGCCTTTGCCGCTCCCGCCCGCGGCGGCGGGAGCATCGCCCTACCCTTCTTGCCCGTCCGGCATTATCATCCTTGGCCTATGAAACGCATTCACAAGCTTCCTGACCATCTGGTCAATCAGATTGCTGCTGGCGAGGTGGTGGAACGCCCCGCCTCCGCCCTCAAGGAAATGCTGGAAAACAGCCTGGACGCCGGCGCCAGCAAGATCACGGTTGATCTGGCCCAGGGTGGCATCAAGCTGATCCGCGTCACCGACAACGGCAGCGGCATCACCGCCGATGACCTGCCGCTGGCGCTGGACCGCCACGCCACCAGCAAGATCGCTTCGCTGGATGATCTGGAACAGGTGGGCACGCTGGGTTTTCGCGGTGAGGGGCTGGCCAGCGTGGCCTCGGTCTCGCGCCTCACCCTGACCAGCCGCCCGGCGGACAGTGCTCACGCCCACCAGATCATCGCCATCGACGGCGCCCTGCATCCGGTGGAACCGGCCGCGCATGCCCCCGGCACCAGCGTGGAAGTGGTGGACCTGTACTTCAACACCCCGGCGCGGCGCAAATTCCTCAAGAGCGAAAACACCGAATACGCCCACTGCGAAGCCACTTTCGAACGCATTGCGCTGGCACACCCGCAAGTGGAGTTTCTGCTGCGCCACAATGGCAAGGTGATCTGGCGCTTGCCGGTGCAAGACCTGGCCGAGCGGGTGGCTGCACTGCTGGGCAAGGACTTCATCAGCGAAGCCATTGCGGTGGAGACCTCTGCCGGCAGCATGACGCTGAGCGGTTTTGTCGGCTCGCCCACTTACTCCAAAGCCAGCCGCGACGCCCAGTATTTCTATGTCAATGGCCGCTTCGTGCGCGACAAGACCGCCCAGCATGCGCTGCGTCAGGCTTACCGCGATGTGCTGCATCACGACCGCCACCCGGTGTATGCGCTGTTCCTGTCGATGGACCCGGCCGGGGTGGATGTGAATGTGCACCCGACCAAGATCGAGGTGCGCTTTCGCGAAAGCCAGGCCATCCACCAGTTTTTGTTCCACAGCATCAACAAGGCGCTGGCCGCCACCACCGCCGGCAGCAGCAGCCCGGTACCGGCGCAGGGCGACATCAACACCAGCGCCAATACCGCAGAACCACAAGCGGCGCTATTCCCGCCGCGTACCCCCCTGCCGGGCAGCGCATCGGGCAGTAGCGGCCATACCCCGGTCCGCCCCTTCAGCTATCAGCAGCAGAGCATTCCGCTGCATGTGGTACGCGAGGCGCTCGGCAGCTACGACAAGATGTTCTCCGGCCTGCGGGAAGAAGAACAGCGCAGTACGCCGCCAGCCAGCGCGCCAGCGCTCGACAGCCTGCCGCCCATGCTGTCGCCGGCCCAGCTGCAGGCGCTGCCACAGGCCAGCGAGGGCATTCCGCCACTGGGCTTTGCCCTGGCCCAGTTGCACGGCGTGTATATCCTCAGCCAGTGCGAGGACGGGCTGATCGTGGTGGACATGCATGCCGCGCACGAGCGTATTGTCTACGAACGGCTGAAAACCGCGCTGGAAGCCGACACCATTCCCATGCAGCCCTTGCTGCTGCCGGTATCCTTTGCCGCCGACCGCATGGAAGTGGCCACGGTGCACGAACATGGCGAGCAGCTGAAACAGCTGGGCGTGGAACTGGCCCCGCTGTCCCCCACCCAGATCGCCGTGCGCGGCATTCCGGTGTGGCTGCAGGATGGCAATCCGGTAGAGCTGGCCCGCGCCGTGCTGAAAGACGTGCGTGAATTCGGCCTCAGCCAGGTGCTGACCGAACGCCGCAACGAACTGCTGGCCACCATGGCCTGCCACGGTGCGGTGCGCGCCAATCGCCAGCTGACGCTGACCGAAATGAATGCCCTGCTGCGCGACATGGAAAACACCGAACGCTCCAACCAGTGCAATCACGGCCGCCCCACCTGGTCGCGACTGGGCATGAAAGACCTCGACAATCTGTTCATGCGCGGGCGCTGAACCCTCTTTTATCCGAAACAGACGTATGGCCAAACTGTTTTTCCGCTACGCCGCCATGAACAGCGGCAAGAGCACCCAATTGCTGCAAATTGCCAATAACTACGAAACCATGGGCAAGCAGGTGGCGCTGTATACCGCGGCCATCGACGACCGCTTTGGCGTGGGCATGATTTCCTCGCGGCTGGGCATCCAGCGCCAGGCGCACACCTTTGGCGGCGACACCGATTTCCTGGCTGTTGAGCTGGCCGGCATCAGCTGCATCCTGCTGGATGAAGCCCAGTTCCTGACGCCGGAGCAGGTCTGCCAGCTGCACCGGCTGGCGCACACCCGCAATATCCCGGTGATCTGCTTCGGCCTGCGCGTGGACTTCCAGGGCCACCCCTTCCCCGGCGCCACCTGGCTCTTGACCCGCGCCGAGGAAATCGAAGAAATCAAGACCATCTGCGCCTGCGGCAAGAAAGCCACCATGCATATCCGCATCAATGCCGATGGCAGCCGGGTGATCGAGGGCCCGCAAGTGGAGATTGGTGGCGAAGCACGCTATCGCGCGGTGTGCGGCCGCTGTTTTCATCAGGCCGACTGAAGCCGCCCACCACCACGCCTTGGCCCGTGTGCACATCGCTGCCACACTCAAGGCCCGGCCACCCACCAAGTGACAGCCTCCATGCATACTTTTTTCTGGCACGACTATGAAACCTTTGGCGCCGTGCCGCGCCAGGATCGCCCTTCGCAGTTTGCCGGGATACGCACCGATGCCGAGCTGAACGAAATCGGCGAACCGCTGATGCTGTACTGCCAGCCGGCACCCGACTACCTGCCGGCGCCGGAAGCCTGCCTGCTCACCGGCATCACCCCGCAGCACTGTCTGGCCCATGGTGTGGCCGAGCATGAGTTCGCCGGCGTGATCGAACGCGAACTGGCCGCGCCCGGCACCATCGGCGTGGGTTACAACTCGCTGCGCTTTGACGATGAGGTCAGCCGCTTTCTGTTCTGGCGCAACCTGATCGACCCCTATGCGCGCGAATGGCAGAACCAGTGCGGCCGCTGGGACATGCTGGACCTGGTACGCGCCACCTACGTGCTGCGCCCGGAGGGCATCGAATGGCCACAGCACGAGGACGGCCGCCCCAGTTTCAAGCTGGAACACCTGTCCGCTGCCAACGGCCTGCTGCACGAAGCCGCCCACGATGCACTGTCCGATGTGCGCGCCACCATTGCGCTGGCGCGGCTGATCAAGCAAAAGCAGCCCAAGCTCTTCGATTTTTACCTCAGCCTGCACAAGAAAGACGCGGTCAAGGCCCAGCTGAACCTGCATCGCCCGCAACCGCTGCTGCATGTGTCCGGCATGTATGGTGTGGAACGCGGCAATATGGCCATCGTCTGGCCGCTGGCCCAGCACCCGACCAATGGCAATGAAGTCATCGTGTGGGACCTGGCCTTCGACCCGGCCATGCTGCGCGGCCTGAGCGCCGACACCATCCGCCAGCGCATCTACACCCGCACGGAAGAGCTACCGGAAGGCGTCACGCGGCTGCCGCTCAAAACCATCCACATCAACAAATCGCCTTTTGTGGTAGCCAATCTCAAGGTTCTGGGCGCAGATCGGGCAGCGCACTGGGGCGTGGACATGGTGCAGATACAACAGCATGCCGCCAGCGCCGCCGCCCTGCCCGACCTCACGCCCATCTGGCGCCAGGTCTACCGCCGCGAAGCCGGCGAGCCGCGTGATGTGGACGAAAACCTGTATGGCGGCTTTGTCAGCAATAACGACCGCAAGGTGTTGAACAAGCTACGCTTGAAATCCGCCGCGCAGCTGACTGGTGAGATGGCCTTTTTTGAAGATGCCCAGCTGGGTGAGCTGCTGTTACGCTACCGCGCACGAAACTTCCCTGACAGCCTGTCCGGCGAAGAAAGCCAACGCTGGCAAGCCTGGTGCCGGCACAAGCTGCAGGACGGCGTGGGTGGACGCAGCCTGGCGCAGTTCCAGCAGGAAATGGCTGCGGTGCGGGCACGCGAGCTGACACCGGCCCAGCAGGACATCCTGCAACAGCTGGACCGCTATGCCACCAGCCTGCTGGCGCCACAGCCGTAAAAGCGGTTCCGGGGCGGATGCAGCTGTGCGACAATCCCGCCCCAGACCCAGCCAGTGCAAAGACCACACCATGTCACACACACCCGACGCCATTCTGTTGATGGGCCCCACCGCTTCCGGCAAGACCGGCCTCGCGCTGGCGCTGGCCCGCCATTTCCCGGTGGAAATCATCAGCGTGGATTCGGCCCTGGTGTATCGCGGCATGGATATCGGCAGCGCCAAACCCACACCTGAGGAAATGGCCGCCTGCCCGCACCACCTGATCGACATCATCAGCCCGCTGGAGACGTATTCCGCCGCCCAGTTTCATGCCGATGCCAACCGCTTGATCATGGAAATCCGCGCGCGCGGCAATATGCCGCTGCTGGTGGGCGGCACCATGCTGTATTACAAGGCGCTGCTGGAAGGCCTGTCCGAGCTGCCGCAGGCAAACCCGGCCCTGCGCGCCGAACTGGATGCCGAAGCCAGCGCCATCGGCTGGCCCGCCATGCACGCGCGGCTGGCCGTGCTGGACCCGGACACCGCCGCCCGCCTCAATCCCAACGACGCGCAGCGCATTCACCGCGCACTGGAAATCTGCCTCGTCAGCGGCCAGACCATGTCCAGCCTGATTGCCCGTGGCAAGGAAGCCGCGGCTGACTTTCACTGCCTGCCGCTGGCCCTGGTGCCGGAAGAGCGCAGCTGGCTGCACCAGCGCATTGCCCAGCGCTTCGACCTGATGCTGCAGCAGGATTTTCTCGGCGAAGTACGCCGCCTGCGCCAGGACTACCCGACACTCACGCCCGACCTGCCCTCGATGCGCTGCGTCGGCTACCGCCAGGCCTGGGACTATCTGGACGGGCTATGCAGCGAGGCCGAATTCATCGAACGCGGCGTGGCCGCCACCCGCCAGCTGTGCAAGCGCCAGCTGACCTGGATGCGCAGCCTGCCGGTGATTCCGGTCAGCGCCCAGCGCCCCGACCTGACCGACTGCGTGCTGCAGGCCTGCAGCGACTTCATGGCCGGTCAGCCGCCGGCAGACAGCCTGGCTTATCAGGGCAGCTTTTGAGCAAGCACCTGCCCACAAGAAAAAACCCGCCGTAGCGGGTTTTGTTTGGCCATGGTTTCGCAAATCAGCTGGCAGCCACCAGCTTGATTTCCACTTTCCAGGCCGGGTTGGCCAGCTTGGCTTCCACCGTGGCACGCGCCGGCACATTGCCCGCCGGCACCCAGGCATCCCAGGCGGCGTTCATCGCGTCGTAATCGGCCAGGCTGGCCAGGAAAATGGTCACATCCAGAATCTTGCTCTTGTCCGAACCCAGCTCGGCCAGCAGGGTGTCGATCTGGGCAAGCACATTGGCGGTCTGCGCCTGGGCATCGGCCTCGGTGTTTTCCGGCACCTGGCCAGCCAGGAAAATCATGCCATTGCAAACGGCCGCCTCGGCCAGACGTGCGCCCTGCTTGTGACGATAGATGCTCATGCTGCTTCCCTCTTGCTACGGGTGGTGGGTAAAAGCGCGATTTTACCGATAATGGCGCGCGCTGAAAGCCCGTTTTCAATAGCACAGGGGCATCAGGCGCGCTTCCGTCCGACCTGCGCGGCGCCATTTTGTCAAAAGCGCAAAAAAACATAAAAGCAGCGTTGACATGGCAAAAAGCATGGGAATAGAATCCGCCCTATCTTATTTTTCAGGTTTACTGCCTTGGACTGCCAGAGTCGTCAACAACGTTTTCAGTTTACTCGGTAAGACACGCGTCGTATTCCTTCGCCGCCGTCCTGCCGAATAAGCAGGCCGGTGCGCTTCCAGATTTCTTGCAGCACACCCCCTAAAAAACCAGCAGCCCGTGTTGTGCCCTGCCCTGTTTGCCCGACAAGCAGGTCAATGGTCATGGCCCAGCCCTCATTGCGGTGTTGCGCGGCTCCTTGCCGCTGCACCGGGTGATTCGGCTAGCCCTGCCATCGCGCAGCCATGGCTGTCGACGCCTCCAGCAGCCAGGACAGGCCGCCGCGCTGACTGGCCGCAACCCAGACAGCAAAACCTGCACCGCGATGTCCACGCGACAGAAAGGAGCCGCCATGCCATCAGACAGTTGTCGATGTGATTGCCCTACCCTTACGCCATTTTTCTCCCCGGGAAATGCCGCCATAGCCTGAGACGAGCGCGATCAGGCAGGACCCGGAACATTCCAGGAGTCTGATCATGCATTACGCCATGCTGCTTTCCTCCAGCCAGAAGCGCGAAATCACCCTGCCGGACAACTTCAAGTTGTACCAGGAAGACGAAAGCCTGTGGGCCTGCCTCGCCGGCAAGCTGCAGGCACTGAAACTGAAGTTTTTTCACTGAAACTGCCCTGTTTGCGGCACAGAAAGGATAAATATGGACCCCTACCCCAGTAGCGCGGTCGTACTGAGCGGCAAGGCGCCGCCAGGCCGGATGAGGACTCACTAGACAGCGCTCCTCTTCCTCCTGTCCGCCTCCCTTCCTTCAGTGCGACCTCCCCGCACGCCGGCCTTCCCGGCCACATTCATTGATCTTGCAGCGACTGACCTGTTTCAGGATGCCTAGATATCTTCTCTTGTCCGCGCACAAGAAAACACATCCATGCACCCAGAACTGCCGGCTTCTGCTGCCAAATGCTTGCAAAAAGCATAGTCAGGGAGTATTGCATGTCCAAACAGGATAACCGCACCGCCGTACTGGATAGCGCCCACATCGGTGACATCCGCGGCGCACTGGGCACCATCCGTCACAATGACACCGAGGCCCGCCATGGCTGGATGGCCAAATTCAAGACCCTGCTGGCCATTCTCGGCCCCGGCCTCATCGTGATGGTGGGGGACAACGATGCCGGTGCCTTCAGCACCTATGCCCAGGCCGGCCAGAACTACGGTACCAGCTTGCTGTGGACGCTGGCGCTGCTGATCCCGGTGCTGTACGTGAATCAGGAAATGGTGCTGCGCCTGGGTGCCGTCACCGGCGTGGGCCATGCCCGGCTGATCCTCGAACGCTTTGGCAGGTTCTGGGGTGCTTTCAGCGCCATCGACCTGTTCCTGCTCAATGCGCTGACCATCGTCACCGAATTCATCGGCATCAGCCTGGGCATGGATTTTCTGGGCGTACCCAAAATCGTCGGCGTGGGCCTGGCTGCGGTATTCATCATGCTGTCGGCCAGTACCGGCGACTTCCGCCGCTTCGAGCGCTTTTCGCTGATTCTGGTGGCCGGCAGCCTGCTGCTGGTACCCATCCTGGTGATGGTGCACCCGCCGATGACCCAGGTGGCGCATGATTTCCTGGTACCGCAAATGCCTGCAGGCGGCAAGCTGGCCGACGTGATGCTACTGATTATTGCCATTGTCGGTACCACCGTGGCACCGTGGCAGCTGTTCTTCCAGCAAAGCTATCTGATCGACAAGCGCATCACCCCGCGCTTCATCTCCTATGAGCGTGCCGACCTGTGGCTGGGCATTGCACTGGTGGTGATTGGCGCCGTGGCGATGATTGCCTTCACCGCCATGGTGTTCATGGGTCATCCGGAGTTCGGCAACTTCCAGGATGCCGGTGCGGTGGCCAGCGGTCTGGCCAAATACTACGGTCGCCTGCCCGGCACGCTGTTCGCCGTCGCCCTGATTGACGCCAGCATCATCGGTGCCATGGCGGTATCGCTGTCCACCGCTTATGCGCTGGGCGATGTACTGAGCCTGAAACACTCGCTGCACCGCAAGCCGGGTGACGCCAAGGGCTTCTATGCCATGTATTGCGGGCTGATCGTGCTGGCGGCGGCACTGGTGCTGATTCCGGGCGTGCCGCTGGGCCTGCTGACCAATGCCGTGCAAACCCTGGCTGGGGTGCTGTTGCCCAGCGCCACCGTCTTCCTGCTATTGCTGTGCAATGACAAGGATGTACTGGGCCCGTGGGTGAACGGCCGCTTCTTCAATGTGCTGTCGGCCATCATCGTGGCGGTACTGGTGCTGCTGTCCATCATCCTGACTGCGGCGGTGGTCTTCCCCGACATGTCAGGCGAAACCATCAGCAATATCCTGATTGGCGGCAGCGTGATCGGCATGATCATTGCCATCGTGGTGAACGTGCTGCATGCCCGCGAAGAAATGGAAAAGGGCGAGGTTCCGCAGCACAAGGCGCGCAAAGTCGATCTGCATCACCTGCATACCTGGCGCATGCCGGCACTGGACCAGCTGCCCCCGCTGGTGCTGTCACAGCGCAACAAGCTGTGGATGGCCGTACTGCGCGGCTATCTGCTGGCGGCCATGGGCATGGTGATCTACAAGGTCGTCGCCTCCATGCTGTAACGACCGGGCAGGACGCCAGGGTCCTGCCATCCCGCATGACAGCTGGTGGTTTCGTCAGATTGCAATCGCCAGCTGTTACACATACACCTGCACCAGACCATCACAACAGGAGGGCTGCATGCACTTCGATTTTGCTGTTTTTACCCACTCCTTCATCGCCCTGGTGACGGCTTTCCTGCTCGGCTCGGCCATCGGCTACGAGCGCCAGGTGCGCCAGCGTACCGCCGGCCTGCGCACCAATGCGCTGGTTGCCGTGGGCGCTGCCGCTTTTGTTGATCTGGCCGTGCGGCTGGGTGGTAATGACGGTGCCACCCATGTGGTGGCCTATGTGGTGTCCGGCGTGGGTTTTCTCGGCGCCGGCACCATCATGAAGGAAGGGCTGAATGTACGCGGCCTGAATACCGCCGCCACCTTGTGGGGCTCGGCGGCGGCCGGTGCCTGCGCCGGAGCCGGCCTGCTGGATGCGGCACTGCTGGACGCCGTGTTCGTACTGGCCGCCAACACCCTGCTGCGGCCGGTGGTCAACTCGATCAACCGCACCCCACTGGACGATGAGCACAGCGAAGTCACCTACCAGCTATGCGTGATCAGCGAGGACGAACAGCAGAAACTGGCCTTCACCCTGATCGACCAGTTGCTGGAGCAGGCGCAGTACCCGCTGGGCGACATGAATGTCGAGCCGTTTGGGGATGATGATGTGGAAATCACCGCCACCCTGTTGTCGACATCGGCCGATTCGGCCGTGCTGGAGCGGATTGCCAGCCAGCTGGCGGCCAAGCCCTATATCAAGCAGGCTTACTGGAACCAGAGCATTACCGAGTAATACGGTCCTGCCCATGAAAAATCCCGCCTGCGGCGGGATTATCTGTGTGGTGCAGGGGTATTTCTCAGGCCACGGCCGTCATGCGCAGACTCTGGGCAAACCGCTCCAGCGCGGCAATGCCGGACTGTTCGGCGCGCACACACCAGTCCTGCAGCTCATGCAGCAATTGCTCGCGACTAAGCGAGGATCGCTCCCACAAGCGGCACAGCTCCTGGCGCATGGTGTAGACGGTATGCAAGGTTTCGCTGTGCTGCAGCACCGCTGCCAGCTGTGCCTTGTCGCCAGACGGCGTGTCCTTGGCATCCTGCTTCAGCCATACCTTCATCTTGCGCGTCATGTCATCCATGTCCGGCAGGCTGATCTTTTCCAGCTCGCTGCGATACACCTCTTTCAGCTCGCGGGCATAGCGCGAGGCAATGGCATAGCGGTTGGCGATGATGGCCTGCAGATGTTCCAGATCCAGCTGCGTCCGGCTGGCATCCTGCACCAGGCGCGGTGCCACGCGGCGCACCTTGGCCAGATGGCAGATTTCCAGCATGCGGATATACATCCAGCCGATGTCAAACTCGTACCACTTGTAAGACAGCTTGGCCGAGGTGCCGAAGGTGTGGTGATTATTGTGCAGCTCTTCACCACCCACGATGATGCCCCAGGGAATCAGGTTGGTAGAGGCATCTTCGTTTTCGAAGTTGCGATAGCCCCACCAGTGCCCCAGGCCATTGATGACGCCGGCGGCCCAGAAGGGAATCCACAGCATCTGCACCGCCCAGATCGACAGACCAGCCGGGCCGAACAGCAACAGGTCGATGCCCAGCATCAGGAAGATGCCCTTGCCAAAATGCGGTGCATACAGCTTGCGCTCCAGCCAGTCGTCCGGCGTGCCATGGCCAAACTTGTCCATGATGGACTGATCCTTGCAGGCGGCACGGTACAGCTCCACCCCCTCCCACAGCACTTTCTTGATACCGAGGATCTGCGGGCTGTGCGGGTCTTCTGCGGTTTCACACTTGGCGTGATGCTTGCGGTGGATGGCCGCCCACTGTTTGGTGACCATGCCGGTGGTCAGCCACAGCCAGAAGCGGAAAAAGTGGCTGGCAAGCGGATGCAGGTCCAGCGCGCGGTGCGCCTGATGGCGATGCAGGAAGATGGTGACCGACACGATGGTGATATGAGTGAGGATCAGTGCAGCAACGATATAACCCCACCACGGGAGATCAAGCAAACCGTTAAGCCAATGCATGAGGGCCGGCAACCTTGTAATTTGGACAATCCTCCATTTTAACCAATTGATCCGGCAGTGTCAGACTGTTTTCTACGGTTCGACTTGTGGCGCGCTTGGTGTACCATAGGGCCTTATTCCACACACCCTTCAGAAAAACGCTTGTGTTGCCAAAACGACGTCTGATTATTGCGGGAGCCACCCTGGGTGGCCTGTTGGTGTTCAATGGGGCCGCCGCCTTCTGGGCTGGCATGAAAGCCGAGGACACGCTGGAGGAACAGCACAAGATGCTGGCCAGCCTGCCGCTGTTCAAGGTGAAGTCGCACAGCTATGACCGTGGCTGGTTCTCCTCCACCGAAACCACCGAGCTGGAGTTCAACCGCCGCCTGTCCGGGCCGTATGAAAACATGCTGCCGGACAACTTCAAGCCGCTGCTGAACTCCACCATCAAGTTCACCAACCACATCAAGCATGGCCCCTTCCCCGGCCTGTCCAGCCTGGACTTCCGTCCTGCGCGTGCGCTGGTCACCACGGAATTTGCCATGAGCGATGCCACTCGCAAGACGCTCAAGACCTTTTTTGGCGACAAGGACCCGATTACCGTTACCAACCGGCTGGGCTTTGGCGGTGGCGGCGAGCTGCATGTCGACGTTCCGTCCTTCGATTACGAAGAGGCGCTGTCCGGCGTCAAGATGAAATGGAAAGGCTTTGACCTGAAGCTGGACTACGCCTCCGGCTACAAGGAATACAAGACCGAAGCCAATTCGCCGGGCTTCCTGCTAGAAGCCTCCAGCAAGGGCAGCGTGGCGTTTGATGGTGTGCGCTATGTCTCCGACATCCGCCCTGGTGCCACCGGCATCAAGCTGGGCACCAGCGAACTGACCGTGGGCAATGTGCAGCTCAACTGGAAGGACAGCGTTCCTTACAGCATCAAGCTGAACGAACTGGTTTACCTGATGACGCGCATGCGCGTGGGCGAATTCATCAATCCGTCCGGCGAATTCAAGCCGTCGGCGGTATCGCTGAAGAATTTCCGCTACCAGATCGTCAGCAGCGAACAGGATGAATTCATCAATACCCGCGGCAAGCTGGATTTTGCCGAATTCAACTACAACGACCAGCATTACGGCCCGCTGCGGCTGGATGTGTCGGCCAATCACCTGCACGGCCCCACCCTGCTCAAGCTGGATCAGGCCATCAGCCAGATTCCGTTCGAGGGCGTGGACCCGGCGGTATTGCGCAAGCAGTACATCGACACCATCAAGCACACCGGCATTCCGCTGCTCACCAACAATCCGAAACTGGTGATCAACGACTTCTATCTGAAGATGCCCAGTGGTGAAACCACGCTGCAAGGCAGCCTGGGACTGAATGGCCTGCAGGAAGCCGACCTCAACAACTCCACCGCCTTCCTCAAGCGCTTTGAAGTGGAAGCCAAGCTCAGCCTGCCGCGCAAGACGCTGGAAAACCTGGTGGTGGCCCAGGCGCGCACCCTGTTCATGGTGGACCAGAGCGCCGAAGTGCAGCCGAACATGAGCGAAGTGGAAGACCTGGCGCGCAGCCTGCTGGACAGCCAGCTGACGCAGTGGAAGGACGAAAAGTTCATCAACGAGGACAAGGGGCAGATTTCCACCCAGCTCAACTACAAGGGTGGCAACCTGTCCATCAACAACAAGAAAGTGGGCCTGCCGTGGGAAGAGCAGGAAGACCCGGCACCGACTGCCTCGGCCCCTGCAGCCAAGGCCGCCAGCGCCGCCAAATAGGCGGATGGCAGACGTGACAAAGGGGGCTGCTGCCCCCTTTTTTCATTGCTGAGCAGACCGCGCCGCGGAGGCGCCTGCCACGACAGGCCGAATCAGGCGGCCGCCCGCGCCGGATGGCTGGCAGCCAGCTGCTGCAGGGTTTCCTTGCGCAGCTGATTGGCGCAGCAGGCACACTTGCCACATTCGGCAGCCACGCCCAGCTCTGCCCGCAGGTCGCACATGCGCGTGGCACCGTCTTCTACTGCCTGACGGATCTGGCTGTCGGTTACCGCATTGCACAAGCAGACATACATGGCTCAAACCCTTAATGAGAATAATTCTCTGTATGGTATTTTCAAATAATAACGATTGTCAATTACATTAGGAGCAGGCACATGCAATGGAAGCCAAATACCACAGTGGCCACCATCGTGGAACAGGATGGTCGTTATCTGCTGGTGGAAGAAGAAACCGAATACGGCCTGCGCTTCAACCAGCCGGCCGGCCATCTGGAACATGGCGAAAGCCTGTTTGCCGCAGCCATCCGCGAAACCCGCGAAGAAACCGGCTGGGAGGTGGAATTGCAACACCTGGTCGGCATTTACATGGTGGACAAGCCGGACAGTGACATCACCTGGTTGCGCTTTGCCTTTGCCGCCCGCGCCATTCGCCATCATCCGGCGGAAAAACTCGACACAGGCATTGTCAGCGCGCATTGGCTTACCTACGATGAGATCGCCGCCTGCGCATTGCAACACCGCAGCCCGGTGGTCATGCACTGTCTGGATGACTACCGGCTCGGTAAACGTTTCGATCTGGATCTGATCCACCATCAACCCTGAAACGGGCGGCAAGAGAGGAAACCTTGCCTCGACTTTGCCTGTTACTGCGCCACTGCCTGTGGCTGGCCATGCTGCTGGCGACCGGGACGCTACATGCGGAGCCCTTGCAGCTCTGTTATGATTACGGCTGCGCCAAACAGCTGGAAATGGAAATTTCCGGCGAGGCCCGCGACTGGCTGGCCGGACTGTTTGACGACCTGCATGACGCCACCATCGAACGCAGCCAGATCCAGCACGCAGTGCAGGCCCTGTATCTGCTGGCCGCCCAGGACAGCCCGCTATGGCACGACAAGGGGGGCGACCGCTTCGACAACGATGCCGATGGCCGCATGGACTGCATCGACCACAGCCATAACGACTCGGCCTTTCTGCACTATCTGGCGGCACAGGGCTGGCTGCATTATCACCGGGTCGACGACATCGTGCGCCGCACCCGCTATCTGGTGGCACAACATTTTGCCAGCCATATCACCGAGCAGGACACCGGCCAGGAATGGGTGGTGGACAGCTGGTTCAATTCATTCGGGGAACCGCCCGTGGTGGTGCCCCTGGCTCTCTGGAAAGAAGGATTTTCCCCGTGACGGGTAAGAAACGTATTGTCGTCGGCATGTCCGGCGGTGTGGATTCGTCGGTAACCGCCTGGCTGCTCAAGCAACAGGGCCATGAAGTCATCGGCGTGTTCATGCAGAACTGGGAAGACGACAACGACGACGAATACTGCTCCATCAAGCAGGATGCACTGGATGCCATGAGCGTGGCCGACATCGTCGGCATCGACATGGAAATCGTCAATTTCGCCAAGGAATACAAGGACCGGGTGTTCTCCTACTTCCTCAAGGAATACTCGGCCGGCCGCACGCCCAATCCGGACGTGCTGTGCAATGCCGAAATCAAGTTCAAGGCTTTTCTGGACTATGCGCTGGAACTGGGTGCCGACTGCATCGCCACCGGTCATTACGCCCGCAAGATGGAAAAGGACGGCCTGCACTACCTGATGAAGGCGGTGGACCACACCAAGGACCAGAGCTACTTCCTGTACCGCCTGCAGCAACACCAGCTGGCCAAAGCCATGTTCCCGCTGGGCGACATCCGCAAGACCGAAGTACGCAAGCTGGCCGAGGAAGCCGGGCTGCCTACCGCCGCCAAGAAGGACTCCACCGGCATCTGCTTTATCGGCGAACGCCCCTTCCGTGAGTTCCTGCAACGCTATCTGCCCACCCAGCCCGGCCAGATGATCTTGCCGGATGGCAAGGTGGTGGGCGAGCACATGGGCCTGATGTATTACACGCTGGGCCAGCGCAAGGGCCTGACCATAGGCGGCAGCAAGGATGGCAGTGGCGAGCCGTGGTTTGTCGCCGGCAAGGATATTCCAGGCAACAAGCTGATTGTGGTGCAGGGGCACGACCACCCGCTGCTGCTCAAGCCCACGCTGGCGATGAGCGATCTGTCGTGGACGCTGAATGGCGCGCCGGCTGCCGGCGAATACGCCGCCAAAAACCGCTACCGCATGGCCGATGCCGCCTGTTCGCTGTCGCCGGTGGTGGATGGCCAGGCCACCCTCACCTTCCGCGAAAAACAGTGGGCGGTGACGCCGGGCCAGTCTGCCGTGCTGTACGACGGGGACATTTGTCTGGGCGGCGGCATCATCCAGTAAGCAAGCCCGGCACCACCAGCTAAAAGCCATTGCCAAAATACGCAATGGCTATTTGTGTCATTGCGCATCGCTTCAATCATTGTTGAGAATCACTGATTCAATTGGCCACCACCACTCATGGTGGCGGTCCAATCATCACAATGGAGGCGATATGCTCAGAATACTCGTGGCGTTGCTTGCTGGCCTAACCAGCTCTGTTTTCGCAGGCAACGCTGGCAAGATGCAAATCTTCGCGACTGCCTTTCTGGATGTACAGGGTTTATTCCCGAATACGCTGCAATCCTGCTCAGACATTGCCCCGGCCAGCGTAGCCCCCTTGCAAGCCGCGTATGCACAATGGCAAGCAAAACACGGTGTATATCAACAGGAATTGCAGCAGATCATCCGCAAAAATCTGCTCCTTGAAGTTGGTGCGGAACAAACAGAACAGGCCATTGCCGCTTTCAAATATGCAGCAAGCCAACAAATCGCACCGATTCATTTTCCACAAAATTACCATTTCAAGGATGACTATTTCTGTACCCGTTCCTTACTCAGGGAATTTGCCGAAGGCACAGGTGATAGCGGTGGGCTCCCTTTGAAATTTGCCGACTATGTCAGGGAATGGAAGCAGCAATCGATACCGGCAAAATGATCAAGACTAGGTCTGGATAAGCCAATACGACATCTGTCTGGGTGGCGGCATCATCCAGTAAGCAAGCCCGGCATCACACCAAGCCTGCCACGCGCAGGCTTTTTCACGCCCGGCTGGCGCGCAGGAATACCGAGAACAGCTCGGATTGCGAATTGATGCCCAGCTTGCTGTACAGGTGTTTCTTGTGTACGCGCACGGTCTCCACCGATATCTGCAAGCGCTGGGCAATCGCCTTGCTGGAATGGCCGCCCAGCATCAGTTGCGCCACCTCATTCTCGCGCAGGGTCAGGCCCTGCCCCTCCAGCCCGACCGGGGCTGCCTGCGGGGCGGCTACAGCAGGCTTGCTGGCCGCCAATTGCTCGAAATGCAGGCGCTGGCGCATCAGGGCCAGTACCCAGGGCTGCAACAGGCTCAAGATTGCCATTTGCTCCGGACTAAAGCGCTGTCCGGCCCCCAGTGACAGACACAAGGTGCTGCCATCCTCGCCAGGCAGGTTGAACTGCACCTCATCCTCGACAATGTTCAGGCGGAAATAGCGCTGGTAGTAATCGGTAAACGGAAAGCGGTCCGGTGCCACCTCGTCCAGCCGCAACAGCCCGGCATGGCGGTACTCCAGGCTGGCGACATAAAACGGGTCCAGCCGGTACAGGCCCTGCAGATAATCCTGAAACAGCGTATCCACCCCGCCATCGGCCATGGCCTGCTCGGCCAGCACCGTGGGCGGGCGATCCGGGTAAAACAGCAGCACCACCCAGCTGTCAAAGGCCACGTAGTCGGCCAGCACGCCCAGCAAGGCTGGCCAGAACACCGGCTTGTCCAGCTGATCGATCAAACGCCCCACCGTGCGATGCCAGGCGATATCCTGCATTTCCAAAGCCACGACTACCCCAATCTGGTTACCCACTTGATGTAATTTTCATACGCAGGACAGCAACCGATACTGGGCCCTGTGCTGACAGCCCTCACGCTAGCACGCTTACCGACTTATCGACAGCCTGTTGCCCGTCACTGGCAGGCGCTGGCGATGTAGTCTGACAACAGTCAACCAAGGAGACAGCATGATTGTAGAACTGGCCCAGCTGCCCGGTGTCGATGGCGACATCCCGGCCAACACCGCCAGCGCCCTGGACGCCATCGCCCGTTGCGGGCCGGATACCCGCCTGCTGGTATTCCCGGAAACCTATCTCAGCGGCTTTCCCACGGCGGACAATATCGCCAGCCTGGCCCAGCCCATAGCCGGCCCGGCCATCCGCACCATCCAGCAGGCCGCCCGCGACAAGAACATCAGCATCGCCATCGGTTTTGCCGAGGCGCATGAGGGCCGCTTTTACAACACTACCGCCCTGCTCACCCCGCACGGCGTGGCACTGGCCTACCGCAAAACCCATTTGTGGGCTTCCGACCACGGCATCTTCACCCCTGGCGATGCCTTGGTCAGCTGCGAATGGGATGGTCTGCGCGTGGGCATCCTCATCTGTTACGACATCGAGTTTCCGGAAACCGCCCGCGCCCTGGCGCAGCAAGAGGTGGACCTGCTGATCGTCACCAACGGCAATATGGACCCTTACGGCCCGGTGCACCGTACCGCCATTACCGCGCGTGCCATGGAAAACCAGCTGTTCGCAGTAATGACCAACCGCTGCGGCAGTGGCGATGGCCTGCAATTTGCCGGTGAAAGCGCGGTGATCAACCCCTTCGGCCAAGTGGTAGCCAGCTGTGGCCGCGACCCGCAACAACTGCGCGTGGCACTGGACCTGGGCCAACTGGCAGCCAGCCGCCGCGATTACCGCTATCTGGACGACCGGCGCATTGCGCTGAGCGGTGAAGTGAGCTGCGGCGCAAACGGCCAGCGCAGCTTCCGCATCCGCCACTAGCCACGCGCTAGCAATCACCAGCAGTCAAAACAAAAGAGACAGGCTCATGACAACAAACACAAACATGAGCCACAAAGGAGAAACAATGGAAACGAAACAACTGGAGCGCTCGCTGACGCTGGGTTCCGTGGTGCTGTTCGGGCTGGCCTACATGACGCCCATCATCGTACTGGGGACCTTCGGCATCCTGGCGCAAATGACCGATGGCATGGTGCCAGCCTCCTATCTGCTGGCACTGGTAGCCATGCTGTTTACCGCTTACAGCTATGGCCGCATGGCGGCGGCCTTTCCGGTGGCCGGTTCGGCCTATACCTACACCCGCAAATCCATCCACGCCAAGCTGGGCTTTCTGGTGGGCTGGGCGGTGCTGCTGGACTATCTGTTTTTACCGATGGCCATCTGGCTGATCGGCGCGGCCTATCTGGCGGCGGCCTTTCCCGGCATCCCGATGGCAGTATGGGTGATTGCCTTCATCGTGCTGACCACGCTGATCAACATTGTCGGGCTGAAGATGGCCAATACCGTCAACTACCTGATGATGCTGCTGCAATTCCTGGTGCTGCTGGCCTTTGTGGCGCTATGCATCCACTATGTGGCGGGCGATGCCAGCAAGCCCTTGTGGAATCTGGCGCCCTTTTTCCGTGGCGACATGAAGCTGCCAATGATCATGGCCGGTGCTGCCGTGGCCTGTTATTCCTTTCTGGGTTTTGACGCGGTCAGCACGCTGACAGAAGAAACCCGTGATGCACGCCGCACCATTCCGCGCGCCATCATGTGGATTACCATCATCGGCGGGCTGATTTTCGTGGTGGCATCCTACTTTGTGCAGCTGGCCCATCCGTCCAGCCAGTTCAAGAGCGTGGATGATGCGGCGTTCGAGATTGCCAAGAATATCGGTGGCGACCTGTTTGCCAGCATCTTCCTGATCGGCCTGATCATCGGCCAGTTTGCCTCCGGCCTGTCGGCGCAGGCCAGCGCCTCGCGCCTGCTGTATGCCATGGGCCGCGACGCGGTGCTGCCGCCGTCCATCTTCGGCAAGCTGCATGCGCGCTTTCGCACTCCGGTCAACAATCTGCTGATCTGCGGCGTGGTAGCGCTGCTGGCACTGAAGCTGGATGTCACCACCTCCACCTCCTTTATCAACTTTGGTGCCTTCCTGGCCTTCAGCTTCGTTAACTTGTCGGTGATTGCCCACTACTACGTGCGTCAGCGTCGTCGTGCGCTGCGTGACTTCTTCCTGTTCCTGCTGTTTCCACTGATCGGCATGCTGGCCGACCTGTGGCTGCTGGTCAGCCTGGATAGCCGCGCCATCATGCTGGGGCTGATCTGGCTGGCACTGGGCATTGCCTACCTGGCCAAGCTCACCGGTTTCTTCCGCCGTGAGCCGCCGGAACTGGACTTTGTTGAAGCCGAAGGCTGATTCCAGCCCTTCCAGACGTAAAAAAGCCCTGATCACTCAGGGCTTTTTCTTTGGCATCAGACCTGCGCGGCTTACACCGACAGATAGGACGACTGTTTCAGACCGCGGCAGAATTCGGCAAAGAACACATTGCGCTCATCGCTGGACAGGTCGGCCGCACGGGCCTTCTCTTCGTAGCGGTTGAGGATTTCCTCCGGCGACAGGTGCACATAGCGCAGCATGTCTTCGATGGTGTCATGCTCCTCGACACCGGCAAATTCCAGCTGGCCGTTGTCGCGCACATAGACGTTGACCGAGTCGGTATCGCCGAACAGATTGTGCATGTCACCCAGGATTTCCTGGTAAGCACCCACCATGAACACGGCGATCAGGTATTCCTTGCCCGGTTCGACATCATGCACCGACATGCTGGATTCGATGCTTTGCTGGTCGACATACTGCTTTACCTTGCCGTCCGAATCGCAGGTCAAATCCTGCAGCACGGCGCGGCGGGTGGGCTGCTCATCCAGCCGGTGTACCGGCATGATGGGCAGGATCTGGTCGATGGCCCAGGTATCCGGCAGGCTCTGGAACACCGAGAAGTTGCAGAAATACTTGTCGGCCAGCTTGTCGGTCAGCTCGTCATACACCTGGCGCTGCGAACGCTGGCTGGCTTGCAGCTGGCGGTGCAGGCGACGGCACAGGGTGGCGTGCACGTCTTCGGCCATGGCCTTTTCCTTCAGCGAAATGCGACCGGCGGAATAGAGGTCGGACACATCAGAGGCGTAATGGCTGGCACGGTAATAGATCTCCGTCACCATTTCCTCGTCGGTCAGCTCCATCAGCTCGAACAGCTTGCGCACCGGCTTGGCCAGTACCGACAGGTCGGCCACTTCCGGCACGCTTTCCGGCAAGCGCTCCACGTCGGTCACGTTCATGATCAGCACCGCGTGGTGGGCGGTCATGGCGCGGCCGGATTCGGACAGGATGCGCGGATGCGGAATGCCGTTTTCGTCGCAGAACTCGGCCAGCATGGATACGATGACCTGGGCGTATTCGTCCATGTCATAGTTGATGGAGCTGGCATTGCGCGAATGGGTGCCGTCGTAATCCACGCCCAGGCCACCGCCCACGTCGACGTGGTCGATGGGCAGGCCCAGCGCACGCAGTTCGGCAAAATAGCGCACGGCTTCGCGGAAGCCGGAGCGGTAGTCACCGATATTGGCAATCTGCGAACCCATGTGGAAGTGCATCAGGCGCACGCAGTCGGACATGCCGGCAGCGGCCAGCTTGTCGGCAGCGGAAATCAGCTGGGCTGCGGACAGGCCGAACTTGCCCTTGTCACCGCCGGTATCTGCCCATTTGCTGCTGGCCAGCGAGGACAGACGCACGCGCATGCCCAGCATCGGGCGCACGCCCAGCTTCTGGCTTTCTTCGATGGCCAGGTCGACCTCGGATTCTTTTTCGATGACGATGAATACCTGATGGCCCAGCTTCTGGCCAATCAGCGCCAGGCGCACGAATTCGCGGTCCTTGTAGCCATTGCAGATGATGGTGCCGCCCTTGGGGGCCAGCGCCAGCACCGCCATCAGTTCCGGCTTGGAGCCGGCTTCCAGGCCGATGGACACGTCGCGGGTGGCGATGATGCTTTTCACCACCGCTTCTTGCTGGTTGACCTTGATCGGATAGATGGCCGTGTAGCGGTTGCCGTAATTCTGCGTGGCAATCGCGCTGTCGAAAGCGCGGCACAGGCGTGTCACGCGGTCCTGCAGGATGTCGGGAAAACGCACCAGCAGCGGCAGGTCCAGTCCCTTGGCGCCCAGCTGGCGGCTCAATTCGTGCAAATCGATACGCGTGTCGTGGCGCACATTGGGTTGCACCTGAATGCAGCCATTGTCGCCCACGTCAAAATAACCCGCCCCCCAATGCCGGATGCCGTACAGGCTCCGGCTATCAGCCACAGTCCAAGCCATGAGATTTTCCCTCAATGATTCGATGGATAACCCCGCTCCTTAGTGCGCGGCTTTCGGGCTACAAAGCTTTTATGTGGGCCTGGGATGTCGGAGCGAAACAATTGATTGTCAGTGTTTTGCATTGCAAAACGAGCGCGGATTTTAACAACATCACGCTGCTTGACAAGTAAAAGTTTGATGACGCGGCGCTACGTGCATTTTTTTGGACAAGGCGCATGGCATGACGGCCTTTTATGGCCGGCAATAAATGGCAGATGTGCTGCTGGCAGGCCGCATGGATGGCATATCTTCCATTCTGCGCCGGCAAGCAGGCCGTGGCCGCACTGTGCAAGATTTTCAACATTCAGCGCCCTGCCGCGCAGCCTTGCCAGACGCGGCACAATGCGTCAGCAGGCCGGCAACAAGCGGCCTGGGGCAGGCAGCGGGAAGGCCAGGACAAGGCCAAGGGGCCTACCGCGCTCCTTATAGCGCATCCAGCATGCGGTAATAGGCCATGCCCAGCACCAGTGCCGGGGTGCGCAACAGCTTGCCGCCAGGAAAATCACGGTGCTGCAGCCGGGCAAACAGGTCGAGCCGCCCGGCCGTGCCGGCAATGGCTTCGGCAATCACTTTGCCGGCGATGCCGGTGACATTGACGCCGTGGCCGGAAAAGCCCTGCATATAGTAGATATTGCCATCCAGCCGGCCCAGGTCCGGCGCCCGGTTGACGGTGATGTCGCAGAAGCCGCCCCAGGCATAGTCCACTTTCACATCGGCCAGCTGCGGAAACACGCGCAGCATGTCCTGGCGCATGGCCGCCGCCAGATTGTGCGGCTGCTTGCCGGAATAGCTGACCTTGCCGCCAAACAGCAAACGGTGATCGGCCGACAGGCGATAGTAGTCGAGCACGAAATTGGTGTCGCACACCGCCATATTGTTGGCGATCAGGCTGGCCGCGCGCTCGCGCCCCAGCGCTTCGGTGGCAATGACATAGGTGCCGGCCGGCATGATCTTGCGCTCCAGCTGCGGCACCAGCTGGCCGATATAGGCATTGCAGGCCAGCACCACATGGTCGCAGCTGATGGTGCCATGCTCGGCATGCACCTTGGGGCGGCTGCCGTGCTCCAGCCGCAGGACCGGTGTCTGCTCGTAAATGCGCACTCCGGCGGCCTGGGCGGCCCGCGCCAGCCCCAGCGCATAATTCAGCGGGTGCAGATGCCCGGAGCGCGGATCATACAGACCACCCAGATAACGCTCGCTGCCCAGCTGCTGCGCCAGCCTGGCCTTGTCCCACAGTTCCATGCCGCCATAGCCGTATTCTTCCTCGGCTTCCTGCTGCCACTCTGCCAGCTCCTGCATGTGGCGTGGCTTGAGCGCGGCATTGCAAAAGCCGCGGGTCCAGTCGCAGTCTATGCCATGGCGCCGGACACGGTCGTCGATGATGTCGACCGCTTCCACCGACATATCCCACATCACCCGTGCCAGCTCAGCGCCCAGCTGCTCGCGCAGGGTATCGATGCCGCAGGCATAGCCGGCAATCACCTGCCCACCATTGCGGCCGGAAGCGCCAAAGCCGATGGCGCTGCCTTCCAGCAAGGCCACCGACAAGCCGCGTTCGGCCAGGTTGAGCGCCGCCGACAAGCCGGCCAGCCCGCCGCCCACCACGCAGACATCAACGCTGGCCGAACCCTGCAGCTCGGGGCAGGCCTGCCAGGCATGGGCAGTGGCGCAATAGTAGGAAGGTGCGTGCGGCTGTCGGGCAAAGCGGAGCATAAGGACCTCGCGAACAAGGAAAGGGAAGGATGAATCTGGCGATCTCTGGCCGGATGATGACCGGTGCGGACGGAAAAAGAGCGGACACTCTTGCGAGTCATCCGCTCCTGGCCTGTGCGGGAGCCATTGCCTCCCACTCACAACACCCCGGCAGCCGCGGTGCAGCCGCCCGGTTCAGTGGGGGCCGCTTACTGGGTCAGCACCACCGGCACATCGGCACGCCAGCTGACAAACACCGGATCACCCCAGGTCGGGGCG
The DNA here is from genome assembly GCF_003202035.1 of Aquitalea magnusonii. Taxonomy (GTDB): domain Bacteria; phylum Pseudomonadota; class Gammaproteobacteria; order Burkholderiales; family Chromobacteriaceae; genus Aquitalea; species Aquitalea magnusonii. The sequence goes on along the minus strand of NZ_QJKC01000011.1, from coordinate 55,276 downwards.
GTTTCATCGGCATCGTACCAGCGCGAGGACGGCACCACGCTCTTGATGATCTTGCCGCTGGCCAGCTTGACGTGGAAGATGGAATAGCTGCCCATGTAGGCGATGTTTTCCACCACACCGGCGGCCATGTTCGGGCCGGCAGTCACCGGCTTGCGATCCAGGCGGACATCTTCCGGGCGCACACTGGCCCAGACATGCATGCCCTTGGGGCCGGTAATGCCGTGGTCGATACGCACCACGCCACCCAGTTCCTGCGAGGTGATTTCCACGCGGTCGGCCTCATCCACCGTCACCGCGCCTTCGAACATATTGGTTTCACCGATGAATTCGGCGGTGAAACGACAGTTCGGGTAGTCGTAGATCTCGGTCGGCGTGCCCACTTGCAGCAGCTTGCCTTCGCTCATGATGCCGATGCGGTCGGCCATGGTCATGGCTTCTTCCTGGTCATGGGTCACCATGATGCAGGTCACGCCCACTTTTTCGATGGTGTTGGCCAGTTCCAGCTGGGTTTGCTGGCGCAGCTTCTTGTCCAGTGCGCCCAGCGGTTCATCCAGCAGCAACAGTTTCGGACGCTTGGCCAGACTGCGCGCCAGCGCCACACGCTGTTGCTGGCCGCCGGACAGCTGGTGCGGCTTGCGGTTGGCGTACTTGCGCATCTGTACCAGATCGAGCATTTCATCGACACGGGCACTGATTTCAGCCTTGGGCAGCTTGTCCTGCTTCAGACCAAAGGCGATGTTCTCGGCCACGGTCATGTGCGGAAACAGGGCATAGCTCTGGAACATCATGTTGACCGGGCGCTCATAGGGCTCCAGACCGATGATGTCTTCGCCATCCAGAACGATCTTGCCCGAGGTCGGGGAATCCATGCCCGCCAGCATGCGCAGCAGGGTGGACTTGCCGCAGCCGGAACTACCCAGCAGGGCGAAAATTTCGTGCTGTCGAATATCCAGATCGACATGGTCAACGGCAACGTTGTCGCCAAACTTCTTTACCACTCCGCTGATGCGCAGATAAGGTTTGTCATTGGCTTGCACGCTCTGAACCTGCTTGGCAGCCTGTGCGCCCGCAACTGATTGAACCGGCTTATTGGCCGCTACAGCATCCGTCATGATTTTGCTCCCTCCAACTATTCCAGCCTTGGCGGCTGATTTCGCGTGTTCGCGACCTGATTATCGGGTCAGCTTCCAGAAAGGGCAGCCGGGCTGCTCTTTCCACTCGCACCTAATCCGCTTTCAAAACAATACCAGCACCCAACCCGGATGGGCAGTAGCCAGCAAGGAAAAAAGCGGGAAAAACGATCAAATCGGAAACGATATCATTTCGAGGAGGCTGGCAGAAACAGGCGTGGCCTGTGCTGTCGTCACGGACGGCAATATCTGGTGTCGCGTATTTCATGCTGGCTCCTCCCCTACTCTCCCGTACGTGGTGGGGTGGACAGGCTTTCCCGGCCAGGGGCAAATCGCTTGCGCCCTGCAGGAGTGCCTGCACCGTCACCCAGAGCAGTCTTTGCCGCTGCTCTTTTGCTGGAGAGAAGCCTAGCTTACGTTTAATAAATTTGACAAGCCTCAAAACGAAACTTGATCAAAAGTGACACTGCAATGTGGCTTCCCAGCCTCACAGCGCCTTTGTTTTGGTAAAAAACCCGCTATGGCAAAAAATATTTGATACAAAACAGGCAAATTTCTGCTGTTTGTTTAATTGATCAAACGCCCGCTGGCCGTGAGTCGTGCGGAACAGGCAGCAGATGCCGCCGCTCGACGAACAAGGAGCTGCCGGGCTGCTTTTTGGCCTGTTTCTTGGCCTCGGCGGTGGCCGAGCCGACTTCATAGTGAGTGGGGTACTGACCCGGACTCACCCGCACCACGCCCACCGACAGGCTGGTGAGCGGAAAACTCATCTGCTCGCCGTTGCGCCCGGTCATTTCAAAACCGCCGGCGGCCAGATGCGCGGGATCAAAAAAACTGCGCACACTGTGGTCGAAAGCCTGCAGCATGCCCTGCAATTTTTCTTGCCAGTCTGCCGACTGGAATAACAGCGCAAAATCATCGCCACCGACATGGCCGACGAAATCACGGTCCGGGTCGGCGCACTCCACCAGCAAACGCCCCACCAGCTGAATCATTTCATCACCAGCCGCATAACCGTACAGGTCATTGAAGGGCTTGAAATTGTCCAGATCGGCATACGCCACCACGAAAGGCAGCCGGGCTTCCAGCAGGCGGTCGATGGCCTCGGACAAGGGCACATTGCCGGGCAGCCCGGTCAGGGGATTGGCATAGCGGGCGGCGGAAATCTGCAGCTCGGTCATCTTGCGCATCAGGGCAAAACCGGTGCCCATGCCCAGATAACGGCCGTTTTCGGTAATGATGAAGCCATCCACCAGGTAGCGCTGCTCGGAAGCCACCACCAGCGCCGACAGCTCATGCACATTGATGTCGGCACTGACGATCAGCGGCTGCTTGTCCATCATCATGGTGCAGGGCTTTTTACCGTACAACTCACGATTGAAAGGCTTGGCAAAACTTTCCAGCAGATGATGGCGGCGCAGCAGGCCGATGGGCACGCCATTCTCCACCACCGGAATGGCAAAGCGTGCCGGGTCGCTGGCAAAAATCCGGTAAGCCGCCTCATTGGGCAGCTTGGGCTCCAGATAGGGCACCTCCTGCAGCAGGTCACGCGCTACGGCAGGCACTTGCCATGGCAGCCGCGGCCGGCTGCCCGACCAGGCTACTCCCTTGACATGAATTTGCAGATCCAGTGCGGGCGCGGCATTGGGGCGGGCCAGCAGATAGCCCTGGCCGTAACGCACGCCCAGCCGCTGCAGGGTGCGCAGCTCGGCCACGGTTTCGATGCCCTCGGCCACCAGCATGGCGCCCGACTGGCGTGCGATATCCACCATGGAGCGCACGAACTGCTCCTTGAGCGGATCCAGATGCAGCTGCTGGACAAAGTGTTTGTCCAGCTTGACGAAGTCCGGCCGCAGCTCCGACCACAGTCTCAAATTGGAAAAACCTTCACCCAGATCATCCAGCGCAATACGGAAGCCGTGTTCGCGGTAATGCTCGGTGGCACAGCGCAAGGCGGTATAGCAGCCACTGGGGGTGGTTTCGGTGACTTCGATGATGATGCGCTCGGCTGCCAGTCCAATCTTTTCCAGAAAGGCCAGCGTTTCGCCATGGCGGTGCTCCGGTGCCAGCAACGTGGCGGGGCAGATATTCAGGAACAGCAAACCGGACAGCGCCAGCTCGACAAAGCGCTCCATGGTGACCTGGCGGCAGGTACGATCCAGCATCACCGTCATATTGCAACGCTCGGCCTGGTCAAACAGGCTGACCGGTGCATGCAGCGGGCTGTTGGACGGGCCACGGATCAGCCCCTCGTAACCGAGGATGACGCCGCTTTCCAGATCAACAATGGGCTGAAACACCGGCTGCAATCGCCGTTCATTGATGATCAGCTCCAGCTCCTGACAGCGGGAGGCAAATTGCTCCAGCTCCGCCACTTCCGTCTGAGACATACAGTTCATACCCGATTATCAAGCTATCCCGCCATGAGGCCAGCCAGCACTTTAAACTGCGCAAATGACAGTCTGGTTACCCGGATCACCAACGGCAACGCAAAATAACCCTGCCAACTGGCCTGCCAGACACAATGCAGCCTAGAATGAAGCAGAGTCGACGCCATCCGGCCGCACTCATGCCAGCGGGAGTCGCCCATGCCACATATCACGCTCAACGGACATTCACTGTTCTACGAACTGACCGGACAAGGCCAGCACACCCTGCTGCTGTTCAATGGCATCACCATGTCCACCCCCGGCTGGACCTTGATGACACCGGCACTGGAAAGCCAGTACCGGCTGTTGCGGCTGGATTTTCTCGGCCAGGGCCAAAGCGACAAGCCTGTGGCAGAAAAGTACACACTGACCGAGCAGGCCGACCTGGCGGCCGCCCTGCTGGATGCCTTGCAGCTGGAAAAAGTCTATCTGGTGGGCCTGTCCTATGGCGGCATGGTGGCGCAGCACTTTGCCCACCGCCATGGCCAGCGCCTGCACAAGCTGCTGCTGGCCGCCACCCTGGCCTGGTCGGACGAAGTCAACAACCGCATCAGCCAGAGCTGGATCGAGTCCAATGCCATCGGCGGCCTCGACTTGCGTTACAGCGCCAGCGTGCCCTGGCTGTTTTCCAGCCGTTTTCTGGCAGCCAATGCCGCCATGCTGGACGACATGAAGCTAATGGCCGGCATGGTGGACTGGGATGCCGTGATCCGGCTGATCAATGGCGTCAGGGAACACGATGCGCGCAACTGGTTGCAGCAGATCAGGCTGCCCTGCCACATCCTGCTGGGCGAAGAAGACCGCCTGACGCCGCTTTACCAGGCACGACTGCTGCAAGAACGCATCAGCGGTGCCACGCTGGAGCTGCTGCCGCATGCCGCCCATGTGCTGCATATCGAAGCGGCCGAAGCCTTTGTGCGCAGCATTTTCCGTTTTTGCCAGCCCTAGAGCGCCCTGCGCCACAACAACAAGAAATACCGAGGAGAACCTGATGGAAGAAGCCGTACTGCTCAAGGTCAGCCCGCAGGGCATTGCGACCGTTACCCTGAATCGCGGCGAATTGCACAATGCCCTGGATGACAAGATGGTGGAATTGCTGACCGCCACCCTGCAAACCCTGGCCGAAGACGACAGCATCCGCGCCGTCATCCTGACCGGCGAAGGCATCAGCTTTTCCGCCGGCCACGACAGTGCCTGGATGCGTCGCCTGACCGACTTCGACGAAGCCCAGCTGCGGCGTGATGCCCAGCGCCTGTCCACCCTGCTGGAAACACTGGACCACCTGCCCAAACCCACCATCGCGCGGGTACAGGGCTCGGCCTTCGGCATTGGCGCGGCACTGGTCGCCTGCTGCGATGTGTCCATCAGCGTCGCCGAGGCGCTGTTCTGCTTTTCCGACGTCAAGCTGGGCATCATTCCGGCACTGGCCGCACCCTATATCGTGCGCGCCATCGGCCCACGCGCGGCGCGGCGCTACTTTGTTACCGCCGAGCGCATCAATGCCGGCAAGGCGCGCCGGCTGGGACTCATCCACCAGACCGTGGAAAACGACGAGCTGGATGACGCGGTCGCTCACATGTGCCGCCAGCTGCTGCTGAACGGCCCGCATGCCATGATTGCCGCCAAACAGCTGATCCGTGACATCGAACACCACGACATCGGCCCGGAAGTGATCGCGCTGACAGTGGACCGCATCGTCGCCCTGCGGCGCAGCGAGGAAGGCCAGGAAGGGGTAAAGGCTTTTCTGGAAATGCGCAAACCCGGCTGGATAGACTGAGTTTGCCCAGATACGGCATCCGCGTTCAAATGCGCGGCATGCCGGCTGCAAGCCATGCGGGAATGGTTACAATCAGCCCTTCCCTCCGCACGGATAGCCCATGACCACCTCGCATTCTCGTTTTCTGCAGCATGTGCTGCAACCGGCAGCGCTGGCGGAAACCAGCTGGACTCTGGCGCACGGTGTCACCGCCTGCTGGCATGATGACAGCGCGGTCGAACTACGCCCGGCCACACCCGCTGCCAACTGCAGCTACATCCTGCTGTCCTGCGGCATACACGGCAATGAAACCGCACCGGTGGAAGTGGTGGACGGCATCCTGTCCGACATCGCCAGCGGCCGGCTGCACTTGCACCACCCCTTGCTGGTGCTGTTCGGCAATCCGCAAGCCATGCGCTGCGGTGAACGCTACCTGGATTACGATCTGAATCGCCTGTTCAATGGTGCCCATCAGCCACACGCCGGCCTGTACGAAGCGGAGCGCGCCGCACTGCTGGAACAACACGCCAGCCGCTTCTTCGCGCAGGCCGGCCCGGAGCATGGCAAATTGCATTACGACCTGCACACCGCCATTCGCGGTTCGGTCTACGAAAAATTTGCCATCTATCCCTTCCTGCATCAGCGCCCGCACCAACGCAGCCAGCTGGCCTGGCTGAAACATTGCGGTATCGAGGCGGTGTTGCTGCACAGCAAGCCGGCCAATACCTTCAGCTATTACACCAGCCAGCAACATCAGGCCGCTGCCTTCACGCTGGAGCTGGGCAAGGCCAGGCCTTTTGGCGAGAACGACCTCAGCCGCTTTGCCGGCATCGATCAGGCCCTGCGCCAGTTGCTGGACAACAGCACGCCCACCCTGCCCGACTACCGCGATGGCGACTACCCGCTATTCCGTGCCAAATATGATCTGATCAAGCACAGCGAAGCTTTCCGCCTGCATCTGGCTGCCAGCGTGGAAAACTTCACCGTGCTGCCGGATGGCATGCTGATTGCCGATGATGGCGCAGAACGCTATGTGGCCAGCGGTGGCGAGGAGCGCATTCTGTTTCCCAATCCCGGCGTCAAACCGGGCCTGCGTGCCGGCATCGTGGTGGAGCCGGCCATGCTCGACGCCTGATAGCCCATCCAGCATGAAAATGGCCGCCCAAGGGCGGCCGATTTCTCACTGAGCGATGCGACGGGGCTCAGGACATCAGGACATATAGTTGAACAGCGACAGGCTGCTCACCTTGTTGTATACCAGCTGGCTGTATTTCAATGAAGTCTGGGTCTGGGTAAAGCTGGTGATGGCACTGGGCATGTCCAGATCCTGCAAATCACTGATGCCGGTCTTGTACTGCAAGCCAAGCTGGGTGCCCATATCCTGCACACTCTGGTTTTCCTGGCGTCGTGCACCAATCGAGGCAATGCTGGTGGCCAGGTTTTTTTGCGCGGAATCCAGTGCTGAGACGATATTCCCCATATCAGTGCTATAGGTGGCCGGCTTTGGATTTTGCGCCAAGAGATCATTCAGCGACTTCAATGCATCAAACACGGCGGTGGCACTGCTGGCATTGCCAAACACATTGCTGCCGGCATCGGAAATCTGCATGCTGCGCGAGGAGCTGATGGGCACATTGCGCTGGCCGGTATCGCCTTGATACGTGGCGGTGTAAGTGGCATCCAGCACATAGGGAGGAGTATCCACCTTGTTGCCGCTAAACAGGTAATTGCCCTTGCCATCGGTCGCATTGGCATAACCGGTCATTTCGGCAATGCCTTCCTGCACCTGTTTCTGGATCATCAGCAACTGGTCCGAGGTCAGGACGGTATTTCCCGCCTGAATGGCGACCGCCTTGATGCTGGTCAGCAGGTTGGAGGCATTGGTCAGCTGGGATTCGGCCAGCGACAAGGTCGATTCCACCGCCTTGGTATTGGTGACAAACTGGGTATTCATGCCATCGGACTGGCTCAGCTGCAAAATACGCGCAGCGGCAACCGGATCATCTGCCGGAGTCACCACCCGCTTCTGGGTATCCAGCTGGGTTTGCAGGGTCTGCAACTGCGACTGCAGCGATTGCATATCGTAGGTGCCGGTCATATAGGATGTTGCGGTACTGATTCTCATGATTCAACCCTCGCCTCAGCCGCCCATTTGCAGGATCTGCTGGAAAATGGTTTGTGCAATCTGCAGCACCTTGCCAGATGCCTGATAAGCCTGTTGGTACTTGATCAGGTCTGCTGCTTCCTGATCCATGTTCACGCCACTGACATTGGAACGCGAAGTGGTGGCCTGTTGCAGCAAGGTGGTCTGCGACGAAGAGGCCAGGCTCACCGTATTGGTGGCATTGCCCACATAACTGACGGTGGTGGAGTAATAAGTCTGGAAAGACTGCAAGCCGCCATTGCTGCCGTTCTTGTTTTCATCCACGATCTTGCGGGTTTGCAACGCCATCATCTCGCCCAGATTATTACCATTACCGATGACCGCGGTGCCGACCGGCACCGGCGCGACATTGATGGTCATGCCAGCCTGTATCTGGCCGGATAACTGGAACTTGATGCCCAGATCATTGGCCTGGGCCGTGTTGTCTACCAGTTTGTAACCATTGGAGACCGTAGGATCTGGCACAACTTTGAAGGTTTGCCCCCCATCAGGACCACCGGTCAGTGTCGCGTTGATAGTCGTGGCACTCGTTGCGGTAATGGTCATACCGCTGAGGCCGGTAAGCGGATGGGTCGCGGTAGTCGGCGGCGTGGTGGTGCTGCTCCAGCCATAGGTGCCGGGCAGGCTGGCCCAGACGCCGGACAAGGTGACACCGGTGCCGGCAGGGCTAATGCCACCGGCACCCAGCTGCAAGGACGAAGATGCCGCGAGCTTGGAAGGATCGGCCAGCAGCAACTGCATATTGGCCACGGCATCTTGCGGATGCGTGGCATAGCTGGTCATGTCGGCAAAAATCTTCCCGCCCTGGTTGCCCGAAAGGTCACGCCCCAGCTGGTTCTGATAATTCATCGCCGTGGTGAAGTCGATGACCAGCGTACCCAGCTTTTGCTGGGTGGTCAGCAGGGTGCCGTCGCGGAAAGACATATAACCGGCCAATTGCCCGCCTGACAGCACCGAACTGGAAATCACCGTGGCAGTGCCATTGGGATTGGGATAGGTCACCTGCACATTCTGCGGATTGGCCGGATCGGCCTGGGTAGCCAGCTTGCTGGCCTGGTTCCCGATCACCAGTGCCTGACCATTGCCGACGAACACGCTATAGGTCCCGTCCGACTGTGGCACTGCTTTGGCAGTCACCAGCTTGTTCAGCTGCTCCATGACCTGGTCGCGCTGATCCATCAGGTCATTGGGCTGCTGCTGGGTATTACTGGCCGCCGCCGCTGCGATCTGATGGTTCAGATCAGCGATGTTCTGGGTCAGCGCATTGATGCTGGTGACAGTGCTGGTAATCTGCGAATTGGCCCCGGCCTGCATCTGGGACAGATTGTTGCCGATGGCAGTGAAGTTGGACACCAGCGCCTGCGACATGTTGACCACGGTCTGCCGGCTGGGAATCGACGACGGATCCTGCGACAGCGTCTGCAGGCTGCTGTAAAAACTCTGGAAAGAATTATTCAGCCCGACGGTCGGATCAGCCAGCAGATTGTTGATCTGGTTCAGCTGCGACAACTGGCTGGAATAGAAGTTACTGCCGGCCTGCGCACTCAATACTTGCGAATCGAGATACTTGTCATAAATACGGCTGACACCGGTGATGTCCACCCCCTGCCCCAGGTAGCCGAAGCCTTCCTGCTGCGGCATGCGCGCCGCCTGACTCAGCACCTGGCGGTTGTAGCCCGGAGTATTGGCATTGGAAATATTCTGGCCGACAACAGAAAGCGCAGTTTGTGCTGCATTCAGGCCGCTTAGGCCAATGGAAAAAATGTTTGAGCCCATTATCGCCTCTCTGCTGTTTTATCGACCGCAACTGCTGAAACTTTAATCAAGAGCGCACCGCCTGCTGTGCCAGCGTAGCCGCCACATCCACCAGTTTGCGCGCATAGCGCGGATCGGTGGCATAGCCGCCGTTTTGCAAGCCCTGGGCGAAACCCAGCACATTGCGGCCCTGATTCAATGCGGCCTGGTAGCGCGGCGAATTCTTCAGCATGCTGGCGTAATCGCTGAAGGCATCGGCATACGAATCATAAGAGCGGAATTTCTCCACCTTTTTCTGCGCACTACCGTTCACATATTCGGTGGTGGTGATGCTGGTGGACTTGCCTTGCCAGTCACCGGTGGCCTTGATGCCGAACAGGTTGTGTGAATTGCTGCCATCCGCATTGCGAATGGCACGCTTGCCCCAACCGCTTTCCAGCGCGGCATGGGCCACCACGAACTCCGGTGCCACCCCAAGCTGGGACGCTGCATTGCGGGCATGCGGCAACATGCCCTGGATGAAGCTCTTGCCATCGCTGACGACGGTGCTGTCTGCCTGCGCCGTGGCCAGGCCGGCGCTGGCTGCCTCGCTCTGTGCGGCCTGATAGGCTTTCACCCCGCTCGACTGGCTAAAACGGGTGGGCAGTACCGGGCTGCTGGCCGCCGGACGCAGCTTGCTGGCATCGCTGCCGGCATCAAAACCGGATTGCTTGGCGATCTGCTTGTACACCAGATCGGCAATTCCCATGCCGCCGGCACGGCTCAGCGACTGCACCATCTGCTGGTCCAGCATGCCGCGGTAGGTATCCATGGCGGAGTCGCCCTCGTCGTCAAACTTGGTTTCACGCATGGTTTTCAGCATGGTTCCCATCAGCAGGGCTTCGAACTGCGACGCCGCTTCCTTGGCCGCCCCCTTGGGGTCCTTGGCCATGCGCGAACGCAGGCTGGACATCTGGGTGGGATCCACCGCCAGCTGCTGGTTCAGGGCATCGTTTGCTGTATAGGTACTGGAAAACTGCGTCGTCATTCTTCACTCCTCCACCCGGCTAAAAGCAAGAAGCGGGCCAACGCAAAAGGCCCCGTCGACGGGGCCTTTTTCAGCAAGAAAAACCGGGCTCAGATGATTTGCAAATCGGCCTTGAGCGATCCGGCAGCCTTCATTGCCTGCAAGATGGAAATCAGGTCTTGCGGCGTGGCACCCAGTGCATTCAGTGCCGAGACAACCTGGTTGAGATTGGCGCTCTTGGCCACTTTCAGCACCTTGCCGACATCGCTGGTGACGCTGACATTGGCCTGATTGGTGGCCACCGTCTGCCCTCCAGACAGCGCAGGGGGCTGACTGACCTGCGGGTTGTTGCTGATGGTGACGGTAAGGTTGCCGTGGGCGATGGCGCAGGGTTCCAGCTGTACCGCCTGGTTCATCACGATGGAGCCGGTCCGGGCGTTGATGATGACCAGAGGGGAAACTTCTGCCGGGTCGACGGCAAGATTTTCCATCCGCGACAGAAACTGCACGCGCTGGTTGGAATCGAAGGGCGCACGTACTTCCACCAGGCCACCGTCCACCGCACGGGCGGTGCCACTGCCAAATGCCTTGTTGATGGCCTGGACCACCCGGTTGGCCATGGTGAAATTGGCTTCCTGCAATTCCAGATTGATGAATTCGCCACTCCCCAGCGCCGTGGGCACTTCACGCTCCACCGTGGCACCACCGGCAATCCGCCCCACACTCAGCTGGTTGATCTGCGCCTTGCTGCCACCGGCCGCTGCGCCTGCACCGCCCACCAGCACATTACCCTGCGCCATGCCGTAAATCTGCCCGTCAGCCCCCTTGAGTGGCGACAGCAGCAAGGTCCCCCCGCGCAGACTCTTGGCATCGCCAATCGAGGAGACGGTGACATCCAGCGCCTGGCCTTTACGGGCGAAGGGCGGCAAGGTGGCGGTGAGGCTGACTGCCGCCACATTCTTGGGGTCGACCTTGGTTCCGGGCGGAATCTGCACGCCCAGCTGGGTCAGCATGTTCGACAGCGACTGACCGGTAAACGGCGAGGAAGTCACCTTGTCGCCGCTGCCATCCAGCCCCACCACCAGGCCGTAACCCAGCAATTGGTTGGAGCGCACGCCGGCAATATTGGTAATGTCCTTGAGCCGGTCGGCCGCCAGCACTTGCGCCCCCAGCAGCAGGCAAGTCAGTGCAAGCAGGAATTTTTTCATGATGTCATCCAGTCCTGGTCATCAAATGGGCATGATGCTCAGGAAAAATTTGGCCAGCCAGCCCGGCTCGTTGTACAGACGGTTATTACCCTTGGTTTCCTGCTCGATGCGGGCATCGGCCACCTTGAGCGAGGAGACCGAACGGTCGGCCGCGATATCACGCGGATTGACCACTCCGGACAGGCGGATGGATTCGGTATCGCCATTGATTCGCACCACTTTTTCACCGCTGACCACCAGATTGCCATTGGCCAGCACTTCGATCACGGTGACGGTAATGGAGCTGACAAAGGTGGTGGCCACCTGATTGGTGCCCTTGCCGGTATTGTTGGCCGAGCCGCTGCCGGTTATGGAAGCGCCGACACCCTTGCCCAGACTGCTAGGCACAAACGGCAGCTGGATGCCGCTGGACAGGCTTTCATTGAGCGCGGAAGAACGGGTGGCCGTGGTTTGTTCCGACTGCGAGGTGGAGGACTTTTCCTGAATCGAGATGGTCAGCGTGTCGCCCACCAGTGCCGGCATCTTGTCTTCGAACATGGCACGGTAACTGCCCGCCTGGAAGATGGAACCATTGGCCGGCAGGGTATTGGCTTGCGGTTGCGGCCGCGCAGTCATGGGCAGGGTCACCAGCGGCGGCTCCTGCGCCGCACAAGCGGCCAGCAGCAATGCCAGCATCCCCGGCATCATCCATTTCAGCATTTTCATTCCGCCCTCCTCACACCGCCAGCCGGCCATCAAGCAAAAACTGATTTTAGCGTTTAAATACCACCAGCAGAACCGGCAGCTTACATCTGCGTCAGCTTCTGCAGCATCTGGTCGGCCGTGGTGATCGCCTTGGAGTTCATTTCAAACGAACGCTGGGCGGTAATCATGTTGACCAGTTCCTCGGTCACATTGACGTTGGAGCCTTCCAGAAAACCCTGCATGACCAGACCACGGCTGTCCGTACCCGGATCGCCATCCTGCGGATCGCCGGAGGAGGCACTTTGCAGGTACAGATTATTGCCGACACTTTCCAGACCTTGCGGATTGATGAAGGTCGTCAGCTGGATGGTGCCGGCGGTTTGCGGTGCCGGATTGTTGGGCAGGAAGTACTGCACCACACCGGCGGTGGAAACGGTAATTTGCGAAGCCGTGCTGGGGATATTGATATTGGGGTTGAGCTGATAGCCATCCGAGGTGACGATGTCACCGCTGGAGTTGCGCTTGAACTCACCATCACGGGTATAAGCCGTGGTGCCATCCGGGCGCAGGATACGGAAAAAGCCGTCGCCGGTAATCGCCCAGTCCAGTGGCTGGCTGCTCTGCGTCATATTGCCCTGGGTGAAGTTCTTGGCGGTAGCCACTGCCGTGGCACCAGTACCAACCTGCAAACCGGTGGGCGTGGTGCTGCCATCTGCCAGCTGCGCACCCGGCTGGCGCAGGGTCTGATAGTAAAGATCTTCGAACACAGCGCGCCCGCGCTTGAAACCCACGGTGTTGACGTTGGCCAGGTTGTTGGAAATGACATCCAGATTGAACTGGCTGGAGTCCATCCCGGTCTTGGCAACATAAAGCGCACGCATCATGGCGGTGTTTCCTCAGAATTCTTGATTTGTTATGAGTATGGGAGCAGCTGGGCTTAGCCCATGGCCAGCAGCTGGGTGGCTTTCTGATCGTTCTGATCAGCATTGGTCATCAGCTTGATATTCATGTCGTACTGGCGACCGTGGGAGATCATCTGCACCAGGCTTTCCACCGCGTTGACATTGCTGGCTTCCAGCGTTTCCGGCACCAGTTTGACCGAGGTGTCGGCCGTGGCGGTATCGCCACTATTCATGCGGAACAGGCCGTCCGGCCCCTTGTACACTTCCTTGGCACCGGGATTGACCAGCTTGATCTGCCCCAGCAGTTGCGGGGTACGGTCCTTGCCGTTTTGCGGCACGCCGATAACCGAACCATCCTGACCCAGCTGCACCTGATAGCCGGTCGGCACGGTAATCGGGCCGCCATCCCCGGTGATGGGCAGGCCACTGCGGGTGCGCATCATGCCATTGGCGTCCAGCACGTAGCCGCCATCGCGGGTATAGGCTTCACTGCCATCCGCGGCCTGCACGGCGAAGAAACCGGGCGAACCCAGGGCAAAGTCACTGGGGCTGCCGGTATGCATCAGGCTGCCCTGGCTCATGTCATGGCCAATGGTGTTGTCCACCACATAAGTACGGGTCGGCGCACCGGGGCCCACTACCGGCAGCGCACGGAAGGAGGCCAGATCGGCCTTGAAGGCATTGGTATTGGCATTGGACAGATTATTGGCCGTGGTGGCTTGCTGCAAATCGATGTGTTTGGCACCGGTCATGGCCAGGTACAGCATCTTATCCATTGTTTCCCCGCTTCCTTAGGCTGATCTGGCTGACATCAATCACAGATTGATGATGGTCTGCATCAAGGTGTCTTCGGTCTTGATGGTTTGGGCATTCGCCTGGTAGAAGCGCTGCGCGGTAATCATGTTGACCAGTTCCGCAGTCAGGTCGACGTTGGAATCTTCCAGTGCCTGCGACTGCACGGTACCGGCATTGCCGGAACCCGGGGCATTGTAGGCTGGCACGCCGGATTGCAGGGTCTGCTGCCAGCGGTTGCCGCCTTCATTTTGCAGGCCTTGCGAGTTGGTGAAGGTGGCCAGCGCCACTTGCCCGATGACTTTGTTCTGACCATTGGAAAAGCTGGCCATGATATTGCCGTGGGTGTCGATATTCATGCTGCTCAGCGTACCCGGGGCATAGCCATCCACTGTTTCGGTCGGGGTACCGGAAGCCTGCGCCACCTGGGTGGAACCGGTGTAATCCACGGTAAAGGTTACCGGTGCCGAAGAACCATTCACCGGCGTCGGGGAGAAGGTGACACTGAACGGTGCGATAGGCGTGGGAGGTGTGGTAGATGTAGTAGTGATCAGATTACCGGAGGTATCGTAGTTCATCGTGTAGGTATTGGTGCCGCTAGCCGGACTGCCATCGACATAGGCGGTTACCGTCCACGGCGTGCCGGTGGCGGTCGGCGTGCCCTTGACGTAGTACAGGGTCAGGTTGTGCTGATTACCCAGGCTGTCATACACCTGTGCGGCATTCGACCAGTTGAAACTATTGGTATTGGTCGGATTCAGCGGCGTCACCGTAGGGGCACTCAGGCGAGAGTCCAGATTGACCCCCATGGAGACCTTGGTAGTCGCTGCCGGCGAAATCAGGTTGGTTTGCAGTTTCAGGTCGGTGACCGGGCCCTGGGTCACCACGCCATTATTGGCCATCCAGCCTTGCAGGCGGTCGTTGCCATTGACGATGTAACCATCCTTGTCCACCTGGAACTGGCCATTACGGGTATAGGCCAGCGAGCCGGTGCTGGAGGTCGGATTCTGCCGTACGATGAAAAAGCCGTTGTTATTGATGGCAAGGTCCAGGCTGCGACCGGTCGGGGTAATGTTGCCCGCACTAAAGGACTGGGTGACCCCACTCACCTGCGAGCCGATACCGGCGCTGGTATTGGCCACACCATAAAAGCTGGTGGAGAACAGATCGCCAAACTCGGTGCGCGAACTCTTGAAACCGACGGTGCTGGCGTTGGATACGTTGTTACCGATGGTATCCAGCTGTGCAGACGCCGA
Source organism: Aquitalea magnusonii (assembly GCF_003202035.1). GTDB lineage: Bacteria > Pseudomonadota > Gammaproteobacteria > Burkholderiales > Chromobacteriaceae > Aquitalea > Aquitalea magnusonii. The sequence goes on along the minus strand of NZ_QJKC01000011.1, from coordinate 40,194 downwards.
ATTCAGACCGCTCAAACCTTGTTGAAAACCCATGACACTACTCCCCGAAACCTGTTTGCGCTAATGACTTTTGATTAAGACAACTGGGCAATGCTGGCCAGACCGACGCTGCTGCCGTCTTTCATGATCAGCTGCGGCGTACCGCTGGCCCAGCTGACGGCAGTGACCGCCTGGTTGGCATACGGCGTGGCCGTTACCGCAGTACTGCTGGCACTGGTGGCCTTGGCGCTGAACGTGTATTTGCCGCTGGGCAGCTGGTTGCCGTTGGCATCCTTGCCGTCCCAGTTAAAGGAATTCAGACCGCTGCTGGGGCTTTTCACCGTCAGGGTATCCACCACATTGCCATTGGCGTCGGCAATGCTGACGGTGTAGTCGGTGGCAGCGCCACTCAGATTGACCGCACCTTGCACATTGGAACCGCTGGTCAGGCTCAGCGCATTGCCCGGTACCAGTGCCTGCTTGCCAATCATGGTGGCGGCCATCAATGACTGGTTGGCGGCTTGCGACTGCACCAGGCTCTGCATGGCGGTGTTAAGCGTCTGCATGCCGGATACCTGGCTGATCTGCGCCATCTGGCTGGTGATCTGGCTGTTATCCATCGGATTCATCGGGTCCTGCGCCTGCAACTGCGTCACCAGCAGCTTGAGGAAGCGATCCTGGATACCCTGTGCGCTGGTATCGGTATTGGCATTGGTCGAGCTGGTGCTGCTGCCAGATGTACTGGAGCTGCCGTTCAGCATCGCATACGGATTGGTCGAGGAATTAACCGAGCTGGTCATGGCTGCTGCCTTTCATCACTGTCCAAGCTGCAGGGTCTTCTGCAGCAAGGTTTTGGCGGTATTCATCATTTCCACATTGGTCTGATACGAGCGCGAGGCGGAAATCATGTCGGACATTTCCTCGACCGGATTGACATTGGGCATGTTGACGTAGCCCTTTTCGTCCGCCAGAGGGTTGCTGGGGTCGTATTTCAGCCGCGGCGGGGTCTGGTCTTCCACGATGGAAGTCACCCGCACCCCAGCCACTTGCGGCTGATCGGCGGTGACCGGCAGCGCGGTAAACACCACGTGACGGCCCTTGTAAGGCTGACCGGTGGAGCTGGTGGCGCTTTCCGCGTTGGCGATATTGCTGGCCACCACGTTGAGACGCATGGACTGGGCTGTCAGTGCCGAACCGGAAATGGCAAAAATATTAGCGAGCGACATGTTTACTGACCTCCACCGGTGATGGCGCTATTCAGACTGGAAATACGCTTGCTCAGAAAGGTGAGCGTGGACTGGTACTGCAAGGCGTTATCGGCAAAGGCAGCGCGCTCCACATCCATGTCCACCGTGTTACCGTCCAGGCTTTGCTGTACCGCATTGCGATACTGCACAGCCGGTTTGCCGGCACTGCCGCCTGCGTTTCCCGCCAGATGACGCGCATCAGTCACATTCATCGCCAGCTTGCCTTGTCCATCCTGCGCAGACTGCAAGGCCTGCTTGAAATCGAAATCCACTGCCTTGTAATTGGGGGTATCGGCGTTGGCAATATTGCTGGCAATGACTTCCTGGCGGTATGCGCGCAAATTGAGCGCCCGCTGCTGAAAATCGAATTCCTTGCCAATCTTGTCCAACATGACCTTGCCTCCCTGGATACGTCCCCATCATTAGCAGGAACCGTGCCAGGCAAAACCATCCATTCAGAGCATTGATTTTATTGGTTTCACCCCATCACCCCACCAGCAGACAGGTCGCGGCAAGCGGCAGGAGCGGCAAGTTTTGCCGCCGTGTCACCGCCACTGCCGCCAGCGGCAAAAACAAGACCGCCGCTACCCGATGGCAGCGGCGGTCTTGTTGACTACTGACAGGGGCAGCCAGGCTACCCGCTGAGGACATCAGCCCTCACGCACCTCGAAATCGTGGGTGATGTCGGCAGTCTTGCCCAGCATGATGGAGGCCGAGCAATATTTCTCGGCCGACAGCTTGATGGCCCGCTCCACCACTTCCGGCTTCAGCTCCCGCCCGGTCACCACAAAATGGAAATGGATTTTGGTGAAGACCTTGGGTTCGGTCTCGGCACGCTCGGCCTCCATTTCCACCCAGCAGTCGGTCACTTGCTGGCGCGACTTTTTCAGGATGGAAATCACGTCATAGCTGGTACAACCGGCCGTGCCCAGCAACAGCAGCTCCATCGGGCGCGGCCCCAGATTACGGCCACCACCCTCCGGCGCGCCATCCATCACCACCGCGTGGCCGCTACCGCTCTCGCCCATGAAGCACACGCCATCCACCCATTTCAGTCTTGCTTTCACTGCTCCACCCTTCCGCTTTTGTTCAGCGCAAATCCGCTTGATCGCCACAGACTATCATTCCCGATTTGGGCAGACAAAGATTCACCGGTAAAATGGAAAGATTACCCTGTTATAAAGCCATCATGCTGGTACTTGGAATCGAATCATCGTGCGACGAAACCGGCGTTGCACTGTACGACCTGAAGGCGGGCCTCATCGCCCACCATCTGCATACGCAAATGGCCATGCACGCCGAATACGGTGGCGTGGTGCCCGAACTGGCCAGCCGCGACCACATCCGCCGGGTCATCCCGCTCACCGAAGCCTGTCTGGCCGAAGTCGGCAAGACCCTGGCCGATGTGGACGCCATCGCCTACACCCAGGGTCCCGGCCTTGGCGGGGCGCTGCTGGTGGGGGCCAGCGTGGCCAATGCACTGGCCTTTGGCCTGAACATTCCGGTGATCGGCGTTCATCATCTGGAAGGCCATCTGCTGTCGCCACTGCTGGCAGAGCCACGGCCAGACTTTCCCTTTATCGCCCTGCTGGTTTCTGGCGGCCACACCCAGCTGATGGCGGTGCGCGGCATCGGCCAGTACGAGGTACTGGGTGAAACGCTGGACGACGCGGCCGGCGAAGCCTTCGACAAAACCGCCAAACTGCTGGGCCTGCCCTACCCTGGCGGCCCCTTGCTGTCGAAACTGGCAGAAGAAGGCGACCCGGCACGCTTTAGCCTGCCACGCCCCATGCTGCACAGTGACAACCTGGACATGAGCTTTTCCGGCCTGAAAACCGCCGTGCTGACACTCAGCAAACAGGTGGAAGCCGAGCATGGCGAGATTGACGAGCCAACCCGCAAGGACATCTGCCGCGCCTTTCAGGAGGCCATTGTCGAAGTGCTGGTCAGCAAATCGCTCAAGGCGCTGAAACAGACCGGCATGAAAAAACTGGTGGTGGCCGGTGGCGTGGGGGCCAACAAGCAGCTGCGCGCCGCGCTGGATCAGGCCGCCCTGCGGCGCAAGCTGCAGGTGTACTACCCGCCACTGGCGCTGTGTACCGACAACGGCGCCATGATTGCCTTTGCCGGCGCCATGCGGCTGCAATACGCCACGGCACCGGGTAGCTATTCGATCAAACCGCGCTGGGACCTGTCCACCCTGCCCGCCGCCTGAACCAACCACGCCGGGTGCCACGCATCCGGCCAGCCTGCCTAACATGATCCAACTGAAAAACCTCAGCCTGCGTCGCGGCCTGAAAGAATTGCTGGTCAACGCCAGCCTTACCCTGAATCCCGGCTACAAGACCGGCCTGGTCGGTGCCAATGGCGTGGGCAAATCCAGCCTGTTTGCCCTGCTCAAGGGCGAGCTGCATGCCGATGGCGGTGACGCCGACATCCCCAGGCAATGGGTGATGGCCCATGTGGCACAGGAAACGCCGGCACTGGATACCGCTGCCATCGATTACGTGCTGGATGGCGACCACGAACTGCGCCAGCTGGAAGCCGAACTGGCGGCCGCCGAGGCGCGTGACGATGGCAGCGCCATCGGCCATCTGCACGGCGAACTGGCCCGCATCGAGGCCTACTCTGCCCCGGCCCGCGCCGCCAAGCTGCTGACTGGCCTGGGCTTTGCCACCGAAGCACACCAGCAGCCGGTCAAGAGCTTTTCCGGTGGCTGGCGCATGCGGCTGAACCTGGCGCAGGCGCTGATGTGCCGCTCCGACCTGCTGCTGCTGGACGAACCCACCAACCACCTGGATCTGGAAACCGTGCTGTGGCTGGAAGACTGGCTGCAAAGCTATCCGGGCACCTTGCTGATCATCTCGCACGACCGTGACTTCCTCGACAGTATTTGCAGTCATATCGCCGAAGTAGCCAACCAGACCCTGACGCTGTACACCGGCAATTACAGCCAGTTTGAAACCATGCGTGCGGAAAAGCTGGCGCGCCAGCAGGGCGAGTTTGACAAGCAGCAACGCCAGATTGCCCATCTGGAGTCCTTCATCACCCGCTTCAAGGCCAAGGCGACCAAGGCCAAGCAGGCACAAAGCCGGGTGAAGGCGCTGGAAAAGCTGGAGCGCATCGCCCCGGCCCATGTCGCCTCGCCCTTCGATTTTCACTTCGACAGCCCGGACAATCTGCCCAATCCACTACTGCGGCTGGACAAGGTGGATATCGGCTACGGCAGCACCACCATTCTGCGCGGCCTGTCGCTGTCGGTGGAAGCCGGCAGCCGCATCGGCCTGCTGGGGGTGAATGGTGCCGGCAAATCGACGCTGGTGAAGCTGCTGGCGGGCGATCTGCCGGCACAGGCAGGCGAACTGATCAAGGCACAAACGCTGAAGATAGGCTATTTCGCCCAGCACCAGCTGGAAACCCTGCGCGTGGATGAGTCGCCGCTGCAGCATATGCAGCGACTGGCACCTGGCGCCCGCGAGCTGGAGTTGCGCAGCTTCCTCGGCGGCTTCAATTTCCGTGGCGACAATGCCACCGATCTGGTCGGCCCGATGTCCGGCGGCGAAAAGGCCCGGCTGGCCCTGGCCATGATCGTCTGGCAAAAGCCCAATCTCTTGCTGCTGGACGAACCCACCAACCACCTGGACCTGGAAATGCGCCATGCGCTGACGCTGGCCTTGCAGGACTTCTCCGGCGCGCTGATCGTGGTATCCCACGACCGCAGCCTGCTGGAGTCCACCACCGACCTGTTCTGGCTGGTCAGCGGCGGCACCGTCACGCCCTTTGATGGCGATCTGGAAGACTATCGCCAATGGCGGCTGGCCCAGCTGGCGGAAAGCGGCAAACCCTCCACGGGTGACGCCCAAAGCGTCAACCGCAAGGAGCAGAAACGCCAGGAGGCCGAAGCCCGCCAGAAGCTGGCCCAGCTGAAAAAGCCGCTACTGAGCCAGCTCGCCAAGCTGGAAAAGCAGCTGGAACAGCTCAGCAGCGAAAAAAACCAGCTGGATGCCTTTATGTCCGGCGAGGACGCCTATAGCGAGGCCAACAAGGGCAGGCTGGCCGAGGCGGTCAAACGGCTGGGCGTGGTCAGCAGTGAACTGGCTCAAGTAGAAGAAGACTGGATGCTGCTGCAAGAACAGCTGGAGGCACTGGAAAACGGCATGGACAGCCCGGACTGACCACCCGCACAGCGAGAGCGGGCCGGCAAACACCGCCCCGCCTCTTGCTGCCGGCTGCAATTATCCACAGCAATCAGAGGATAAAGCTGTGGATAAGCTTTGAACAAAGCAAAAAACCCTTTGCCGTAGAAATACTTGCAGTCATCGCTCAGAAAAGGGGCAAATGCGCTGTCGCAAAGGCATGCGACGCACGGCAGGCTGCCAGACCCTCGGCCAGCTCACACCGACCACGACAGCCTGCCCTGGCGCGGCTCTCCGGTCAATACTGCCGCCGCCGGCCAGCGCAGGATAGGCCACGGCTCGGTCAGCGCCCCCCCTGCCGGGCGGCAGGCGATAGCCCCGGATATTGCCACGGCAGTTAAGGAAATATCTGGTTTCACCCAGGCCAACTCCGCTCTAGCATCGCTCTTTTAGCCAATTCGGAGGGCGTATGCGCACCAGGCACAGCTTGCAGGACCAAACAGTCGTGATCATCGGCGGCAGCTCCGGACTGGGACTGGCCAGTGCGCAAGCAGCCATCCATGCCGGTGCCAGGGTCATCATCGGCTCCTCCAGCACAGACAAGCTGCAACAGGCAGTGCACAGCCTGGGACAACAGGCCAGCGGCCACCCCGTCGACGTACTGGACGCCGCTTCCATTCAAGCCTTTTTCGCCGCCATCCCGGCGCTGGATCACTTGCTGATCACCGCCGCCGTGATCCGCCCCGGCTTGTTGCTGGAGGCAGACATCACCGCACTGCAAACCAATCTGGACAGCCGCTTCTGGGGTAGCGTGCACAGCATCCGCGCCGCAACACCCCGGCTGGCCGCCAGCGGCTCCATCACCCTGACCTCCGGCATGGTCACACAGCGGCCACAGCCGGGCAAGGCACTGGCCGCCGTGGCCGCCGGTGCGGTGGAAACGCTGGCGCACAGCCTGGTGGCGGAGCTGGCACCCCGCCGCATCAATGTGATCAGCCCCGGCCCCATGCATACGCCGCTGCTGAGCGGGGCGCTGGGTAACGATGCCACGCGACTGCAAGCCCTGGCCCATACCCTGCCCTTGAAACGGCTGGGCGAGGCCAGCGAGTTTGCCGAGGCGGCACTGTTCCTGATGGCCAACCCGGGGATGAATGGCGAGGTGCTGCATCTGAATGGCGGCGCCGCCTGGGCCTGAGCCTGGCGCAGCCGGCACTTCACCAGTGTGCCTGCCACCCGCCGCTGGCGGGCGGTGGCAGGCAAAACCGTGCTCAAGCCAGCAGCTTGCCCGGATTCATGATGTTATTGGGATCGAAAACCGCCTTGACCCCGCGCATCAGCGCCCTATCTGCCGCGCTACGTGTCACGCCCAGATAATCGCGCTTGAGCAAGCCCACACCGTGCTCGGCCGACATGCTGCCGGCAAACTCGGCCACCAGGGCAAATACCTGCTCGTTGACCGCCTCGCAGGCGCGCCGGAAATCTGCGAGCGCCCAACTGACCGGCTTCAGCACATTGATATGCAGATTGCCATCGCCGATATGGCCATACCACAGCACCTCGAAATCCGGATAGTCGTGCTCCAGCAAGGCCTGCAAGCGCTCCACGAAGGCGGGCAGCCGGCTGATCACCACCGAGATGTCGTTCTTGTAAGGGGTATAGGGGGTGATGGCGGCACTGATACCCTCGCGCAAGCGCCATAGCGCACCGGCCTGCTGCGCGGACTGGGCCAGCACGCCATCGGCCACCCAGCCTTGTTGCAGGCAATGTTCAAATGCCTGCAAGACCAGCGCATCGTCAGCCGATGGCGGCAATTCGCACTCCAGCAGCACATAAAAAGGCTGGCGCTGTGCCAGTGGCGGCCTGGCCTGCTCGGCCGCCAGCACATGGCTCAAGGCCTGGTCGGAGAAAAACTCGAAGGCTTGCAAGGTGAGCCGGCTGCGAAAGGCATGGAACACCGCCATGATGTCGGCTAATTGCGGCACGGCCAGCAACAGCACTGCGCTTGGCGGTGCCGGATCACACAAGCGCACCGTCGCCTCCACCACCAGCCCCAGCGTGCCCTCGGAGCCGATGAACAGGTGACGGAAGTCATAGCCGCTATTGTTCTTGTTCAACCCCAGATTGCACTGCAGCAACTCGCCACTGCCGGTCACCACCGTCAGTCCGGCGATCCAGTCACGGGTCATGCCATAGCGCACCACGCGGATGCCACCAGCGTTGGTGGCGATATTGCCGCCGATCTGGCTGGAGCCGCTGGCGGCAAAGTCCACCGGATACAGCAGCCCCTGCTCGCGGGCAAAGGCCTGCAGCGCCGCGGTGACCACGCCCGCCTGGCAACGTACGGTGCGCGCCAGCGGGTCGAACTGATCGATACGGTTCATCCGCTCGAAGGACACCACCACTTCGCCCTGCGCCGCCACGGCGCCGCCGGACAGGCCGGTGCGGCCACCGGATGGCACGATGGCCACGGCATGTGCATTGGCCCAGCGCACCACGGCCTGCACCTCCTCGATACTGCGTGGAAACACCACCGCCGCCGCTTGCGGCTTGGTATAGCGCGTCCAGTCCTGGCCGTAGCGCTCCAGCGTAGCGGCATCGTCATGAATGCGTTCGGCCGGGATGAGGGTTTGCAAGGCAGCGAGTTGGGATGGGGTGAGCACGGCAGGATCCAGGCAATAAAGAGGGCAGCGACTACCTTAGCACGTGGCCAGGCAAATAAAAAAGCCGCTTACCTTAGCAAGGGAAGCGGCCTGCATCACATCGTGACGGTCAGCAAGAATCAGGCAACAGCCGCCTGCTTTTGCAGCATGGACACCAGCTCGGCAATCTTGCGCTTGAGTTCGCGGCGATCGACGATCATGTCGATGGCACCCTTTTCCAGCAGGAATTCCGAACGCTGGAAGCCTTCCGGCAGGGTTTCGCGCACGGTCTGCTCGATCACGCGCGGGCCGGCAAAGCCGATCAGCGCACCCGGCTCGCCAATCACCACATCGCCCAGGAAGGCGAAGGAGGCAGACACGCCGCCCATGGTGGGATCGGTCAGTACCGAGATGAACGGCAGCTGGTGATCGGTCAGCAATTGCAGCGCGGCACTGGTCTTGGCCATCTGCATCAGTGAGTTCAGGCCCTCCTGCATGCGCGCACCACCGGATGCCGCCACGCAGATGAACGGTGCCTTGGCTTCGATGGCAGCCTGTACACCACGCACGAAACGCTCACCCACCACCGAACCCATGGAGCCGCCGATAAAGCGGAACTCAAAGGCGGCGACGACAGCCGGCATGGAATGGATGCTGCCTTGCATCACCACCAGCGCATCATCTTCGCCGGTGCTGCTTTGCGCCGCTGCCAGGCGGTCGGGATAGCGCTTGCCATCCTTGAACTTGAGAATATCCACCGGCTTGACCTCGGCACCGATTTCACGGCGGCCTTCGTCATCCAGCAACATATGCAGCCGCTGACGGGCATTCAGCGGGTGGTGGTGATTACATTTGGGACATACCTGCAGATTGCTCTCCAGGTCGGTGTAATACAGTACGGCTTCACATGCCGGGCACTTGCTCCACAGCCCCTCCGGTACCGCTGAAGGCTTGTCAGCGCGGGAATCGCGCTTGATCTTCGGCGGCAGGAGCTTGTTCAACCAGCTCATGCTGACTCCTTGCTCAACGCAGTCCGGCAGGCTATGCCGGACTGACAATAAAACGGGGTGTTGTCACCCCGTTTGCGTGTCCTTAAAGAATGGCAGCTTTCAATTCTGCTACCAGACCGGTCAACCGCTCTTTGGCGGTTTGTTCTGTAGCCGCCTCGATTTCCTGCACCAGTCGGCTCCCCACCACCACGGCATCGGCCGTCACTGAGATGGCCTTGGCGGTGGCGGCATCGCGAATGCCGAAGCCAACGCCGATGGGAACCTGAATATGTGCTCTAAGGGCGGCAATTTTACGCGCTACATCGTCAATGTCCAGATTTCCTGCACCGGTGACGCCTTTCAGCGACACATAGTAGACATAACCACGGGCGTGACGGGCGATTTCACGCACCCGTGCCTCTGGCGTGGTCGGGGCAATCAGGAATACCGGGTCCAGATCCGCCGCGATCAGCGCAGCAGACAGTTCCGCCGCCTCTTCCGGCGGGCAATCCACCGTCAGGACGCCATCCACGCCGGCTTCGCGCGCTTGCGCGGCGAAGCTGGCATAACCCATGACGAATACCGGATTGAGATAGCCCATCAGCACCACCGGCGTGGTGGTATTGGTCTGGCGGAACTGGGCCACCATGGCCAGTACATCGCGCAGACCCACCTTGTGCAGCAGTGCGCGCTCGGAGGCACGCTGGATGACCGGGCCATCGGCCATCGGATCGGAAAACGGCACGCCCAGTTCGATGATGTCGGCACCGCCATCCACCAGGCCGTGCATCAGCTCCACCGTAAGCGCAGGGTGCGGGTCGCCGGCGGTGATAAAGGGAATCAGCGCCTTCTTGCCATCCAGCCGGGCAAAACATGCAGCAATACGTGACATAAGCCTTCCTTAGCCTGGTTAGAGCGTGATACCGGCAAGACCGGCCACGGTATTGATGTCCTTGTCGCCACGACCGGACAGGTTGACCAGAATCACCTTGTCCTTGCCCATGGTCGGCGCCACCTTGGCGGCCCAGGCCAGCGCATGGCTGGATTCCAGTGCCGGGATGATGCCTTCCAGATGACAGCAGTCGTGGAAGGCGCTCAGGGCTTCCTGGTCGTCGATGGCGACATATTCGGCGCGGCCGATGTCTTTCAGGTAGCTATGCTCCGGGCCGACGCCAGGGTAATCCAGGCCAGCCGACACCGAGTGGGTTTCCACTACCTGGCCGTTGGCATCCTGCATCAGATAGCTCTTGGCACCGTGCAGCACCCCCACGCCGGCACCACCGGACAGCGGAGCGGCATGCATGCCGCTGGCAATGCCATGGCCACCGGCCTCGACACCCACCATGCGCACACCGTCCACATTGATATAGGGATAGAACATGCCGATGGCGTTGGAACCGCCACCGACGCAGGCCACCACCACATCCGGCTGACGACCGGCTACTTCCGGCATCTGTTCTTTGGATTCCTCGCCGATCACCGACAGGAAGTCGCGCACCATCATCGGATACGGGTGCGGACCGGCCGCCGTGCCCAGAATGTAGAAGGTGCTGTCGACATTGGTCACCCAGTCGCGCATGGCTTCGTTCAGCGCGTCTTTCAGGGTCTTGGAGCCGGACTCCACCGGCACCACGGTGGCACCCAGCAGTTTCATGCGGAAGACATTGGGCGACTGGCGCTTGATGTCCTCTGCCCCCATGTAGACAAAGCATTCCATGCCGTAGCGGGCAGCCACGGTGGCGGTGGCTACGCCATGCTGGCCGGCACCGGTCTCCGCAATCACCCGCTTCTTGCCCATGCGGCGGGCCAGCAGGGCCTGGCCGATGGCATTGCTGATCTTGTGCGCACCAGTGTGGTTGAGGTCTTCACGCTTGAAGAAAATCTGTGCACCACCCAGTTGCTCCGACCAGCGCCTGGCGTGGTAGATGGGGCTGGGGCGGCCCACATAGTGTTTCAGCTCGTGGCGAAACTCTTCCCAGAAAGTCGGATCGGCCTTGACGCGCTCGTATTCGTTCTTGAGTTCGTCCAGTGCCGCCATCAAGGTTTCGGCAACATAGACGCCACCATACGGTCCGAAGTGGCCGTTTGCATCCGGAAGATCATACCGCTCCATGCCTTGCTCCTGATATGAACGCTGCCATTCTGGCAGCATCTTTGATTCCCTTGGCTGCTTCCACACCGCTGGAAACATCCACTGCCGCCGGCCGCACAGCGGCCACGGCTTGCTTGATATTCTGGTCGTCCAGCCCGCCGGACAAAATCAGCGGCAGGGGCAGGTCTGCTGGCAACAAGGTCCAGTCAAAGGTGGTCCCGGTGCCACCGTGCGCGCCTTCGACAAAGGCGTCGGTCAGCAGGCCGCGGGCGTCCGGGTATCGGGTGGCGGCGGCTGTCAGGTCCAGTCCGGGCTTCACCCGTACCGCCTTGAGATAGGGACGGCGGAAGGAGCGGCAGAATTCCGCGCTTTCTTCACCGTGGAATTGCAGCATGTCGATGCTGCACGCCGCCAGCACTTCTTCCACCAATTCGCGCTCCGGATTGACGAACAGCGCCACCACGCTGACAAAGGGCGGCAAGGCGGCAATCACCGCCTGCGCCTGCGCCAGGCTGACATTGCGCGGGCTTTTCGGGTAAAACACCAGGCCGATGGCATCGGCGCCCAGGCGGGCGGCTTCCGCGCCATCCTCCGGCCGGGTAATGCCGCAAATCTTGATTCTGATGCTCACATCATCTCCACAGCGCCAGGCGGGCCGGTGCGGCCTGCGATGGCAATTGATACTGTGCCGGATAACCGACTCCGGTCAGGTACAGCCCGTCCGGCATGAAAGTTGGCGGTGCACGGGTACGATCCTGTGCGGCAAGCAGCGCCTCAAGATCAGCCGCATCCAGGCTGCCCTTGCCCACATACACCAGTGCACCAACGATATTGCGCACCATGTGGTGCAGGAAGGCATCGGCCAGCAGATCGAAACGGATCAGCCCGCCCGCCTCGCTGATCTCCAGTTGCTGCAGGTGTTTGACCGGGCTTTTCGCCTGGCATTCTGCCGCACGAAAACTGGAAAAATCATGCTGCCCCAGCAAGATGGTGGCAGCCTGGCGCATGGCCTCGACATCCAGCGGCTGGTGATACCAGCCCACCTTGCCGGCCAGCAGACAGGGGCGCACCGGATGCGTCAGCAGGAAGTAGCTGTAGGCGCGGGAAAAGGCGGAGAAACGGGCATGGAAATCCTCGTCCACCTCGCGTGCCCACACCACGGCCACCTCGGGCGGCAGATGGGCATTCACCCCGCGTACCCAGGCATTGAGCGGGCGCGCAATCGGGCTGTCGAAGTGCACCACCTGCATGGCCGCATGCACACCGGCATCGGTACGGCCGGCGGCCAGGGTTGTAATGTCTTGTCCGGCGATCTGGCTCAGGGCCTGGTTCAATCTGTCCTGGACGGTATTGCCATGCGGCTGAGTCTGCCAGCCGGAAAAAGCCCGGCCGTCATACTCGATGCCGAGCGCTATTCTCATGCCCACACCTTGCTTGCAACATCCTCCGCTGCCGCAGCCTTGGCCGACAACAACGGACGCTAAAACAACAACTCTACCCTATCCGGCGGGGTTTACGCCATGCCGTCTTGCATGATAAGCCTGCCGCCACGCGGCGACAGCAGCACAAAATAATCCCCGTGGCAGTGGGCCATGCAAAACGGGGGAGCATTGGCTCCCCCGTTTTGCATGGCCTGGCCGTCCGCACTACACGGTTTGGCCGGCTTCCTTCATCAAGGCTGCTGCCGTTTCCTTGTCACCCATTTCCAGGTAAAGCTTGGCCAGTTCCATCTTGTCATTGGCCTCGGACTGCGCCTTGCCTTGGGCTGCGGCCGGCGCTGGCGATGCCGGCGGCGGCGGCGGTGGATCCACCTTGACCGATTCCGGCAGGTCAGACAGGAAGTCCATGCTCAACATGGGCTCGGGCGCCTGCTTTACCGCGTTTTCCAGCTCCTGCTCACCCAGCGAGGCAAAGGCATCCAGGCCGCTCAAGGCCGGATTGGGCTCGGCAGCCGGCGGCAGCGGCGCGGGCCCGGCGGATGGTTTGTCGAGGAAATCCATGGCCAATGGCGTTTCCGGCTCGGGCTCAAGCGCCCCCAGCTCGGCAGCCAGATCCAGCGGTGGCACATGCTGCGGCAGCGCCTCGGCCATCGCGGCCGGGGCCGCGGCCGTGGAATTGACGCGCACCGGCTCCAGGTCGAGCGGCGAGGCGGCCGGGACCGGCTTGGCATCAAACAGCGGATGCTCCGGTGCCAGCGTGCGGCCCAGTTCGCACACCCGCATCCACAGGGTGCTGTCCTTGCCGAAAATACCCCGCGCCGTGGTCGCTTCGGCGATGAAGCCGTCCTTGTCCGGCTGCATGGCCAATACTTCCAGCAGCTTGTAGCGCAGATCCTGGCGCATCGGTTCGCGCACCAGACCTTCGCGCAGGATTTCCAGCGCCTGGTCGATGCGACCGTAGGCAAGGTAAACCTCCGCCTCGGCAATCAGGTCGACCGAAGCCAGATCAATCCCTTCCCCGCGCTTGATGCCACTCATCAGCGTGGTCAACGGCCCCATGGTCAGCATGGAGGCATTATCCGCAGCCGCCTTGCTCGCAGGCTTGCCCGCCGATTCGGCGGCCTTGCGCTGGCGCAGGCGCTGTGCCACCAGCAGCGCACCCAGGCCGACAGCGGCGGCGGCACCGCCATACATCAGCGCACCGCTATTGCGCAGGCTGTCCAGCACATCATCCACCATGGATGGCGCTGGCGCAGCCTCGACTGCGGGCTTGGGCGGCGCTGCCTTGACCGGCGGATGAGCCGGCTCGGCCGGTTTCACCGGCTGCGCTGCCGGTGCCGATGCCACGGCAGCGACCGGCTGGCTGGCGACGGCCACTACGGCGACGGCTGGCTGACTGGCAACAGCAGCCACCGCGGGCTGGCTGGCCGCAGCGTGGGTTTCGCCAGCAGCCGTGCTGGCTGCTGCGGCTTTGGCAATTTGCAGATTGCGGATTTTCTGCTCCAGCTCCAGCGCCTTTTGCTGGGCCTGCAGCAAGGCCTGATCCTGTTTTTGCAGAATGGTCTTCAGGCGATCTTCCTGCGCGGCTTCAGCCCCACCGGCGGCCACGGCCTTGACCGCAGTCACCTGGGGTGCCGAGGCTGCCGGCTTGGCCGCTGCATGCGCTGCTTCGGCCACCGGCTTGCTCATGGGTTTGAGGGTGGCGACGGCATCCGGTTTGGCCGGGGCCTTGACTGCCGGCGCCGGCGGTTCCGGGGCTGCAGCAGGCTGCGCGACACTGCTCTGGGCATTATCCGCAGCCAGACGCCAGTCGGCCGGATATTTCAGGGCCGCCCCCGCGCGCAGGCGATTGACATCCCCCGCGATGAACGCATCCGGATTACTCCGATACAAGCGTCTGGCGACATCGGCCTGACTGCCGGCACCCTTTACCCTGGCGGCAATCAGCGACAAGGTATCGCCATGCAGAACCCGGTACACCTTCAGCGGTTGCACCTTGTCTGCGCCATGCACGCTCTTGCGCACGCCAACAGAGTCGACGGCACGCTCTTCAACGGTGTAGCCATTGGGATCCAGCAACAGATTGTAATGTTTCTGCGCATGGACATTGCCGGCACCGACTTCCAGGCGGAAAGCCAGCACCGGGTCGTTCATCGGCTGGCTGCTGCGCAGCAACAGCATGGATTTGCCGGCTGGCGACTTGCTGATCTGGTGCGAGATGGAGGCAATCAGCTGCAACTGCTCGCCGCTGGGCGCACCCTGCAGGCTATCTGCAGACAGCGCCACCCTGACATTGTCTGTCTGCTTGACTGCCGTACCGAACAATTCCAGCTCGGCCACCAGTGGCTCGCCCAGTTTGGATTTAACCTTGAGTTCACCCAGGCCCAGGCTGCTCAGACGGGGCATCTGGTCTGGCGAGACGACGTTTTTCTTGACCGTGTCGTCATGAACCGGCTGTTTGTCCTTGCGCGGCGGGCCATCCCGCAGGTAATCGACCTCGAACTCCCGCACCAGGCGGCCGGCTGGCCAGCTCATTTCCACCGCGAAACGCAGCAAGGGCTCATCGAAATGGCTGGGCCCCTTGACCAGGATCTTCTGGATACCGCCATCCGGCTTGCGGATGGCGGAAAACTTCAGCACCGGCGCCGACTGGCTATATGTCGACACCAGCGGATATTTGTTGCGATCAGCCAGGCTGACCAGCACATTCCCTTGCGGCTCTTCGTCCACCACGGGAATTTCCGCTTCAAAAGGCTGACCTTCCGAAGACAGGACATGAATCGGCCCCAGGCCGGCGAAGGCCGATCCTGCAGAGCCCATGCCGGCCAACAAGATGGCGAGCAAGGTCATGCTATGTTTTGAAGCCATGATCTGGACTTCCCCGATTCCTGCTAAGGCAGGTTTTATTGCTAATGAACTACCCGGCTAAAACGTGTGCCATTCAATAGTAAAACCGACAATATTGCAAAACAGCGCGGCTGGCACCACAAAACTGGACCTGATCGACAAGCTCGGCATCAGCTGCTGATTTTGGTAAGCAAAGCCTGGGCTTCCTCTTTCAAACTTCCGTGTGCTTCTCCAACCAGATCCTGCAACACTTCCCGGGCACCATCACGGTCGCCCATGTCCAGATAGACCTTGGCCAGATCAAGCTTGGTGGACAAAGGATCATCCAGCAGGGTCATGCCTTCGGCCACTACCGGAGCGGGTTCGGCTGCAGGCGCGGCCACGGCGGCAGCACTGGCTGCCGGTGCAGCGGCCGGTGTGGCCGCCACCATGTCTTCATACAGCGATTCAAAACCATCCGTGCTGGCCGCAGAGGCCGGCAGCTCGAGGGTGCCGGTTTCCGGCTGGCCATGATTGTCGGCAGCCATTTCAGCCGCCAGACCATCCAGGTTGAAATCGAAATCCAGCAAATTGCTCTCCGCCGCGGCCGGTTCGGCCGGGCTTGGCGTGGCAACCGGCTCGGCCAGCGGCGCGGCAGCCAGTTCGGCATCCAGATCAAAATCCAGCATATTGGCTTCGGCCAGGGCCGGCTCGGCTGCGGGGGCTTCTTCTTCGAACAAGGCTGCGCGCAAGGGATCTGCCGCCGGTTCCGGCTCAAGCGTAGCGGGCGCCTGGGCTGGCTCTGCCTGCAGATCGCCAAACAACTCACGATCCAGATCGATGATGCCGTCGTCAACGGCGGCAGGACTTTCCACAGGGGCGGCGTCTTCCGGCAGCTGGTACAGCGCATTGGTCGGGTCAATGCCCAGGCCCATGGCGGCCACTCTGGCCCAGGCCTGGCCCTTCCCATCAGTCGTGGCATGGAACTCGCGTGCCAGCTTTTCGAAATTGGCCGCATCCGGGCGTGCCGCATACAGTTCAAGCAATTTCTGGCGCACTTCCTGCCGTGACGGATCCTTGGCCAGGGCATCCTTGAGGATTTCTTCGGCCTGTGCGTCGCGCCCGTAGGCCATGTATACCTCGGCCTCGGCCACCGGATCGACTTCGGCAGCATCGATATCACCCGATGCCTGGGTGAAATTGGTCATGAAGGAATGACCGCCACTGACGGTGTGCGGGCCACTGCCGACTGCGTTCCGGCCCAGCACGGCGTTATTGGTCTGGGTGGACAGCTGTAGCGAAGTGGCGGTGCCCGCCTTGCGGCGGCGGGCAATCAATGCGCCGAGCAGCCCCAGCAGGCCGACACCGGCCACGCCGCCACCAACCAGCGGCAGATTGTCGATGAGCCGGTCCAGCAGTGAAGGCTCTGGCGGGGGCGGTGGAGGCGGAGGTGCCAGCGGCTTGTGTACCACGGCAGGTTTTGCTGCAGGGGCCGCTTCGGCAAGCGGCATGCTGGCCGGCTGCGGCGGTGCAGCGGTGGCCGGACTCGAAGCGGCAGCAAGGGGTTCGGCCTGCGGCTGGGAGGCCTGCGGCTTGCCGCTTTGCATGGCCTTGAGCTGCTGCTCGAGGGCCGAGATGCGGGCCTCGGCGTCCTTCAGGGATTGTTCACGCGCGGAAACCTGTTGTTCCAGTACGGAAAGCTTGGCGCTGGACTGGCTGGCCGGGGCATCCGGCGGCAGCACCTTGAGCACATCCTCACCCTGGCCGTGCGCTGGCGACTTGGCCTCTGCCGCTGCGCCGTCGGGATGCAGGATGGCATTGACCCGTGCTGCAGATAGCGACTTGATCTTGGCGGCGGGCGGAATTTTCAGGGTTACGCCCGACTTCAGGGTATTGGGATTGCCATCGCTGAAAGCATGCGGATTGGCCTGTACCAGTGCGGCCATGGTCTGCTCCAGCGTGGCACCCGGCGGGACGGCCTTGGCGGCCATGCCGCGCAGGGTAGAGCCGGCACGGGTCTGCAGTACGCCACGGCCGGCATTGCGGCTGGCCTTGCCCGTCTTGCCCTGGTAACGGCTGGACAGGTTTTCATCGGCATATTGCGGTACATCCTGCACGATGGATTTGGATGGCGGCGCATTATAGCTGGCCGGATCGAGCAGCACGGTATATTCGCGCACCGAGCGGCCGGAGCTGGTTTTGGCCTCTACCACAAAGCGCAAATAGGGATCATTGATGGGTACGGCAGAGCTGACGCGAACAATGGCACCATGTGCCGAGGGCGCCAGCTGAAAGCGCAGTGCCGACATGGTGCTGGCATAATCGACATTCAGGTCACGGAAGGTATCGGGACTGGCCAGGCCGACGCGGGCGCCTTCCAGTTCGTTCGAGCGCACCCCGGTCAGCTCGATGTCCGCGTGAAAGGTTTCCCCCAGGAAGGATCGCACATTGATCCTGCCAAGTCCGGCCCATACATTTGCCGAGCAAACCACCGCTACCGCCAGCACGCTCAGCTTGAATTTTGCCTGATTATTCACAGTCTACCTTCCGGCACTTATTTATCTTGATCTTATTCGCTCGGTTTGCCCTCGCAGGCAAAGAGCTGGCAACTAGTGCCATCTTAGGCCCTAGCCAAGCTTTTAGCTAGATTACATAACAACAAAACCCCGGATGAACCGGGGCTTTACATTTATTCTTATTCAAACACGCCTGCTTTATACATGGCCTCGGCAACCAGCACGCAATTCAATGCGGCACCGACACGGACATTATCTGCCGCCAGCCAGAACTGAATGGTATTTGCGGTTTTGCGCAGGCGGCTGATCCATATGCCGTCATTACCGGTTGCTTCCATTGGCGTAATATAACCGCCGTGCTGCTCGGCGGTGACGCATTGCAATCCTGCCGCCACCAGACGGTTTCTGACTTGCACCAGATCAATATCGGCAGCGACTTCCAGGCTGACCGCCCAGGCGTGTCCGAAGAAAACCGGCACACGCACTGCGCTGGCCTCAATCGGCAATTGCGGCTGTTGCAACAGGCGACGCAATTCCAGCACGATCGAACGCTCTTCTTCGGCCATACCGTCTTCATCCAGTGCACCAATCTGCGGCAGCACATTAAAGGCGATACGTTTTTCAAATACGACATTTTCCGATTCGCGTTGCGAGAACAAGGCGGTGGTTTGCTCGGCCAGTTCTTCCAGCGCCTTTTGACCCGCGCCGGAAACCGACTGGTACGTTGCCACGGTCAGACGCTTGGGCTGCAAGGGCAGCAAGGGACGCAGCGCCATGGCCAGCGGCGTGACGGTGCAGTTGGGCGCAGCCACCAGCGCACCGGCTTCCAGATCTTGCAGCTGGTCGCCATTGACAGACGGCACCACCAGCGGCACTTCCGCATCCAGCCGGTAGGCATCGCTGAAGTCAATCACGGTCACACCGGCGGCGCGGGCTTGCGGAACATATTCGCGCGCCACATCGCTGCCGGCGACAAAGATGGCCAGCGCCACATTCTCGAAACCGAATTCATCCAGCTGACGGATATCCAGTTCCAGATTGCCATAGCTGACGGTAGACGCTTCATGCTCCGGGCCATCCACGGCAAATACCCGCTCCGCCGGGAACTGGCGCTGGGCCAGCAGTTCGAGAACAGATTGGCCGACCAGGCCAGCGGCACCTACCACAGCAAGCTGCATCATCCGAATAAATCCTTACATTCTTGGAAAAGGCTGATTGTACCTCAGCCAAAAGCAAAGGGCGCGTTAAGGCGCCCTTTGCAGTGTAGTCGATTCCGGCGACAGTCCAGTTAAAGCCTTAAGTCTATTTCAAGCTGAATCAGCGCTCGATCAGGATGCGCAGCATGCGGCGCAGCGGTTCGGCCGCACCCCACAGCAGCTGGTCACCGATGACGAAGGCCGACAGGTATTCGCCACCCATGTTCAGCTTGCGCACGCGACCGACACCGACTTCCAGCCCACCGGTGATGGCGGCCGGGGTCAGTTCCTTGACGCTGATTTCGCGGTCGTTCGGCACCCACTTCACCCAGTCGTTGCCGGACTTGATGATGGCTTCGATTTCTGCCAGCGGCAGGTCTTTTTTCAGCTTCACGGTCAGTGCCAGGCTATGGCAACGCATGGCGCCGATGCGCACGCACAGGCCGTCCACCGGAATGGTGGCGTCGGTACCCAGGATCTTGTTGACCTCGGCCTGGCCCTTCCATTCTTCCTTGGACTGGCCGTTATCCAGCTGCTTGTCGATCCACGGGATCAGACCACCAGCCAGCGGTGCGCCAAAGAATTCGGTCGGCACGTCTTCGCGGATGGCGGCAGCCACCTTGCGGTCGATTTCCAGAATGGCGGAAGACGGGGTGGCCAGCTCGTCGGCCACGGCAGCGTGTACCACGCCCATGCCCTTGATCAGCTCGCGCATGTGGTTGGCACCACCGCCGGAAGCAGCCTGGTAGGTCATGGAGGAAACCCATTCCACCAGACCTTCGCGGAACAGACCGCCCATACCCATCAGCATGATGGAGTTGGTACAGTTGCCGCCGATATAATCTTTCACGCCCTTGGCCAGTGCGCTGTCAATCACGTTGCGGTTGACCGGGTCCAGCACGATGACGGCATCGTCAGCCATGCGCAGGGTGGAAGCGGCGTCGATCCAGTAGCCATTCCAGCCGGCAGCACGCAGTTTCGGATAGATGTCGCTGGTGTAGTCGCCGCCCTGACAGGTGACGATGGCATCCATGGCCTTCAGTTCGTCGATGTTCTTGGCGTCTTTCAATGCCGGTACGTCACGGCCGATGTCCGGGCCCTTGCCGCCGACATTGGAAGTGGTGAAGAACACCGGTTCGTTGATGACAGCGAAATCGTTCTCTTCACGCATACGTTGCATCAGCACGGAACCAACCATGCCACGCCAGCCTACAAAGCCTACTTTCACGGGTTTCTCCTGGGATCTGTCTCTAAAGTTGCGATTGGCCCGTCAACGCAAGCGTTAGCGGGCCAAGTATTTTTATTACTCCATTGTGCAGCGCGATAGCGCAGGAGGCAATGGGGTCAACCCTATCCGGGTGAAGTTTTTTTTACAGCGCCGCCACCACAGCATCGCCCATGCCGGAGCAGCTGACTTTCTCGCAGCCGGCCTCGAAGATGTCACCGGTACGGTAGCCCTGGGCCAGTACGGTCTTGACGGCATTTTCCACCCGCTGGGCGGCTTCTTCCTGGGCAAAGGTGTAGCGCAGCATCATGGCGGCCGACAGGATGGTGGCCAGCGGATTGGCCAGGTTCTTGCCGGCGATGTCCGGGGCGGAACCATGCGAAGGCTCGTACAGGCCCTTGTTGTTCTGGTCGAGCGAGGCCGATGGCAGCATGCCGATGGAGCCGGTGAGCATGGAAGCTTCGTCGGACAGGATGTCGCCAAAGATATTGCCGGTCACCATCACGTCGAATTGCTTGGGATTGCGCACCAGCTGCATGGCGGCATTGTCCACATACATATGGCTCAGCTCCACCTGCGGGTAGTCGCGCGCCACGTCGATCATGATTTCTTTCCAGAACTCGGTGGTTTCCAGCACATTGGCCTTGTCTACCGAACACAGCTTCTTGTTGCGCTTCATGGCGATGCCAAAGGCCACATGGGCGATGCGGCGGATTTCGCTCTCGCTGTAGCGCATGGTGTTGTAGGCTTCGCGCTCGCCCAGTTCATTGACGGCAATGCCGCGCGGCTGGCCGAAGTAGATGTCACCGGTGAGTTCGCGCACGATCATGATGTCCAGGCCCGACACCACTTCCGGCTTCAACGTTGAGGCATTGGCCAGCTCCGGATACAGGATGGCCGGGCGCAGGTTGGCAAACAGGTTCAGGTCCTTGCGGATGGCCAGCAGGCCGCGCTCCGGGCGCAGCGGGCGATCCAGCTTGTCATATTGCGGGCCGCCCACGGCGCCCAGCAATACGGCGTCGGCTGCGCGGCACAGATTCTGGGTGAATTCCGGATACGGCACGCCATAGGCATCGTAGCCGGCACCGCCCAGCGGGGCTTCTTCCAGCTCGATGGGCAGGCCATCCTGACGCAGCACGTCCAGCACGCGGCGTGCCTGGGCAATGATTTCCGGACCAATGCCGTCACCCGGCAATACGGCGATTTTCATGATGATTCCTTCTTTATCCCTGGATTATTGACGGACAAGTCCGGGGGCGGCCCGGCACTGCCCACTCCGTCTAATTGTCATGCCGCCGGGTGAGGCTCTCCACCAGCACCCGCTCACAGCATTTGAACACGATATACATCAGCATGGCGGCATACCCCAGCCCCAGCAGTTGCAATAACTGGCTCAGGGCCCCATCCATGGCAGCCTGCCAGCCTACATCCAGCCACAAATGGATGTTCAGGTTCAGCAAGATGGCCAGATTGACGGTGGCTGCGCCAAACATTAAAAAACTCAGGCCCAGCAGGACAAAGGTGAGCAGCAGATGGCGATACAGAAACCCCATATTGGCTCGCATTTTGTGCTCCCCCTCCCCGTCAGCGCTGCTGGCGACTCTTTTCCACAATTCCGCTGGCCACGCCATCCAGACTGGTCTGGTTGCGGTCCTGCCAGTACTGCCGAATGCCTTCCGGGCCTTTGGCTTTCGCCCAGTCATTCAGCTGTTCGCGCTCGCCCTGGTAATCCATGAATGGCACCGACATGCCGCAGGATGACTGCACCAGCTCCACGGTCAGGTCAAATAGCTGGCGCGCACCGGGCAAGGCGGGGAGGAAGGCCGCCAGCGCCTCCCACTCGGCATCGCCCTGGTGAATGGCCCTGGCCTGACCATACAGGCGGAGGATCAACGGCTTGCCAGCAAAGGCGCAGAACATCAGGGTCATGCGTGGGTTGTGTTGCAGGTGTGTCGCCGTTTCATTACCGCTGCCGGTGACATTCAGCCACAGCACCCGCTCCGGTGACAGTACCCGCAAGGCGTCCATGCCCTTGGGGGACAGGTTGACCCGACCGTCAGCCATGGCTGTCGCCACGAAAAACAGGTGCTGCTCTTCGATGAAACGGACATGGCCATCATTCAGTGCCGGGTAACGCTGTCCCATTAGGCGGTCCTCTTGTCAGGCAAACAACCAGGGCTGTGCTTGACGGCGCGCCGCCTCGTAGGCCTTGATCTGCTCGGCATGCTGCAAGGTGAGGCCGATTTCATCCAGGCCACCCAGCAAACAGTGCTTGCGGTGCTCGGTGATATCGAAGCTGAACACCTGCCCTGCCGGGGTAGTGATGGTTTGCGCCGCCAGATCCACGGTCAGGGTATAGCCTTCCTGCGCTTCACATTCGCGGAACAACTGATCCACCACCTCGGCTGGCTGAACAATCGGCAGCAGGCCGTTCTTGTAGCAGTTATTGAAGAAGATGTCGGCAAAGCTGGGGGCGATCACCACGCGGAAGCCCTGGTCATCCAGCGCCCACGGTGCATGTTCGCGACTGGAACCACAGCCGAAGTTCTCACGCGCCAACAGCACTTGTGCGCCCTGGTAGCGCGGGAAGTTCAGCACGAAATCCGGATTGAGCGGGCGCACGCTGTTGTCCATGCCCGGTTCGCCGTGGTCCAGATAGCGCCACTCGTCGAACAGGTTGGGGCCAAAGCCGGAACGCTTGATCGATTTCAGAAACTGCTTGGGGATGATCGCGTCGGTATCAACATTGGCGCGGTCAAGCGGACAAACCAGTCCGCTCAGGGTAGTAAATGCTTTCATCGCTATGCCATTTCACGGGCAGCAAAGCCCATCGCTTGTATTCGGCAAGGCGGAGCAACGGTTTGCCCCGCGCTTTGGCCAATCTACATTTTATTGGAAACATCCTTGGCGGCGTTTTCAATCGCCTGCCCACCCTTGGAAACATCCTGGCCTATGCCACGCATGGTATTGCAGGCAGTGAGGGCCAATGTCGCCAGTACAATCAGCAACCACTGTTTCATATCGGAACTCCTCTCGTACTTACAGGCTACGGATATCAACAAAATGACCGGCAATGCCCGCCGCGGCAGCCATGGCCGGGCTCACCAGATGGGTACGTCCACCCTGGCCCTGACGGCCTTCGAAGTTGCGGTTCGAGGTAGAGGCGCAACGCTCGCCCGGTTGCAGGCGGTCGGCATTCATCGCCAGACACATGGAGCAACCCGGCTCACGCCATTCGAAACCGGCCTCGATGAAAATCTTGTCCAGCCCCTCGGCCTCGGCCTGGGCCTTGACCAGGCCGGAACCCGGTACCACCAGCACCTGCTTCACACTGGCGGCCTTTTTACGGCCACGGGCTACCGCAGCAGCTTCGCGCAGGTCTTCGATACGGGAATTGGTACAGGAGCCGATAAACACGATGTCGACCGGAATGTCTTTCACCGGGGTATTGGCGGTCAGGCCCATATAGGACAGTGCGCGTTCAATACTGCCCTTCTTGACCGGATCGGCTTCGGCGGCCGGGTCCGGCACGCTGCCATCGATGTCGGTGACCATTTCCGGCGAGGTGCCCCAGGTGACTTGCGGCTTGATTTCACTGGCATCCAGCTCGACAACAGCGTCGAAATGCGCGCCCTCATCCGAGTGCAGGGTTTTCCAGTAGGCCACGGCGGCATCCCAGTCGGCCACGCCAGGGGCAAACGGGCGGCCCTTGACGTAGTCGATGGTCTTGTCATCCACCGCCACCATGCCGGAGCGGGCGCCGGCTTCGATGGCCATATTGCACAAGGTCATGCGGCCTTCCATCGACAGGCTGCGAATGGCTTCGCCACCGAATTCGATGGCATAGCCGGTGCCGCCAGCAGTACCGATCTTGCCGATGATGGCCAGCGCCACATCCTTGCCGGTGATGCCGGCTGCCAGCGGGCCATTCACTTTCACCAGCATGTTCTTGGATTTCTTGGCTACCAGACACTGGGTGGCCATGACGTGCTCCACTTCCGAGGTGCCGATGCCGTGCGCCAGTGCGCCGAAAGCACCATGGGTGGAGGTATGGCTGTCGCCACAGACCACGGTCATGCCCGGCAGGGTGGCACCTTGCTCCGGCCCCATCACATGCACGATGCCCTGCCCCTTGTCCTTGAACGGGAAGTAAGCCAGCGCGCCAAAGGACTTGATATTGGCGTCCAGGGTTTCTACCTGCTGGCGCGAGATCGGGTCCTTGATGCCTTCGTCCCAATGGTCGGTCGGGGTATTGTGGTCGGCAGTGGACACCACCGAATCGACCCGCCACAGGCCGCGCCCGGCCAGTTTCAGCCCTTCAAAGGCTTGCGGACTGGTGACTTCATGCACCAGGTGGCGATCGATATACAGAAGTACGGTGCCGTCGGCCTCTTCCCGCACTACATGGCTGGACCAGAGCTTGTCGTAAAGAGTTTGTGCTGTCATGGCTTCCTGCTCGTTGATGGCGGCAGCGCCGCCGGTTTGCCGGATTTGCAGTCATTCTGTCACGCTGCCAGCGCGCACTACAAGGCGGATGAGCCCGGCCTCATGCATCTGGCAGCCGTGATGATGCTTGCTGTTGCCTGACATCATGTCTCAGCTTTTTTCCTAGTACAAGATAAGCATTTATACTAGTACTGGCACTACCACGTTGAGCTTGTCTTCAAGGGGAAACCGCATGAGCAGCAGCAAGACCAGCAGCCCGCTGGGTGAATTCATCCGCGCCCACCGCGAGCGCCTCAGCCCGCAACAAGCCGGCCTGCCCGCCGGGGTGCGCCGTCGCGCCAAGGGTTTGCGGCGCGAGGAAGTGGCCGCCCTGTGCGGCATCAGCCCCACCTGGCTGACCTGGATCGAACAAGGCCGCAGCCAGTCGGTATCGGCACCCACGCTGTCGCGGCTGGCCGATGCCCTGCTGCTGACCCATGCCGAGCGCGATTACCTGTTCAAGCTGGCCGGGCTGAAAAACCCGCAGGAACGCCCGGCCGAGCGCAATCCGCAGGCACGCGAGGCACTGGCTGCAGCCGTCACCGTGATCACCAGCCCCGCCTATGTGCTGGATGGCCACTGGAATGCCCTGGCCTGGAATGCCCTGGCGCAGGATTTGTTCTGTGGCTGGCTGGACCAGCCGCTGGCGCGGCACAATCTGCTGGATTTCATGTTCCTGCAGCCGGCCTCGCGCCTGCTGGTGGAAGACTGGCCGACCCGGGCCCGGCGCATGGTGGCGGAATTTCGCGCGGATGCCGGCGAGCGGCTGGAGGAAAGCACCATCCAGCAATGGGTGGACACGCTGCGCCTGGGCAGCGCCGAGTTCGACAGCTTGTGGCAACAACACGATGTGCAAGGCCGCGAAGGCGGCGAGCGCGCCTTCAACCATCCGCAGCGTGGCCGGCTGGTCTACCAGCAACTGACACTCAATCTGGCGGCCTCGCCCGAATTGAAGCTCATCATGCTGCTGCAGTAAGCCTTGCCGGCTGGGGCCGCAAATAGCGCCAGCACAGCAGCACACCCAGCGCCGCCGCCAGCACCGACATGCCAAAGGTGGGCAGCATGCCGCCATGCGGCCACAACACGCCGCCCACCAGCCCGCCGGTGCTGCCACCAATGCCGAAGGAGGCAATGATGTACAGCCCCTGCGCCCGGCCCTGGTGCTGTTCGGCAAACAAGCGGTGAATCAGCCCGACCGAGGTGGCGTGATGCAGGCCAAAAGTCAGCGCATGCATGCTTTGCGCCAGAACCGCCCATGCCGGATGCCCGACCACCGTGGCAATCAGCAGGAAGCGCAACACCGCGGTGAGCAAGGACACCAGCATCAGCCGCTCCAGCGAAAAGCGGCCCATGATGCGCGGCATCAACAGGAATACCAGGATTTCGCTGATCACCCCCACCGACCACAACAGGCCGATGGCCCCCTTGTCGTAGCCGGCATGGCGCAGACCGATGGAGTAAAAGGTGTAATAAGGCCCGTGCGCATACGCCATCAGGAAGCAACACCCGAAGAGCGCCAGCACCCTGGGCTGGCGCAGCGTGTGCCAGATGGGCGCGACAGCCGCCTGCTCGCGCTGCGCAGCCACATCGGGCACCAGCCAGCCGGCCAGCACAATCAGCACCAGCAAGCACAGCAGCGCCCACGGCAGATTGGCCAGATGAATCAGGTCCAGCACATAGCCGCCCACCATGGACAGGCAGACAAAGCCGATCGACCCCCATACCCGCACCCGGCTGTAACGCCCAGGCTGTGCCCGTGTCAGGTAGGCGGTACTGGCCTCAACCAGCGGCAAGGCGCCGGCCCAGAAAAAGTGCGACACCGCCAGGCTGATGAAAATCCACCAGAAGCCCTGCCCCAGTCCGACAAAGGCAAAAGCCAGTGCCGAGCACAGCGAAGTGCTGATGATGATGGCGCGGCGACGTCCCTGGC
Organism: Aquitalea magnusonii; assembly: GCF_003202035.1. GTDB lineage: Bacteria > Pseudomonadota > Gammaproteobacteria > Burkholderiales > Chromobacteriaceae > Aquitalea > Aquitalea magnusonii. The sequence goes on along the minus strand of NZ_QJKC01000011.1, from coordinate 13,495 downwards.
GGTCGGCCAGCCAGCCCCAGAAACCGGGTGCGGCAATACGCGCCAGGGTGGACAGCGCCATCAGCACGGAAATCTGCAATGCCGAGAAGGACAGGGACTCCAGATACAGGCCCCAGAACGGCCCGAACAGGCCCTGAAAGGCGAAATAGGCAAAATAGAACAGCGCAAACGGTCGCAGCGAAGGGGTGGCAACACCGGAAACAGCAGATGGAGCGGACATCAGAGCACAATCAGACAGGCAACACACCATGCCGGCCCGGCATGGTGTACTCGCGATTACAGGGTGCCCTTGAAGCGCGTGATATCGCGCCGGGCTTTCTTGGTGGGTCGGCCGTCGCCATGCGGAAAACTGGCATGTTCGGCCTTGAGCAGCAGCATGCGCTCCTCGCGTGCCTGCCGCCCCGCCTCGTCTTCACGGTAGAGCAACACCGCCTCTTTGGCTGGCCGGCGCTGGGTGGCCAGCTGCAACACGGTGACATGGTATTCCAGCTGGTTGATACGCAGCAGCAAGGCATCGCCTTCACGCACGATGCGCGAAGCCTTGACCCGCTCGCCATTCACCAGCACCCGCCCCAGCTCCAGCGCCTCGTGCGCCAGCTGGCGGGTTTTGTAAAAACGGGCAGCCCACAGCCACTTGTCCAGCCGCACCTTGTCATCGTCTTCTGCCTGGGTTGGCCGGCTCATGCTGCCACCGTCCACTCTGCAGTCACCAGGCCATCCAGCTGCGCCCGCACGGCATCGCCCGGCCGCAGCGCTGCCACGCCCTGCGGGGTACCGGTATAGATCAGGTCACCATCGGACAAGCCATAAATCCGTGACAGATAGCTGATGATGGTGGCCAGCGGAAACAGCATCAGGCTGGTATCGCCGCGCTGGCGGACGGTGCCGTTCACTTCCAGGCTGAAGGTGAAGGGCTGGCCGGCCTCGACGGCCGCCGCCGCGACAAAATCCGACACGCAGGCCGCATGGCGAAAACCCTTGGCCTTGGTCCACGGCTTGCCACCTTTTTTGGCCTCGCTCTGTACATCGCGCGCCGTCAGGTCCAGGCCAATACCGAGGCCGGCAATGTGGGACAAGGCGTCTACTTCGGGAATGTCATTGCCACCCTTGCCAATCAGCAGCACCAGCTCACACTCATGGTGAACATCTGCAGAATAGGCTGGCAGCACGATGTCCTGCCCGCTCAGCGTAAGAGCGGAAGTGGGCTTGAGAAACACCAGCGGTTCTTCTTCCTGCTGATTGCCCAGTTCGGCCACATGGGCGGCGTAATTGCGTCCGATGCAGAAAATATTGCCGACACCTTGCTCGACGCCATTGAGTCTGACCACTGCCATAGTGAAATCCTCCCGGTTCAGGACCGCAATTATCCCAGATGTAGCCCCGCTTGGGCTAATGCGCAATTTATCCTTTTGTCATTTAGCGCGCGTATTCTGTTAGCATGCAGCACCTTGGCGTTTCTGCCGGTACTGTCGCCAGCTGTAAGCAGGGCCCATGCTTTGGGGCAATTGGGTTAAGGACATAGACATGATTTGTGCATCGCCGCAACAGCCCTTCCCCTGCTGTGGATTTTTTCCATCCGGCCTACCTTCACCCGGTGAAAATGTCATACAGTCCTGTTACAGTCAGCGAGTACCCCCCGGCGGCGGCACCCCCGACCAGCCAGGGCAGGACGTATCCATCCACCTCTCACGGCATGTTAAGGAGATTTACCTTGACTCAGGACACGACCACTTCCCTGGAGAGCTTCTTCTCCAGCCTCTCCGAGGCCAATCAGCAGTGGATGCAGCAGTTTGTCAATTCGATGACCGCAGGCATGCCGCTGGATGCGGCAGCCAATCCGATTTCCGGCGCCTGGAACCAGATGGTGAACAACACCAATCAGCTGCTGGCCATGCAAACCAATCTGTACCAGCAGCAGATGAATATGTGGATGCAGTTTCTGGGCCAGAAGGCTCCTGCCGCCGGCGCTGCCCCGGCCGCAGCGGCCGGTGACCGTCGCTTCGCGGCGCCGGAATGGAACGAGCATCCCTTCTACAGCTTCCTCAAGCAAAGCTATCTGCAGACTTCCAAATGGATGACCGAGCTGGTCGACCAGGCGCAATTGGAAGAGGAATCCAAGGAAAAACTGGCTTTTGCCACCCGTCAGTACCTGGATGCCATGGCCCCCACCAACTTCATGCTGACCAACCCGGAAGTCATCAAGCGGGCGCTGGAAACCAAGGGCGAAAGCCTGGTGGAAGGCATGAAGAACATGGCCGAGGACTTCCAGAAGGGCCATATCTCGATGTCGGACGAAAGCAAGTTCGAGATCGGCAAGAATATCGCCACCACCCCGGGCGAAGTCATTTTCCGCAACGACCTGATCGAACTGATCCAGTACACGCCGACCACCGCCGAAGTGTACGAAAAGCCGCTGCTGATCGTGCCGCCCTGCATCAACAAGTACTACCTGATGGACCTGCAGCCGGACAACTCCATGGTGCGCCACTTTGTCGCCCAGGGTTACAAGGTGTTCCTGATCAGCTGGCGCTCGGCCGTACCGGAAATGAAGCATTTCACCTGGGAAAGCTATATCGAGCAGGGCGTGATCGCCGCGGCCGAGACCGTGAAGAAGATCACCAAACAGCCCAGCATGAATGCACTGGGCTTCTGCGTGGGCGGCGTCATCCTCAACACCTCGCTGTGCGTGATGCAGGCCAAGGGCATCAAGCTGATCGACAGCGCCACCTTCATGACCTCGCTGATCGATCACGAAGATCCGGGCGAAATCAAGGTGTTCATCGACGAAAACCTGGTCAAGAGCCGTGAGGCCAAGCTGGCTCATGGCGGCATCATCAGCGGCAAGGAAATCGGCCGTACCTTTGCCAGCCTGCGCGCCAACGACCTGGTATGGAACTACGTGGTCAACAACTACCTGATGGGCAAGACCCCGGCACCGTTCGACCTCTTGTACTGGAACAACGACGCCGTCGACCTGCCGCTGCCGATGCATACCTTCTTCCTGCGCCAGTTCTACCTGAACAATGCACTGGTGAAGAAAAACGCCATCACCCTGTGTGGTGTGCCCATCGACATCAGCAAGCTGGACATTCCGCTGTACGTGTTTGCCGCGCGCGAAGACCACATCGTACCGTGGAAGTCTGCCTTCTCCGGCATCAAGTACCTGACCGGTGCCCCGTCGCGCCGCTTCGTGCTGGGTGCGTCCGGCCACATCGCCGGCTCCATCAACCCGGTGACCAAGGACAAGCGCAACTACTGGGTGAATGAAAACCTGCCGGAAGATCCGGAAGCCTGGCTGGAAGGTGCGGAAAGCCGCCCGGGCAGCTGGTGGAAAGACTGGGACAGCTGGCTGGCCCCGCAATCCGGCAAAAAGGTTGCCGCCCCCAAGACCGCCGGCAGCAAGGAGTTCCCGGCGCTGGTGGCCGCACCTGGCACTTACGTCCTGGCCAAAGCCATGCCCAGCACGGTAGCCAGCCTGCAATAATCACCTGATGCCCGGCGCATGGACGCCGGGCACTGGCTCCAGACAGGGGCCACCCCACCCCAAAACCATAACGGAGAATTAACTATGCAAGATGTCGTAATTGTTGCAGCCCTGCGTACTGCCGTAGGCAGCTTTGGTGGTGCACTGGCCAAGGTTCCGGCTCCGGAACTGGGCGCGACCGTCATCAAGGGCCTGCTGGCCCAGACCGGCGTCAAGCCGGAAGACGTCAGCGAAGTGATTCTGGGTCAGGTGCTCACCGCCGGTGTCGGCCAGAACCCGGCCCGCCAGGCCCTGATCAAGGCTGGCCTGCCCATCTCCACCCCGGCCACCACCCTCAATGTGGTATGCGGCTCCGGCCTGCGCGCCGTGCATCTGGCTGCCCAGGCCATTGCCATTGGTGATGCCGAAATCGTGATTGCCGGTGGTCAGGAAAGCATGTCGCTGTCGCCGCACATCCTGCCGGGCTCGCGTGATGGCTTCCGCATGGGCAATGCCCAGCTGGTGGACACCATGGTGGCCGACGGCCTGACCGATGTGTACAACCAGTACCACATGGGCATCACTGCCGAAAACGTGGCAGAGAAATACGGCATCAGCCGCGAAGAGCAGGACGCGCTGGCCCTGGCATCGCAAAATCGTGCCGAAGCCGCCCAGAAGGCTGGCAAGTTCAAGGATGAGATCGTTCCGGTACTGGTACCGCAGCGCAAGGGTGATCCGGTGGCCGTCGATACCGACGAATACATCAAGGCCGGCACCACCGCCGAAACCCTGGCCAAGCTGCGCCCGGCCTTCAAGAAAGACGGTACTGTCACTGCCGGCAACGCTTCCGGCATCAATGACGGCGCTGCTGCCGTGATGCTGATGACGGCCGCCAAGGCTGATCAGCTGGGGCTGAAGCCGCTGGCCGTGATCCGTGGCTATGCCCTGACCGGCTGCGCTCCGGAAATCATGGGTATCGGCCCGGTTGCCGCCACCCGCAAGGCGGTGGAAAAAGCTGGCTGGACCGTGGAAGAGCTGGACCTGGTGGAAGCCAACGAAGCCTTTGCCGCACAAGCATTGGGTGTGGCACGCGAACTGGGCTGGTCTGCCGACAAGGTCAACGTCAATGGTGGCGCCATTGCCCTGGGTCACCCGATTGGCGCATCCGGCTGCCGCGTACTGGTTACCCTGCTGCACGAAATGCAGCGTCGTGATGCCAAGAAAGGCCTGGCTACCCTGTGTATCGGTGGCGGCATGGGTGTTGCACTGGCAGTGGAACGTCCGTAAACAGCTGTCTTGTCTGCACTGCAAACCGGGCCTTCCGCCCGGTTTTTTCATTGTGGCGCATCACAAAAAAGCCCCGACGCGCTGGCCGGGGCAGGTTCGGTCAACCGCCCTGCTGGCTGACCGAGGTGGAGACTTCGCACCACCAGACAATCCGCTCTGCAATACTGCCTGGAAGGTTTCTTCAGCATAGATGCGGTCGGGAAATTTCCTAGTGCGACATGACCGGCCTTCAGTCCAGTTGCAATGGCGGCAAGCCATGCTGGGCACGCGCCCGGTTACATGCTGTTTCGTAGATTCCGATGCTGGCCCGCGCACCGAATTCGCGACAGGGAGACGGCCGCTCGCTATAGATGCCACAGCTGACCGACTCCCCCACCCGGCCGATCAGGGCGATGCAGCGCGGGCGGGCATAATCGGTTCCACGCATGCGCACCGTGCTGGCGGTTTCCTCATCGGCCAGACGCGCCGGCACCCGGCCACCCGGTTCACTATCCAGCTCGGAATGATGAAAACTGACGCGAAATGCAGCGCAACAAGCGCCGCAGCGTTGACAGATGTTTTGCTCGGATGAGGACATGGCGGAAAACAGAAAATGCAAGAGGCCACAGTATGCCTGTAAGCTGGGGGAAATTCAGCAGCCTTGCGAACCTTGCATGCCCTCCTTGCTTTCCACTCTCTGCCCCGGCAGCTACTGGCCTGATTTTCAGGGTGGTAGTCTGCTCAACCTGTGCGCCAGCCTGAGTGCCGGACTGGGCGGCCCACAAACCGGCATGCCGGAACTCAGCCCACCATGGCTGGCCGGTATTGGCCGGCATCGCCATGTGGTAGTGATCCTGATCGACGGGCTGGGCAGTCAGCAGCTGGCCAGACTGGGGCCGCACAGCCAGCTGTACCAACATCAGCTTGCCACGCTGACTTCAGTCTTTCCGGCCACCACCGCAGCAGCGATTACCAGCCTGATGACCGGGCAGTCGCCCGCCAGCCATGGCCTGGTGGGTTGGCATTTGTATAGCGACAGTGGCAGCAATGCACCAGCTGAAATCGTCGCCCCGCTGCCGCTCACCGTGCGCCACCCGGCCGACAGCAGCAGCACCCCGCAGCAACTGGCCAGTCGCCTGCTGGTTTGTCCGCCCCTGCTGCCGCAGCTTGGCCGCCAGGTGCAGATACTGCAGCCACACTACATTGCCGATTCCCCCTACAGCCTGCACCATGCCGGCTCGGCCGACCGTCACAGCTACCGCAGCATGGACGAGGCTTTCCAGTGGCTGGCCAGCTGCCTGCAAACAGCAGGCAGGCCAGGCTTCCACTATCTGTATCTGCCGCAACTGGACAGCCTGATGCACCGCCAAGGCACGCAAAGCCAGGCGGTCCGCACGCTGTTCGCGCAGATTGACCAGGGATTTGCCAGCCTGGCAGCCATTGCCGACCAGGCGGATTGCGCCTTGCTGGCCACGGCTGATCATGGTTTTGTCGATACGCCAGTTGAGCGGCAGATCAGCCTGGACGAGGCGTTCCCCGCGCTCTATGCCATGCTGGCCCAACCTTTGTCCGGCGAACGCCGCGCGGTGTTTTGCCATCTCCGGCCCGGCCTGCAGGAGCGCTTCATCAGCCTGGCACAACAGCAAATAGGCCACGCCTGCTGGGTGATCGAAAGTGAAAGGCTGCTGGCTGGCGGCGCCTTCGGCCCTGGCGCGCAGCATCCGCAACTGGCGCAGCGGATTGGTGAGGTCTGCCTGCTGGCCAAGGAGGACTGGAGCATTCGCGATACGCTGCCCCAGGAGAAACCGCTCTATCTGCCCGGTCAGCATGGCGGCGTGACCGCAGCGGAAATGAGCGTGCCGCTCATCCTGCGTCTACCCCGGAAGGATTAGGGCGCATTCTGCCTGCGGCGAATGGCACAGGCAGAATGGCCAACGCACAATGGGGCATGACAAAGCCGAACCTTCCCCTGGTCTATGCCTGCTCCGGCTGCTCCAGTGCCGCGCAGATGGCCAATGATCTGGCCCTGCGACTGGACCGCGCAGGATTGGCCGAGATGTCCTGCATCGCCGGTGTCGGCGGCGGTGTGCCCGCACTGGTCAGGCTGGCACAATCCGGCCGCCCGGTGCTGGCCCTGGATGGTTGCCGACTGGCCTGCGTCCAGGCCTGCCTGCAACAGGTCGACGTCACGGCAGACCACACGCTGTTGCTGTCAGAACTGGGCGTGATCAAACGCAAGCATCAGGCTTATGAAGAGCAACAGGCTGGTGAAATCTGGCCCTTGCTCAGCGCCCTTGCCATCAGTCTGGCCCAGACACCATCAGAATAGGCCGCTTTGTTGCTGTTGCTGCTGCAGGCTGGCCAGTTCGTCGGCAAACTGCTGTTCCAGCTCGCGCAATTGCTGGCGATTGACATGTACCGGCATGATGGCACGGGAGACCGGCTGCAACTGCCCCAGTACCACGTGTTCGAAGCTGAGCGCGGTCACATCGTCGGCGTCCGGCCGCTCATGGCGTACGCCCATGCGGTTCAGATAGATGGTTTCCGCCTCGATGCGGAAAAACGTGGCCGGCTGTTCCAGCACCTGGCACACCACATCCAGTATGCCCCCCAGTTCGGCCAGGCTGGCCAGCGGCTGCAACTGCTGCTGCAGCGCGGCCTCCCGCTGGCGCAAGCCTGCTTCATCCGCAGGCAGGCTGGCCGCACCGGAGGAGACATTGCCGGTCGCATCAATCACCTTGCCGCCGCCACGCGAAAGCGTCAGCAGTTTCAGTTGCACCTGCTCCAGCTCGCTTTGCAAGTCCAGCCGCATCTGCTGCATCAGCCGCAGACGTCGGCCAATGACGGCCACCAGCACCGCCAGCCCGCGCTGAATGACATTCTGTTGCAGGTCGTCCTGATTGGCCGCGGGGTCCATCAAGCGGTGCTGATCAAAGCTGACCACCAGCTGTGCCACATCGCTGCGTATTTCGCCATTGTGCTCGGTCATGCCAAAACGGGCCGTTTCGCTGCGGCTCATGCTCATCATGGCCCAGGCATCGTCCCCCTTGCTGGCGGACAGGAAGAAGTCTGCCAGTGCGGCACTACTCTTGAGAAACAACAACAGGCTGAGCGGGCTGGAAAACAGCAGGCCCAGCCGCCGGTCAGTCGCAAAGCCACGCAAGGACAGTTCGAGTGGTTCGATGCGCTGCCAGGGCAGGCTCTCCAGATAAGCCAGCGAACACTGCATCCCGGGCAACATGCGTTGCTGATAGCCAGACAACAGGCGCAACCGGGCATCACTGCCATCCACTACGGTTTCAATGGCCTGCAATAAAGTGGCCTTGCGCTGGCGGGACGCCGGATCCAGCGCCAGTTTTTGCCATAGCCAATCAAACATCAGCAGACTCCCTTCACAACGGATTGCAGGCCGGATCAGCGCCTGCAGTACCGGATTAACATCATGCTCCCGCACCTGGAGGATTGCTGGCGGCCTGGCGCCGGCTCAAGGTCGCGCCAGCTAGCCTGGGACAAGGCGAAACCGGCCGCCAACAAGTGGGAAAGCGAGGTTGACATCGGACAAATGGGTATTCCACGGGCGTTTTTAACGCAGCACCCCCATGGCGACCCAATCCAGCAGCCAGGGAAAAGGTGCTTAGGCAAAGGGGGGAAGAAACGGCAATGGCAAGCGGAAAACCAGCCAGCCCCAGAGCGCAGGCCGAGCGGAACACCCTGATACAGCATGCCCGGATTTTACCGTTCCGCGGTAGCGCAGCATCAAACTTGTGGCGAATTGCCTTGCAAAATGTCTTGCAAAGCCGCCAGCGTCTGCACCGCAAACACCACCGGCAGCACATGGGTGCCGCCGTCGATGGTAATCAGCGGCGCATCCAGCAAGAGCGCCAGGCGCTGACCAATATCCAGCGGGAAAATCTCGTCCTGCGAACCCCAGATCACGGCAACCGGCATCGCCAATGGCTGGGAAAAGCGCTCAAGATGCTGCTCCTGCCGGGTGGCCAGTTCCTGCATCAGCGCCCGCAGCTGTGGTGCGCGGTCACGGTAATAGAATTGCCAGACGTCCTTCAGCAAAAACTGCGGTGCACGGGCCAGCGGGCTGCCCACCATCGCCATCATGCGTGCCACGCCTTGCGGATCGGCCGGAACGAACAGCTGCTCGGCCGACGCCACCCGCGCACGGGCCAGCAAGTCCTGCTGGTCTTCCGGGGTATACACCATGCCGGGCGAGGCCATGATCACCAGCTGTGATACCTGCTGCGGCAAGCGCCGCGCCAGCTCCAGCGCGACAAAGCCGCCATAGGACAAACCCACCAGCTGCACCGGACCGGCAATGCGCGCGCGGATCAGCGCCTCCAGTGCATCGGCCTGCGCCATCAGCGAAGGTGCGCTGGCCGCATGGCTGCGACCGAACCACAGCAAGTCCGGCACCAGCACATGGTGACGCCGGATCAAGCCGGCCATGACCCGCCCCCAACTGGCCGGACCATCGCCGCCAAAACCATGAATCAGCAACACATTGCTGCCCTGCCCGCCCTCCAGGAAGGCCAGCTCGCCCTGCTCCAGCCGCAATCGGCGGCTGCGAAAACCGGCCAGCCGCAAATAGGCCCGGACCATGTACTGACCGGTAGCCGAAGGGAAACAGCAGGCCAGCAGCACAGCGGCCAGCACCAATAGCAAGGGAATGAGATAGGCGTTCATGGCAGTGATCATGTCACGCCCGCCTTACAAAACCAAGTCAGCCACCACCATGCAAAACGGCGACCATCGGTCGCCGTGTTCGTCCGCCACAGGCTGCCGCTCAGAACATCTCGTCGTCGCGCAGGTAACGCCATTGCCCGGTCGGCAGATTGCCCAGCTTGATGGTGCCGATGCGGATACGCTTCAGCCCCACCACGCGCAAACCCACCAGCTCGCACATGCGGCGAATCTGCCGCTTCTTGCCTTCGCGCAGGATGAAGCGCAGCTGGTCTTCGTTCTGCCAGCTCACCTCCGCCGGCTTCAGCGCTTCGCCATCCAGCGACAGGCCATGATTGAGCAGGGCCAGGCCACGCTCGTCCAGCTCCCCGGTCACACGCACCAGGTATTCCTTTTCCACCGTCGAATTCTCGCCGATGATGTGCTTGGCAACACGACCATCCTGCGTCAGCACCAACAGGCCGACCGAATCGATATCCAGCCGCCCAGCCGGCGCCAGTCCACGCAAATGCGCCGGAATGAAACGTTTCTTGCTCGGGTCTTCCGCCCAGTGATTGTCGGGCTTCACCAGCGTCACCGCCGGTTGATAACCCTTTTCTGCCTGGCCGGAGACATAGCCCATCGGCTTGTTCAGCAGAATGGTGACACGGGAAGATTGCGCATCCTGCGCCTTCTTCAGTACTTCGATGGTGTTGTGCGGCAGCACTTTCTGGCCAAGCACGGCCACTTCGCCGTCTACCTTGACCCAGCCTTGCTCGATATAGCTGTCCGCCTCGCGACGGGAACAGATGCCCAGCTCGGCCATACGCTTGGAAAGGCGCACGGGTTCCATTGGATAATCCTGTAATAAAAAAAGCGGGTAGCGCCGGGTGCCATGCCGCCACGGGCCAGTCCCGTCCGCTGCATGCCGCCATCGGCACAGCCGCTGTTGATCTGCCGCCATTGTAGGGGATAGACCGCCGACTGACCATGATTTACGCGGATTCAGACTGCCACAGCCGTGACAGCACCCTGGTGGCGAGCGCATTGCAACAGCAATGCATGCTGAACAACAGAACAAGCGGGAATGGTGGCAGGCAAGAAAATGCCCGGTGAGTCGGGGAGGATTCACCGGGCCGAGCTATAGCCAATACTGAAGAGGAACAAAAGCCAGAGGTACTTCAACAACAAACAAAAAGAAGGTTGGCAGGTACTGCAGGAGATCCAATAAGTACGGGCACTGCCAACAAAGCTAACTTTAGTCGCTGGCTACACTTTTAACCATCCGTAAAAATCCGTAGTCAAAACCACATCACTTGGCGACCGACAGTGTTGTCGGCTGACGAGCCGCAGCCGCACCACGGCTGAGCGAACCCAGCAAAATGCCGGAAAAAATGGCGGCCAGCCCCGCCACATGATACCAACGCAAATCCTCGCCCAACAGCAGGATGGACTGCAGCGCACCAAAAGCCGGCATCAGATAGAGAAAACCAGCCGCCTTGGCAGCCCCGACCTGGGCAATGGCGCGGTTATACATCAGGAAAGCCAGCACCGACGGGAAAATGCCCAGATACAGCAAGCAGCCCATGGTCGGAGCAGACAGCAGGTGAAAGCCGCCGGCCTGCCAGGTTTCCATCACAAAAGCCGGCAGCAGCAGCACTTCGCCCACCAGCAACAGCACCATCATCATCACCAGCGGGTCCAGTCCTGGCAGCAGAGTGCGCAGGCCCAGCGTATACACCGCCCAGCACAGCCCGGCGGCCAGTACCAGCAAATCACCACTGCTGAACTGGAAATGGCTCATGCCCAGCAGCTTGCCTTTCAGTACGATAAGCAAGGCCCCGGCCAGCGCCAGCCCCATGCCGGCCCACTGACGCCGGCGCAAACGCTGGCGGAAATACAGGGATCCCAGCACCAACACCATCATCGGTGTGGCACTATTGAGAATGACGGCATTGGTGGCGGTGGTGCTACGCACGGCAACGTAGACCAGTGTATTGGTCAGCCCGATACCGAATACGCCCAGTAACAGCAGCTTTTGCCACTGCTGCCGCAGCAGCGGCCAAGCGCGGGCCAGCCGTGGCAGCCCGACAGGCAGCAGACACAGCAAGGCAATGGCCCAGCGGCCGAAGGCCAAGCCGAAAGGACCGATCTGGCCATGAATGGCACGGGCAATGACAAAGTTGGTGGACCACAGCAGCATGGTCAGCACCAGCAGCAGATAGGCGGTGCGGGAAGACGGGGAGCCGGAACTGGACATGATGAGGCAGCGCAATGAGTGAAGTCAGAAATTTTACCCAAACCCACTCACACACAATTGCCAATTAAGTATGAAATAAAACAAATCACGCCTAATTTATCATCAATACTGGTTTTTTATTTCACTTAATCAAACAAACACGCAATCAGCAAGCAGCGGGCTGCTTTGAAACATCCATCAGAGCTGATTATGCTGAGCAAATTGCATGACAGGTCATCGCCATGGCTTTTTTTCCTGAATACGAAAACCACGATGGCATCGCGCTGGCCGCCCTGCTGGCCAGGGGCGAGATCAGCCAGGCCGATCTGCTGCGCGCCGCTCAGGAAGGAATGGACCGGTACAATCCGGCGCTCAATGCCGTGCTGCTGCGCCTGGACGCACAAGCCGCTTGTCAGCCGCTACGCGCAGGCGCCAGCCCCCTGGCCGGCCTGCCGATACTGATCAAGGACCTGCAGGCAGACATCGAGGGCTGCCCTACCCGCAGTGGCAGCAGACTGTTTCAGCACCATGTCGCCACACAAGATAGCGAACTGATCCGCCGATATCGCCAGGCCGGGCTGATTTTCGCCGGCAAGACCACCACGCCGGAGTTTGGTCTTTACCCCTATACCGAATCCAGGCTCAGCGGTGCCACCCGCAACCCCTGGGATACCAGCCGGACCTGCGGCGGCTCCAGTGGCGGTTCGGCCGCTGCGGTGGCCAGTGGCATGGTGGCGATTGCCCATGGTGGCGACGGCGGGGGCTCCATCCGCATCCCCGCCTCCAATTGCGGCCTGTTCGGCCTGAAACCCAGCCGCGGTCGCTCCCCCTGCGGCCCGCATACTTCCGAACTGTGGCAAGGCTATGCCAGTGAACACGCCTTGACCCGCAGCGTGCGCGATAGTGCAGCCATGCTGGACATCCTCTGCCAGGGCTTTGACGCGGGCGATGCCTATCACTGCCCGCCGCCAGCCACCTCTTTTCTGGCCAGCCTGCAACAGCCTGTCGGCAAACTGCGCATTGCCTTTACCCGCCAGCCGTTTCTGGGCGGCACACTGCATGCAGATGGTGAAGCCGCACTCAGTCATAGCTTGCACTTGCTGCACGGGCTGGGCCATGAGGTGGAAGAAGCCCACCCGCCACTGGGCAGTGCCGATGAAATGTGTCACGCCATGCTGGTGATGATTTGCGGCGAGCTGGCCTGCCTGATTCGCAACAGCCAGCGGCTATGCGGACGCAGGGCGGATTTCCGCCTGATGGAGGCTGACAGCTGGACCCTGGCCCGCTACGGCGAACTGCTGTCGGCAGGGGAATTTGCCTGGATGCGAGACTTTGCCTTGCGCCAGGGCCGCATCATGCAGGCATTCCATCAACGCTACGATGTGCTGGTGACGCCGGTACTGAACCAGCCACCGGCCGCCATCGGCGCACTGGCCACCTCGCGCTTTGAACAATGCCTGTCCACCCTGTTGCTGGGTCATCTGGGCTGGGACTGGACCTTGAAACTGAGCCGTCTGGTGCCCGAGCATTCACGCAAGCTGATGGAGTACATCGGCTGGACCATTCCCTTCAATATGAGCGGCCAGCCAGCGATGAGCGTGCCCCTGTTCTGGAATGAGGCCAAACTGCCCATCGGCACCCAGATGGTGGCAGCTTATGGCAAGGAGGCGCTGCTGCTGCAGCTGGCAGCGCAACTGGAACAGGCGCAGCCCTGGTTCCAGCGCCGCCCGCCCTTGAGCCAGGGCTAGCCTGCGGCCGGGAGCAACCACGCCGGCTGCGCCGCCAGCGCCGCCGCTATCTCGCGGCTCAAGCCATCCAGCAAGTCCTGCTGCGCCGCCACCAATCCCGCCTGCCCA
>NZ_QJKC01000010.1 GCF_003202035.1 Aquitalea magnusonii | reverse complement strand
AACCTGCTGCAAGGCGTGCCTTTCCATTTCGACGACACCCTGCGCGTGTTCTACGAAGGCAGCTTCTGGGCCTTGCTCAACCCGTTTGCCCTGCTGTGCGGTCTGGTATCGGCCAGCATGATCCTGCTGCAAGGTGCCACCTACCTGATGCTGCGCACCGAGGAAAAAATGGCGCAACGTGCGCGCCGCGCCGCCATGCTGTTTGGCGTGCTGACTATCGTGCTGTTTGTGCTGGGCGGGCTGTGGGTCGGTCATCTGGATGGCTATGTGATTACTGCGGGTGGTGAAGCCGCCGCGCAGTCCAACCCACTGGCCAAAACCGTGGTGCGTGCCGCCGGGGCCTGGCTGGGCAACTACCAGCGCTATCCGCTGACCATGGCCTTGCCCTTGCTGGGTATTGTCAGTGCTGCGGCTGCCGTGTCGCTGGCCGCGGTGCGCAAGGCGGGCCTGGCCTTTATCGCCTCCAGCCTGGTGCAGGCCGGTGTGATTGGCACGGCCGGGGCCAGCCTGTTTCCCTTCCTGCTGCCGTCCAGCTCGGACCCGCGTTCCAGCCTGACGGCCTGGGATGCCACCTCCAGCCAGATGACGCTGAATACCATGTTCTGGGCGGCGCTGATCTTTACCCCCATTGTGCTGAGCTACACCGCCTGGTGCTACCGCGTGATGCGCGGCAAGGTGACCGAGCAGCACATCCGTGCCAACAGCAAGAGTGTTTACTGAAGCGAAAGGACAAAATCATGTGGTATTTCGCCTGGATGTTGGGGCTGCCCTTGGCCGTGGCCATGGGGGTGATCAATGCGGTGATCGAGGAAAACCTGCATCACGATGATTGAAAGCCGCAGCCAGCGCCGGCGCGCCCTGGCTGGCGGTGCGGTGGGCTGTCGCCCGCCGTGCTGAGTGATCAGTGAACAGGGCAGGCAGCCTGCCCAAACGCCGCCAGGCGCAAACCTGGCTGCCGGCGGCATACCGGATCAGCAACGGTATGCCGCTTTTTGCAGCTGGCCCGCAGCCAGCTGCCACAGCAAAGCCGCCGCTGATCGCCCGCCAGCGGCCTCAGTGCGCCGTATCACGCAGCAGCAGGTCTTCATAAAACGCCCCATACGGCAGCGTGGGGTGGCGGATCTGGATTTCCAGAATCCACACCCCGGTATCCGGGCAGGCGGCAAAATCCCCCAGCGAACCGGCCTGGTAAATGGCATGCGGAAAATCGCAAACCCGGTGCCCCTTGATATCCAGATTCAGCTTCCAGCCCATGGCCGCAGCCTGCTCGGCCGCATAGTCGTATAGCGCGCTGCCGGCGCAGTCATCCCGCTGCCACTTGTCACTGACCCGCTGCCACAGCGTACGCGCCGCCGCCGCGCAGGCATGCATGTCGCCATCCTGCCCCACCACAAAGGTCGCGCCGGCATCGCCCTCGTGGCCATCCCACACCACCCCCAGGTCGATAAAGAAAATATCGTGCTCACCCAGCACATTGTCGGGGTCCATTTTCTGCTTGAAGGTTTTCAGCGTCGAATGGCCAAAGCGGATGATGATGCCGTGCCAGATCCGCTCCATTCCCATGCGCGCCAGCGTCGCCCGCGCCAGGTCCTTGGCCTGCTGCTCGTCCATGCCGGGCCGGATCTGCGCCGCAATCAGCTGCACCGCCTCGAAGGTCTTGTCACGTGCATGGCGCATTTTGGCCAGGGAAAAACGGGAACCGACAGCTTCCTGCTGGGCCAGGGCATCCGACATGGCAATCCTTCCAAGGGTGGTGGCTGAAAAATGAATTCATCATATCCATGATGCCGCTGAACGCAAGAGTCATGAACCAAAACCGATGCGGCAACACACGCTGATGATAGCGCCAGGCAGACCACACTCGACCGGGCAAGACGGGCAAGTGCCGGGGGCTGGATTGCAGCAGTGCTGTGCCTCAATAGCAGCACCACCGGAATGGACCGGCGGCAACGGGGTAGACACGGTAGCAGTATCTCGAAACAAAAACGGATTGAAACGTGCTCACTGTTATGCAAGTTAGCCATACCACATGGCGAAAAAACCACCGACTTTTGGCAAGTCCTGTGATTGAATTTTGGTTTTTTTGCAAAAAGACCAGGGTGATGGACGTGACAGGATGCTTACTGATCAATAACGCGATGGGTCCAATAGCACCTAGCAGGGAAAACGGAAGATCACTCGAAGCGGGTGCAAGAATCTGCATGAAAACACATGATTCGAGGCAGGGTAATAGGCGCAAATAAAGCCCGGCTGGGCGGGCTTTACGGGGAATCATGCAGGTGCATGATTTGAGGCATATGAAGAGCGGAGGCGAGGCGGGGCTTCGATTGCGCGCGCTGTGGGCTGAGGGTGGTGGATTGCGGGCGCTGTAGCGGCCCAGGAGCGATGAACGCTGATGCCGATGGGTGGTGTTAGTTTTGGAGAACTCTGTGTCATGTCAAACCCACGGTGGTGGGCTTGACATGACAATATTAGGCAGTGAAATTTATTTAGTCAGGTTGCTGGTTCTTATTAATAATATTTTCAAGTAACGCTTTGACGTCTAAAGAGCTTCCATTGAATAGTAATCCATCGATGTCGCCGTCAAGGTTATTTGCCAATTCAGTTAGGCTGCTTTGTGATTGCATTTCATCTTGGGCATCGAGCTCGCTGTTGTCTTGAGATTTCTCCAGAGGAGGTGGAATCATTCTTACCTCAATGCTTGCGCCTGTAGAAATCTTGTCCGCAACTGTTGTTAGTGCTTGAGTCATTGCATTTTTTAATTCATTTTTTCTACCGTCATCTGTTCCTGTGTAGCGTTCATCTACAAGTTCTTCTGCCAGTTTTCTGATATTTTCGCTTGCCATTTCAGAATGTTCACTCTCTAGCATCTCAATGGCAGGGGATGATGGTTTTCGTTTTGATAATTTTGTTATTAATTCCCGTGTTTCAATTAATTCGTTTAGGATTAAGTTGACTCTCTTTACGCATGTGTGAACACCAAGTAATACAACAGGCGTGGCGGAAAGATATACCATCCAGTCTGTTGTTGAGCAAATCTTTATTTGTAGATTTTTTGCATCCGGATCGTATAGCTCAACAATTGGTGAAAGTGCTTTGTTCCATTGGCTGAATTCTTTACTTAAATCTTTTAGTGTTGATTGATTTTCATTTCTAGGGATTAGAAGACCTATTTCGGCTTCTCCGGCACTCAAGTCGTCATACTCAACTTCTAGGTTACCGAAGCAGTTGTCAATAGATTCGATGTTGTTGAAAAATGCTTGCGTATCTCGTTGTATATTGGTAAGGGCTTGGCTTGCTAGGCTTGGGGCTGCTGAATGAGAAGCGATTGCTGTTTTTATTTTGTCAAATAATTTATTTCCAATATATTCTTCGGCTTTTATAGATTTTAAAATATTCTTTAGAATCGGTCTTGGGTTGTTGAGTGTGGAGCTTTCTAGAGTGATTCTGCATTCCTCTAGGGAGTTGGTGTAGTTTTTTGCAATTTCTAAGTGCCCGGGGTTCGCGGCAACTTGGTTTAGTGAGTTTATGATGTTTTGTATGTGCTGAATTGGATTGGTCGACTTGTAATAAATGTGAAGCTGTTCAATTGCGCAATGAAATCTGCCGAGGTGCATATTTACTCCATTTTGATAAGTATTTAATTAAATTTTGGTTGTTTTTTTGCGGGATGTTGCTGATGAGTATCTAAGAATTCACTCCACCAATTCATCATCTTTCTACGCTCGTCCAAGTACTCCGCCCGGTGGTAAGCCGCCCGTATCTTGTTCCGTTTCGCATGTGCCAGCTTGCGCTCGATCACGTCGGCGTTAACGCCTTCCTCATTCAGCACCGTTGATGCCAGGGCGCGGAAACCGTGCGGTGTGGCCTGGCCTTTGTAGCCCATGCGGCCCATGGCGTAGCTCAAGGTGTTTTCACTCATTGGCCGGTCGTGGTCGGTCATGGCGGGGAAGAGCAGGGCAGCACGGCCAGTCAGCGGGTGCAGCTGTTGCTGCAACTCTAGCGCTTGTAATGACAATGGCACAATATGTGGCTCACCCATTTCATCCGTTCTGATGGAATTCGCTATTTTGGCCACTCTTCATCAACCACTTCCCTGCGGGCATCGCGTAGTTCTCCAGGGCGCACTAGGTCAGCTTCAGTGGGTGCAGGGCAACGCGGGCAGGACGTCGGACGTTCAACAAAACAGCGCCTTGCGGCGCTGTTTGTTCTTTAGAGGAGCTGGCCGATATCGGTGCGGGCGAGGCTGATTTGCTGATGCAGCGGGGTCAGCAGCCCGGCCAGCTGGTTGGCTGCCAGCGGCATGTCCTCTGCGTGGTGCAGCAGATCAAGCAGGCATTGCATGCAGTCAGCGGCACGGTCCAGCGTGCAGATGCCATCGGCAATGGTGTGCTGGATGGTCTGGGAGAGGCAGGTCAGCTGGCTGATGGAATCGCGCAGTGCGGCATGTTCCGGCAGGCTGGCCAGGGTTTGCAGGTAGCGGAGTTGGTCTTCAAAGGTGGCCAGCGCCAGATAGGCGGCGGGAACGGGCTGGTTTTGCAGGGGCTGGGTGTTCATGCGCGGGCCTCCTTGCTGAAAGATGGCAGGGCTGCAAGGGCAATGACAATCGCGGGGGGAGGGCGCAACTGGGCGCGGGAGATGCCAGGCATGGTGATTGCCTCCATAGTGTGCGGTTTGCGTACCGCCAACCACTTCCTACGGTGGGTGGCAGTCCGAACGGGGGTAGGAATACCGGCACTATGGAACCGGCCAGCCCGAAGGCTGCCCCGCCCGGCCCGCCATAGAAGGCAAGACAAGACGCACGGACGCAAAAAAACCGCTTTCGCGGTGGTGTCCGCCATAGTGCTAATCGGGTTCCTACGCCCGGTGCCGCTATTGAACAGCACGCGGCAATTGTTGGGTGGTGGGCTTGGCTTGTCAATACCGGGGAAGGATGTGGCACGGCATGGCTACGGGCTGAGCCTGCCGGGGAGTGCTGTGTTGCGTTGGTGTCCCGCCAGTGTTCCATGGCGGAATTTGGGCAACAAAAAAGCGCCTTGCGGCGCTGTTTTGATTCTTGCTGCAATCCTTAGCTGGTAAGGATGTGGTGCCCGGGGTCGGACTCGAACCGACACACCTTGCGGCGGGGGATTTTGAATCCCCTGCGTCTACCGATTTCGCCACCCGGGCATCGCAAGAGGAGGCAAGTCTATCTGATCCGCCTGCCCTTGTAAATCACTCTGCGGCGTCCTTTTTCAATTTCAGCGCATGGTCATACAGTTGCTTGCGGTTGGCCCCGCTGATCTGGGCGGCCAGGGTGGAGGCCTGTTTCATCGGCAGTTCGGCGCTGAGGATGTTCATGATGCGGATGGCTTCTTCCGGCAGGGCTTCGTCGCTGTCGGGCTGCGGGGCGGCGTCGATGATCAGCACGATTTCGCCGCGCTGTTGGTTGCTGTCGGCCTTGACCCATTCCAGCAGTTCGCCGGCGGGCAGGCTGTGGAAGGTTTCAAAGGTTTTGGTCAGTTCGCGTGCCAGCATCAGCCGGCGTTCCGGCCCCAGTTCGGCCACGATGTCCTGCAGGGTGTCGACGATGCGGTGCGGGGCTTCGTAGCACACCACCAGGTGGTCGGCACTGAGCCATTGCTGCAGGGTGCGGCGGCGTTCGCCACTTTTGGGCGGCAAAAAGCCGTGAAACAGAAAGGCATTGCTGGTGAAGCCGCTGGCGGACAGGGCGGTGATGACGGCGGACACGCCGGGAATGGGGCGTACCGGGTGGCCGGCGGCGCGCACGGCTTCCACCAGCCGGGCGCCGGGGTCGGATACGGCGGGGGTGCCGGCATCGGATACCTGCACCACGATCTGGCCTTCCGCCAGCCAGCGGATGACTTGTTCGGCCATGCTGCGTTCGTTGTGTTCGCGCAGGCTGACCAGTTTGTTGGCGTGAATGCCGTATGCTGTCAGCAGGCTGCCGGTGACGCGGGTGTCTTCGGCGCACACCACATCGGCCACGCCAAAGGCAGTCAGCGCACGCGCGGTAACATCTCCCAGGTTTCCAATGGGGGTGGCCACCACATATAATGTGCCGCGACAGAAACTTTCCCGTGCAGATTCAAGCAAGTGAGCGAACGAAGTATGCAAAGACTGGCTCCGCTGTTGGTTGGCGTCATGATGACATGGTTGACGGCTGCGCAGGCGCAGGCACCGGACTATATCATCCAACTCAATGCCGCGCCGCTCAATAGCGCGGCTGGTGCGGCGGTTCGGGCGCAGACTGCGCCGGCTTCGGCGCCGGCCATGGCGCCGCAGGCCAAGCCCCTGCCCGCACCGGGCAAGATGGCGTCGCGGGTGAAGATCGGCCTGTTGCTGCCTACCGAGTCACGCCTGCTGGGCGAGGCGGCGGCGGTGGTGCGCAGCGGGGTGGAGGCGGCGCATGATGTCGATCCGCAGGCCGAGGTGGTGGTGATTGATGCCGATGAGCACAATGCCGCCCAGCGTTACCGCGAGGCGGTGGCGGGCGGGGTGAATGTGGTGATCGGCCCGCTGTCGCGCAGCGGCATTGCCGCGGTGGCGCCTTATGTCAGCGTGCCCACGCTGGCGCTGAATGCGGTGGGGCGCGATGTGCCCACCAACCCCAAGCTGTTTACCCTGGCCTTGAATGTGGAAGTGGAAGCGCGGCAGATTGCCCGGCTGATGCGGGAAGATGGCCGTGCCAATCCCTTGATCATTACCGATGGCGAGGTGCTGTCCAGCCGGCTGAAGCAGGCTTTTGCCGACGAGTGGCGCAGCCAGGCGGGCAAGGATGCACAGCAGATGGAGGACAACGGCCACAATCTGTCCGAACTCGCCACGGCGGCAGCAGGCGCGGATGCGGTGTTTCTGGCGGTGGAGCCGGCCGAGGCGGCCCGGCTGAAGCCTGCCTTGCTGCCAGAGCTGGCGGTGTATGCCACCTCGCAGATCAGTACCCGCACCCCGGACCGGCAACTGGCCGGTATCCGTTTTATCGACATGCCGTGGTTCCTGATGCCGCAGCATCCGGCGGTGAAGCGTTATGCGCGGCCGGCCAGCGCGCTGACCCTGCAAACCGAGCGGCTGTATGCGCTGGGGATTGATGCCTATCGCCTGGCCTTGCAACTGGCGAACAGCCGTAATCCGGCCAGCATCAAGCTGGATGGCGTGACCGGTGATTTGAAACTGGGGCGCGACCGCGTGTTCGACCGCCAGTTGCCGGTGTCGCTGATTGGCGAGGGCGAGTAAACCCCATGAATGAGCAGGGCAGGCTGGCGGAAGAGCGGGCCTTGTCCTTCCTGTTGCGACAGGGGCTGCAACTGGTGGAGCGCAATTGGCTGTGCCGGGGTGGCGAAATCGATCTGATCATGCGTGATGGCCGCTGCTGGGTGTTCGTCGAGGTGCGCCATCGCGCCAGCGCCCGCTTTGGCGGTGCCGCTTACAGCATTACCGCAAACAAACAAAGGAAACTCATGCACGCGGCGGCAGTCTACCTGTCCGATAGGGGAGTAGACGCACCTTGTCGTTTTGATGCTGTGCTGAGTGAAGGCGAGCAGCCGCTACAGTGGCTGAAAAACATTTTTGCATAGCAGCCCCCGGTTGGCTGCTACGAGGAAAAGCATGGACCTGATTGAACGCGTCAACGGACATTTTCTGGAAAGCATCGCCGCCAAGCAGGAGGCCATGGAGTTGCTGTCGCCGGCGGTGGCCCTGGCGGCCGAGCGCATGGTCAGCTGCCTGATGAACGAGGGCAAGATCCTGGCCTGCGGCAATGGCGGCTCGGCAGCGGATGCCCAGCATTTTGCCGCCGAGATGCTGGGGCGTTTTGAAAAAGAACGCCCCGGTCTGGCGGCCATTTCACTGGCAACCGATACCTCGGCGCTCACCGCCATTGGTAACGACTACGATTTCGACATGATTTTTTCCAAGCAGGTGCGGGCGCTGGGGCATACCAACGACCTCTTGCTGGCCATTTCCACCTCGGGCAATTCTGCCAATGTGATCGAAGCCATCTATGCCGCCCACGAACGCGGCATGGGCGTGATTGCCCTGACCGGCAAGGACGGCGGCAAGATCAGTGAAATCCTGTCGCCGGAGGACATTCAGCTGAATGTGCCGGTATTGCGTACCGCGCGCATCCAGGAGGTGCATATCCTGCTGGTGCATGCGCTGTGCGATGCGATTGACTACATGCTGTTGGGAGGCGAGTAAATGAAACACACAGTCCTGACCCTGTTGCTGGCTGCCGGCCTGTCCAGCGCCTTGTCCGGTTGCTTTGCCCTGGCGGCTGGCGGCGTGGCCGGTGGTGCGCTGGTGGCCACCGACCGTCGTTCCAGCGGTGCCTATGTGGATGACCAGAGCATCGAAGTGAAGGTATCGCACCAGATTGGCGACAAGCTGCCGTCGGCCCATGTCAATGCCACCAGCTACAACCGTGCCGTGCTGCTGACCGGTGAGGTGCCGAGCGCCGAGGCTGGCCAGCAGGCCGAGCTGATTGCCCGTGGCATGCCCAATGTCCGCCGGGTGTACAACTACACGGTGGTGGCACCGTCGTCCGGCTTGTCCGAGCGCAGCAACGATACCTGGATCACCAGCAAGGTGCGCACCCGCATGCTGGATGGCAAGGGCTACTCGCCCAATCAGATCAAGGTGGTGACCGAGCGTGGCGTGGTCTACCTGCTGGGGCTGGTGACGCCGGCCGAAGGCCAGGCTGCGGCGCAGGTGGTGAGCGAAACCGCAGGGGTGCAGAAGGTGGTCACCCTGTTTGAAAACATCTCCGAGGTCAGCCCGGCGCAGTAAGCCGGCGCCCGGAAACGAAAAAGGACCGCGTGCGGTCCTTTTTCATTGCTGCGTTTGCCGTTTTCAGCCGTGGCTGCTGTGTACACGCGGGGCCAGTACGTCGGCACACAGCACATGCATGGCTTCGTCGATTTCAATGGCCATCGACAGCGTCACGCAGGAGCGGGTGTCGGTCATCGACAGATAAGGC
This sequence comes from Aquitalea magnusonii, assembly GCF_003202035.1. Lineage (GTDB taxonomy): Bacteria > Pseudomonadota > Gammaproteobacteria > Burkholderiales > Chromobacteriaceae > Aquitalea > Aquitalea magnusonii. Next base: position 164,821 of record NZ_QJKC01000010.1, on the reverse strand, counting down.
TCGCTCATGTACAGCACGCCGGGCTGGTCGATGGCGTGCTGGAAATAGGCGCGGCGCGACCACACGGCGCCGGTGGTGTCGGCCAGCGGGGCAAATTTCAGGTTGCTGGCCACGGTGTTGTGGCGGCTGTTGAGGTTGCGGCCGATCTGGCGGCCCTCGCTGTCCAGCAAAAAGCAGCGGATTACGTCCGGCATGGCCAGCATCGGGGTGGCCGCCTGATCAAACGGGGTGCCCTGCATCAGTGAAATGGCCGATTGCACAAAGGCCTGCCGTGCCAGTTCGATCTGGCGCCGGGTGATCTTGCGCTTGAGCAGGTCGCGCACCATCAGCTCGTCCCAGCGCGAATCCAGCCGCTTGGTGATGATGTCGTCCGCATCGGGTGTCAGGCTGGGCCGTGCCACATAATAGCCCTGTACCAGATCGCAGCCGGATTCCAGCGCTACCAGTACGTCGTTTTCGGTTTCGATGCCTTCTTCCACCACCAGTGCACCAATTTCATGCATCAGCCGCACCAGTCTGGACAGCAGATTGCGGGTGCGCGGCTGGCTGACCGCGCTGCGCAGCAAGTCCTTGTCGAATTTCACCAGGTCGGGCTCCAGCTGGCAGACCCGGTCCAGGTTGGAATGGCCGACGCCAAAGTCGTCGATGGCGATCAGGAAACCGGCTTTTTTCAGCAGGTTGACGCCTTCGATCAGCGCCTCATCCACTTCCAGCACATGTTCCAGCACTTCCAGCACCACATTGCCCGGCTGCAGGCCGGCTTCGCGGATGGAATTGGCCAGCGCCATGGCGCGCTCGGGGCGCGACAGCGAGGCGGCATCGACATTGAGAAACAACCAGTGCGGATGGGCTTGTTCCAGCTGGGAAAAATGCTGGACATGGGCCTGGCTGACCGCCAGGTCAAGCCCGTGACGCCGTTCTGGCGACACCATGGCGTAAAAGGCCTCGGCCGGGGAGAGTGGCAGCTGGTTCTGCTCGGCGCGCAACAGGGCTTCCACACCCACCGTGCGGCGATGCGCCAGGCTGTAGATGGGCTGAAAATGGCTGCCAAGGGTCAGACCGGCATGCTCGAAACGTTTCATTACAGTACATTCCTTCCTGGAGTGGGGCTCTTGCTGGCCCGTAAGCCAATCTCTCTAGCAATTGGCATTCCAGTGTAGAGCATGGGCCGATAATAAAAAACGGGCCCGACTGGGCCCGTTGAGATAAATCAGCACAAAAAGAAGAAATTACTCCTGCTGAATGCCTGCCACCAGCCATTTGCCGCCGGTGCTGCCATCCTTGATGTAGTGCCAGTATTCGCTGAACGGCACCGCCGGGGCATTGACCGATTCGCTCACCGTGCCGGAGAAGCGCACGGTGGCAATGTAACGGCCAGCCTCTTCCACGGCTTCCGCCAGCTGGCAGTCCAGCTGCGGGAAGTCGGCCACATCGCTATTGCCGGCGATGTCGTTGCGCAGGCCTTCGAACAGATCCGGCGTCATGTACTTGCGTACTTCTTCCAGGCTGTCCGGCGAGTTGAGGCTTTGCAAATGCAGGAAGGTGGCCTTGGCCTGACGCAGGAAGTTCGGCGTTTCGGTGCCATCCGGCAGGCGGGCGGGTACACCACCAGCCATGGCCGGTGCAGCGGCGCCGTAAGACGCTGGCTGACCCAGGCCGGAGCCGATCTTGGGAATCGGATCGAAGCGGGCGGCATCCTGGCTGCTGCTATTGAATACTGGCGCATTGCCCGCCGGCATCGGGGTGTTCATCGGTGCTGCGGGGGTAGCGTTCTTGCGGCGGAACCACATCAGGCCGCCAATGCCCAGCAGGCCGAGCAAGGCCAGGGTGCCCCAGGGGATGCCGGAGCCGCTGGCGGCTTCCGACGCATTGCCGGAGGCATGGTTGCTGTTCATGGCCGAACCCAGCATGTAGCCGGCGGCGGCACCAGCGGCACCAGCGGCAATGGCTGTGCCAATGCCCGGACCTTTCTTGGGCTGTGCTTGCGGAGCAGCTTGCGGTGCCGGTGCCGGCATCGGGGTGGGCTGCTGGTAGCTCTTGGTCGGGGCCGAGCGGCGCATGCCGGCGCTCTTGCCTCCGCCCAGGCGTGCGGCTTCCGCGAACGGTGCCGCCAGGACAGAAACCAGGGTGAAGGCGAGCATGATCGTCTTCGCGCGAGGTGTCATGATTATATTCTCCAGAGTAAAGGGCCCCGGTGTGACTGGGGCATGTGACTTTAGTTCGGGGCAAGCCGCTGTATTTCAAGCACGCGGGCATGGTTATCCGCCACGCTGAAGCGGATGTTGTAGTCATACAGCTGCACGCCATAGATGCGCTGCGGGTCGTCCTGATAGGCCGGTCGCGGGTCTTGTGCCAGCACCTGTTCGATCAGGGCGGCCAGGGCGGGCGGCGGGGAGGGGAGGGCGGCCAGCTGTTGCAGCGCTGTGCTATTCCACTCTACCTGCAGGCAGACCGGCGGGCCGTCGACAAAGCCGCCACGGGCTTCCGGCCGGGCTTCCACAAAAGGAATGTAGGGCTTGATGTCCAGCACCGGCGTGCCATCCAGCAGGTCGGCGCCGGCCAGTTGCAGGCGTACGCCGTCGTGAAAGTCGATGCCGCGCAGTTCCACCAGCGACAGGCCCAGCGGATTGGGGCGATGGGTGGAGCGGCTGGCAAACACGCCCACCTTGGCATTGCCGCCCAGGCGTGGCGGTCGCACCAGTGCTTGCCAGCCGCGGCGGGCGGTCTGGTGGAACACGAAGCTGATCCAGACATGGGAGAAGGCTTCCAGTCCGCGCACGGTGTCCGGGTGATTGAATGGTGGCAGCAATTCCACACTGACCTCGGCGGCCGGGGCCAGCGAAGGTTGGCGCGGGATGCCGAATTTTTCCTTGTAGGGGGAGTGGACGATGCCGACTGCTGCAAACGGGTAGCTCATGTGGCGGATTGTAGCAGCCAGCTGCCGGGCTGGCGGTGGCTTGAATGCAGAACAGCCCGGACGAACGGGGGGTTTCGTCCGGGCTGATGACACAGCTAGGCTGCGGCAGGCTGGGAATCAGCCTACGAAGTGACGGTTGTAGCGGCCGGTGAGGCGGCTCATCGGCAACAGCATGAAGAAGTCGGCGCAGTTGAAATCAGGGTCCCAGGCCGGTTCGCCGCAGATGAAGGCGCCGGCGCGCAGGTAGCCCTTGATCAGCGGCGGCATCGGCGAAGAGGCGGCATCGTCCTGAATGCGGTCCAGCGGCAGCGGCAGGTGCGGGAACACGCGCCATTCTGCCGGGGACAGGTGGCTGGCTTCCAGCTGGCGATACAGGCTGACAGCCTGATGGCCACCATCGGCCAGGCTGACGCTGGCGCAACCGGCCAGATATTCACCGCCCTTTTTCTGCACATAATCAGCCAGACCGGACCACAGCAGGGCAATGACGCCACCACTGCGGAAGTCCTTGTGGACGCAGGAACGGCCCACTTCGATCAGGCCGTCGCGCAGGTTGTCCAGGCGGGTCAGGTCGAATTCGTGTTCGGAATACAGCGAGGGGGCGCGGCGGGCCATATCCGGCGGCAGCATGCGATAAGTGCCGACCACCAGGCCGCTGTTGGCGTCTTCCACGATCAGGTGATCGCACAGTGCATCGTATTCGTCGCAGTCGATGCCCAGCTCATGCGAGGACAGTTCGGCACCCATTTCGCCGGCAAATACATCGAAGCGCAGTTTCTGGGCGCGGCGGATATCTTCAGCGGTTTCGGCGACACGTACTCCCAGTTTCAGCTGGCGGCGGGCGGAAACGCTTTCGTTCAATTGCATGACTTACTCCCCTCGGAACATGCGATGCATGCTAGTTTTGTCAGCAAGGAATGTCGCTCGGACTTTCGTCCAGTCGGCCCGGCATTGCGGGCAACTCCTTCATTTGGCAGCAGCTTTTTGGCCTGCTGTCCGTCCAAAACATGCTAATCATCCTGTTTGACGAAGACATTTCCATCACATGACTTGTGGATGACCTGCGTTTTAACGTCGGGTTACAACAGGGGCGAAGTAAATCAATGACTTACATGGTTATCGGTTTTGCCGTAGAATAGGCCGTTTTTCCTGCACGCATCACCCATGCGTCGTTCGCATGCACGGGGTTCCGAGTACAGCCAGATGATTTATCCCACACAATTTGACGTGATCGTGGTCGGCGGCGGTCACGCCGGCACCGAGGCCGCACTGGCCGCAGCCCGCATGGGGCGCGCCACGCTACTGCTTACCCACAATATCGAGACCCTGGGTCAGATGTCGTGCAATCCGTCGATTGGTGGCATCGGCAAGGGTCACCTGGTGAAAGAGGTGGATGCACTGGGTGGCGCCATGGCGCTGGCCACCGACATCGGCGGCATCCAGTTCCGCACCCTCAATGCCTCGAAAGGTCCGGCGGTACGCGCCACGCGTGCGCAGGCTGACCGCATCCTCTACAAGGCGGCCATTCGCGAGATGCTGGAAAACCAGCCCAATCTCACGCTATTCCAGCAGCCGGTGGACGACCTGCTGATTGAAGGCGATCACGTGGCCGGTGCCATCACGGCCATTGGCATCACTTTCCGCGCCCGCACCGTGGTGCTGACCGCCGGCACCTTCTTGTCCGGCAAGATTCATGTCGGCCTGGAAAACTACACCGGCGGCCGTGCCGGTGATCAGGCAGCCTCCACCCTGGGCGCACGCCTGCGTGAGCTGGCCTTGCCGGTGGGTCGCCTGAAAACCGGTACGCCGCCGCGCATCGATGGCCGCAGCATCGACTTCTCGGTCATGGAAGAGCAGCCCGGGGATACGCCCGAGCCGGTGTTCTCCTACCGTGGCCAGCGCAGCATGCACCCCAAGCAGCTGCCGTGCTGGATTACCCACACCAATCAGCAAACTCATGACATCATCCGCTCCGGCTTCGCGCGTAGCCCGATGTTTACCGGCGTGATTGAAGGGGTGGGCCCGCGTTACTGCCCGTCCATCGAGGACAAGATCAACCGCTTTGCCGACAAGGACAGCCATCAGGTCTTCCTGGAACCGGAAGGCCTGACCACGCACGAGTTCTACCCCAACGGGATTTCCACCAGCTTGCCGTTTGATATCCAGCTGGCAGCGGTGCGCTCGATTCGCGGCATGGAAAACGCCCACATACTGCGTCCCGGCTATGCCATCGAATACGATTACTTCGACCCGCGCGGCCTCAAGTCCACGCTGGAAACCAAATCCATCAAGGGTCTGTTCTTTGCCGGCCAGATCAACGGCACCACCGGTTACGAAGAAGCCGCAGCGCAAGGGCTGCTGGCCGGCCTGAATGCCGGTCTGTATTCGCGTGATGAAGAGGGCTGGTGTCCGCGTCGCGACGAGGGCTATCTGGGCGTGCTGGTGGACGATCTCATCACCAAGGGCGTCTCCGAGCCTTACCGCATGTTTACCAGCCGTGCCGAATTCCGCCTGCAGCTGCGCGAGGACAATGCCGACTTGCGCCTGACCGAAATGGGCCGCAAGCTGGGCCTGGTGGGCGATGCACAATGGGAAGCCTTCTGCCGCAAGCGTGACGCGGTGGAAGCCGAAACCGCCCGCCTGAAGACCACCTGGCTGCACCCGGCCAAGCTGCAGGATGCCGCGGCGCTGGAAGCCCTGCTGGGCAAGGGCATCGAGCGCGAATACAACCTGTTCGACCTGCTCAAGCGCCCCAATGTCGCCTACCGTGAGCTGATGACCCTGCCGGAAGCGGCCGGTGGCGTGGCCGACGAGGTGGTTGCCGAGCAAGTGGAAATTCAGGTCAAATATCAAGGCTATATCAATCGTCAGAACGAAGAACTGGCGCGCCGTGACAATCTGGAAGACATCCGCCTGCCGGCTGACATCGACTTCGCACTGGTCAAGGGCCTGTCCAAGGAAGTGCAACAAAAACTGAATCAGCAGCGCCCGGAAACCCTGGGCCAGGCTTCGCGCATCCAGGGCATTACCCCGGCGGCCGTAGCGCTGCTGATGGTGCATCTGAAACGCGGTTTTACCGACGCCAAAATTGAATAATTGCCAAGCCAAGCGCATGACACATACTGCAGAACTGAAAAACGGGCTGGATCAACTGGCCCTGGGGTTGAATGAACAACAGCTGGCCTTGCTGGACGGCTACCTGACGCTGCTGGCCAAATGGAACCACACCTATAACCTGACCGCCGTGCGCGAGGAGCAGCGCATGGTCAGCTACCATTTGCTGGACAGCCTGTCGCTGGTGCCGCACCTGAATGGTGGCAGCCGTCTGCTGGACGTCGGCTCGGGCGGCGGCATGCCCGGCATTCCGGCGGCCATTGCCCGGCCGGATCTGCAGGTTGTCCTGCTGGACTCCAATCACAAGAAAACCACCTTTCTGCGCCAGGCGGTCATCGAACTGGGCCTGCCCAATGTCGAGGTCGTCACCAGTCGGGTGGAAGCCTATCAGCCGGAACAGAAGTTCGACCGCATCACCAGTCGCGCCTTTGCCGAGCTGGCCGAGTTTGTCCGCCTGACGCCGCATCTGCTGGCCGAAGGCGGGCAGTATCTGGCGATGAAGGGTGTTTATCCCTACGAAGAAATCTCGCTGCTGCCGGAAACGGTGGCCGTCGCCGAAGTACTGCCGGTGTCGGTGCCCGGTCTGGACGCCGAACGCCATCTGGTGAGAATGGTGGCTAAATGAATGCACGGGTGATCGCGGTCGCCAACCAGAAAGGTGGGGTCGGCAAGACCACCACCGTGGTCAATCTGGCTGCAGGTCTGGCCGAGCTGGGGCGGCGGGTGCTGATAGTGGATCTCGACCCGCAGGGCAATGCCACCATGGGCAGTGGCATCGCCAAGCAGGCGCTGGAGCAGTCGGTCTATCACGTGCTGCTGGGCGATGCCTCGGTGGAAGAGGTGCGCCAGCCCGCCAAGCAGGGTGGCTATCACGTGCTGCCGGCCAATCGCGACCTGGGCGGGGCCGAGCTGGAACTGGTCAACGAACTGGCCCGCGAAGCCCGTCTGAAAAACGCACTCAGTCTGGTCGACGACCAGTACGACTATGTGTTGATCGACTGCCCGCCCTCGCTCAATCTGCTGACGCTCAACGGCCTGGTGGCCGCCAACAGCGTGCTGATACCCATGGTGTGTGAATACTATGCGCTGGAAGGGCTGTCCGATCTGGTCACCACCTTGCGCAAGGTACGCACGGCGGTGAATCCGCGCATTGAAATCATGGGCCTGCTGCGCACCATGTTCGATGCACGTAGTAATCTTTCACAGCAGGTGTCCGAGCAGCTGGCCAGCCACTTTGGCAGCAAGGTGTTCGAAACCGTCATTCCGCGCAATGTACGGCTGGCCGAGGCGCCCAGCCATGGTCTGCCCGGCCTGGTGTACGACCGCAACGCCCGCGGTGCCCAGGCCTATCTCGCGCTGGCGCAGGAACTGACTGCCCGCCTCGAACCCGCAACCGCAACTCCATCTGTCTGACAACATGGCCAAACTCAAAGGACTCGGGCGCGGTCTTGACGCGCTCCTCGCCACCAGCGCCGCGGTAGACGACCGTCTTACCACGCTTTCCATCGACCTGATCCGTCCCGGCAAATACCAGCCACGCAGCCACATGAACGAAGTGGCGCTGGACGAGCTGGCGGCGTCGATCCGCGCACAGGGCATCATCCAGCCGGTGGTGGTGCGTGAAGTGGGCCTCGGTGAGTACGAACTGATCGCCGGTGAACGCCGCTGGCGCGCTGCGCGCAAGGCGGGGCTTGCCGAAGTGCCGGCGGTGGTGAAAACCGTGGCCGATGAAGCGGCCCTGGCCATGGCGCTGATCGAGAACATCCAGCGCCAGGAGCTGGATCCCATCGAAGAGGCGCAAGGTCTCAAGCGGCTGATCAGCGAATTCGGCCTGACCCACGAAACCGCCGCCGATGCCGTGGGCCGTTCACGCAGCGCCGTGTCCAATCTGCTGCGCCTGCTGGCGCTGCCAGAGCCGGTGCAGCACATGCTGCATCAGGGACAGCTGGAAATGGGCCATGCCCGTGCCTTGCTGGCCTTGCCGGTGGTACAGCAGCTGGAGCTGGCGCACGCGGCCGTGGACAAGGGCTGGTCGGTACGCGAAGTAGAGCGCCGGGTACAACAATTGTCTGACCAAAAAACCACAGTCGCCGCAGTGGAAAAACGGCAGGACCCGGACATTGCCCGGCTGGAGCAGGAAGTGTCGGAGCGCATTGGCGCCAAGGTCAGCATTCGTCATGGCGCGCGCGGGCAGGGCCGCTTGCAGGTGGAATATGCCAGTCTGGATGATCTGGAACGGCTGCTGGAAAAACTTCAAGCAAAATCAAGCAAATGATTATATGTTGCACTGCAATGGTGCGGGCGATGTTCAGTTTGACGCAAATCAAGCCCTCAGCCTATAATCGAGCGATTTTTTAAGTGTTGGACATGCAAAATCCGGAAGTCGGGCGCGTGCTGCGCCTGCAGGCAAAACTGCTTGTAGTGGCCGTACTACTTGGTGCCGTATTGAGTGGTGGCACCACGGTGGTTCCGGTGTCGGTTCTGCTGGGGGGATTGTCGGCGCTGATTCCAGCCGCGGTCTATGCCAGAATCGCCTACGCCAAGCGTCATGTCCCACCTGCGGTGCTGATGAAGGCGCACTTCAAGGCAGAGGCAGTCAAATTCATCCTGACTGTCTTAATGTTTGGTGCATCTTTGGTGTTTTTCAAGGATTTATCGGTAGTGGGTTTGCTGGCAGGCTTTTTCGCCACGGTGTCCGGCTACTGGTTAGGGCTTCTAATCAAATAATTGAGAAAAGAGCGATGGCAAGCAACGCAATTGAGTACATTAATCACCACCTTACCTTCTGGAATTCCGATCCGTCCCCGGCTCGCGGCTTCTGGAGCCTGCACGTAGACACTTTCTCCGTCTCCCTGTTCCTGGCGTTTGTGTTTGCCGGTGTATTTGCCATGGTGGCCCGTCGTGCCAGCCTGGAAAATCCGGGCAAGCTGCAGTTGTTCGTGGAATCCATCATCGAACTGGTGGACACCCAGGTTAAGGAAATCTTCCATGCCAAGAGCAAGGTCATCGCCCCGCTGGCACTGACCATCTTCTGCTGGATTTTCCTGATGAACGCAATGGACATGCTGCCGGTTGACCTGCTGCCGAACATTGCGCAGTGGATCGGCCACACCTTCTTCGGTCTGGAAGCGCATCACGTTTACTTCCGTTCGGTGCCGTCCGCCGACGTGAATGCCACCTTCGCCATGTCGCTGTCCGTGTTCCTGTGCATCATCGGCTTCTCCATCAAGGCCAAGGGCCTGGGCGGCTGGGGCAAGGAACTGCTGACCGCACCGTTCCACACCCACAATCCGATTGGCGCCATCATCCTGGCCCCGCTGAACTTCATCTTCCAGCTGGTCGAACTGGCCGCCAAGCCGATCTCTCTCTCGCTTCGTTTGTTCGGCAACCTGTATGCCGGCGAACTGATCTTCATCCTGATCGCACTGCTGCCCTGGGGCGCACAGTGGATCCTGGGTGCACCGTGGGCCATCTTCCACATCCTGATCATCACCCTGCAGGCCTTCGTGTTCATGATGCTGACCATCGTGTACCTGAGCCTGGCCGTGGAAGCGCACTAAAGAGTTCGTGGTATTTGTTTTCGTTTGAGCTTTACCTTTGTTTTAGTTTTTTTACCAACCATCCTTGCATAAGTCTTAGGAGATAAATAATGGAAGCACTCGTTTCTCAGATTCAGTCGATGACCGCTATCGCAGCTGCTCTGATCATTGGCCTTGGCGCTCTCGGCACTGCTATCGGCTTCGCCATTCTGGGTGGCAAATTCCTCGAGGCCTCCGCCCGTCAACCGGAAATGATCCCGGTTCTGCAAACCAAGCTGTTCATCATCGCCGGTCTGCTGGATGCGATCTCCATGATCGGTGTGGGTGTTGCCATGCTGTACACCTTCAGCAACCCGTTCCTGTCCGCTGCCAAAGCAGCTCTGGGTGGCTAATTTTTAGTCAGTAAACGGTTGGTGTAGAAGTCATTCTCTGGAGGAAAACAAGCGTGGAATTTAACGTAACACTACTGGGCCAGGCGATCACGTTCGCCATCCTGGTATGGTTCACCATGAAGTTTGTTTGGCCTCCGCTTACCAATATGATGGAAGAGCGTGCCAAGCGTATTGCAGACGGCCTGGCCGCTGCAGAACGTGGCAAGCAAGATCTGGAAGCCGCTGAAAAGCGCGTTGCGGACGAAGTTCGCAAGGCCAAGCAGCAAGCAATGGAAATCATTGCTTCTGCCGAGAAGCGTGCAACCCAGATTGTGGACGAAGCCAAGGAAAATGCCAGCACCGAAGGTGCCCGCATTGTGGCTGACGCCAAAGGTCAGATCGATCAGGAAGTGATGCGTGCCAAGGAAGCCCTGCGTGAGCATGTGGCCCAGCTGGCCGTAGTCGGCGCAGAGAAGATCCTGCGCAAAGAGATCGATGCAGCCAAGCACGCCGACCTGCTTTCCTCCATCAAAGCGGAGTTTTAATTAACTCATGGCAGAACTCATTACCGTCGCAAGGCCCTACGCCGAAGCGGTATACAGCCTCGCCACCGAAACGCGTACGCTGGACCAGTGGTCCGATGCGCTTGCGTGGCTGGCTGCCATGGTGAACAACCCGGATATGGTCGAAGTTGTCACCAATCCGAAACATACCGCAAAAGAGGTTGAGGCGCTGATGCTGGATGTCCTCGGCGAGCGTGCCAATGAAAGCGTGAAAAACTTTCTGGTCGCCCTGATCGAGAACCACCGCCTGATGCTGCTGCCGCATATCGCCAGTCAGTTTGAACTGTTCAAGGCCGAAGCGGAAAACATCGTTGATGCGCAAGTTGAAACGGCGTTCCCGCTGACCGAAGAACAGAAAGCCGAACTCACCAGCACGCTTTCCAAGCACTACGGCAAAACCGTACGTCTTGATGTGCGTGACAATGCCGATCTGATCGGTGGTGTGCGCGTGCTGGTTGGTGACGATGTCATCGACAGTTCCGTGCGCGGCAAGCTGCAAGCGATGGCGGCAAGCCTCAAGAATTAGGAGAGATCATGCAGTTGAACCCCTCTGAAATCAGCGATCTGATCAAGGCCAAGATTCAGAACCTGGCTGAAGGCGCTGAAGTCCGTACCAAGGGTACGGTCATTTCCGTGACCGACGGTATCGTTCGTGTCCACGGTCTGGCAGACGTGATGCAGGGCGAAATGCTCGAGTTCCCGGGCAACACCTACGGCCTCGCCATGAACCTGGAGCGCGACTTTGTCGGCGCCGTGGTACTGGGTGAGTACGAACACATTTCCGAAGGCGACGAAGTCAAGTGTACCGGTCGCATTCTGGAAGTGCCGGTAGGTCCGGAACTGGTGGGCCGTGTTGTCAATGCCCTGGGCCAGCCGATCGACGGCAAGGGTCCGATCAACGCCAAGCTGTCCAGCCCGATCGAAAAGATCGCGCCGGGCGTGATTGCGCGTCAATCGGTATCCCAGCCGATGCAGACCGGCCTGAAGGCGATTGACTCCATGGTTCCGGTTGGCCGTGGTCAGCGTGAGCTGATCATTGGTGACCGCCAGACCGGCAAGACCGCCGTTGCCCTGGACGCCATCATCAATCAAAAAGGCACTGGTGTTGTTTGTATCTACGTTGCCGTAGGTCAAAAAGCATCCTCCATTGCCAACGTGGTACGCAAGCTGGAAGAGCACGGTGCACTGGGTCACACCATCATCGTTGCCGCTACCGCTTCCGAAGCCGCTGCGCTGCAATTCATTGCACCGTACTCCGGCTGCTCCATGGGCGAATACTTCCGCGACCGCGGCGAAGATGCACTGATCGTATACGATGACTTGTCCAAGCAAGCCGTTGCCTACCGTCAGATCTCCCTGCTGCTGCGTCGTCCGCCGGGCCGTGAAGCCTACCCTGGCGACGTGTTCTACCTCCACTCCCGTCTGCTGGAACGCGCTTCCCGCATCAACGAGGACGAAGTAGAAAAACTGACCAATGGCGAAGTGAAGGGCAAGACCGGTTCGCTGACCGCACTGCCTATCATCGAAACCCAGGCCGGTGACGTTTCCGCCTTCGTTCCGACCAACGTGATTTCCATCACTGACGGCCAGATCTTCCTGGAATCCGACCTCTTCAACGCAGGTATCCGTCCGGCCATCAACGCCGGTATCTCGGTATCGCGCGTGGGTGGTGCGGCTCAGACCAAGGTCATCAAAAAGCTGGGTGGTGGTATTCGTCTGGCCCTGGCCCAGTATCGTGAACTGGCTGCGTTCTCGCAGTTCGCTTCCGACCTGGACGAAGCAACCCGCAAGCAGCTGCAACACGGTGAAGTGGTTACCGAACTGATGAAGCAGAAGCAGTTCGTGCCGCTGGCCACCGCCGAAATGGCGCTGACCCTGTGGGCTGTGAACAAGGGTAGCTACGAAGACGTTCCGGTGAAGAAGGCCCTGGCATTCGAAGCTGAGTTCCTCGCTTACGTGCGTGCGAACCACAGCGACCTGCTGGCCGCCGTTAACGCTTCGGGCGATCTGTCCGGCGACAACGAGAAGGTACTGGCCAAGGCGATGGAATCGTTCAAGGCTGGCTACAGCTTCAACTGAGCCTTTCGACTCACGTCGTAGCTAAAGAAAGGTTCAGGAATGGCAGTCGGTAAAGAGATTCTCACCAAGATCCGAAGCGTGCAAAACACGCAGAAGATCACTCGCGCGATGCAAATGGTGTCAACCTCCAAGATGCGCAAAACGCAAGAGCGTATGCGCGCTGCCCGTCCTTATGCTGAGAAGGTGCGCACGGTTATGGCGCACCTTGCTCAGGCAAACGCGGATCTTGGTCATCCACTGCTTGCACGCCGTGACGTTGTCAAGCGCGCTGGTATCATCCTGGTTTCCTCTGACAAGGGCCTGTGTGGCGGCCTGAACGTGAACTCGTTCAAGCGCTTCTATGCCAAGGTCAAGGAGCTGCAGGATCAGAACGTCGAAGTCGACGTGTGCTGCCTGGGTCAAAAGGCCCTGGCTGCCACCCAGCGTGCCCGTCTCAATGTCGTGGCTAGCGCCGTCCAGCTCGGTGATATTCCGAAGATGGACAAACTAATTGGCCCGCTTACAGTGCTGTTCAAGCAGTACGCTGAAGGCGAACTGGACGCGGTTTACATCGTCTATTCCGGTTTCATCAACACGATGAAACAGGAACCGACAATCGAACAGCTCCTGCCGTTGACTCCGCATCACATGGTGGTGGAGCACTCGCATTCGTGGGATTACCTCTACGAACCGGATGCCCCCAGCCTGATGGAGTTCTTGGTCAAGCGTTACCTGGAGTCGGTGGTGTATCAGGCTCTGGCCGAAAATATGGCTTCCGAACAGGCAGCGCGTATGGTGGCCATGAAAGCCGCAACCGACAACGCGGGTAATACGATCAAGCAGCTGCGCCTTGTGTACAACAAGGCCCGTCAAGCGGCGATTACCACTGAGCTGTCTGAGATTGTGGCCGGTGCCGCAGCGGTGTAAGCCGTACACAGACTGTAAAAGTTAAATGTTTAGGAACCGATAATGAGCCAAGGCAAAATCGTACAAATCATTGGTGCGGTGATCGACGTGGAATTCCCGCGCGACGCCATGCCGAAGGTTTATGATGCCCTGAAGCTGGTTGACGCTGACCTGACGCTCGAAGTCCAGCAGCAGCTGGGCGACGGCGTGGTCCGTACCATTGCGATGGGTAGCTCGGACGGCCTGAAGCGTGGCATGGCAGTTGCCAACACCGGCGCACCGATTTCGGTGCCGGTGGGTAGCGCCACCCTGGGTCGTATCATGGATGTACTGGGTAATCCGGTTGATGAAGCTGGTCCGGTGGCTACCGACGCACGTCGCGCCATTCACCAGTCTGCTCCGAAGTTCGACGAGCTGTCTTCCGCTACCGACCTGTTGGAAACCGGCATCAAGGTGATTGACCTGCTCTGCCCGTTTGCCAAGGGTGGTAAGGTTGGTCTGTTCGGCGGTGCCGGTGTAGGCAAGACCGTGAACATGATGGAACTGATCAACAACATCGCGAAGGCCCACTCCGGTCTGTCCGTGTTCGCTGGTGTAGGTGAGCGTACCCGTGAAGGTAACGACTTCTACCACGAAATGAAGGACTCCAACGTACTGGACAAGGTAGCGATGGTGTATGGCCAGATGAACGAGCCGCCGGGTAACCGTCTGCGCGTTGCTCTGACCGGTCTGACCATGGCCGAGCACTTCCGTGACGAGAAGGACGAATCCGGCAAGGGCCGTGACGTGCTGTTGTTCGTTGACAACATCTACCGTTACACCCTGGCCGGTACCGAAGTATCCGCACTGCTGGGCCGTATGCCTTCCGCCGTGGGTTACCAGCCGACTCTGGCCGAAGAAATGGGCCGTCTGCAAGAACGTATTACCTCGACCAAGGATGGTTCCATTACCTCCATCCAGGCCGTATACGTCCCTGCGGATGACTTGACCGACCCGTCCCCGGCAACCACCTTTGCCCACTTGGACGCTACCGTGGTTCTGTCGCGTGACATCGCTGCCCTGGGTATCTACCCGGCCGTTGACCCGCTGGACTCCACCTCGCGCCAGCTGGACCCGCTGGTGGTTGGTGACGAGCACTACTCCGTAGCCCGTGGCGTGCAATCCACGCTGCAGCGCTACAAGGAACTGCGCGACATCATCGCCATTCTGGGTATGGACGAACTGTCCGAGGAAGACAAACTGGTCGTGGCACGCGCGCGTAAGATCCAGCGTTTCCTGTCCCAGCCCTTCCACGTGGCCGAAGTATTTACCGGTTCCCCGGGCAAATACGTCTCCCTGCGCGACACCATCAAGGGCTTCAAGGCGATTCTCGCTGGCGAATACGACCACCTGCCGGAACAAGCGTTCTACATGGTTGGCTCTATTGAAGAAGCCGCTGAGAAAGCCAAGACCCTTTAATTAAGGAGAGGGCTTATGTCCAAGATGCATGTGGAAGTGGTGAGCACCGAACAACTCATCTACTCTGGCGAAGCCGAGTTTCTGGTCGCTCCGGCGCTGGAAGGTGAGATCGGTGTCTATCCGCGACACGTGCCGCTCCTGACCCGTATCAAACCCGGTGTACTGCGCATGACAGTACCCGGCAGCAAGGAAGAAGTGTTGGTGGCTGTCTCCGGCGGCATGCTGGAAGTACAGCCCACCCACATCACCGTGCTGGCTGATACGGCGATCCGCGGCGAGGATCTCGACGAAGCTCGCGCCAATGAGGCCAAGCGCGCAGCAGAGGAATCTCTGCAGCACGCTACCGACGACCTGAGCACGGCAAAGGCGCATGCTGCCCTGGCAGTGGCCATTGCCCAGCTCAAGGCGCTGGATTACCTCAAGAAGCGTGTGCACTAAAAGCGCGAGAACGAATCGTGTATAGTTGCAGGCTGCCACTTTTGTGGCAGCCTTTTTCATTTCTGCATTATTTTTGACCAGTAAAGAGCTCGCATGGACAGCCTCAGTATTGTCATTCTGGCGGCAGGCAAGGGTACCCGCATGTACTCCGCCAAACCCAAGGTTTTGCATCCCATCGGCGGTGCGCCGATGCTTGCCCGCGTGATTTCCACCGCTCGCAGCCTGAACCCGGCGCGGCTGGTCGTGGTGTACGGATTTGGCGGCGAACAGGTACGCCAAGCCATCAAGGATGAAGATATTGTCTGGGCCGAGCAGGCCGAACAACTGGGTACTGGTCATGCACTGAAAATGGCGCTGCCGGCCCTGCCAAGCGAAGGCAAGACCCTGGTGCTGTATGGCGATGTGCCGCTGACCCGTAGCGAAACCCTGCAGCAGCTGATTGCCGCTGCTGGCGACGGCATGGCGGTGCTGACCGACGTGCTGGATGATGCCAGCGGCTATGGCCGCATGCTGCGCGGTGCCGATGGCAAGCTCAAGGCCATTGTCGAACACAAGGACTGCACGCCGGAACAGCTGGCCATCCGCGAAATCAATACCGGCATGATGGTGCTGCCCAACCGCCATCTGGGCGACTGGCTGCATGCCTTGCGCAATGGCAATGCCCAGGGTGAATACTATCTGACCGATGTGCTGGCACTGGCCGTCGCCGCAGGCATCCCGGTGGAAAGCGCCAGCGTGTCGGCCTCGTGGGAAGCCGCTGGGGTCAACAACAAGCTGCAACTGGCCGAGCTGGAGCGCATCCTGCAACAGAACCAGGCGCGTGCGCTGCTGACCGCCGGTGTCACGCTGGCGGACCCGGCCCGTATCGATATCCGTGGCCAGCTGCTGCATGGCCGCGATGTCAGCATCGACGTCAACTGCGTATTCGAAGGCGTGGTGGAACTGGGCGACAATGTCGAGATCGGTGCCAACTGCGTGCTGAAAAACGTCAAGGTTGCCGCCGGTAGCCGTATTGCCGCCTTCTCGCATCTGGAAGATGCCGTGGTCGGAGCAGATTGCCGCCTCGGACCGTATGCCCGTCTGCGCCCCGGTGCGGTGCTGGCCGATGAAGTGCATATCGGCAATTTTGTCGAAATCAAAAAGAGCACGGTTGGCCTGGGTTCCAAGGTCAATCACCTCACCTATATCGGCGATGCCGAAATCGGCAGCAAGGTGAATGTGGGAGCCGGCTCGGTGACCTGTAATTACGACGGCGTGAACAAGTTCAAGACGGTGATTCAGGATAATGTGTTTGTCGGCTCCGGTACGCTGATGGTGGCCCCGGTCACCCTGGAAAGCGGTGCCACGGTGGGGGCGGGCTCGGTGATCAGCCGCACCGCCCCGGCCGATGCCCTGACCGTGGCACGGGCACGGCAGGTGACCATTGCCGGCTGGAAGCGACCGCAGAAAAAGAGCTGAAGCGGCTGGCCAGTACACTGCCGACACCCGGTGTGTTTCCTGTATGGAAGCCGCCGGGTTTTTGCTGTCCATTATCTTTCAATGTTGTCAGTTTTCTTTCGGTTCGAAAGAAAAGTAACAGTTTTGTTGTTTTGTTTCATTGCCAATGCCATTTCGCCTTGCTATCATCGGCAAACTTTCGAAACGAAACCACGCATGACCAAACGAAACACCCAGCAGCGCCGCCATGCCATTGCCACCCTGGTGCAAGAGCGTGGTGAAGTCAGTGTCGATGAACTGACCCAGCGCTTTGCCACCTCCGAAGTCACCATCCGCAAAGACCTGGCCCTGCTGGAAACCGGCGGCCTGCTGCTGCGCCGTTACGGCGGTGCCGTGGCCTTGCCCAGCGAAATGGCGGTGGAGCCGGAAGTGGGGGCGGTATCCGACCGCAAGCTGGACATCGCCCGTGCAGCGGCCGAACGCATTCGCGATCACAACCGCATCATCATCGACAGCGGCACCACCACCAGCGGCATGATTCCGCTGCTGGGCAGCAAGCGCGGCCTGGTGGTGATGACCAACTCGCTTAATGTGGCCGCTGCGCTGCGCGAACTGGAAAACGAACCCACGCTGCTGATGACCGGTGGCACCTGGGACCCGCACTCCGAATCCTTCCAGGGCCAGGTAGCCGAGCAGGTATTGCGCTCCTACGATTTCGACCAGCTGTTTGTCGGTGCCGACGGCATCGACCTGGAACGTGGCACCACCACCTTCAACGAACTGGTGGGCCTGTCGCGGGTGATGGCGGAAGTGGCGCGCGAAGTCATCGTCATGGTGGAGTCGGACAAGATCGGCCGCCGCATTCCCAATCTGGAATTGCCGTGGCACACCATTCATACCCTGATTACCGACGAGGCACTGCCAGCGGCATCCAGGGACATCATTCAGGCCAAGGGCATCACGCTGATCTGCGCGCCTGCCGGCAACGATAGTGCAAGGAGAAAATAATGTGTGGCATCGTCGGCGCCATTGCGGCGCGTAATGTGGTTCCGGTTCTGGTGGATGGCCTCAAGCGCCTGGAATACCGCGGCTATGATTCCGCCGGTATTGCCGTGCATACCGGGGATGCCATCAGCCGCGTGCGCCGTGTCGGCCGTGTGGCGGAAATGGAAGCCGCCGCCGCAGCGGAAGGGCTGCAAGGCCAGCTTGGCATCGGCCACACCCGCTGGGCCACCCATGGCGGTGTGACCGAGCACAATGCTCACCCGCACATCTCCTTCGACAAGATTGCCGTGGTGCATAACGGCATCATCGAAAACCATGAAGAACAGCGTCAGCGCCTGAAGGAGCTGGGTTATGCCTTCACCTCGCAGACCGACACCGAAGTCATCGCCCACCTGGTGCATCACTACTATCAGGGCGGCGTCAGCCTGTTTGATGCAGTCAAGCAAGCCACCCGCGAGCTGACCGGTGCTTACGCCATCGGCGTCATCGCGCTGGACCGTCCGGACGAACTGGTATGCGCCCGCATGGGCTGCCCGCTGCTGGTGGGGCTGGGCGAGGGTGAACACTTCATCGCTTCCGACGTGTCTGCCATTCTGTCCGCCACCCGTCGCGTCATCTTCCTGGAAGAGGGCGATATCGGCCTGCTCACCCGTGACAGCGTAGTACTGCATGACAAGAACGATCAGGTGATCGAACGTGCTGTGCATGTGTCCGACGTATCGCTGGCTTCGCTGGAACTGGGCCCGTACAGCCACTTCATGCAAAAGGAAATCCACGAACAACCCAAGGCCCTGTCCGACACCATCGAAGCGGTGCTGGAAAACGGCTTTGCCGCCGGCCTGTTCGGTGCGCGTGCCGCCGAACTGCTGCCGCAAGTGGAGGGGGTGAAAATCCTGGCCTGCGGCACCAGCTACTATGCCGGTCTGACTGCCAAATACTGGATTGAAAGCATCGCCGGCATCAGCTGCGATGTGGAAATCGCCAGCGAATACCGCTACCGCGACGCCTTTGCCAACCCCAAACACCTTGTGGTGACTATCTCCCAGTCCGGCGAAACGCTGGACACCATGGAAGCGCTGAAATACGCCAAGGAACTGGGCCACAGCATGGCCCTGTCCATCTGCAATGTGCGTGAGTCCGCCATTCCGCGCGCCAGCGAACTGGTGTTCTACACCCGCGCCGGTGCTGAAATCGGCGTGGCTTCCACCAAGGCCTTCACCACCCAGCTGGTCGGCCTGTTTGCCTTGGCGGTGACGCTGGGCAAGCTGCGCGGCCGCGTGGATGCAGCAGCCGAGCATGATTATCAGGAAGCGCTGCGCCAGCTGCCGGGTTCGGTACAGCATGCGCTCAATCTGGAGCCGCAAATCAAGGCCTGGTCCGACAAGTTTGCCGCCAAGCAAAACGCCCTGTTCCTCGGCCGTGGCCTGCACTACCCGATCGCGCTGGAAGGCGCGCTCAAGCTCAAGGAAATCTCCTATATCCACGCCGAAGCCTACCCGGCCGGTGAGCTGAAACACGGCCCTCTGGCACTGGTGGATGAAAGCATGCCGGTGGTGGTGATTGCCCCCAACGACGCGCTGCTGGAAAAAGTGAAGTCCAATATGCAGGAAGTCCGTGCCCGCGGCGGCGAGCTGTTCGTATTTGCCGATCTGGACAGCCATTTCAGCGAATCCGACGGCGTGCATGTGATCCGCACCCCGCGCCATGTTGGCGTACTGTCCGCCATTGTGCACACCATTCCGGTACAGCTGCTGGCCTATCACGTCGCCCTGGCGCGTGGCACCGACGTGGACAAGCCGCGCAATCTGGCCAAGAGCGTGACGGTGGAGTAAGCAAGCCCGAGTGATGTGACTGGTGTTTGCGCACAATAAAGTTGCAGCACAGACAATAAAGTCCAGTCATTAACAATTAAAGTGTGCAGCACAGCCCGGCCGGGAGACCTGCCGGGCTGTTTGTTTTTGCGACAGGCTGTGCTGCCTGCCTGCTCGCCCAGGCAAGCGGCTGGCGAGAGGACTGCTGGTGGGGCTAGGCCAGTCCTTGCAGCGCCTTGATGGCTTCTGCCGGCTCCAGCCGCTGGCGGTAGTCGGGATCAACAAAGGCCAGCCGGATCAGTCCAGCGCGGTCTAGCACATAGCTTGCAGGGATGGGCAAGGACCATTTGCCATCGCCGTTGTGCTGCGGCAGGTCATGCCCGAACTGCTGATACAGCCGGATGATCGGCGCTGCCATCTCAAACCGGATACCCAGCGCTGCGGCCAGTTGGCCTCCCGCATCACTGAGCAGGGTAAAGCTCAGGGCATTGCTTTGGGCGGTGTCTGCGCTGTGCTCGGGTGTTTCCGGGGAAATGGCGATCAGTTGGCCTCCTGCCGCCTGTATCTCGGCCAGGGCGTGCTGATAGGCGCGCAGCTCCAGGCTGCAGTAGGGGCACCAGCCACCCCGATAGAAGGTGATGATGGCCGGGCCTTTGGCCAATAAGTCATAGATGCGTAGCCGCTGGCCGCTGGCGTCGGACAAGGCCAGGTCCGGGAAGGGGGCGCCCGCTTTCAGCGCGTGCTCGATCATGCCGCTGGCCAGCAGGCGGGCATTGTCCTGGCTGATGGTGTTGGCAATGTCTTGTCCTGCGCTGGCCAGCAGGCGGGCATTGTCCTGGCTGATGGTGTTGGCAATGTCTTGTCCTGCGCTGGCCCGCCAGCGCGCCTGGAGACTGTCTAGTTGTGCTGATAAGCGCATGATGACTCCACGGGCATGGTGGTGCAGGGTGCTGCCATGCCGTGCGTAATGGTCTGTTTGCTCTCCTCCATGGCCGGACGGGCTGCGCGTCGTGCCGGCTTCAGTCGTCGATGTCGATGGCAGCCGGGAAGTCGACCGGAATGTCGGTCACGCTGTGCAGGTAATTGCTGATGATCTTGTCTCCCACCACCATCAGGGTGTCGATCAGATTGGCCTTGCTGTAACCGGCAGCAAAAAAGGCGGTTCTGGCGGCCTCGCTGTCATGGCCACGAGCCACGGCGACCTGTTTGACAAAAGCGGCCAGGGCAGCGAGTTTGGGATCGAAATCAATATCGGCACGACGAATCTGGATGATCTGTTCGTCGGTGAAACCGTGCATCTTGCCCAGGGCGGTATGGGCGGCCAGGCAGTAGCGGCAGTGGTTGACCTGGCTGACCACCAGATTGATGACCTCCCGTTCGCGCCCGCTGAGCGAGGATTTGGCATTTTGCAGGGCCAGATAGGTGGCCAGTGCGGTATCGGAGTGAGCAAAGGTGGCATACAGATTGGGCACAAAGCCCAGTGCCTTTTGCAGGCTGTCGAAAATGGCCTGATTGGCCGGTGCGACTTGTTCGCGCTCGGGAACATTGATGGTGCTCATGCTGTTTTCCTCTGGGTTGAATGTGCCCCACGGCGGGGATGGGGCCATTCTGTCCCGGAGCAGACCTGCCGATAAGACGGCGGCTCCGACTATCAGCTATTCCTGCGAGGAATGAAGCGGGTCGTCACCCGCATCAGGCCCGCGCTGCAGCCAGTTCGGCGGCCACGAAATCGACAAAGGCCCGCGCCTTGCTGCTGGCCAGGCGGCCATTCGGGAAAACCGCCCAGAGTTCCACTGGCGGCAGCTGCCAGTCGGGCAGCACCGGCTCGACGGCACCGCTGGCCAGTTCTGGCGCGAACATCCAGGCCGAAGCGATGGCCAGCCCCATATCGGCCAGCACGGCGGCACGCACGCCCTCTGCGGCCGAGACCCGTACCCGGCCATGCACCGCGACCGATGCCTCGCTACTGCCCTGGCGGAAGGTCCATGTGGCATTGCGCTGACCTTGCAGATAGACGATCACCTGATGGGACAGCAAGTCTGCCGGGCTGTCTGGCCGGCCTGCGCCTGCCAGATAGCCGGGCGTTGCCACCACCAGGCGCGGTGACTGGCTGATCTTGCGTGCGGTCATGGTGGAGTCGCCCAGGCTGCCCATGCGCAGCGAAACATCGATGCCTTCTTCAATCAGGTCAACATTACGATCATCCAGAATGACATCCACTTCCAGCGCGGGATGGGCAGCCAGAAAGCGGGGCAGGGCGGGAAGAACATGCAGCCGGGCAAAGCTGACCGCGGCAGAGACACGCAGGCGGCCAGACAGGCTGCCGGCCGCGCCCCGCGCCGCCAGTTCGGCAGCATCCGCTTCCTGGATGGCCAGCCTGGCCCGCTCAAAAAAATGCAGTCCGGCTTCCGTGGGGCTCAGGCCGCGCGTCGAGCGGGTCAACAGGCGTACGCCCAGGTGTTCTTCCAGCTGGGCCACCGTTTTGGATACGGCGGGTTGCCCCACACTCAGGCGTCGTGCTGCCGCAGAAAACGACCCGGCCTCTACGACGCAGACAAAGGTTTCCATGGCGGCGAATCTGTCCACAGCGTATTTCCCCATTCATTGGCCAGCACCGAGTATGGCGCAAGCACTCTGCAGCGCGCCACGGCCAGCGTGTGCCTGAGCGCAACAATCGGGCGGCGGCCGTGGCTGCCACCCGCCCTGTCAGCGCGCCAGCCGGAAGCGTTGCAGTTCCCTGGTCAATTCGGCGGACAGGTTGTCCAGCGATTGCGATGTCCGGGCTACCGCGGCAGTGGCCTGCAGATTGTCCGAAGCCATATTCCCCACCTCGGCAATGCTTTGCGCGATGGTGCTGCTGTCCTGCATCTGGCGCGACAGGGTGGTGGCCAGCTGGTCTAGCCGGCCAAGCGACTGCTCGGCGCCTTCCCGTAACTGGTTCAGCGGCTGCACCATTCCCTCGATCAGCTCGACACCGCGGCGCATTTCTTGCTGGCCCAGATCGATTTGCTGGATGGCAACACTGGTTTGTTTGTCGATGGCATCAATCACATCATCAATTTCGGTGGTGGCCTTGGAGGTGCGGTCCGCCAGCTTTCTCACTTCGTCGGCCACAATGGCGAATCCCCGGCCGGCTTCGCCGGCTCTGGCCGCTTCAATGGCGGCATTCAGGGCCAGCAGATTGGTTTGGTCGGCGATTTCCTTCACGGTGGTCAGCAGTGCGCGTACCGAGATGGCGCGTTCGCGCAGGGTATCGACCGCATTGGCGGATTTGGAAATGGTGGCGGCAATGCCGGTCACTTCATTGGACGCGGTGTTGATCAGCTCGCAGCCCTGCGAGGCCAGATCGCGTGCGGCCTCGGCCTGCTGCCGGCTGCTGCCGGCGGTCAGCGCGATGTCCTTTGCCTCGTGGGCAAAGCTGGCGGTGGTGCGTGTCACCTGGGCCACCGCCTCGTGCTGCGCCTTTGAGCTGGCTTGTACATGTTCTACCGGCAGGCTCATCTGCTCTGCCGCCTGGCGCATGCTGTGCGCCGAGGCATGAATGGAGCCGATCAGCTTGGACAGCGCGCTTTGCATGGTGATCAGGGCGCGCGCCAGCACGGCAGTCTCGTCCTTGCCTTGCACATGCAGCTGATGATCCAGATCGCCGGTGGCCACCCGGCTGGCAAAGGCCACCGCCTCGGACAGGGGCAGGGTGATGCTGCGTGTCACCACCCAGGCCAGCAACACGCTCAGCACCATGGCCGCCACCGTCATGGACATGACCATCAGGCGGGCATTGGCCTCGGATTGCACCAGGGCATGCTGGCCATCTTTCATGGCCTGCTGTTCCTTGGCCAGCAGTGTATCCACCGCCCCCAGCAGCGCTTTCAGCGCCGGCTGGGTATGGCTGAGAAAATGCTGGTGTGCCGATGCCGGGCCATCCAGTTCGATTTGTTCCACCGTGTCCTGAAAGGCGTGCCGGTAGGCTGAGGACAGTGCGCTTATCTGGTCCAGTGCCTCCTTGTTGCCGCCATCCGGACTGGCCTTGCGCAAATTCTCCAGTGCCTTGGCCGCGGCGGCATTGATTTCATCCATGTTTTTGTACAGGGGAATCCGCGCATCCCGCTCACTGGTCACCAGCAGCTGCAACAGGGGGAGCGCCGCGGCTTGTGCATCGGTTTTCAATTCATTGGCCAGGGCCACGCGCGAGGACTGATCCTCCACTATTGTGGCCGTGATGTTTTTTTGCTGGGTCATCTGGTGCAGGGCAAAGGCGGCCACCAGAATCAAGGTCAGTAACAACATGCCAAAAGCCAGAATCAAACGGCTGCCGATGCTCATGCATCTGATTGCATTCACAGATTTTTCTCCCAAAACATGGTCGCTACCCGATATCGGCTTGTTTTCCATCATTCAGTCACGCTGCATGATGGGAGAATAACCGCTGTGCCGTGCTGCTGGCGAATACTCTATACGGGTGGGCGCTGGCCTGAACGGGCTGCAGCCCCCGGTGGCGGGCCGGGTGTCATGTGGCGCAGCTTGTGCGGGCAGGCTGCAGGCGGTTTGCCTGAACATTTCCGGGCGATGATCTGATTTGAAGAATGGCTGAGGTCACAAAAAAAGCACCGTGTCCCCTGTTTGGGGAGACGGTGCCGTGCTGAGCGCTAACGCCATCAGGGCGCGCTATCCTGCTTGTTGTCCTTTGATTTCGGCATCGATTTGCGAATGGGCCGCGGTATCGCGCATGAACCAGCAAACCAGCAAGGAGCACGCGATCACCGCCGTGGCATACCAGTAGAAGCCGCTTTCCAGGTGGATGGACTTGAACCACAAGGCGAGGTATTCGGCGGTGCCGCCAAATACCGATACGGCAAAGGCGTAGGGAACGCCCACCCCGGTGGCGCGAATGGTGGCGGGAAACAGCTCGGCCTTCACCAGGGCATTGATCGAGGTATAGCCGGAGACGATGATCCAGGCGCAGGCGATCAGGCCAAAGGCTTCCCAAGGGCCGCTGGCATGGCGGATGGCGGTGAGCAGCGGCACGGTGAACAGGGTGCCCAGCAGGGCAAAGCCGATCAGCAGCGGTTTGCGGCCAATGCGGTCGGACAGCGCGCCATACAGCGGTTGCAGGCACATGGCGAACAGCAGCGAGGCGGCAGATACCGCTGTGGTTTGCATATCAGTCAGGCCCACCGACAGGCGCAGGAATTTCTGCATATAGGTGGTGTAGACATAGAAGGCCAGCGTGCCGCCCATGGTCAGGCCCACCACCAGCAGGACCTCTTTGGGGTGCTGGGCCAGTTGGCGCAGCCCACCCATTGCCTTGGCTGATTTGCGCGCCGTTTCAAACGACTGGGTTTCCGGCATGTTGTGGCGCATGCGCAGGGCCAGGATAGCCAGCCCGGCACCGATGACAAAGGGAATGCGCCAGCCCCAGGCGCGCAGTTCTTCGGCGCTGAGCAGGAATTTCTGCAAGACCAGCAGCAGGATCAGTGCCAGCAGCTGGCCGCCAATCAGGGTGACGTACTGAAAACTGCTGTAGAAACCACGGTGTCTGGACGCAGCCATTTCCGACAGATAGGTGGCACTGGCACCGTATTCGCCGCCCAGGCTCAGGCCCTGCAGCAGGCGCGCCAATAGCAGGATGCAGGGCGACAGGATGCCGACCGAGGCATAGGTGGGGGCGCAGGCAATCAGCAGGGAGCCAAAGCACATCAGCAGCACCGAGGCCATCAGCGCGGTCTTGCGCCCCATGCGGTCGCCAATATGGCCAAACAAAATGCCGCCGATGGGGCGGATGAAAAAGCCGAGGGCAAAAATGCCGGCGGTGGACATCAGCTGGGCAGTGGGATCCTGGGCAGGGAAGAAGCTATTGGCAAAATACAGGGCGAAGGCGGAATAGCAGTAAAAATCAAACCATTCGACCAGATTGCCGGCGGAACCGACAAAGATGGCGCGCAAGCGTTTGGCGGAAATGCGTTCGCCGGTCTGGCCGTCGCTGGCCGGCCTGGTGGAAGCGGTGCTCATTGATGGTCTCCTTTTGTTGTGCGGGGGCGGGCAGGTCTCCCCCGTTTTTGCCCTTTTACTATGGCAGCCATGGGGCGGGCGGGCATCCGCAACTTCGTCGCGCCCCTCTCCGTAAAACTACGGAGAAGTGTTCCAAAGCGCGGGGGCAGCTGTTATGTTCGTCTGCTCTGCCTTGTGGGAAATGCCATGCTTGCCTGGTTCAATGCACGCCACTGGCGCAGGCTGCTCACGCTGGCCGGCGCGCTTGTTCTGATCGTGGCGTCGGGCAACTGGGCTGCGCAGCACGAGCTGCAATCCAAGACGGTGGCCTTGCGCCAGGCCGCCGCCGCCCATGTGCTGGGCTTGCGGGGCCTGGTGGAAAAGCATGATTTCCTGCCTTATGCCGCGGCCCGCCATCCGGATGTACAAGCCTTGCTCAGCACCCCGCACGATGCCGCCTTGCAGCGGCGGGTCAATGCTTACTTTGCTGATTTGCAGCGCACTACCGGTGCGGCGGCCCTGTTTCTGATCGACCGTGCCGGGCTGACACTGGCGGCCAGCAACTGGCAGCTGCCGTCGAGCTTTGTCGGCGAGTCTTATCGCCAGCGCCCCTATTTTGAAAACGCCTTGCAAGGCCAGCGTGGCCTGTTTTACGGCCTTGGCCTCACCACCGGCCAGTCCGGCCTGTTCATTGCCGAAGCGGTGCGGGTGCATGGCGTCATCCTGGGGGTGGTGGCGGTCAAGATCAGCCTGGAGCCCTTGCAGGCGGCGTGGATGCGCGGCAGCGACCCGGTGGTGCTGCGCGATGGCCATGGCATTGTCTTTCTGAGTGCCGTGCCCGAATGGCTGTTTCACAGCATCCAGCCGGTGTCAGCGGCGGATTTGCGCTGGATAGGCAGCCATCGCCAGTATGGCAGCCGCGAACGTTTTGCCGTGCTGCCCTGGCGGCGTGAGCCGGCGGCCGACACCGGGGGCTTTGTCCTGCATACCACGGTGCAAGGCCAGCGCCGCGAGCTGTTTGCGCTGGATACCCCGCTGCCGGAGCTGGGCTGGACCCTGACGGTAACCACCGACATGAAGGAGGTGGTGCAGGCACGGCAGGCTGCGCTCATGCTCAGCGCCTTGGCGGTGGCGCTGCTGCTGCTGGGCATTCTGTACTGGCGGCTGCGCGAGAAGCGCTTTGTCGAACAGCGCGCGGCGCGGCTGGAACTGGAGCGCCGGGTGGAAGAACGCACGCGGGATCTGGAAGAGGCGCACAGCTTCCGCAAGGCCATGGAAGACTCCTTGCTGGTGGGCATGCGCGCCCGCGATGCAGCCGGCACCATCATCTATGTCAATCCGGCACTGTGCGCCATGGTGGGCTATGAGGCGGAAGAATTGCTGGGGCGCCGTCCGCCTTATCCCTACTGGCATCCGGATGATCTGGAAAAACAGGCTCGCGAGAGCGACGAGGTGCTGCAGGGGCGAGCCACCCCGCAGGGCTTCGAGTCACGCATCCGCCACAAGGACGGACGGGATGTGATCACCATGGTGTACACCGCGCCACTGGTGGATGCCCAAGGAGTGCACCGCGGCTGGATGAGCTCGGTGGTGGACATCACCGCGCAAAAGCAGGCCGAAGCGCGCCAGCGCGATCAGGAGCTGCGGCTGGCCCGTAGCGCCCGGCTGGCCAGCGTGGGGGAAATGGCTTCCACCCTGGCGCACGAACTCAACCAGCCGCTGATGGCCCTGTCCAATTTCGCCATTGCCGCACGGGCGCTGGCGGCGCAGGGCGCCACCGACATGCTGGCCGGCACGCTGGACGAAATCGTCGAGCAGTCGCGACGCGCCAGTGAAATCGTCAAGCGGGTGCGGGTGTTCATCAATCCGCAGCGGGCGCACTACGAAAGCCTGCGCATGGAGAATGTCATCTCCCATGCGGCGTTGCTGCTGAAGCCGGAATTGCAACGCCACGGCGTGCAGTTGCAACTGCTGCTGGACGATGCGGCGGCACCGGTGCGCGGTGACACGGTGCTGCTGGAGCAGGTGCTGGTCAATCTCATCCACAACGCACTCCACGCCATGCAGGGCCAGCCGGCACCCTGCCGCACCATTACCCTGGCCTGCCAGCGGGTGGAGCAGCTGGTCAGCATCAGCGTGGCCGACTCGGGGCCGGGCATTCCCCCCGAGCAGCGCGAACAGATCTTTGCCCCGTTCTTTACCACCAAGCCGGACGGGCTGGGGCTGGGGCTGAATATCTGCCGCACCATCATCGAAGCGCATGGCGGTGCCATGACGGTTGACGACCGTGCCGGCGGTGGCGCGGTGTTTACTTTTACCCTACCGGTGGAACCATGAACGATTTGCCACTGACCCTGTTTCTGGTCGACGACGACGAAGCATTGCGCCGCTCGCTGATCCTGCTGCTGTTTTCCCAGGGGCTGGCGGTGCAGGCCTTTGCCTCGGGCGAGGATTTTCTTGGCGCGGTCAACCTGCGCCAGCCCGGCTGCGTGATTCTCGACCTGCGCCTGGGCGGGATGAGCGGGCTGAGCGTGTTTGAGCAGCTGCTGGCGGCACACAGCCCGCTGGTCACCCTGTTTCTGTCGGCGCATGGCGATATTCCCACCGCGCTGGAGGCTGTGCGGCGCGGTGCCTACGACTGGGTGGAAAAGCCGGATACCCAGCAGCTGCTGGACAAGCTGCCGGCGGCCATCGCCCTGGCGCGCGCCCGCGCCCAGGCGCTGCAACGCTGGGCAGAGCTGACGCCGCGTGAACGCGAGGTGGCCCGGCTGGTCGGCCTCGGTCAGCCCAACAAGGAGATCGCCCGCATCCTGGTGCCGCCTTGTGGCCATCGCTCGGTGGAAACCCATCGTGCCAATATCTTCAGCAAACTGCAGTGCGCCAATGACAATGAGCTGGGTCGCTGGCTGGCGGCACATCCCTGGCTGGACTGAGCGCCCGGAATGGCATCCCGATGTTGCGCCCGCCTGCCGGGATGCCTGGTCGGCTGTTGGCGCCGGCTGCGGGCTGCGCACAAGATCCTGCCCGCGCTCGCTTGCGTCCGGCTCGCTAGCTGCTGTCATTCCCCGTGGCAGTCATTAATGCCCATGGTATTTAATTTTCCGCGCCAGCCAATATCCATCCTGTAACAGAGCAAAGCAGCCGCTCCACCAGCCGGCAGGGGTGAGGATGGCCTGTGGCTGTCGTGTTCATTTATCCCGACTGGCAGCGCCGCACAGTGGCTGGGCATCGACCCGAGCCGGCGCGGCTCGGTCTGTGGCGGGGCGTCCTGGCCCTGGGGCGCGCCAGGGCATTGCATGCAATTTCAATGCCTTGCCGACGCTGGCTGACGTGCTGCTGCTCGATGGCCTGAGCCGGTCTGGCCGCAGCACGATCCGCACCTGTTGCAGAAATGGATTTTCAGTGGCTGCAGACTCGTCCTTTTCCCCGCGATTTCCCAAAAATTTGATGATTGTCAAATTTGATGACATATGTATTTGAAATACTCGCGCAATGAAAATTGGGTTAATTTTAAACAGAAATTTAACCACTTTTAAAATATTTGGATTTTTGAAACTGAATCATGAATTTACCCAATGAACAGCATATGACGGTCCATGTCGGCGGCATGCTTGGCGGACGCCTGGTCTGCAAGAGGTGGAAATTTGATGGTTAAGCTACTGCGCAGAGCCAGCTTATCCGACCTCCCGGTCAACAAACCACTCGAGTGGTCCATTTACGATGCCAATAACAATCTCATCCTGCGCAAGGGCATCGTCATTTCCATGCCGGGGGTGGCCGAGAAAATCGTCCATCGCGGTTATTACATCGGTGAGCCAAACCCGGCAGAAGAAAAAAGCAATGAGGCGGCCAATGAGGACGAGCGTGACGAGTGGGCGGTGCGCGAACCCGTTTTTGTACTGGCCACCGAGTTGATCACCTCGATCTCCCGCATCCACAAGATCGTGCTCAGCCCGCCCAGCAATCTGTCCCGTATCGAGGACCTGGTGTGGCAGCGGGCACGGCAACTGATCCAGCTGCTCAAGCGCAACAGCGATGCCGTGCTGGCGGCGCTCTATCTGAACCAGAGCAGCCGGGAAACCCGCCCGGTCAAGCATGTGCTGGGTGCTGCCGTTGCTTACCTGATCGCCGTGCAGTCCTGCGATGACGACGCGCAGTTATTACCCCTGGTCTGTGCGGCGCTTACCCGCGACATCAGTCTTTACCACTTTGATCATACGTCCAGTCATTTGGAGATCATGTCTGATCATGAATACAGCCGCATCAAGGAGCACACGGTTTCTGCGGTACGCATGTTGCGCAAGCATGGCATCCATAACGAGGCATGGCTGCGCTATGTCTACGAGCATCATGAAAAGCCGGATGGCAGTGGTTATCCGCATGGCAAGAAAAATGACGAGCTGCATGAGTTTTCCATGATCCTCAGCCTGGCCGATACCTATGCCGGCATGGTGGTGGCCAACCAGCGGCGCAGCGGCATCCTGCCCGGCAACTCCCTGAAGGAAATTTTCGTCAGCAAGGGCAGCCTCTGCCTGGAAAAGCATATTTCGGTATTGATCAGGAAAATCGGCATCTTTCCGCCCGGTTCGCTGGTACAGCTGAACAATGGCGAGGTGGGCATCGTGAAAAGCTACTGCCAGAACAAGAAAAACCCGGAAGTGTACGTGGTGTCGGATGCCAAGGGATTTCCCAAGGCCGATCCGGTATTGCGTGATATCAGACAGCCCGAATTTGCCATCCAGAGCAGCATTTCCCTGGGTAAATGCAAGGTGGCAATGTTCTCCATCAAGAAGATTTGGCAGGAAGTGTAATGATTAATTTTAATGACGACGCAATGCTGGCGGATGCCGCCAGGGAAACATCGGCCATTGTTTCCAAGACCGACTTGTGCGGCATGATTACTTACGCCAACGATGCCTTTGTGCGCATCAGCGGCTATGCGCGGGAAGAGCTGATTGGCCAGCCGCATAACATCGTGCGCCATCCCGACATGCCGGCCTGGGCGTTTGCCGATTTGTGGAGCTCGCTGGAAGCGGGCGACCTGTGGCGTGGCATCGTGAAAAACCTGACCAAGGACGGTGGCAGTTACTGGGTGGAAGCCACCGTGGTGCCCATTCGCAAGGCGGGCAAGACCATCGGCTACATGTCGGTACGCACCATGGCGACCGAGCAGCAGATCGCGGCGGCAGAAAAACTGTACCGGGGCGAGGTGCCCAAGAAAAAGTCCGGCCTGAAGCTGAAGCGCATCCTGTCCATCCACTCCGGCTATCTGCTGGGTTCGCTGTTTGTCATGCTGCTGCTGGTGGTGGGCGGCTACCTGGGCATTGGTGGCATCCGCCAGGGCGGCGAGCAGCTGGTGTATCAGAACCAGCATGTGCTGCAGAACGTCGTGGTGCTGGGCGATCTGCACAGCGAAGTGGAAAACCTGAAACGCAATACCGGCCCGGTGGCACCGGTGCTCAAGTCGGTGGATGAGAATATCGCCCGGCTCAATGACCTGGCGGCTGACGAGAACTACCGCGCCAGTGTCGACGAGATCAAGAAAGACCTGGTCAAGCTGAGCACGCTGCAGGGGCTGGCGCATGCCGGCGATGGCCCGGCGCAGGAGCGTGCCAGCGCGGTGGCCGGTGAGCTGCAAACGGAAATTGCCAATCTGCGCAGCACGATACTGGAAGCGGCATCGCGCCGGGTCAGCCATCATCTGCAACGCAACGCGCTGATCGAAAACATCTCGCTCGCCGGCATTTTCCTCGGCATTTCACTGGTATTGCTGTTTGGCTGGTATTTCATGCGCAGCATCGTGCATCCGCTGGAAATGGCCATCGACAATTTCGACAAGATGGCCGAGGGCGACCTGACCGGCGAAGTCCAGCTGACCGGGGCCGGCGAAACCGGGCATCTGATCCGCTCCAGTGCCACCATGCAGATGCATCTGAAGGTGGTGATGGATGAGCTGCTGCTGATGTCCGAGCATATCGATCAGCATTGCCTGGCGCTGAATACCGCGCTGTTCGAGATCAGTGACCATCTGGATTGCCAGCATGACAAGCTGATCGAGGCCAAATCGCTGTTTGAAATGAATACCACCGTGGAAATCAAGGACAGGCTGGACCATGTGCGTGCCGCCATCCAGAGCGTGCTGGCGCTGGCCGGCGGAGATGCCGCCTTGCAGGAGGCCATCTGCAACGACATGGATGACATCCTCTGTCTGGAACAGTTGCGCAGCCATACCTTCAATGACTTCCTGGAGAAGATCCAGCAGTTGAGCGAACTGGTGGTGGATAACCGCATGGAAACCCACGAGGCGTATTCCATGTCGGCCCAGCTGCATACCATTTCCACGCAGTTGAAGCAGATGGTGAGCTATTTCGAAGTGGCACCCGGTACGCGCAATGGCTGAATACATCAAGAGGATCAGTATCGACCAGCTGCGCCTGGGCATGTATATCGCCGATCTGGATTGTGGCTGGATGTCTCACCCCTTCTGGCTGACGCGTTTCCGGGTCGAGCGGGAAGAGCAGATCGCGCAGCTGCGCGATGCCGGGATCATGGAGTTCTACATCGATACCCGCAAGGGCAGCGATGTGAGTGAGGCGCAGCTGAAGTCGGAGGTGGACCAGTCCATCGACGATGCGCTGCTGGATATCCTGGTGGAAAAGCCGAGTCAGGCGGTGACGGCGGAGCTGGGCGCGGAGTTGCCGCGGGCCAAGGCCATTCTGGATCGTGCCCATGCCACCATCCACAGCATCCTGCTGGATGCCAAGCTGGGCAAAAAGCTGAACATGGACCCGGTGCGCGATGTGGCGCAGGAGCTGGCCGATTCGGTACGCCGCAACGCGGATGCCCTGAACATCCTGGGGCGGATCAAGGAAAAGGACAGTTATATCTTTCACCACTCCATCAGTGTCGGGGTGCTGCTGATGATTCTGCAGCATGACAGCGGCCTGAGTAACGAGGAGGTGATGGATGCCGGCATTGGCGGCATGTTGCATGATATCGGCAAGATTTATGTCGATTCGCAGATACTCAACAAGCCGGGCAAGCTCAGCCATATCGAATTCGAGGCCATGCGCAAGCATGTCGGCTATGGCGTGAGCGTGCTCAAGCAATATCCGGAATTGTCCAGCGATGTGATCCTGCCGGCGCTGGAGCATCACGAGCGCTATGACGGCACCGGCTATCCCTTCGGCAAGAAGGGCGAGCAGATCAGCAGCCTGGGGCAGAAGGCCGCCATCATCGATGTCTATGATGCGCTGACTTCCGACCGCTGCTATCACCTGGGCATGACGCCGCCGATGGCGATCCGCAAGATATTCGAATGGAGCAAGCACCATTTCAATCCGCAGCAGGTGAAGGATTTTGTCAAAAGCATAGGCATCTATCCGGTGGGCACCCTGGTTTCACTGGAAAGCGGCAAGCTGGCGGTGGTGGTGGAGCATAACTACGACGATCTCACCAGCCCCAAGGTGCTGGCGTTTTTCAATATGCAGAACAAGCTGCACATCAAGCCGCACCTGATCGATCTGGCCCGGCATTTCGGCTTTGGCGGCGGCGACCGGGTGCTGCGTTACGAAGATGAGCGCAAATGGGGACTGGACCCGCACCATTACCTGCAGCAGTGGCTGGCCTGGGACTGAGCCGCTCTGCCAACGCCATGACGGCTCGTCGCGGCGCGGATTTTGTCCGGCACCGGCGCCGGATTGATGCTAATACGCATTATCGCAAGCGGCTGGAGGGTGTGGTCTCATGTGGCGGATGGTCATGCGCGGAGTGCTCCTGCTCGGCCTGTTACCGGTGGCGGCGGAGGCTTGCAATGGTACGGTCACGCCGGATGGCCCGGCGGCTTATGATAGGCCGGACATCCACGGCATTGCGGTGTTTCTGCCGCAAGTGCTGGAAAATGCCGTGGACAGCCCCTTTGCCAACCTGATCAGGGTGGTGAACAAGTACTACCCCGCGGGGCGGATCAGTCTCAGCATCGAGCCGGTGCGGCGGGTCTATCTGGACATCAACGACCAGAATGCCGATTTTCGTTTTCCCATCATGAAAATCCGCGATGGCGCGGACAATCAGACGCCTTATCAGTTTGCTCATGAGATGCTGGGCAAGGTCAGCTTTGTGCTGTACAGCAACAAGGCCAGGCCGCTGGACAAGGCGGCGCTGCTGGACATGGCCAATCTCAACAAATACCGGCTGGCAGCGCCACCCACCAACTGGGGCTTTCACACCGACAGCGTGGTGGATCTGGAGCGCTCGCTGAAAATGCTTAATCAGGGGCGGATAGACGGGGTGATCTGGGCGCAGGAGGAAGCGGATTTCCTGATCCGCAAATTCAGGCTGGATCATGTGCACCGCGCCCATTTCGACGATTACCCGGATGTGATCTTTCTTTCCTGCAACCAGCGTGGCAATTATGTCAACCAGGTGTTGAGCAAGGCGATTGCCGCCGCCCGCGCCAGTGGTGAGCTGGCGCGCGCCTATGCCGCGGTGCACCAGCCCTACCATGACTGGCAGCCCTGAGCGCCAACCGGCAAGGGCCCTTCAGGATGGTGCGCGGGAGCGTCAAGCTGAAAACAGCCAGACATTTCTGGTCGCTGACCGTGCAAACCACGCTCCTAGCGCTGACCACTTGCCATGGGGCAGTCATCCGGAAAAATCCGCGCTGTATCGCTGGATCCGGATATTAATGTCAATGTATTTTTCCATGTGTCGCCAGCTTGATTTTTGTCAGCCGGATGATGGTGAAGTGGCTAGGACAGCCAGATAGGGTTTGCTAACATGGCCTGCAGCATCAACCATCCTTATCTGGCCCATGATCCAGCGTCCGCAACGCATCTACCTGGTGTTCTTCCTGCTGCTGTTCATGGGCACGGCCGCGCTGATCGCTTTTCTGCTGGGTACGGCCTATGTCGAAAAACAGCACCAGGCCGAAGTGAATGCCCGCAATGTGGTGGCCGTGCTGGAGGCCCGGCTGGAAGCGGCGCTGCGGCGTACCCAGGCCAATCTGGAAGAGCTGGCCCAGCGCACGCCGCTGTCCGCCCTGTCACTGGCGGCCCGGCCACAGTATGCCGCAGCCATGCAGCAGCAGCTGGCCCTGCCGGCACGCCATTTTCCCGAAATCATCGGCCTGCGGCTGATCGATGCCGAGGGGAATGTGCTGTATGCCTCCGATCACTTGCTGCCCCAGGCCAATGTGCGTGACCGCAGCTACTTCATTGCCCTGAGCCAGCACCCGCAGCAACGCCTGTTTTTTTCCGAAGTGACCACCGGCCGCATCAACCACAGCCTGCAGCTGTATATGGCGGTGCCGATCCGTACCCCACAGGGGGCGTTTGCCGGCATTGCCATGGCGCCGCTGGATATCGGCTATTTCCAGCAGTTGTTCGACGCGGTGGACCTGGGGCCGCATGGGGTGATTACCTTTCGCCGCAGTGACGATGGCCGGCTGGTGTTGCGCCATCCGGCACGGCCGGGCACGGTCAACCAGACCTTGCATAACAATCCCATGCACCAGCGGGTGGAGGCCGGCGCGCAGCAGGGGATGATCCGTTTTTATGCCGCCATCGACCACATCGAGCGGGTTTACGCTTTCAAGCGGGTGGGCGATTTCCCTTTCTATGTGGCCGCCGGCATTGCCAGCAATGACTTTCTGGCACAGTGGTATGCCACCTTGCTGGGTACGGTGGTGGTGTCCTTGCTGTCGCTGCTGCTGCTGGCCTGGCTGCTGCAGCGCCTGCGCCGCTCGGAAGAACGCCAGCGCCATGCCAGTGGCGAGCTGCAGGCCAGCGAAGACCGCTTCCGCCAGTTGTTCAATTCGGTGGGTGAGGGCATCTGCGGCATGGATGAGCAGGGCCGCTACCTGTTTTCCAATCCGGCCGCCCGCCAGTTGCTGGGCCATGCCGACGAAGCGACCCTGCGCGTGGCGGACCTGCCGGGGCTGATTCATGCGCAGCAGGCCGATGGCCGGCCGCTGCCGGCGGCGAACTGCCTGATTCGCCAGGCGCTGCAGCAGGGACGTAGCGTGCATGAGGCCGACGACGTATTCACCCGCGCCGATGGCAGCCTGCTGGCCGTGCGTTACGATGCCTACCCGCTGCTCAAGGATGGCCAGAATGTCGGCACGGTGCTGCTGTTCCAGGATATTGGCGAACGCAAGCGCCAGCAGCAGCAGATTGCCTTCCTCGCCCATCATGATGCACTGACCGGCCTGCCCAACCGCATTCTGGCCGAAGACCGCTTCTGCCAGCAGGCCAGCCTGGCCCAGCGCCACGCGGAGCAGCTGGCCATGCTGTTTCTGGACCTGGACGGCTTCAAGACCATCAATGATTCACTGGGACACGATGTGGGCGACGAGATGCTGCAAGCGGTGGCGCAGCGCCTGCAGTCCTTGCTGCGCGAGCAGGATACCGCCTGCCGGCTGGGGGGCGACGAGTTCCTGCTCTTGCTGCCCGGCTTGTGCGGCATGGGTGGGCTGGAGGGACTGACCTCGCTGATCGGGCGCATCCTGCATGGCCTGGAGCAGCCTTTCATGCTGCACAACCATCAGCTGTCCACCTCGGCCTCCATCGGGGTGGCGCTGTATCCGGCCGATGGCGAGGACTTCACCACCCTGATGAAAAAGGCGGATACCGCCATGTATCACGCCAAGGATGCCGGGCGTAATACCTACCGCCTGTTCGACGAAAGGATGAATGTCGAGGCGCAGCAGGTATTGCGGCTGCGCAGCCATTTCATGGCGGCACTGGAGGCGGGCCAGTTCGTGCTGCACTATCAGCCGCAGGTCAGTCTGGAGGACGGCCGCATGCTGGGGGTGGAAGCACTGGTGCGCTGGCAGGATGGCGAGCGGCTGATTGCACCGGCCGAGTTCATCCCCATGGCCGAAAGCAGCGGCCTGATCGTGCCGCTGGGCCAATGGGTGCTGCGCGAAGCCTGCCGCCAGGCGGCGCTATGGCAGCCGCTGCTGGACCACCCCTTGTCTGTGGCGGTGAATATCTCGGCAGTGCAGTTCAAGCGCGGCAATCTGGAACAGACCGTGGCCGAGGCGCTGGCCCACAGCGGCCTGCCGCCACAGCTGCTGGAACTGGAGCTGACCGAAACCACCTTGCTGCACCAGACCGAAGGTGTGCAGCACACGCTGTCACGGCTGAGCGAACTGGGCGTCAGGCTGGCCATCGACGATTTCGGCACCGGCTATTCCAGCCTGGCCTATCTCAAGCGCTTGTCGGTCAACAAGCTGAAGATTGATCAATCCTTCATCCGCCATCTGGCAGAAGATGCCGACGACGGCAATATCGTCTGCGCCATCATCGAAATGGCGCGCAAGCTGCAACTGCAGACGCTGGCCGAAGGGGTGGAAAGCCAGCAGATTGCCGAACTGCTGCGGCAAATGGGATGCGAGCAGGCCCAGGGCTATCATTTTGCCCGGCCGCAGACCGCTGCCCGGTTGCACGCCACCCTGCTGGCCCAGCGCCAGGCACCGGCGGCCTAGCCGGCCGGAGGATAGGAGGGGTGGCCGGGCGGAATCAGGTCGGTCACCAGAAAATCGATAAAGGCCCTGATCGCCGGCGACAAGCCGCGCCGGCTGGTAAAGGCCGCATGCAGAATACCCCAGGGGCTGTCGAACTCCGGCAGCAGCCGCAGCAAGCGCCCTTGCTGCAAGGCCTCGTCACAGACCATCACTGGCAGGGCCGCCACGCCCAGGCCGGCAATGGCCGCCTCCAGCAGTACCAGCAGGTCGTCGGTCATCAGGCGCGGGCTGTCGATCTGCAGGTTATAGGTGTGGCCGGCCTGGTCCAGCAGTTGCCACTGGCCGCGGCCATCCGGGCGGCTCATGGTCAGTGCCGGCAGGGCGAGCAGGTCGGCCGGCGATTGCGGCATGGGGTGCTGGCGCATGAAGTCCGGGCTGGCCACCAGAATGACCTGGCTGACCGACAGCTGGCGCACCACCAGATTGGCGCTGTTTTCCAGGCTGTTGCGCACGCGCAGGGCGACATCGATATTGTCCTCGATCAGATCCACCCGCCGGTTGGTGGCCTCCAGGCTGACCCGCACCTGCGGATGGCGCAGCATGAAGCGGGGCAGGGCCGGTGCCAGCAAGGTCTTGGCCAGCAGTTCCGGGCAGCTGACCCGTACCAGGCCGCGGGGTTCGGCGGTGATGCGGGCAATGGCGTCATCCGCCGCCTCGGCCTCGGCCAGCATGGCCTGGCAATGCTGGTAATAGCTGCTGCCGACTTCGGTCAGTGCCAGCCGCCGCGTGGTACGTTGCAGCAGACGCACCCCCAGTCGCTCCTCCAGCTCGGCCACCCGGCGCGACAGCCGTGATTTGGGTATGCCCAGCATGCGGCTGGCCGCCATGAAGCCGCCGAATTCCACCACCTTGGCAAAATACAGCAGGTCGTTGAGGTCTTGCATCAGATTGTCCTATCGGTGGAACAATGTTTCCTTTTTTTGCAGTCTAGTCATGATTGGTGTCAAAAACTACCATTCACCCATACCCAACTGCACAAAAGGAAGTCCATCATGAAACTGCTACACCTTGATTCCAGCATTCTTGGTCAGAACTCCGTTTCCCGTCAGCTGACTGCTGCCGTGGTGGATGCCGTGCGCCAGCGTCACGCCGCCGTCGAAGTCAGCTACCGCGATCTGGCCAGCCAGCCGATTGCCCATCTGTCCGGCGAAATCATCGGTGCCAATTTCACTGCCGAAGCCGACTGGACTGCAAACCAGCGCAGTGAAAGCGCCCTGAGCAATGCGCTGATCGAAGAATTCCTGGCTGCCGACGTGCTGGTGATCGGTGCGCCGATGTACAACTTCTCCATCCCGTCGCAGCTGAAGAGCTGGATTGACCGTGTGGCCGCTGCCGGCCGCACCTTCAAGTACACCGAGAATGGTCCGCAGGGCCTGGCCGGTGGCAAGAAAGTGGTGATCGTCTCCAGCCGTGGCGGTGTCTACTCCACCGAACAGGGCCAGCTGATGGACTTCCAGGAAGACTACCTGCGTACCGTGCTGGGTTTCCTGGGCATCAGCGATATCGCCTTCGTGCGGGCCGAGGCGGTCAATATGGGCGAAGACAAGCGCGCCACCGCCATTCATGCCGCCAAGGAAGCGATTGCCACACTCGCGCTCTGAGCAGGCGGGTTGTTGTGGGAAAAACGGGTCAATCTGACCCGTTTTTTCAATGCCGGCTGGTCAATCGACCGCGCAAGGTACAGCTCAGCTAATACCCGTGTTAGCGTGTGAGCATATATAAAGTACATTGCTATGGTGTCGAGAGAGTCGCAAGCGGGTTGGCAAGATGCGTAGGATGCTGTTGGGCGAGATGGTGCTGGACCACCAGCGGCTATTTCGCGGCATATTGACGCTGGTATTCATGCTATTGGTTGTTTCCAACGGCTGGTATGTCTATTCCCGTTCGCTCAGTCTGTCCGACCAGTATGCCCACCGTGCGGTGGCCGGCCTGCGCCAGCATTTTGAAAAAATATCCGGTTTTATCGATACCATTCAGGCCGAAGCCGTCCGTGAGCTGCAATGGAACGAGCCACCGCGCGATGTGGATGGCCAGCTGTCCGCACTGCGCGCGGTGCCGGGGAGCAATTATTTCTCGCTGGACCAGCTGCCGCCGCCGCTCAGCCATCAGCAGATCGGCAATCTGACCGGGCTGGTGTTGCCCGGCAAGCCCGAGCCCTCACGCCAGCGCGAAATGGCGGTGGCGCTGGGGCTGGCACCGATGCTGACCGCAGCCTACCGCAATCTGGATGACCATGGCGTGGCCTGGGTCTACTACGTGTCACGCCAGCAGTTCATCTACCTTTATCCCTTCGCCCCCGCCGCCGATTACCACTACACCCTGGCCACGCCCAACGGCGTGTTCTGGCGCATGGCGCTGCCGGAGGCAAACCCGGCGGGCCGGCGTTTCATCACGCCCGTCTATATCGATCAGGCGGGCAAGGGCGCCATGCTGACCATCGGTCAGCCCATTGTGGCCGGCGGGCATTTTTACGGCGCGCTGTACATGGATGTCGGCGTTCCCACCCTGCATCAGCTGTTGGGCAGCGCGGGCGAGGTGCTGGGCAAGCTGTATCTGCTGAATGCCCAGAACCAGATTGTTGCCGCCAATACCGAGGAGGCCCTGCCGCAGGAAAACCTGTTGCGCCTGCCGGTGATGGCCGACTACCGCGCCGGCCCCACCGCCCATGTCAAGGTGTTTGCCGTGGGCGATAGCGGCATGCGGGTGCTGCATTACCTGCCCAATGAGGTGCTGGCGCTGGAGATCGCCAAGGGCACGGCACCGGGCATCGTGGCAGCCTTGCTGCTGTGGCTGGCCCTGGCCTTGCTCAACCGCACCTGGGTGCTCAACCGCGAACTGCGTCGCCTGTCCGAACACGATGCGCTGACCGGCGCCTTGAACCACCGCGCCTTTCAGGCGGTGCTGTCACAGCTGTATCAGGGCTATCACGAGACCGGCGAGATGTTTGCGCTGGTAATGGTGGACCTGGATCACTTCAAGAGAATCAACGACACCTTCGGCCATGCCGTGGGCGACGAGGTGCTGAAAGTGCTGGTACGGCTGGCACGGCGCATGCTGCGCAGCCAGGATCTGGTGGCGCGGCTGGGGGGCGAGGAGTTCGTGCTGGTATTGCCGGCCACCGAGCTGCGCGATGCGATGAAGGCGGCCGTCCGTCTGCGCCTGCAGCTGGAGCGGCTGAACTGGGCCAAGCTGGGCCTGCCGGATAAGGTCACTGCTAGCATGGGCTGTGCCGTGGTGCTGGCCAGCGACAGCAAGGCGGGGGCAGTGCTTAAACGGGCTGATGACGCCATGTACCGGGCCAAGCAGGAGGGTCGCAACCGGGTCTGTGTCGACCTGCAGGGGCAGCCGCCCGGCGTGGAGTAGGCTGGCTTACACCCAGTCGCGCACCGGCAGGAAACGCTGGTACAGCTCGGCTTCGGCGCTGCCCTCGGCGGGTTGGTAGCCATATTCCCAGCGCACCAGCGGCGGCATCGACATCAGGATGGATTCGGTACGGCCACCGGTCTGCAGGCCGAACAGCGTGCCGCGATCCCACACCAGATTGAATTCCACATAGCGGCCACGGCGGTAGAGCTGGAACTGGCGCTGCGCCTCGGTCCACGGCGTGGCCTTGCGCTTGTTCACGATGGGGACATAAGCCGCGACAAAGCCCTGACCGACCGCCTGCATGAAGTCGAAGCAGCGGGCAAAACCCCACTGGTTCAGATCGTCAAAAAACAGTCCGCCCACACCGCGCGCTTCATTGCGGTGTTTGAGGAAGAAATACTCGTCGCACCATTTCTTGTAGTCGGCATAAACCGTGTCGCCAAACGGCTGGCACAGGTCGCGCGCTACGCTGTGCCAGTGGACCACGTCTTCTTCCACGCCATAGTAGGGCGTCAGGTCGAAACCGCCGCCAAACCACCAGATCGGCTCGGCGCCCTCCTGCTCGGCAATGAAAAAGCGCACATTGGCATGGCTGGTGGGAATGTGCGGGTTTTCCGGATGAATCACCAGCGACACCCCCATGGCCTCGAAACGGCGACCGGCCAGTTCCGGGCGATGGGCGGTGGCCGAAGCCGGCAGCGCATCACCGCTGACATGCGAGAAATTCACCCCGGCCTGTTCAAATACCGCGCCCTGACTCAGCACACGGCTGCGTCCGCCGCCACCCGCCGGCCGCTGCCAGGCATCCTCGACAAAGCGCCCGCTGCCATCGGCCTGTTCCAGTGCGGCGCAGATGCGGTCTTGCAGTTGCAGCAGAAAGGCTTTCACTTCATTGGCGTGGGGATGGCTCATCGCAATATCCTGGGTGGTGGTGTGGCTGGCATTGTAGCAGAGCCCTTCCCGGCTGCTGCAGCGCGCGCTGCGGACAAAAAAGAACCCGCCTGAGGGGGCGGGTTACACAAAGTCACACAAAGGACAGAGGAGAACGGGCCCGTTGCCAGACCCTAAACAGATACAGAGCAAGCACCTTGCCGCAGGCTCGGGGGTATCCGCGGCATGGCTTGTTTGCATGGGAAACAGTGTGCCAGAGCCGGCTGGCCGCTCTGTGCGGCTAGCGTCTGGGCTATGTGGCGGCGCTGTGCCGGCTTGATGACAGTGCATGACAAAGCGCCGGACTTTGTTGCTGTTGATGAAGCCGGGGAACTTTGCCCGTCTGCAATGACACCGGGCCGGCACTGCTGGCAGTGTCGGCCCGGTGTTGGCAAGCAGCAGCGGCAGCTCAGGCGGTGATGGCCTCACCCTGCCACAGCGGCTGTGTCGTGCTGGCCGGACGCGGCTTGCTGGCCGGACGGGCCCGGAAAAAATCCACGCTGCGCGCCAGCACCGCCATGCGTTCGTTATCCACCAGAATCATGTGATAGCTGTCGGACAGCGGCATGAAGTCGACCGGCCCGCCCAGATGTTTTTGCAGGTGGTGTGCCGAGCGCGGGCTGGTGATGTCGTCTTCGTCGGCATGCACGATCAGCGTGGGGCAGGTGATTTCCTGCAGGCGCGGCATCAGCTGCTTGCGCAGCTTGTCGACCTCGCGGATGCAGGCCAGCGGCACATACGGGTAATGGAAACGTTCGCCGCGTTCGAAGCGTTGCTGGATCAGCTTGCGGATGCGCGCATTCTTGATGCCGAATGGTTCGGCTTCCGGCACGCGCATGCGTTTGGCCATGCCCGGCAGGATATAGCCCAGCTTGCGCAACCAGGTCAGGCGCGGCAGGCTCCAGCCATCCAGAAACAGCGGTGGCGCATACAGTGCCAGCTTGTCCTGATGGTTTTCCAGCCGTGCCACTTCCAGTGCCACCAGCGCACCCAGGCAGACGCCGGCCAGATGCACCACGCCATGGCGCTGCTTCAGCGTGCGGTATTGGGCGCGCATGCTGTCTATCCAGTCCTGCCAGCCGGTTGCCAGCAAATCGTCCGGTACGGTGCCGTGGCCAGGCAGCAGCGGGGCATGGGTATCGATCCCGGCTTCTTCCAGGGTGCGGCCCAGCGAGCCGAGGTCGTAAACGGTACCACCCAGGCCGTGAATCAGCAGGGCGGCGGGACGAGGTGAAGGCATGGAAAATTCCGGCAGGAAAGTGAACAGCCTGCAGTATGCGCAAGATAAAGCAGCCAGTCTGTCAGTTTCCTGTCACAGGATTGTGACAGGCTGTGACTCTGTCAGCTGAGGGCGATGCGCAGGGTGAGCCGGGCTCCGCCCAGCGGACTCTTGCTGGCGAAGGCATTGCCGCCGTGATGTTCGGCAATCAGCCTGACATAGGACAGCCCCAGACCATAGCCGCCGGTGGCGCGGTCCCGGCTGCGGTCCAGCCGGCGGAAGGGTTCGAAAATCCGTTCCCAGTCCTGCGGCGGAATGCCGTGGCCATCGTCGTCGACATGGATTTCCAGCATGTTGCCATGGCGCTCGACAATCAGATGCACCTGGCGCTGGGCGTATTTGAAGGCGTTCAGCAGCAGGTTGCGGCTGGCGACATAGATCAGCTTGCGGTCGAAGGTGGCCTGGCCGCGCGCGCAATCCATGGACAGGCTGAGATTGGCCGGTTTCAGGGGATGGACCAGGTCGAGCAGGTCGTCGAACCAGTCGTACAGGTCGACCTGTTCCCGCTGCAGGATGGAGTCGCCCCGGTTGAGCTTGGCGTATTCCATGCTGGCGGTAATCAGCTCTTCCAGCTCCTGCATGTCACGTTCCATGCCGTCGCGGTAACGCTGGCGTTCGGCCTCGTCCTCTTCTTCTTCCAGCATGGTCAGGCCGAAACGCAGCCGGGCAATGGGGGTACGGATTTCATGCGCCACGGCATGGCTCATCGCCTGATGCATTTCCAGCAAGCGCTCCAGCCTGGCCGCCATGCTGTTGAGGGCAGTGGACAGGGGGGCGAACAGCCGGCTGTGCGCCTGCGGGGTGCGTACGTGGAAATCACCGTTGGCGAACAGTTCGGCGGCATCGCGCACCGAAACCAGATCGCGCCACATCGGCCGCAGGTAAAAGTAGATCAGCAGGCCCAGCGTGCTGCCGGTAAACAGGATCCACAGCAGCAGCACTTCGATGTCTTCGGTAATCCAGCCGCTGTCGTTGCTGTTGCTGGTGGCATCCAGCGGCCCCATCAGCACCATGCGGTGCTCGTCGCGCAGCGGGATGTACAGCAGGTTGTTGTCGAAATCGAGATAGGTTTTGCCGGCGGCAAAGTTCTGCCTGCTCTCCGGGTCCAGATCGGCCGGCAATTCCGTGATCAGCTTGACCGGATAGCTGAAATGACGCGTCAGCTGTGGCAGGGCGTGTTCGCGGCCGGCTGGCGGGACCCGCTCCAGTTCCTGCACCAGCAGCGAGGCCGGGCCATCCAGCATGCGGCGGGCGTTTTCACTGTCGCTATTCTGGTACAGCTTGCCCAGCATGAAGGCGAAACCGATGATGATGGCCAGCTCGGCCGCCATGGCGATGATGAAGTAGCGGGCAAACAGCGTGGCCAGTGATGCCTTGGAGGCTTTGCCCGGGCGCGGTTTTTTGTCCGCTCGCAACAGGGGCAGCTTCATCATTCCCAGTCACTGCGCGAAAACAGATAGCCCTTGCCGCGCACGGTCTTGATGCGGGTGGGCGAATCGGGGCTGTCGCCCAGCTTTTTGCGCAGGCGCGAGATGCGGGCGTCGATGGAGCGGTCCAGCCCGTCAAAGCCG
This sequence comes from Aquitalea magnusonii, assembly GCF_003202035.1. Classification (GTDB taxonomy): domain Bacteria; phylum Pseudomonadota; class Gammaproteobacteria; order Burkholderiales; family Chromobacteriaceae; genus Aquitalea; species Aquitalea magnusonii. Next base: position 120,543 of record NZ_QJKC01000010.1, on the reverse strand, counting down.
ATGCCGCGCAATTCGTTCATGATGTCATCACGCGACAACACCTGGCCGGCATGGCTGGCCAGCAGCCACAGCAGGTCGAATTCGGCGGTGGTCAGTTCCATTTCCTCGCCGGCGAGCGAGGCCGAGCGCGTGCCCTGGCTGATGCTGAACTGGCCGAACACCAGGTCATCGTGGTCGCTGCTGTCGCTGCTGCCGCCATCGTCGACGCCACGGCGCAGCAGGGCGCGCACCCGTGCCAGCAGGCGGCGCGGCTCGACCGGCTTGGCCAGATAGTCGTCGGCGCCCAGTTCCAGCCCGAGGATTTCGTCCACGTCCTCGTCGCGGGCGGTCATGATCAGGATGCGGCCATGGTAGCGCAGCCGCACCTCGCGGCAGACATCGAAGCCTTCCTTGCCTGGCAGCATTACATCCAGAATCACCAGGTCCGGCCGGGTATCCAGAATCACATCGGCGGCGGTGTCGCCGCGACCATGCAGGCTCACCTGGTAGCCGTGTTTGCCAAGGTAGGCGGAAATCAGCTGAGCCAGATGAATATCATCTTCGATAATGAGAATGTGGGGTGTCATGCCATGCCTGCGAAAATCAATGGTGGAAATAGTATCACCATGTATGGCAGGGCTGGCATCCGGCTTGTATTTCCCGGTTTATGCGGACAGAATCGACGCTGCACATACGAGGCAGTCAGGCCGGCTTCGGCAGCGGCCCATGATCAACCAAGGACAGAGAAAATCACATGCAACGCTTAAAGGAATGGGCAATCTGGATTGCCGTGGCCCTGGCGGGCGCCGTCGCTTTTGCCGTGGTGGCACTCAATCGTGGCGAGCCGGTCAATGCCATCTGGCTGGTGGTGGCCGCCGTGTCGGTCTACTCCATCGCTTACCGTTTTTATGGCCGTTTCATTGCCAATAGTGTGCTGGAGCTGGATGCCAAACGGCTGACCCCGGCGGAAAAGCACAACGACGGCCTGGACTACGTCCCCACCAATAAATGGGTGGTGTTCGGCCACCACTTTGCTGCCATTGCCGGGGCCGGTCCGCTGGTGGGGCCGGTACTGGCCGCGCAGATGGGCTATCTGCCGGGCACGCTGTGGATTCTCATCGGCGTGATGCTGGCCGGCGCGGTACAGGATTTCCTGGTGCTGTTCCTGTCCATGCGCCGCGACGGCAAGTCGCTGGGTGAAATGATCCGGCTGGAACTGGGGCCGATTCCCGGCGTGATTGCCTCCATCGGCATCCTGATGATCATGATCATCCTGCTGGCGGTACTGGCGCTGGTGGTGGTCAAGGCGCTGACCGGCAGCCCGTGGGGCAGCTTTACCATCGCCTGCACCATTCCGATTGCCCTGTTCATGGGCATCTATACCCGCTATATCCGTCCGGGCAAGATTGGCGAAATTTCCGTTATCGGCTTTGTGCTGCTGATGCTGGCCATTGTCTATGGCGGCGATGTGGCCAAGAGCGCCACGCTGGCACCGCTGTTCACCCTGCAGGGCACCACCCTGGCCTGGGTGCTGATCGGCTACGGCTTTGTCGCTTCGGTGCTGCCGGTATGGCTGCTGCTGGCCCCGCGTGACTATCTGTCCACCTTCCTCAAGATCGGCACCATCATCGGTCTGGCCATCGGCATCCTGATCGTGGCGCCTAACCTGCACATGCCGGCGCTGACCAAGTTTATCGATGGCAGCGGCCCGGTCTTTGCCGGTAACCTGTTCCCCTTCCTGTTCATCACCATTGCCTGCGGTGCCGTGTCCGGCTTCCACGCGCTGGTGGCTTCGGGTACCACGCCCAAGCTGATCGAGAACGAAACCCACGCCCGTGTCATCGGCTACGGTGCCATGCTGATGGAAAGCTTTGTCGCCATCATGGCGCTGATTGCCGCCTGCGTGCTGGATCCGGGCGTGTACTTCGCCATGAACAGCCCGGCAGCCGTCATCGGCAAGACCGCGGTGGACGCGGCACAGGTGATTTCCAGCTGGGGCTTTGTCATCACCCCGGATGTGCTGACCCAGATGGCCAAGGATGTGGGCGAAACCACCATCCTGTCGCGTGCCGGTGGCGCACCGACACTGGCGGTGGGCATGGCGCACATCCTGTCCGGCGTGATTGGCGGCAAGACCATGATGGCCTTCTGGTATCACTTTGCCATCCTGTTTGAAGCGCTGTTCATTCTCACCACCATCGACGCCGGCACCCGCGTGCTGCGCTTCATGATCCAGGACCTGCTGGGCATCTTCATCAAGCCCATGGCCAATACCGAATCCTGGGGCGCCAACCTGACCGCCACCGGCCTGGCCGTGGCCGGCTGGGGTTACTTCCTCTACCAGGGGGTGGTGGATCCGCTGGGCGGCATCAATACCCTGTGGCCGCTGTTCGGCATTGCCAACCAGATGCTGGCCGGCATTGCGCTGATCCTGGCCACCGTGGTGCTGATCAAGATGCAAAAACTGCGCTATGTGTGGGTGACTGCCCTGCCCACCCTGTGGCTGCTGATCGTCACCCTGGTGGCCGGCTGGCAAAAGCTGTTCCATGCCAGCCCCAAGATCAGCTTCCTCGCCCATGCCGACAAGTTCGCCACCGCTGCGGCCAAGGGTGAAGTACTGGCCCCGGCGAAAAGCCTGGCGCAAATGCAGCAGATCATCTTCAATGATTATGTGGATGCCACCCTCACCGCCATGTTCATTGCCGTGGTGGTGGCCATGCTGCTGTTCTCCGTCAATGTCATCCGCAAGGCGCTGGCCGTGAAGTGGGTCACCACCAAGGAAGTGCCGGCGGTCTATCGTCAGGGAGAAGCCAATGTCTGAGTTATTGCGCCAGCTGACCGAGGCGGCGCGGCTGATGGTGGGGGTGAAAGACTACGACAAGTATGTCGCCAGCCGCCGCCGTTGCAGCCCCAATGCCCCGGTGATGAGCCGCGAGGACTTTTTCGCCCACTGCCAGTCCGAGCGTTATGGTGGCAAGTCGATGAAAAAGTGTCCGTGCTGATTAGCCGACAGCCATAGAAAAACCGCCCGATGCCGGGCGGTTTTTCGATTCTCCCTCTCGCTGCCTGCAAGGAAAGCGAGGCTCCCTTTCAGGGAAAGGGTGAGGGGATAGGGAATAGATGGCAAGGCTGCGAAATCGGTTATTTAGTCGAAAGGCCCGGCTTTGCCGGGTCCAGTACAATCGCAGCAAATATCGTTGTCAGCAGCCTGAAAAACCGCCCGATGCCGGGCGGTTTTTTATTGCACACAGTGTTTCACAGCTGGTGCAGCAAATAAGTGATGCCGCTATTGATCAGCGTGCCGCCCACCAGCAGCCAGCCAAACAGCGCGCTGGCCAGCCACATCGGCTTGCTGCCGGCACGGCGGATGGCGGAAAAGTGGGTGGTGAGGCCCAGTGCGCCCATGGCCATGGCCAGCAGCAGATTATCCAGCGCAATCAGCTGCGCCACCCAGGCTTGCGGCAGCCAGTGCAGCGAATTGAAAGCCGCCATGGCGAGAAAACCCAGGGCAAACCACGGAATGGTGATGCGGCGCGCCTCCTTGCTGCCGGCCTGATGGCGGCGGCCCAGCCAGGTCGACAGGATCAACAGAAACGGTGCCAGCATCATCACCCTGATCATCTTGGTAATCACCGCGCTATTGGCCGCCTGCTCGCTCACCGCCCGGCCGGCCGCTACGGCCTGGGCCACTTCATGCACGGTGGAGCCGGTAAACACGCCATAGGCAAATTCGGACACGCCCAGCGCCTGCACCAGCGAAAACAGCAGGGGATACAAAAACATGGCCAGCGTACCGAATACCACCACCGTGGCCACTGCCACCGCAACCTTCTCGGCATGCGCCTTCACCACCGGCTCGGTGGCCAGAATGGCCGCAGCACCGCAAATCGAGCTGCCCGCGCCGATCAGGATGACGCTTTGCTCGTCCAGCCCCAGCTTGCGTCGACCCAGCCAGAAGGCCAGCAAAAAGGTGGAACTCAATACGCAGGCATCGATCAGGATGCCGCTGATGCCGACCGCCGCGATGTCCTGAAACGTCAGCTTGAAGCCGAACAGGATGATGCCCAGGCGCAGGATCTGGCCCTTGGCAAAGGTGACGCCGCTGTGACTGGACAGGGCAATGCGCGGATAGAGGGTGTTGCCGAGCACCATGCCGCCGACGATGGCGATGGTCAGTGCCGACAGGCCCAGCTGGCTGAACCAGGGCAACGTGGCGGCATGGAGCGAACCCAGAGCCAGGACCAGAACCAGCAACAGGCCGGGGGTGTGCTGACGTAGCGTGTTCATGATGAGCGACCTGCAAGATGTGGGGGGCTTTGCCCCGATGTCTGAACGATACGCCGCCACCTGAAAGTTGAAAAACGGATAAAATATCTTTAAATAATTAGAAAAATTAATATATTGAATGGACGGCAATCCGGCTGGCCGCCGTGTCTGGCGAGCAGCCGCAACAGGAGCGGCAGATGGCATTGCGTTTGAGCTTGCGCGAACTGGAAGTGTTTGTGGCGGTGACCGAGCAGGGAACGGTGACCGCGGCCGCCGGGCAGGTGGCGCTGACCCAGTCAGCTGCCAGCCAGGCACTGGCGGCACTGGAGACCGGGCTGGCCGCTCCGCTGTTCGACCGCGTGGGGCGACGGCTGGTGCTGAATGAACATGGCCGGCTGCTGCTGCCACGCGCCCGCGCCATGCTGGATGCTGCGCAGGACATGCAGCGGCTGTTCGACAGCGAGGCGGCCATGCATCTGCGGCTGGCCGCCAGTACCACCATCGCCAATTATCTGCTACCGGAACAGATTGCCCGTTTCCAGCTGCAGCAGCCGCAGGCCAGGGTGGAACTGCTGGTGGCCAATACCGCCGATGTGGTGGAGGCGGTGGCTGGCTTCAAGGTGGACATGGGCTTTATCGAAGGGCCCTGCCACCACCCGGATATCGTGGTGGAACCCTGGCAGGACGATATTCTGGTGGTGTTTGCTGCCGCCAGCCATCCACTGGCACAGGGTGCGGTCAGCCTGTCACGGCTGGCACAGGCACAGTGGGTATTGCGCGAGAGCGGTTCCGGCACGCGCGAGGAAGTGGAGCGCCTGTTGCTGCCGCATGTGGGCGGTTTTGCCCAGGTCATGGAAATGGGCCATTCCGAAGCCATCAAGCGGGTGGTGGCCGCCGGGCTGGGGGTGAGCTGCCTGTCCTTGCATGTGGTGCAGGAACTGCTGGACAGCGGGCAGGTGGTGGCGGTACTGGCCCCCCTGCCTGCCTTGCATCGCCCGCTGTACCGCATTCATCACAAGGACAAGAGCCAGACGCGTGGCATGCTGGCGTTCAACCGCATGTGAAACGGCCCTGCGGGCTGGCCCGCAAGGCCGTGGCGGGTAGCGGCAGGGCCGGCTGGTGAACCGGCTGCTTACAGCCAGTAGTCGCTGCGCTGGCGATGGGCTTCCACCAGACGCTGAAACACCTTGGGGTCCTTGGTGTAGGTCAGCTCGCCGGCCATGGGCTGGTAGAGGTCGAGCAGGCGCGAGGTCCAGAAGCGCAGCGCGGCGGCGCGCAACATCACCGGCCAGGCGCGGATTTCCTCGGCGGTCAGCGGACGCACCGACTGGTAGCCGGCCAGCAAGGCAGTGGCCCGTTCCGGGCAGATGCTGCCGTCCTCCAGCCGCGTCCAGTCGTTGAAGGCAATGGCTACGTCATACAGCAGGATGTCGTTGCAGGCGTAGTAAAAGTCGATGAAACCGGCGATTTTGTCGCCGTCCATCAGCACATTGTCCTTGAACAGGTCGGCATGGATCACGCCGCTGGGCAGGTGATCAAAGCGGTGGCTGTCCTGGAATTGCACCTCTTCACGCAGGCTGGCGGCATCGGCCGCGTCCATGTAGGGATACATGGCCGTGGCGGTTTCGCTCCACCAGCGCGGGCCACGCGGATTCTTCATCTTGCGCGGGAAGGTGGCGCTGGCCACATGCATCTGGGCCAGCATTTCCCCCACGGCCCGGCACTGGATGGCGCTGGGCCGGCTGATGTCGGCACCGGACAGGCAGCTCACCAGGCAAGCCGGCTTGCCGGCCAGGAGCGAGGCAAACTGGTCGGTGTGATCGGCCAGCGGGGCCGGGCAGGCCACGCCGTGACGCGCCAGATGGCTCATCAGCGTCAGGTAGTAGGGCAGTTCTTCCAGCTTCAGGGTTTCGAAGATGGTGAGGACGTAACGGCCATGGGTGGTGGTGACAAAGTAATTGGTATTGGTGACGCCAGCGGCGATGCCCTTGAGTTCGACCAGCTGGCCGAGCGCATAGCGGCTCAGCCAGCCTTGCATCATGTCATCGCTGACGGTGGTGTAAACCGACATGCCTGTTCCTCAGAAGCGCTTGAGAACCCATTGCGGGATGACGATGCGGCGATTCGGGTCCACCTGCTTCATGCTGCCATTGCCCTCTTCATCCATCAGGTAGTAAGGGAAACCAATGGCAGGGGTGACTTTCATCATGTAGAGCTGACCATTGAGGCGGTATTCCTCGATCTTGTCGTCACCGCGCTGGATGATGCGTACTTCCGGTTCGGCCGTGGCGGCAGCATCCGGCGAAATGGTGGGCGGCGGCGGAACGGTGGCCGGGGCCGGCGTGTCGGCCCAGGCGGCCGCAAGCGGCAGCAGGGCGAGGAGGGCAAGGAAGCGACGCATGATGATGGGTCCTTGGTGACAGTGTCGTTATAGGTTGAGCAGTTTTTCGCGTTCTTCCGGCAGAGCCTCGAAGCCGCGGGTTTCGTAGTGCTTGAAAATGGTTTCCACGATCTGGCCGGGTTCGTCGATCAGCTGGATCAGGTTCACGTCGTCAGGGTTGATCATACCTTCTTTTACCAGATGGTTTTTTACCCAGTCGATCAGACCGCTCCAGAATTCGCTGCAGCACAGGATGATGGGGATGGGGCGCGACTTGCCGGTCTGGATCAGCGTCAGCGCCTCGAACATTTCATCCAGGGTACCAAAGCCGCCCGGCATCACCACATAGGCGATGGCATGCTTGACGAACATCACCTTGCGGCTGAAAAAGTGGTTGAACTTGATCGACAGATCCTGGTATTCGTTGGGCTTCTGTTCGTGTGGCAGCACGATATTGAGCGCCACCGACGGGCTCTTGCCATAAAAGGCGCCCTTGTTGGCCGCTTCCATGATGCCGGGGCCGCCCCCGGAAATCACCGAGAAACCGGAATCAGAAAGAAGCCGGGCCACTTCCTCGGTCAGCTTATAATAGGGATGGTCGCGCGGAGTGCGGGCGCTGCCGAAGATGCTGACTGCCGGCGTGATGCCTTGCAGTTCTTCGGCCGAATCGACAAACTCCGACATGATCTTCATCACGTGCCACGCCTCGCGCGAGCGGAAGCGCTGCATCATGTCGTAACGATCACTGGTCTGCGGCAACTTATCGGACAAGCTCATCATTCGCCCCTCTTCTATGAAAACATTGTTATTGATCGACGGCTCTTCCTACCTGTATCGCGCCTTTCATGCGATGCCCGATTTGCGTTCTCCGGATGGCCGGCCCACCGGGGCGGTTTACGGCATGGTCAACATGCTGCGCCGGCTGGAGAAAGAGGTGCAGTTCGATTATAGCGCCTGCGTTTTCGACGCTAAAGGCAAGACTTTCCGCGATGACTTGTACCCGGAATACAAGGCCAACCGGCCTTCCATGCCGGAAGAGCTGGCCGCACAGATTAAGCCGGTGCACGAGGTGGTGCAAGCCTCCGGCTGGCCGCTGCTGATGGTGGACGGGGTGGAAGCGGACGATGTCATCGGCACACTGGCGCGCATGGGCGAGGCTGCCGGCTTCCGGGTCATCATTTCCACAGGCGACAAGGACATGGCCCAGCTGGTGACGCCCATGGTGTCGCTGGTGAACACCATGACCAATGAAAACCTGGACCAGGCCGGGGTGAAAGAGAAGTTCGGCGTGCCGCCCGAACGTATCATCGACTACCTCACCCTGATCGGTGACAAGGTGGACAACGTCCCCGGCGTGGACAAGTGCGGCCCCAAAACCGCCGTCAAGTGGCTGGAAGAATACGGCACGCTGGACAATATCATCGCCAATGCCGACAAGGTGGGCGGCAAGGTGGGCGAAAACCTGCGCGCCGCACTGGACTGGCTGCCGCGCGGTCATCAGCTTATCACCATCAAGTGCGATGTCGATCTGCAGCAGGACATGCCCTATGGCCTGAACAGCCTGCAGCACGGCGTGAAAGACCGTCCGCGCCTGGCCGAGCTGTTCAAGGACCACGGCTTCCGTACCTTCTACCGCGAAGTCACCGAAGGCGAAGATGCGCCGCTCAGCAGCCCGGCTGTGGTCGATGCGCCTGCCGCGAGTGTCGGCCAGACGGACGATATGTTTGCCATGGCCGCTGCGGTATCCGCTCCTGCGCCGGTCGCCCCGCCAGTGAGCGCCATCTCCCGCCATTACCACACCATTCTGGATGAGGCCGCGCTGCAAGGCTGGCTGGACAAGCTGGGTAGCGGTGCGCTGGTGTCGCTGGACACCGAAACCACCAGCCTCGACCAGATGCAGGCGCGCATTGTCGGCATCAGCTTCGCCCTGCAAGCCGGCGAGGCCGCCTACCTGCCGCTGGGTCATCACTATGCCGGCGCACCGCAGCAACTGGCGCTGGACGAGGTACTGGCCCGGCTCAAGCCCTGGCTGGAAGACGCCAGCAAGCCCAAATGCGGCCAGAACCTGAAATACGACCGCCATGTGTTTGCCAATCACGGCATCCAGCTGGCCGGGGTGGTGGACGATTCCATGCTGGCCTCCTATGTGCTGGAAAGCCACCAGCGCCACAATATGGACGACCTGGCCGCCCGCCATCTGGGCGAAACCACGGTCAGCTACGAAGACATCTGCGGCAAGGGAGCCAAGCAGATCGGCTTTGGCGAGGTGGATATCGAGATCGCCGCCAATTACGCGGCAGAAGATGCCGACATCACCCTGCGGCTGAACCAGTACTTTGCCCCGCAACTGAGCGGCCGGCTTGGCGAAATTTACCGCGATATCGAACTGCCGGTGGCCGAAGTGCTGTTCCGCATGGAGCGCAATGGCGTGCTGATCGACCGCGAGCAGCTGGCGGCGCAGAGCCATCAGCTGGGCACGCAGATGCTGCAACTGGAAAGCCAAGCCTATGAACTGGCCGGCCAGCCCTTCAATCTGAATTCGCCCAAGCAGTTGCAGGAAATCCTGTTCGGCAAACTGGGCATTCCCACCAAGGGCATCAAGAAAACCCCGTCCGGTGGTTTCTCCACCGACGAATCGGTACTGGAAGCGCTGGCGCTGGATTACCCGCTGCCCAAATGCATCCTGCAATACCGCAGCCTGACCAAGCTCAAGTCCACCTATACCGACAAGCTGCCGACGCTGATCAACCCGGACACCGGCCGGGTGCATACCAATTACTCGCAAGCCGTGGCCATTACCGGGCGGCTGGCCAGTTCCGACCCTAACCTGCAAAACATCCCGGTACGCACCGCCGAAGGCCGCCGCGTGCGCGAGGCCTTTATCGCCAAGCCCGGCCACAGCATCGTCAGTGCCGACTATTCGCAGATTGAACTGCGCATCATGGCGCATCTGTCCGACGACGCAGGCATGCTGGCCGCCTTTGCCAGTGGCGAGGACATTCACAAGGCCACGGCTGCTGAAGTATTCGGCGTGACACTGGAGCAGGTGACGAGCGATCAGCGCCGCGCCGCCAAGGCCATCAACTTCGGCCTGATCTACGGCATGAGTGCCTTTGGCCTGGCGGCCCAGCTGGACATCGAACGCAGCGCCGCCCAGCAATACATCGACCGCTACTTCATGCGCTATCCCGGCGTGGCCGACTACATGCAGCGCACCCGCGAAACCGCGCGCGAGCAAGGCTATGTGGAAACCGTATTCGGCCGTCGCTTGTATCTGCCGGAAATCAAGCTGGCCAACCCGGCCCGCCGCGCCGGGGCCGAACGTGCCGCCATCAATGCGCCGATGCAAGGTACCGCCGCCGACCTGATCAAGCTGGCGATGATTGCCGTGCAAAACTGGCTGGATGCGGAGAAGCTGTCCAGCCTGCTGATCATGCAGGTACACGATGAACTGGTGCTGGAAGTGCCGGATACCGAGCTGGAACGGGTCAAACAGCAGCTGCCGCAAATCATGGCCGGTGTGGCGCAACTCAAGGTGCCGCTGCTGGCGGAAGTGGGTGCCGGTAGCAGCTGGGAAGCCGCCCACTAAGCTTCAGCACTTCATCATCTTCAATCCTTCAGCCAAAGCCACCCATGCCGGTGGCTTTTTCTTTGTTTGAAATGGGTGTGGACGGCGCTTTATCAGAGTATTCCGCTGTTGTCTCAGCAGTAGCTGCAAGCCCGTCCGGGCCGGGCGGGGCAGGATATCCAGTCCTGCCCATCACTTGCTTGCGCTCATGGAGGTGACCTGCCCATGTCCTGCCCTGATGCTGGTCGCCGCGGTGGCGGTTTTACCTTGTACGAGTTACTGATCGTGCTGGCGGTCAGCGCGATCCTGCTGGCCCAGACGCTGCCGGCCATGCAGGACATGCTGGAGCGGCAGCGCCTGCTCGCCCGGGGCCAGTTATTGCAATCCGGCCTGCAGCTGGCACGCAGCGAGGCCATTCGTGGTAATCGCACCGTATGGGTGTGTGCACTCAACAGCAAGGTCAATCTGGAGATCCAGGGCTGCCAGTCCGGCAATGGCGCCGGCAACTGGAGCGAAGGCTTGCTGGTGTTTGCCGATGCACCATCCCGCCCAGATGGCCGTTACGACAGCGGCGAGCGGCTGCATCACCTGCTGTTCAGCAGCACCAGCGTGCAGCTCAGTGCCAATCGCCAGGATTTTGCCTTTACGCCCCATGGTCGCCTGCACAGCGGCACGGTGCCGCGTTTTCAGTTGCGTACTCCAGGAGGCCAGTGCCACAGCCTGCTATTGCAGCCCAGTGGCAAGGCGCAATGGTGCAGCCAGGACAACTGCTGTGACTAGGCAGATGCGCAGCCGGGGTTTCAGCCTGGTCGAAGTGATGCTGGGCGTGCTGATCCTGCTGTTTGGCCTGCTCAGCCTGTCCGGCATGGCCGGGCAGAGCCTGCGGCAGTTACGCGCCAGCGATGCCGATAGCCGGTTGTTACTGGCCAGCCTGAATCTGGCCGAGGCCATGCAGGCGGATCAGCAGCAGGCCTTGTCTGGCCGCTCCGGTGGGCGTTACGCCGCTTCAGCGCAAGAGCAACTGCAGCAGGATGTGCGCGTGCTGTGGCCGGAAGGGCAGGGGGGAAGTCTCTTGCTCTGTCGCCATGCAGGCGCCTTGCCGGCCGTGCCACTGGCGCAGGATTGCCAGGCCAGCGGCAGGGTATGGCTGCTGCAGCCGGCCGTAGCGGCGGGGCTTTTGCCGCTGGCGCTGGAGTGAGCCGCTGATGCCGGCGGCGCGTGGCTTCTCGCTGGTGGAGCTGATGCTCAGCAGCTTGCTGGGCTTGCTGCTGTGCGGTTTGCTGTGGCACAGCCTGCATGCGGTATTGCAAACCCGCAGCTTTGCCAGCACCCGGCTGGCGTCACAACAGGAAGCCCGTTTTGTGCTGCAGCAGCTGGCGCGTGATCTGCGCATGGCCGGCAGTTTTGCCTGCGCGGGGCCGGCGCAGTGGCTTGCCAGCGGGAGCCAAGTCATGCCGCAGGCAGGCGAGGGCGTATTGAGCCTGAGTTATGGCGATGGCGGCATCGCCCTGTTGGCCGAGCCGGCGGACAGCCAGGGGCAGATCAGCCGCTGGCGCTTGCTGCAGCCGCCACCAGCCTGGCCATCAGAACAGCCTTTGCTGCTGGCCAGCTGCCGCCGTGTCGACTTGCTGAAGCTGGATAGTGATGTCTCCCTGCAGCAGCAGGATGGCGCATTCTGGTTACAACTGGCTGTTAACAGCCCATTGCGCGCACATATGGCCGAGCATCATCTGCCCTCGCTTGAGCTGCTGGCCTTGCAGCAGCGCCACTACCGGCTGGACCAGGAGAGTGCGGAGGGCAAGCTGTGGTTGGAGCAGACTGGTCAGCCACAGCTATGGCTGGCCAGTGGCATTGCCCGTCTGCACTTGCAGGCAGAAACATTGCCCGCCTGTCCGGGCAGTGCGCCCCGGTCGTGGTGGACCTTGCAACTGGCCATGCGCCAAGCCAGCGGCAGCAATGCGCTACCGTATCGCCTGCAAGTGATGAGTCGGGCGGGGCCTGCATGTCTGGCCTGATGCGCCAGGGGGCGCGTGGGGTGGTACTGCTGACAGCCTTGCTGTTGCTGCTGTTGATGAGCGCACTGGTGCTGGGGCTGAGCCGCTTATTGCGCGATGAGCAGCGCATCGGCAGTCAGCTGGATGATGCCCAGCGTGCCTTCCAGCTGGCCGAGCTGGGTTTGCAGGCCGGCGAGCAGGCCTTGGCCAAGCTGCCGTTTGCCGCGCAAGTGGCCGGCATGAGCCACAGTGCGCTACGGCAGAGCGAGTCACCGTTTACCCTGTCCTGCCGGCAGTCGCGTAATCCGGCGGGTTGGCAGCAGGGCTTATGCCTGTCGGCAACACTGGCCCGGCAGCCGATCGCACCGCCCTGGCAGCGGCTGGATGAGAGCGGCGTGGCGCTGCTGCACCCTTGTGGCGTGGCATTGCGGCTGGAGCTGCAGTCGGTGGCGACGGCTGGACGCTGCCCGGTCGTGACCACCGGGCCTTGGTTCTGGAGTGACCCGCATTATCTGCTCGAGTTGCTGGACCCACAGTATGTGGATGGTGAACAGCGCGGCCTGCTATTGCGTGTGACAGCGCGTGGCTGGGGCCGTTTGCCGGATAGTGCGGTGACTGTGCAAAGCCATGTGCTGTTGTTGCCGGAGTCGACAGGCAGCTGGCGTGTCAGGAGGCTGGCATGGCGCGAATTACGCTGAACAGATTGCACCGCGGTTTCAGCCTGCTCGAGTTGCTGACCGTACTGGCCATGCTGTCGCTATTGCTGCTGATCGCCCTGCCATTGTGGCGGGGCCATGTGCTCAGGCTGCGCCAGGCCGAGGCCCGGGTGGCCTTGCTGCAGGCCAGCCACTTCATGGAGCAGTGGCGCAGCGAGCATGGCCGCTATACGGCGGGCAGCGGCCACTGGCCGACATTGCCGGTGAGCGCGACAGCCTATTACGAACTCCACTTCGGTGCACAGGATGGCAATGCACGGGCGGACAGTTTCCAGTTGCGCGCCATCCCCAAGCCCGGTCAGGCCTGGCTGGGTGAGGAAATGCTGGTACTGGACCAGGACGGCAATATCCGGCTGTGTGCCGTCAATGATGTCGGCAAGTTGCGCTGCCGGGTGGATTAGCCAGGCCGGGTAGTCCGGAATAACAAGGCCCGCATGGTGCGGGCCTTGTTATTCAGTGGTGGATCAGTGCGCGCCGCTGTCAGCCGCGCCACTGGAGGTGAACGGTGGCCGGGCAAACCATACCAGGGCAATCAGCGCGACAAACATGATGCCGAACAGCCAGAACACCTCGTTCACGCCGATCAGCGAACCCTGGCGGGTAATCTGCAGCGCGGTGTAAGCCTGCTGCTGGCTGGTGGACATGCCGGTGGTTTCCAGCAGGCGGAACCACATCTGGCTGGCCTGATCGTACAGCGTCACATGCTGGGTGAGCTGGGCGTGGTGCAGGGCTTCGCGTCGGTCCCACAGCGTGGTGGTGATGGAGGTACCGATACTGCCGGCCAGAATGCGCAGGAAGTTGGACAGGCTGGAGGCACTGGCAATCTGATCCGGGCGCAGGCCGGACAGGGTGATGGTGGTGAGCGGCATGAAGAAGCAGGCCACGCCGATGCCCTGAATGAACTGCGGCCAGACCACATAGGCGAAATTCATCTCGGTATTGAAGGTGCTGCGCCAGAAGAAGCAGATGGCATAGACACTGAAACTGATGGTGACCAGCCAGCGCATGTCCAGCCGGTGCGCGTTCTTGCCGATGATGGGCGACAGGAAGACCGGCAGGATGCCGATGGGGGCGGCGGCCAGGCCGGCCCAGGTGGCGGTGTAGCCCATCTGGGTCTGCAGCATCAGTGGCAGCAGCACTACCGCGCCGAAATACAGCATGAAGCCCAGGCTGATGGCGACGGTGCCGACGGTGAAGTTGCGTTTGGCAAACAGGGTGAGATCGACAATGGGGTGTTTTTCCCCCAGCTCCCAGATCACCAGATAAATCAGCGACACCGCAGAGACAATGGCCAGCACCACGATTTCGGTGGAGTTGAACCAGTCCAGCTCCTTGCCGCGGTCCAGCATCATCTGCAGCGCGCCCACGCCGACGATCAGCAGGGCCAGGCCCAGCTTGTCGATGGGCTGGCGTACCAGGCCGGTTTCCCGTTCTTTCAGAATCTTCCAGCTGATGAAGGCGGCAGCCATCCCCACCGGCACATTGATGAAGAAGATCCAGCCCCAGTGCCAGTTGTCACTGATGACGCCACCCAGGATGGGGCCGAACACCGGTGCCACGATCACTGTCATCGCCCATAGCGCCAGCGCCAGCCCTTTCTTGGCGGGCGGGTAGCAGGCCATCAGCAGGCTTTGCGACAGCGGGATCATCGGGCCGGCCACTGCGCCTTGCAGCACGCGGAACAGGATCAGCATTTCCAGGCTGTTGGCCATGCCGCACATCCAGGAGGTGAGCACGAACAGCAGGGTGGAGATGGTGAACAGCTTGACTTCGCCCACCTGCTTGGCCAGCCAGCCGGTCAGCGGCACGGCGATGGCATTGGCCACGCCGAACGAGGTGATGACCCAGGTGCCCTGGCTGGTGGCGGCACCGAGGTTGCCGGAGATGGTGGGCAGTGCCACGTTGGCAATGGTGGTGTCCAGCACCTGCATGAACACCGACATCGACAGCGCCAGCGTGATCCACACCAGGCGCGAGCCTGACAGTGGTGGATGATTCATGACGGAAAGTCCTCAAGACGGCGCTGCCGGTGCGGCATGCTGCCGCAGCCGGTAGCGGCCGGGAGATTACTGGGCGTTGGCGGCCAGCAGGCTGGCGACCAGTTCGTCAGCCTGTTTCAGGTCCGGCGTCAGGGCATGGGTTTCCTGGGTCGGATTACCGCGCGGGCTTTGCGCCAGGCTGGGGCCATCCTGCTTGCTGGTGTCCACCACGGCATCCACCGACAGGCCGACGCGCAGCGGATGGTCTTTCAGCTCCTTGGGATCCAGCTGGATGCGCACCGGCACACGCTGCACCACCTTGATCCAGTTGCCGGTGGCGTTTTGTGCCGGTAGCAGGGAGAAGGCGCTGCCGGTGCCGGCCGACAGGCCCTGCACCTTGCCGTGGTAAACCACCTTGCTGCCGTACACGTCGGCAGTCAGTTCCACGTCCTGGCCGATGCGGATCTTGGCCAGCTGCACTTCCTTGAAGTTGGCATCCACCCACACGCTGTCCAGCGGCACCACCACCATCAGCGGTGTGCCGGTGGCCACGCGCTGGCCGACCTGCACATTACGGCGGGCCACATAGCCGGACACCGGTGCCTTGACTTCGGTACGCTGCAGGGCCAGCCAGGCTTCCTTCAGCTTGCTGGCGGCGCGTTGTACGTTCGGCTGCTTGGCCAGTACATCCTTGCCCACCAGTGCGTCGGTGGCCTTGGCCTGTTCGCGGGCGGCATCCAGTGCGGCCTTGGCGGTGCTGACGGCGTCGCGGGCATGGCCCAGTTCTTCGCTGGAGATGGCATCGGAGCCAGCCAGGGTTTCGCGGCGCTTCAGGTCGGCCTGGGCCTTGGTCAGTTCGGCTTCGCGCACGGCAACCTGGGCGGCCAGTTGCTGGGTGCTGGTCATCAGCTGGCGGGTTTCGCGCACGGTCTGGGCGAATTCATTGCGCGCGCGCTCGAAAGCCAGCTTGGCATCGCTGTTGTCAAACGCCACCACGGTCTGGCCGCTGTCGACGCGGTCGGTATCCTCGGCGCTGATCTTGACCACGGTGCCGCCCACTTCCGGGGTCAGCTGCACCATATGGCCGGCGACATAGGCGTCGTCGGTGTTTTCCTGATGGCTCAGTACCAGGCCCCAGTAGGCGCCGTAGCCGATGGCCAGCGCGGCGATGAGGCCGGTGGCGACAAAAAGATTGCGTTTGCGGCTTTTTGCCGTCTCGATCTGCTTATCCATGATGGGTGTCCTTAGCGGGCTGTTGGGTGGTTTCACTGGTGGCGAAACCCCCGCCCAGTGCGGTATTCAGTGCGGCCCAGGCCAGACGGTTGGCCGCGGTGGCGTCGATCTTGCCGGCTTGCTGGTTGAGGTCGGCTTCCTGTGCATCCAGTACGGCCAGCTTGTTGACCAGGCCGGCCTTGAAGCGCAGCACGGTGGAGTCGGAGGCCTTGCGGCTCAGCTGGGTGGCCTGGTGGGCGTCGGACAGCTGGCTGGCGGTTTTCTGCCAGGTGGACAGGCTGTCTGCCGCATCGCGCAGCGCGTCCAGCACGGTCTGGTTGTAGTTTTCCACCGCGATGTCGTAGCGGGCGCGGCTGGACGCCAGATTGGCCTGCAGCGCGCCGGAGGTGAAGATCGGCAGGTGGATGGCCGGGGTGATGCCGACGATCTTGGAGCCGGCATTGAACAGATCCGAGGTTTCCAGTGCCGACTGGCCAACAAAGGCGGACAGCGAGACATTGGGATAGAACTCGGCCTTGGCTACCGTCACCGACTGGTTCATGGCCTCTACCCGGGCGCGCTGGGCCACGATGTCCGGGCGCTGGCTGAGGATGTCCAGCGTCAGGGCGGCCTCCGGCATGGCCGGTGCCGAGCGCAGGGGGGCGGGCTGCAGGCTGGCCAGCGCATTGGGCGGCTGGCCGGTCAGGGCGGCCAGGGCATGGCGGGCGTGCTCGGCATCATTGGCCAGCGCGCTGCTCTGCTGGCTCAGGCGCTTGAGCTGGATTTCACGCTCGCGCAGGCTGTCGGGCGGCAGCAGGCCGGCGCTGACGCGGGCACGGGTCAGTGCCAGCTGGCTTTCTGCCAGTTGCTGGCGTGCCTGCAGCAGCCGGCTTTGTTCCAGGATGCGTTGCAGATTGGTGTACTGGGCGATCACGGCCTGGGTGATGACCAGACGGGCCTGCTGGCCTTCCAGTGCAATGGCCTGCTGGTTGCCCAGCGCGGCCTGGACGGCGGCGCGGTGCTTGCCCCAGAAATCGATTTCCCAGCTGGCGCCCAGCGACAGGGTGTAGACGTTGTAGTAGTTGCCGCCAATGGGAGGAGGCAGCAAGCCGTACAGCGAATAGCGCTCGCGGTCGAGATTGGCACTGGCTTCGACCTGCGGGCCTTCCTTGCTTTGCGCCATGCCGACGGCACTGCGTGCTTCACGCAGGCGGGCATCGGCCACTTTCAGTGACGGCGCTTGTTGCAGCGCTGTGTCGATCAGCTGGTTGAGCTGCGGATCATTCAGTTGCTGCCACCAGCCGGCATGTACCTGGCTGGCCGCGTGCTCGCCCAACTGCAGCTGGGTCGCAGACAACGGCCGTGCCGGGGTAGTGTCCTCGCCGAAACCGGCGCAGCCACCCAGCATGGCGGTAAGCATCAGCAGGCCAGCGGTCTGCTGCCAATTGGGTTTATTCACCTTGTGGGTCTCCAGATTCCATCGTGATGATTGATGGTGTGATAGTCACTCAAGTTATTATTTGTGCGCAGCATGACGGCCAGCGGGAGGCCGCCGGCGCGCGCCGGCAGCGGTTCAGCCGCCCAGCCTGGCCAGTAGCTTGCGCATCATCTTTTCCATCAGCTGCCGTTCCTCGGCGTCGAAGTCCTGCCACAGCGCACGATGGTTGGCACGGGAAATCGGCAGCAGTTCTTCCACCAGTGCCAGGCCCTTGGGCGTCAGTTCCAGGCCGATCTTGCGCCGGTCTTCGGCACAGGGAATCCGCGTGGCCCAATCATTGCGCACCAGTTCGTCGACAATGCGCGTGGCATTGGTGCGCGAGGAGTCGAGCGTGTCGCTGATGTCGGACGGAAACAGCTTTTGCTGCGGGCAGGCATACATGGCCAGCAAGGACATCCACAGCGATTCGTTAAGGCCGTATTCCTTCATGCCCTGGTTCAGATAGCAGGTGAGGCGGGGCATGATGTGGTAGTAGAGCCTGGTCAGAATCACTTCCTGGCGTGGCACGCCGGGAAAGCGGCTTTCGATGCGGTCGACTGCCTGTTCCAGATGATGGAATGATTTGTTCATGGCTGATATTTTAGTAACGTACGTTATTATTATTCAAGTTATTATTTGTATGGAAGCCATCCTGCCGGAGTCTGGCTGTCGCTTTGCTACGACAAGCGACTGCTGGCCGCAATGAAAAACACCAGGCGGAATCGCCTGGTGCATATGCAAACGGGGTGGGGTGGGCGGGTTTAGCGCTGCAGCAGGCTGAGTACCTTTTCCGGCGGACGGCCCAGCACGGCCATGTCGGCGCTGACGGCAATCGGGCGCTCGATCAGCATGGGGTTGTCCACCATGGCTTCGATCAGCTTGTCGCGTTCCAGCGTGATGTCATCCAGGCACAGGGTTTCGTATTCTTCTTCCTTGGTGCGCAGCAGGTCGCGCGGGTCCAGCTGCAGCAGGGTGAGGATGTGGTCCAGCTCGGCAGCACTGGGCGGATGCTTGAGGTATTCGATGACCTCGACATCGGCACCGGCCTCCTGCAGCAGGGCCAGCGCCTCGCGCGATTTGGAACAACGCGGGTTGTGGTACAGACGGATCATGAATGGTCTCCCTTTTGATTATGGTGGGTCAGGAAGATGGTGCTGCCGCACACCGTGGTGCAGGGCAGGGCCGCGCTGCGCCGCCAGGGCGCGGCGGGTTGGGTCAGCGACTTCCATCTTAGGCAGAAAACTTTTTCTTTGTGTAGTGCTGATCGCCTGCGGCGTATCACTGTTTTCGCCCGGCGCGCATTCTCGCCCTGCCCGGCGTACTTGCCAAGGGTTTGGCTTTGTACCGGCCGGGCGGTAACATGGGCCGCCCCCACTGTCTTTATCGGATTTTCATGGCGCATTCCGCTCGCAGCCACTTTGGCCTGGCCTTGTTGCTGGCAGCCCTGTCCACGCTGGGCCCCTTCTCGATCGACACCTTTTTGCCGGCCATGCAGGCCATCGGCCTGTCCTTGTCCGCGTCGCCGTTGCAAATGCAACAGGCGCTCACCGTCTACCTGCTGTGCTATGCGGTGATGATGTTGTGGCACGGCTCGATTTCCGATGCCATCGGCCGCCGGCCGGTGGTGCTGGCCACCACCTTGCTGTTCAGCCTGGCTTCGCTCGGCTGCGCACTGGCGCCGTCACTGGGCTGGCTGCTGCTGTTTCGTGGTTTGCAGGGGCTGTGCGGCGGGGCCGGGCTGGTGGTGGGGCGGGCCATCATCCGCGACAAGCTGGACGGGGCCGAGGCGCAGCGGCTGATGTCGCAGGTGACCATGCTGTTTTCACTATCGCCAGCCATCGCGCCGGTGGTGGGCGGCTGGCTGTTCGGTGCCTTTGGCTGGCATTCCATCTTTGTGTTCATGGCGCTGATCGGCCTGGCACTGTTTGTGATGAGCTGGTTTGCGCTGGACGAAACCCATCACGCCCATTTGCGTACCCCGCTGGCCTGGCGTTCGCTGCTGCAGAATTACCTGGAGGTACTGCGCAAGCGTGATTTCCAGTTGCTGGCAGCGGCGGTGTCCTGCAATTTTGCCGGTTTCTTCCTGTATATCCCGTCGGCACCGGTGTTTTTGCTGCAGCATCTGCATTTGCGGCCAGACCAGTTTTTGTGGATGTTCGGCCCGGCGGTGTCCGGCATCATGTTTGGAGCCTTTTTGTCCGGCAAGATGGCCGGCCGGCGCGGCGCGCGTGAAATCGTGTCGCTGGGTTACGGGCTGATGTTTGCCGCGGCCACGGCCAATTTTGCCTACAATCTGCTGGCGGCCCAAGCCGCCATGCCGTGGGCGGTGTTGCCGCTGGCGCTGTACACCACCGGCATGTCGCTGGCCGCGCCATCCATCACGCTCAACCTGATGGACCAGTTTCCGGCGCTGCGCGGCACGGTGTCGTCCCTGCAGGGCTTTTTGCAGACCATGCTGTCCAGCATTGTGGCCGGGGTGATTGCGCCGCTGGTATGGGGCAGCACGCTCAACCTGGCCTGCTGCATGGCGGGTTTTCTGCTGCTCGGTTTTGTCTTCCGTAGTGCTTATCGCCGCCGTATCAAGCTGCGCGGCTAGCTCGCCGGCTCAGGCGGCCGCCTGCACCAGCACCGGCTGCAACACGCGGATGACTTCCTGCGGGTCCACACCAATCAGAAAGCCGCGCTTGCCGCCGTTGATATAGATGCGATCCAGCTGGGCAATGCTGCTTTCCATATACACCGGCATCGGGTGGCGGGTGCCGAAGGGGCTTGTGCCACCCACCTGGTAGCCGCTGTGCTTGTCGGCGGTTTTCGGGTCGCAGGGGCTGATCTTCTTCACCCCGATCTGCTTGGCCAGCATGCCGGTGCCTACTTCGCGGTCGCCATGCATCAGCACGATCAAGGGGTGCTTCTGCTCGTCTTCCATGATCAGCGTTTTCACCACGCAGTGCTCATCCACGCCCAGTTCGCGGGCCGACACCGTGGTGCCGCCCTTGTCTTCGTACTTGTACAGATGCTCGCTGTATTCCACCTTGTGTTCGCGCAACACGCGAATGGCCTGGGTGACCGGCGCTTTTTCCTTGGACATATCTGTCTGTCTGTTACGGCAAAACGGCTACTTTAGTGGCTGTGGCGGTCAACTGCAAACCGTTCGACCGCAGCTTCGGCCGGGGTGGGCAGTGCCGCCAGCAGCGCGGCGCGCAGCAATTGCACACAGCTTTCCGCCTCGTCCTGCTGATGCAGCAGCATCAACCGCGTACTGGGCATGGGGGCGGGCAGGGGCAGGTAGCATACCTGTTCGGTGGCCAGGTGTTGCAGCCCTTGCGGCACCAGTGCCACCCCCAGGCCCATGCCCACCATCCGGATGATGCTCAGCCAGGTGCGCGCCTGGTGCTGGATGTGCGGATAGAAACCGGCCGCCGCGCACTGCGCCAGAATCTGGTGGTGATAGTAGGGCGAAACTTCCGGCGCAAACAGGATGAACGGCTGTTCCTGCAACATGGGCAGGGTGATGGCAGGCTGCGCGGCACAGGGGTGTTGCCGTGGCAGGCAGCAGCACAAGGGCTCGGCCGCCAGCACATCGCCGGCGATGCTGGCCGGATAATGGGCATCGTTGACGCAAGCCAGGTCGATCTGCCGTCGTTCCAGTGCCTGAATCTGCTCCTGGGTGCCCATTTCCTGCAGCGCGATAGCCACGTCGGGATAGTGCCGGGAGAACTGTTGCAGGGCCTGTGGCAAGCCACGGTAGAGCATGGAGTTGATGAAACCCAGCCGGATCAGGCCCTGCTTGCCCTCGGCATAGCGTTGCAGCATCTGCTGTATGTCTGCGGCACTGTGCAGCAGGTTTCTGCATTTGCCCAGCAGTGCCGCACCGCATTGGGTGAGGCGCACGCTTTTGTTATTGCGCTGAAAAAGCTGCACCCCCATTCTTTGTTCCAGTTTCCTAATATCAAAACTCAGTGCCGGCTGCGAAATATGCAACCGTTTGGCAGCACGGCCAAAATGCAATTCTTCTGCCACAGCAACAAAATAACGTAATTGTCTGAGTTCCATCAGCATCTGTCTCCGCTGTCCATCATGTTTGCTTATCGTATGACAAAGCAAATGTATTGGACCTGGCAAGTCCTCACTCTTTAGCCTGCTGCTCTACATCAATCGGCTCAATCAAACAGGGTTTGGGAGATTGGTGGCGTGCTAAGGAGACAGCAATGGCAATGGAGCAGGCAGTTGTGGCGGGGAATAATATTCCCGATAGCAGTGGGTGTAATTTCTTTGAAATGGATAAGGATCTGGCGGCTTTGCTGCAATTGCAGCTGGGTGCCGAATATTATTCCAGTATTAAAAATGAATTATCTGAGCTGGGTGGCAGAATAAGCGGAGAGCTGGATGCCCTGGCCATGCTGGCCGATCGCAATCCACCGGTATTATATCCACGCAATCGCCGTGCCGAAGCGGTTGATCATATTGAAAAGCATCCGGCTTATGTCGCACTGGAGAAAGTGGCCTATGCCGAATTGGGTCTGGCTGCGTTAAGTCACGACGGCAAGAATAATCCCCCATTACTGAAATATGTCCTGACTTATCTGTTTGTGCAGGCTGAATTCGGCCTGTGCTGCCCGGTCAGCATGACCGATTCGCTCACCCGCACCTTGTGCAAATTTGGCGAGCCGGCACTGGTGGCGCGTTATTTGCCCATGCTGAGCACCCGTGATTTTGACCAGCTGTATCAGGGCGCGATGTTCATCACCGAGCAGCAGGCCGGTTCGGATGTTGGCCAGGTGGCCACCCGTGCCGTGCGCAGCCAGGCTGCAGACGGCAGCGAACACTGGCAGTTGTTTGGCGACAAATGGTTTTGCTCGAATCCGGATGCCGATCTGGCCATGGTGCTGGCGCGGCCGGAGGGCGCTCCGGCCGGGATACACGGCTTGGGTTTGTTCCTGTTGCCCAAGCATTTGCCGGACGGGCAGCGTAATGCCTACCGCATCGTGCGCCTCAAACCCAAGCTGGGCACCCGCTCCATGGCCAGTGGGGAAATCGTGCTGGAGGGAGCCACCGCCTATTTGATTGGCCAGATTGGCCGTGGCTTTCAGCAAATGGCCGACATGATCAATATGTCGCGCCTGTCCAATGGGGTGAGGTCTGCCGGACTGATGCGCCGGGCGCTGTCCGAAGCCTTGTACGTGGCCAGCCAGCGCCAGGCCTTTGGCCAGCGGCTGATCGACATGCCGCTGATGCAACGCCAGTTGCTGAAAATGTTGCTGCCCACCGAGCAGGGCCGCTCCATGTTCATGCATACCGCGCAAATGCTGGGCCGGGCCGATGCCGGCGATGCCGTCGCCCAAGGCGCGGTGCGCTTGCTTACCCCGCTGATCAAGTTCCGTACCTGCCGCGATGCACGCCGGGTGACCGGCGACGCCATGGAGGTGCGTGGCGGCCTGGGTTACATCGAGGAATGGAGCGATGCCCGCCTGGTGCGTGATGCCCATCTGGGCTCGATCTGGGAAGGCACCAGCAATATCGTGGCGCTGGACATCCTGCGTGCGGTCAGGCGCGCCGGGGCGCTGCCTCCTGTCCTGGCACATGCGCAGGATTTGCTGGATGCCGCCAGCCTGCCGCCTGCCAGCGATAAGCTGTTCCGGCATGTGCTGAGCCGGGCCGCCGAAAATCTGACTCAGCTGGCCGAGCGTGACCAGACGCAGTCCATCCGCCAGGTGGGCAGCCAGTTCTACCACGTCCTGACCGCGCTGTTCATGGCCTGGGAAGGGGCAAAACTGGCGCCGGATTACCGCCGTCTGGCACTGGCACATCTGGTATTGCGCCACCGGGTACTGCCACGCGATCCACTGGCGCTGGCGGCGGATGATCTGCCTGCAGGTCTGGCCGCAAAGCTGCTGGATGGACAGGCCATCAGCCTGGCAGAAGCCATGGCCTGCCTGCCGTCTGGAGCGCAGGCATGAGGCCGGCCGGGGGCGCCTTGCACGGCGTGCGCGTGCTGGACCTGAGCCGGGTCCTGGGCGGGCCCTATTGCAGCCAGGCGCTGGCCGACCATGGCGCGGATGTCATCAAGCTGGAGCCCCCCTCCGGCGATGAAACCCGTGGCTGGGGGCCGCCCTTCCTGGAGAATACCGCCTGGTATTTCGAGGGCGTCAACCGCAACAAGCGCGCCATTTGCGTCGACCTGAGCCAAGCCGCCGGGCGTGACATCGTATGGCAATTGCTGGAACAGGCCGATGTACTGCTGGAAAACTTCAAGCCCGGTACGCTGGCGCGCTGGGGCATGGATTACGCCCGCGATCTGGCACCGCGCTTTCCGCGGCTGATTCATTGTGCGGTCACCGGCTTTGGTGCGGATGGCCCGCTGGGTGGCTTGCCTGGCTACGACGCTGCCATCCAGGCCATGACCGGGCTGATGAGCGTCAATGGCGAGCGCGATGGCCCGCCGCTGCGGGTGGGGCTGCCGGTGGTGGACATGGTGACCGGTCTGAATGCCCTGTCCGGCATCCTGCTGGCCTTGTATGAGCGCGAACGCAGCGGGCTGGGGCAGTCGCTGGATATTGCGCTGTACGATTGTGGCGTGTCACTGCTGCATCCGCATCTGCCCAATTACTTTGGCACCGGCCACGCCACCCCGCGCAGTGGTAATGCCCATCCCAATATCGCTCCTTACGACAGCTACCGTACCGCCAGCGTGCCCTTGTACCTGGCGGTAGGCAACGACCGCCAGTTTGCCCGGCTGTGCCAGCTGCTGGATCTCCCCACTTTGCCCGGCGACCCGCGCTTTATCGACAACCGCAGCCGCTGTGCCCATCGCCCGCAACTCAAGCAGGCGCTGGAAACGGCCTTGCAAGCCTACCGGGCCGAGGAGCTGGCGCCATACCTGCTGCGTGACGGCGTGCCCTGCGCCCCGGTCCAGGGGGTGGAGCAGGTGGTGGCCCATCCGCATACCGCCTACCGCCAGTTGCTGGTGGAAATGGGGCCTTACCGTGGCACCGCCTCGCCGATCAAGCTGTCTCGCACCCCGGCCCGTTATGACACCCCCCCTCCGGCGCTCGGGCAGGACAACCGTGCCGTGCTGGCCGAGCTGGGCTATGCGGCGGCACAGCAGCAGGCGCTGCTGGATGCCGGAACGGTGATCGGCCCGCGCTGAAACCACCCTGTGTGCTACCCGCCACCGCGCTCTGTGGCGCCGGCGGGGCCGTGCCATTTTCTGGAGAGACTTTCCATGCCTCACACGCATACCCAGGCGGACAACAAGAAAAAACCGATGCGGGCCGCCATCGCCGCCTTTGTCGGCACCACCATCGAGTGGTACGACTTTTATATCTATGGACTGGCCGCTGCACTGGTGTTCGGCAAGGTGTTCTTTCCCGCCTCGCTCGACCCCGGCGTGGCCACGCTGCTGTCCTTTGTCACCCTGTGGGCCGGTTTTATCGCCCGGCCCTTGGGCGGCATCATTTTTGGCCATTTTGGCGACCGCATCGGCCGCAAGACCACGCTGGTGATCACCCTGATGCTGATGGGCCTGTCCACGCTGGGCATCGGCCTGTTGCCCTCCTACCAGAGCATTGGCGTATTGGCCCCGATAGGGCTGGTGCTGCTGCGCATCGTGCAGGGGATTGCGGTGGGCGGCGAGTGGGGCGGGGCGGTGCTGATTGCCAGTGAAAATGCGCCCAAAAACAAGGGCATCCTGTATGCCGCCTTTGCCCAGCAAGGTTCACCAGCGGGCAATCTGCTGGCCACGCTGGTGTTTTTCCTGCTCAGCAGCATGCCGCTGCCGGACTTTGTACTGTGGGGCTGGCGCATTCCCTTTTTGCTATCGGCCTTGCTGGTGCTGGTGGGGCTGTTCATCCGCCTGCAACTGAGCGAATCCGCCGCCATGCAGCAAGTCATTGCCGAGAAAAAGGTGGAGCGGCTGCCGCTGCTGAGCGTGATCCGTCAGCACGGCATGCTGGTGTGGATGGCCATGCTGGTGCCTACCGTCATCCATGTGACCTATCTGAAAACCACCTTTGCCCTGTCCTGGGCCACCAGCGCACTGGGCTATAGCCGGGAAAGCTTTTTGCAGATCATCCTGGCAGCCCTGGTGGTGCAGTTTGTGGTGCAGCCGTTTGGTGCCGTGCTGGTGTCCCGCTTCGACAAGGTCAAGGCCATTCTGTGGATATTGCTGCCGGAGTTTCTGCTGATGCCGCTGATGTTCTGGGCCATCGCCACCGGCAGCTACTGGCTGGCCATGGTCGCCATGTGTCTGGCCACCATTCCGCACTCCATGTTCTACGGCGCCATTGGCGGCCTGCTGGCCCAGGCTTTCCCGGTGCAACTGCGCTACACCGGCATGTCGTTTTCCTATCAGCTGTGTTCCTTGCTGATCGGTGGTGGCACCCCGGTACTGGCGCAATGGCTGCTCAATGCCACCGGTGGCATCAGCTGGGTAGCCGCCATTTCGGCCTGTTATGCACTGGTGTCGCTGTTCAGCACGCTGTGGCTGCTCAAGCGCATCCCGCAACAGGACGTCCAGCTGGCCGCCGGACAGGTGGCTCCGACCGCGCCCCCGGTGGTCAGGCAGGCGCATTGATCAATCTTTTCTGCTGGAGAGCCAAGCATGCCCTATGCCGATATCCCCGATTTATTACAGTGCGCCGGGCCGTTTGATGGCGTGTTGACCCTGACCTTGCACCGCCCCGCCGTCCGCAATGCCCTGTCTACCCCGCTGCTGGCCGCCTTGGTGGCGGTGCTGGCGCGGGCCGAACAGGACAGCGCCGTGGCCGTGGTGGTGCTGACCGGTGGCGACAAGGTGTTTGCCGCCGGGGCCGATCTGGCGGAAATGGCGGACAAGGACCTGCCCGCCATGCTGTGCGACCAACGCCCACAGCTGTTTGCCACCATTGCCCGCTTTCCCAAGCCCTTGCTGGCGGCGGTGTGTGGCTATGCCCTGGGTGGCGGCTGCGAGCTGGCCATGCACGCCGACATCATCATTGCCGGTGAGTCGGCCTGCTTCGGCCAGCCGGAAATCCGGCTGGGCATCATGCCCGGTGCTGGCGGTACCCAGCGCCTGCTGCGCGCGGTGGGCAAATCGCTGGCGATGAAGATGGTGCTTGGCGGCGACTTTATCGGCGCACAAGAAGCGCGGCAGGCCGGGCTGGTGGCCGAGGTATGGCCGGATGCCGAATGCCTGTTCAAGGCACAGCAGCTGGCGCAGCGCATTGCCGGTCAGGCCCCGCTGGCCTTGCGCCTGGCCAAGGCGGCGCTGCTGGCGGCACAGGAAACCGGCCTGTCTGCCGGGCTGGCGCTGGAGCGTGCCCACTTTGTCACCCTGGCCGCCAGCCAGGACCGGCAGGAAGGCATCCGCGCCTTTCTGGAAAAACGCTCACCGCAGTGGCAGGGATGTTGATCCCGCCTGTTCACGAAAGAGAGAAACCATGCAACAAGCCCTTTCCGTAGATCGCCAGGTGGCCATCATCGGCAGTGGCGTGATGGGCCGTGGCATTGCCATGGTCGCAGCTGCCGCCGGCCATCCGGTGTGTTTGTACGATGTCAACGGCCCTGCCAGCATCCAGGCACTGGCGGCCATCCGCCAACACTGGCAGCACCAGGTCGGGCAGGGCAAATTATCGGCGGCGCAGCTGGACCGGCTATGCGGGCGGCTGTCCCGGGCCGAGCACCTGTCGCAGCTGGCGCGGGCAGGTCTGGTGATCGAGGCCATTGCCGAAGATCTGGCCGCCAAGCAGGCGCTGTTTGGCCAGCTGGAACAGCTGGTCGCCAGCGATTGCCTGCTGGCCAGCAATACCTCCTCGCTGTCCATCACCGCCATTGCCGCCGGCATGGCCGCGCCACAGCGGCTGGTGGGCATGCATTTCTTCAATCCGGCACCGGCCATGCGGCTGGTGGAAATGGTGCGTGGCCTGGCCACCGATGCCGACCTGCTGGCGCAGGTGAGCGCCACCGCGCGTGCCTGGGGCAAGGAGACGGTGCAGGTGCGTTCCAGCCCGGGCTTTATCGTCAATCGCATTGCCCGACCCTTCTATTTGGAAAGCCTGCGCTGCCTGCAACAGGGGCTGGCTGATTGCGCCACGCTGGACAGCCTGTTGCAGCATGCGGGCGGCTTCCGCATGGGGCCGTTTGCCCTGATGGACCTGATTGGCCTGGATGTGAACCTGGCGGTGCACCGCTCCATCTGGCAGGCCATGTGCTACGACCCGCGCTACACCCCGCTGTGGATTCAGCAGGAAATGGTGGCGGCGGGCTGGCTGGGGCGCAAAAGCGGCCGCGGGTATTACCAGTATCCGCAAGCCGCACCTGCCGCACTGGAACCCTTGCCGGCGCAGCAGCCGGACTGGCGCCAGGTCAGCGTCAACCTGGCGCAGCCGGTGGCCGCCGTGCTGGCACAGCGGCTGCAGCAAGCCGGGGTGCAGCTGGCGGGCAGTCACGATGCGGCCGCGGACTGGCTGTTACGGGTGGGGGGCGCGCAGGTCCATTTAAGCGATGGCCGCCCGGCGGCACAGCGCGAACAGGCGCTTCAGCAGCCTTGCCTGCTGCTGGATCAGGCCTGCGATTATCAGCAAGTCAGCCTGTTGGCCGCCCAGTCCAGCCCGCAGTTATCCGCAGCGGACCGACAAGGGCTGGAGGCGGTATTGAACGCGGCAGGCATCCGCCTGTGCCATTTGCCGGATGGGGCAGGGCTGCCGGTGCTGTGCACGGTGGCGATGCTGGTGAACGAGGCGGCCGAGGTGCTGCAACAAGGGCTGGCCAGTGCGGCGGATATCGACCGCGCCATGTGCCTGGGGCTGAACTATCCGCAAGGGCCGCTGGCCTGGGGGCAGCGTCTGGGCTATGGCTGGCTGGTTCGGGTGCTGCGCCATCTGGCGGATTACCACGGCGATGGCCATTACCGTGTCTCAGGCTGGTTGCAGCAGCGTGCTGCCGATGCTTCCCCTGCCTGTATCGATGCCAAGGAGCTGTAATGCAAGACGCTTTTATTTGTGACGCGGTACGTACCCCGATTGGCCGCTATGGCGGCAGCCTGTCCACCATTCGCTGTGATGATCTGGCGGCCCTGCCCTTGCGGGCGCTGCGGGCGCGCCACCCGGAACTGGACTGGGCGGCCCTGGATGACATCTGGCTGGGTTGTGCCAACCAGGCCGGGGAGGACAACCGCAATGTGGCGCGCATGGCCGGTTTGCTGGCGGGCCTGCCCATCAGCACGGCCGGGGTGACGCTGAACCGGCTGTGCGGTTCCGGCATGGATGCGGTGGGCAGTGCCGCCCGCTGCATCGCACTGGGCGAGGCAGATATGCTGCTGGCGGGCGGGGTGGAGAGCATGTCGCGTGCGCCCCTGGTGCTGGGCAAGGCTGGCCAGGCGTTTGACCGCAGCCAGACGCTGTTCGATACCACCATTGGCTGGCGCTTTATCAATCCCTTGCTGGCACAGCAGTTTGGTACGGATTCCATGCCGCAGACGGCGGACAACGTCGCCGCCGCCTTTGGCATCAGCCGTGCCGATCAGGACTGCTTTGCCCTGCAGTCGCAGCAACGCTGGCACGCCGCACAGCAACAGGGCCGCTTTGAGCTGGAAATCATCCCGGTGAGCTTGCAGCCGCCGCGTCAGCCGGAGCGGATTTTCGTCTGCGACGAACATCCGCGCCCCGATGTAACGCTGGAAGGGCTGGCCAGGCTGTCCGGCATCAATGGCAAGGCGCTGTCGGTAACGGCGGGCAATGCCTCCGGGGTAAACGACGGAGCCTGCGCCTTGCTATTGGCCTCGGCACGCGCAGTGCAGCAACACGGCTTGCGCCCCTTGTCCCGCGTGCTGGGCATGGCCTGCGCCGGGGTGGAGCCACGGCTGATGGGCATGGGCCCGGTGCCCGCCAGCCGCAAGCTATTGCAGCGGCTGGGCCTGCAACTGGAACAAATGGAGGTGATTGAAATCAACGAGGCTTTTGCCGCCCAGGCGCTGGCGGTGCTGCGCGAGCTGGGTCTGCCGGAGGACGCCGGGCATATCAACCCCAATGGCGGGGCGATTGCCATGGGCCATCCGCTGGGCATGAGTGGTGCGCGGCTGCTGGCCACCGCCAGTTACGAGCTGCAACGCCGCCAAGGCCGCTATGCCCTGTGCACCATGTGTATTGGCGTGGGGCAGGGCATTGCCGTGGTGCTGGAGCGGGTCAGCTAGACCGCTGGCGCAGCTTGCGTAGCAGCCGCCAGCCCAGCAGCACCGCCAGCACGCTGGCGTACAGCATGGGCTGGGTCAGGTCCTTTTTCACCAGCCACCAGTAGTGCAGCACGCCCAGTAGCGCCACCGGGTAAACCAGGCGGTGCAGCCGCCCCCAGTTGCGTTTCAGCCGTTTCATCCAGCCCTGGGTCGAGGTGATGGCCAGCGGCGTCATCAGCAGCATGGCGGCAAAGCCCACGGTGATGAAGGGCCGCTTGGCGATGTCGTGCAGCATGCCCGGCCAGTCAAAAAACTGGTCTAGCCACACATAGGTGGTGAAGTGCAGGCAGCCGTAAAAGAAGGCATACAGGCCCAGCATGCGGCGCAGGCGCAGCGGCCAGCTCCAGCCGGACAGCTGGCGCAGCGGGCTGATGGCCAGGGTGATCAGCAAAAAGCTCAGCGTCCAGGTGCCGGTGGAACGGGTGATGAACTCCACCGGGTTGACCGCCATGCCGGACAGCACAATCCACGCCGCACGGGCCAGTGGCAGCAGGCAGAGCATAAACACCGAAATCTTCAGCCAGTTGAAACGGGATGGCTGGCGGCTGGCGGCAGGGTTTTTCATGCGCAGGGTGGTCATGTCAGAAATTCCGCCGCAGGTCCATGCCGCGATACAGGCTGGCCACCTGATCGCCATAGCCATTGAACATCAACGTCTTGCGCTTGAGGAATTCGCCGATGCGCCGCTCGCTGGCCTGGCTCCAGCGCGGGTGGTCCACCTCCGGGTTCACATTGGAATAGAAGCCGTACTCATGGGCATTGGCCATATTCCAGCTGGTGGCCGGCATTTGCTCCTGCAAATGAATGCGCACAATGGACTTGATGCTCTTGAAACCGTATTTCCACGGCACCACCAGCCGGATCGGCGCGCCGTTCTGATTGGGCAGCACATCGTTGTACAGGCCGACCGCCAGAATGGTGAGCGGGTGCATGGCTTCATCCATGCGCAGACCCTCGCGGTAAGGCCAGTCCAGCACCCGGCTGCGCTGGCCGGGCATCTCGGACGGGCGTTGCAGGGTTTCAAAGGCCACGTATTTGGCACGCGAAGTGGGGGCCACCTGTTTAAGCAGGCTGGCCAGCGGAAAGCCTATCCACGGAATCACCATGCTCCAGCCTTCCACGCAGCGCAGGCGGTAGATGCGTTCTTCCAGCGGCTGTTTCAGCAGTTCCTCGATGCCAAAGCTGCGCACCTTGCCCACTTCACCATCCACCACCACATTCCACGGCCGGGTTTTCAGGCTGCCGGCATACAGGGCCGGTTCGCTCTTGTCGGTGCCGAACTCGTAGTAGTTGTTGTAGCTGCTGATGTCTTTCAGGCTGTTGGGTTTGTCCGCGCTGGACAGCGGGCTTTTCTTGCCCGCCAGTGCGGCCAGGGTTTCACCGGACAGCAACAGCCCGGCACTGCCCAGCATGAACTGGCGGCGGTTGAAGTACACGCCTTCGGGAGTGATTTCCGACGGCTGGATATCTGCGGGTTTCTTGATGAGCATGATGGTTTCTCCGGTGCTGTGTTTCTTTGTCGCAGCAACAAGCGGAATCTGACATGCAAACTTTACGATTGTTCAGGCTGATCTGATAGCCAATGGCTAATTTTTATGTACACGGCCGAGCAAGCCGCGGCATGGGCTGAAGGAGGGGGGGTTCGGGGGGCGTGGACGGTTGCCAGCGCGGCCTGCCGGGCGGGAATGGCCAAGCTGCAGCCAGCCATTGCCGCAGAAGTTTTTTGCAGAAAAATTTCTAAGTAGTTTTACATAGATCAAATTATTTCCTATATAGAAAACAGTCACTTGAAGCCAATGGCTTCAGTCGTAACACAAGCAATAAAAAAGAGTGACTTTTCTTGTTAAGCGATGAATCAAATATTCAGGGAGCGGCAAAATGCACAGGTCATTGATTATTCTCGGTACGGCTTTGGCTGGGCTTGTTTCACAAGCGTATGCTTACGATGGGACTCTCACCATCAATGGCAATGTTTCTGCAGAAAGCTGCACCATCAGCGTGGCCGGGGGTTCCAGCAGCGGCAGCATCACCCTGCCCACGGTGTCGACCAAAGCGCTGGCTGTCGCCGCCGCCACCGCCGGTACCACGGATTTTTCCATTTCGCTGACCGCATGCAGCGGTGCCTCCACCCAGGCGGCCATCTGGTTTGAATACGACAGCAATGTCAATGCCGCCGGGCGCCTGATCAATACCGGCACAGCCAGGAATGTCGATGTCGCCTTGTATAACCTCTCGTCCACCACCCCCATCGCCGTCGGCCAGGGAAGTGGTGCGTTTGGCAGTAGCGGCGCGGCATTTCCGATCAGCAGTGGCACGGCCACCTTACGCTATCAGGCGAAATACTATGCCACGGGTGTGGCCGTGGCGGGCACGGTGACCGCCAGCGTCTACTACACGGTTCAGTACCAGTAACACACTCCTGCTAGCTTGCGCACGGAGCCGGGACCGCACTGACAAGACACCGGATTGCGCAAGGTCTGTCCACTAAGCTATATCTGCCTGTGCCTGACGGTGCCCTGCCGCTGTCCGGCGGTGTAGCCCCCACTGGTTGTGCTTCCACCTCTTCCCGCCCTGGCGGTCTGACCGTGCTGCGCATGCACTGCAGCCATTTGCAGCAAGCCTGCTGCGGCCTGGTGCCTCCCGCATCCAGCCTTGAATATCCTGCGGATTGTTTGCCTGAGCCTGCCTTGCGCCTGGGCTGCCAGGCTATCGGGTGAGTCGCTGCCGGGCGGTATGCGAACGACACCGTGCCTTGCCCGGCCGGGCTAGAGCTGATGAAAGCCCAGCCAGTACAGCAGCACGAAGATGGCCGAGGCGGCCAGCAGGGCGGTGGCCAGGGTGCTGATGAATTCGCGCAGGCTTGCCCGCTGACGCCGGTCCAGCAGCCAGCGTGCGATGGCATACAGCACGGCAAACAGCAGCAACAGGCGGAACAGGCGACCGATCATGGCGGGGACGGAGAGAAGAAAACCGGGCCGATTATGCGGTGCCGGCGGTACGGTAGCAAGCAAGGCTATGGATATAATCGGCCAGACAGGCGATGATAGCAGCCGTAGCCTACAGGAGGCTCCGCAGCGAGAATGGCCAGCAAGGCCGCCGGCGGGGCAATAATCAATAGAGGCCTTTTTTGTTATGTCTGATCTGACAAGGTCTGTCGGCATCGTAAAGGCACAGATCGCGGAGTTCGATACCCCGCTGCATCTGGCCAGCGCTGCCGTGCTGCCTGCCTACCAACTGTGTTTTGAAACCTATGGCACGCTCAATGCCGCGCGCAGCAATGCCATCCTGATCTGCCATGCGCTGTCCGGCCACCACCATGTGGCGGGGCGCTATGCTGCCGATGATAAGGCCGCCGGCTGGTGGGACAATATGGTGGGGCCCGGCAAGCCCATCGATACCGACCGTTTTTTTGTGGTGGGGCTGAACAATCTGGGCGGCTGCCACGGCAGTACCGGCCCGTCCTCCATCAATCCGGCCACCGGCCAGCCCTGGGGGTCTTCCTTTCCGGTGGTGACGGTGCCGGACTGGGTGCGCTCGCAAGCGCGGCTGGCCGACCGGCTGGGCATAGACCGCTGGGCGGCGGTGATTGGCGGCAGCCTGGGCGGCATGCAGGCCCTGCAGTGGAGCATCGACTACCCGGAGCGGGTGGCGCATGCGCTGGTGATTGCCTCGGCGCCCAAGCTGTCGGCACAGAACATTGCCTTCAATGATGTCGCCCGTCAGGCCATTCTCACCGACCCCGATTTCCATGGCGGCGACTTCTACGCCCAGCATGCCATTCCGCGCCGTGGCCTGCGGCTGGCGCGCATGCTGGGGCATATCACCTATCTGTCCGACGACGGCATGGGCGAGAAATTCGGCCGCATGCTGAAAAGCGGGGATTACCAGTTTGGTTTCGAGGTGGAATTCGAGATCGAATCCTACCTGCGCTACCAGGGCGACAAGTTTTCAGATTACTTCGATGCCAATACCTATCTGCTGATGACCAAGGCGCTGGATTACTTCGACCCGGCCAAGGACCTGAACGACGACCTGGTGGCGGCGCTGCGTAAAGCCAGCGCCCGCTTCATGGTGGCCAGTTTTACCTCGGACTGGCGCTTTTCGCCAGAGCGCTCGCGCGAAATCGTCAAGGCGCTGGTGGCGGCGGACAAGGAAGTGGTGTACGGCGAAATCGAATCGGTGCACGGCCATGATGCCTTCCTGATGCTGGACGAACCCTATGTCAAGCTGATGCGCGCCTATCTCAACCGCGTGGCCGAGGAGGTGAACGCATGAGCGCAAACCAAACCTTGCGGGCCGACCTGCAACTGATTGCCGACTGGGTGGCCCCCTCCAGCCGCGTGCTGGACCTGGGCTGCGGCGATGGTGCGCTGCTGTCCTGGCTGAACCGCCACAAGGCGGTGCGTGGCTATGGCGTGGACTTTGACGTCAACAATGTGGTGCGCTGCGTGGAAGCGGGCGTCAACGCCATCCAGGGCAACCTGGAAACCGGTCTGGCCGAGTTCGAAGACCAGCGCTTCGACCATGTGGTGTTGTCGCAGACCATCCAGGCCATGCACAATACCGAGCAGATTCTGGTGGAAATGCTGCGCGTCGGCCGCGAGGCCATCGTCACCTTCCCCAATTTCGGCTACTGGGAAAACCGCTGGCAGATTCTGCAAGGCCATATGCCGGTATCGGAAACCATTCCCTACGAGTGGTACAACACGCCGAACATCCACTGGTGCATGCTGGGCGACTTCGAGGCGCTGTGTGCCAAGAATGGCATCCGCGTGCTGGAGCGGGTGGTGATGAACGAGGCAAAGCGCATTCATTTCCTGCCCAATCTGCGCGGCAGCCTGGCGTTCTACCGTGTAGCCCGCCAGCCCGGCTGAGTACCGATGACCCACAAAGGCGGCTACGGTCGCCTTTTTGCATTGCTGGCCCCGGCCACAAGGATTCATGAAACAAGCTCCCCTGCACTGGCGCGAGGCCATCCTGTCGCGCCGCATGCTGATTTGCGTGTTCACCGGCTTTGCTTCCGGTTTGCCGCTGTATCTGCTGATCAACCTGTTGCCAGCCTGGCTGCGCAGCGAAGGTGTCAATCTCAAGGCCATCGGCCTGTTTGCCCTGATCGGCCTGCCCTATACCTGGAAATTCCTGTGGTCGCCGCTGCTGGATCGTTTCGTGCCGCCGCTGCTGGGGCGACGGCGCGGCTGGATGCTGCTCAGCCAGCTGGCCCTGCTCATCAGCATGGCCCTGTTCGGTCTGTTCGATCCACGGCTGCAACTACAGCAGATCGCCATGCTGGCGGCAGTGGTGGCCTTTTTCTCCGCCAGCCAGGACATCGTGCTGGATGCCTACCGCCGCGAGCTGCTGGACGAGGCCGAGCTGGGGCTGGGCAATGCCATCCATATCAATGCCTATCGGCTGGCCGGCCTGGTGCCGGGCTCTTTGTCGCTGATTCTGGCTGATCACACCAGTTGGGCCAATGTCTTCATCATCACCGCGCTGTTCATGCTGCCCGGGGTGCTGATGACCCTGCTGGTGTCCGAGCCCAAGCTGGCGGCAGCACCACCCAAGACCCTGCGCGAGGCGGTGGTGGAGCCGTTTCACGAATTCATCCAGCGCCAGGGCTGGCAGGCTGCCGCCACCATTCTGGGCTTCATCTTCCTGTACAAGCTGGGTGACAGCATGGCCACCGCGCTGGCCACGCCGTTTTACCTGGACATGGGCTTTGCCAAGTCGCAGATCGGCCTGGTGGCCAAGAACGCCGGACTGTGGCCGGCGGTCATCGGCGGCCTGCTGGGCGGGGTGTGGATGCTCAAGCTGGGCATCAACCGTGCGCTATGGCTGTTTGGCGTGGTGCAGCTGCTGTCGATACTGGGCTTCGCCTGGCTGGCCAGCTATGGCCATTTTCAGCAGGTTGGTCCTGTCCAGTTAGGCCAGTTGGCCCTGGTGATCGGTTTCGAGGCGCTGGGCGTCGGCCTGGGGACGGCAGCCTTTGTCGCCTTTATCGCCCGCACCACCCATCCGGCCTATACCGCCACCCAGTTTGCCCTGTTTACCAGCTTGTCAGCGGTGCCGCGCACCTTTGCCAATGCCGCCACCGGCTATATTGTGGATGCCGTGGGCTGGGGCGGGTTTTTCCTGCTGTGCGCGGTACTGGCCTTGCCCGGCATGTTGTTGTTGCTGAAGGTGGCCCCGTGGCATGGGGACACCATCGACAAGGAAACGTCATGAAGCTGTTGCCTGTATTGCTGGCCTGCCTGCTACCCTTGCCGCTGCTGGCCGAACCGCAGCCCCTGCTGCTGGAGAAGGCTGGCGAGGCGGTCTCCGGCGAGGCCGTACCGGCCATGCAGCGGGTGGATTACCAATGCGCGGCCCATCGCCTGCTCAGCGTGGAATATCCGCAGCCGGAAGTGGCCGATGTGCTGCCCATCCGCATTCTCTGGCAGGGGCAGCACTACCGGCTGGTGCGGGTCAGCAGTGCCAGCGGCGTGCGTTATGCCAGCCAGCTGCTGGTGTGGTGGAACAAGGGCGAGCAGTCGGTCTTGCTCACCCGCGGCGGGCGTACGCTGGCGCGCGATTGCCAGCCGCTGGCAGCCGCCCCCATCCCTGCGGTCCCCACCCCGCCCGCACCATGAAAAAACCGGCCGTGATGGCCGGTTTTCAGGCTGCTGACAAAGTTATTTGGAGCCATTGTACTGGACCCGGCAAAGCCGGGCCTTTCGATTAAGTCACTGATTCCGCAGCCTTCCCATCTATTCGCCTTTCCCCCGTCCTGGCCTTGCCAATTGAAGAAAGGAGCCTTGCTTTCCTTTCAGAAAGCGAGAGGGTTGTTTGTCAAGGTGCCGCGTGACTCAGGCTTTTTTACGGTGCAGGTCGGGCAGCAGCACGGTAATCACTCCCAGCAAGGGCAGGAAAGCGCACAGCTGGTAGACGGTTTCGATGCCGTAATGGTCGGCCACCTTGCCCAGCACCGCCGCACCGATACCGCCAATGCCGAAGGCAAAGCCGAAGAACAGCCCGGACACCATGCCCACCTTGCCCGGCACCAGCTCCTGCGCATACACCAGGATGGCGGAGAAGGCCGAGGCCAGAATGAAGCCGATGATGAAGGACAGCACGCTGGTCCAGAACAGGTCCACATGCGGCAAGGCCAGGGTAAACGGTGCCACGCCCAGAATCGAAAACCAGATCACCCGCTTGCGGCCGATGGCATCGCCAATCGGCCCGCCCAGCACCGTGCCGGCGGCCACGGCAAACAGGAAGATGAACAAATGCAGCTGTGCCGCCTGAATACCCAGCCCGAAGTGCTGCATCAGGTAAAAGGTGAAATAGCTGGTGATGCTGGTGAGATAGAAATACTTGGAGAACACCAACAGCACCAGCACCCCCAGCGTGAACGCCGTACGCTGCGGTGACAGGCCGGTGGGCACAATGGCCTTGTGCGCCTTGGCCGTGCGTTGCTGGTGGCTATACCAGACGCCGATGCGCCACAGCACCAGCATGCCCAAGAGGGCGGCCAGCGAGAACCAGGCCAGGCTGGGCTGGCCGTAGGGAAACACCACCAGCGCCGCCAGCAAGGGGCCGGTGGCAGAGCCGGTATTGCCCCCTACTTGAAACAGCGACTGCGCCAGACCATGACGGCCGCCGGAGGCCATGCGCGCCACGCGCGAGGATTCCGGGTGGAAGATGGACGAGCCGGTGCCCACCAGTGCGGCGGCGATCAGCAGCACCGGATAGCTGGCTGCCACGGACAGCAGCAACAGGCCGCACAGCGTGGAGCCCATGCCGAAAACCAGCGAGTAGGGTAGTGGGCGCTTGTCGGTATAGATGCCGACCAGCGGCTGCAGCAGCGAGGCGGTGCACTGGTAAACCAGGGTCATCAGGCCGATCTGGGCAAAGCTCAGGTGAAAGCCACCCTTGAGCACGGGGTAGATGGCCAGAATCAGCGACTGCAACATGTCGTTGAGGAAATGGGTAAAGCTGATGGCACCCAATACCCGGAAGCGGGTGTCCTGCGGCGGTGCCATGCTCTGGCTGGCGCTTGTCATGATGATGTCGTCTTGTGGTGGTGGGTTCATCATGCTATCAAGGGGTGTCCTGCCCGTCCTGCGCATGAAGGGCAATTATCTGCGAGAAAATGACAGTCATGACTGATTATCAGCATCTGCACCAGTACGACACTGGTATTGCGCCGGTGGTGGCCAAGGCGCGCGATTATCCGGCCGGAGAAAGCACCCCGCGGCATGCCCATCCCACCGCCCAGCTCTTGTATGCGGTGGAAGGGGTGATGGTGGTGAGCACCGCACTGGGGCAGTGGATCGTGCCGCCTACCCGTGGCATCTGGCTGCCGATTGCCACCTGGCACCAGGTGCGGATGATCAGCGCGGTGCGCATGCGCACGGTGTATGTGCGGGAAGACAGCCTGGACGGGCTGCCGCAGGAATGCCGGGTGCTGGCCATTTCGCCCTTGTTGCGCGAGCTGATTCTGGCGGCCATGGATATCGCTGTGCCGTATGCGGCCGATTCGCGCGATGAGCGGCTGATGAAACTGCTACTGGATGAAATCCGCAGCCTGCCCACGCTGGCGCTGTCCTTGCCACGGCCGCACAGTGCGGCCCTGCAAGGCCTGTGTGCTGCCTTGCAGGCCGATCCGGGTGATGCGCGTTCGGTGGAGGAGTGGGCCGCGCAACTGGCCATGGATGCGCGCACGCTGCAGCGGCGTTTCAGTCGCGAAACCGGCCTGTCGCTGGGGCAGTGGCGGCGGCAGGCCCGGCTGATTGCCGCACTGGAAAAGCTGGCCTGCGGGGCCAGCGTGCTGGAAGTGGCACTGGACCTGGGCTATGCCAGCCCCAGTGCCTTTGCCACCATGTTCAAGCGCGAGCTGGGCGTATCACCCAGCAGCTTTTATGCGCCGCTGCCGGATGAACATGACTCGGTGATCTCCGGCGGCTAGGGCAGGGCGCGACGCAGCGCGTCCAGCTGCTGCAGGCTTTCATCCAGAATCAGCAATTGCAGCACCTGCTCGGCCAGTGCGCTGTCACCCTGGCGGTAAGCCTGGCTGAAGGCATCCGCGGCGCGCTGACCGTGCTGGTCCAGCCGCAACTGATGAGCGGCATCCGGCCCGCGCCGGGCCAGTTCCAGCAACATGGCATCGGCCGTTGCCGCGGCAACGGGGGTCCGGGAAAAGAAACCGGCAATTCCACACATAAAGCTTGTTCCCGGCGCAGCAATCCGTGCTGCGCAAGAGGTAGAAAATCAGCGAGTGCGCGGCCAGGCCAGCGCGCCCGCCCTGTATTACAGCGGTTGCTGCAGCCGCAAGGCGGCTTCCGCCAGCCGCTTGCCCTGGGCAAAGGCCAGCTTGCTTTCGTCGGCCGACAGCGGGCGGTCATTCTGCACCCCAGCCACATGGCTGACGCCATAGGGGGTGCCGCCGCTCTGGGTGGCGGCCAGTTGTGGCTCGGAATAGGGCAGGCCGACCAGCAGCATGCCGTGGTGCAGCAGCGGCAGCATCATGCTCAGCAGGGTGGATTCCTGCCCGCCATGCATGGACGAGGAGCTGGTGAACACGCAGGCCGGCTTGCCGGCCAGTGCGCCGGCCATCCATTCCCCGCTGGTGCTGTCGATGAAGTACTTCATGGCGGCGGCCATATTGCCAAAACGGGTGGGGCTGCCCAGCGCCAGGGCTATGCACTCGGCCAGATCGCTTTTTTCCACATAGGGTGCGCCGCTGGCCGGGATGGCCGGTGCGCTGGCTTCGCAGACGGTGGAAACCTTGGGCACGGTGCGCAGCCGTGCCTGGCAGCCGGGCACGCTTTCGATGCCACGGGCAATCAGCCGGGCCAGTTCGGCGGTGGCACCATGCTGGCTGTAATAGAGTACGAGGATGTCTTGCACGGCGATATCCAGAGGAAGGGCCGCCACAGCGAGGGATGGCGGCAACCAGGGTGAACTGGCAGCATGATACCAGTTTCCATCTGTTAATTTGTATGAAGACCGTGTGCCAAACGTAAAGCCGCCGCGCGGTCTGGCCTGCGCGCGGGTGGCACCACAAGCTTGCCGCTTGCCAGCCGGCGGTGGCTGAA
The DNA here is from genome assembly GCF_003202035.1 of Aquitalea magnusonii. Lineage (GTDB taxonomy): Bacteria > Pseudomonadota > Gammaproteobacteria > Burkholderiales > Chromobacteriaceae > Aquitalea > Aquitalea magnusonii. The sequence goes on along the minus strand of NZ_QJKC01000010.1, from coordinate 80,694 downwards.
TTACCTTGCGCCTCATGAAACTGCCTACCAAGTATGCAACGCAAATCGGTTTTTCCGGCTTCCTGATCCGCCGCATGAGCAGCCTGCGCGTGCTGCAGGTTGCCGGCAGCCTGACCTTCACCACCCTGCTGGCACTGGTGCCGCTGTTCACCATTGCCCTGACGGTGATTTCCGCCTTTCCGGTGTTTTCCGACTACAGCACGCGCTTCAAGGTATTGCTGTTGTCGACGCTGGTGCCGGAATTCGCCGGCAAGGTGATTTCCGTCTATATGCGCCAGTTTGCCGACAATGCGGAAAAGCTCACTGCCGCCGGCATCATCATGCTGGGGGTGACGGCGCTGATGCTGATGTCCACCATCGAGCGCACCTTCAATGCCATCTGGAGCGTGCGCCGCGGCCGGCCCTGGCTGCAGCAGAGCATGGTGTACTGGACGGTGCTGACGCTGGGGCCGCTGGTGCTGGGCGGTGGCCTGCTGTCCTGGCGCTGGCTGCTCAAGTTCACCCGTTTCGAAAAAACCATGCCCTTGCTGGCCAGTGCGGTGGAGGCGGGTGGCACCATCCTGCTGACCGGCATCGTGCTGTCGCTGCTGTACCGGATTGTGCCCAACCGCTTTGTGCCCATCCGGCATGCGGTGCTGGGGGCGATGATTACCGCGCTGCTGCTGGAGCTGACCAAGCTCGGTTTTGGCTATTACATCGGTCAGGTGGCCAGCTACCAGCTGGTGTACGGAGCCTTTGCCAGTATTCCGATTTTCCTGCTCTGGGTGTATTGCCTGTGGATGGTGGTATTGGCCGGGGCGGTGTTTACTGCATCGCTTTCCTACTGGGAAGGCGGGGCCTGGCGGCGGCGCTTTGAGCCGCGGCGACGTTTTCTGGATGCGGTGGAAGTGTTGCTGATGCTGGATGCGGCGCAGGAGCAGGGTTGCAGCCTGACGCCGGTGCAATTGCGCCAACAGGTCAAGATAGGCTACGACGAGCTGGGCCTGGTGCTGGACAAGCTGGCGCTGCATGGCTATGTGCAGAAAGGCCAGCGCGATGGCTGGGTGCTGATGAAAAAGCTGGCGGTGGTGCCGCTGTCCGAGCTGTTCCAGCTGTTTGTCTACCGCGCCGACCTGGCCAATGACGATGAGGTGGGGCAGGGCATCGAAAACCTGCTCGGCACGGTGACCGAGCGGCTTCAGAGTGTGTCGCTGGAAGACTTTGCCCGCCGGCTGGGGCGGAAGTAGTCGGTATTCTGGTAGAAGGCCGGGTTTTCGTTATCCGGCCACCAGCCGGGAATGCCCAGCAAGGGGAGCGGCCATAGCTGGCGCGGGCTGGCCAGCCAGTCGTCATCGGCCAGCATGCTGGCCAGCCGGCTGTCCAGTTGCTCGCGCTGCACGGCCTCGGGCAGGGCGAAGAAGTCTGGCTCCACCGCCAGCAGCAGCGCCTTGCCGCACCAGCCCAGATGCGGTGTCAGGCCGGTTTCAAACAGTGCATGCCCCAGCGCATGCACGCTGATCTGCCGCCCCCAGGCGTCACGCCGCTGCACAAACAGCGTTTGCCATTGCATGTCATCCAGCGCCTGCCCCAGTGCCGGCTCGGCGCAGGCGACGATGATCCCGCATTCATCCAGCAAGGTGGCGGCATCACGGCGCGGCCCGCGCTGGATCTCGCCACGGCGGATGGCGCGTACATGGCGCGCATTCAGCGCGGCCTTGCTCAAGGGCCAGGCCAGCCAGGCCAGGGCATTGAACCAGTCGTGCCAGTTGCCGCTGCGGGTGGGCACTTCGCCGGTGTCGGCAATATGGGTTTCGTAGTAGGCGGCTGCCTCCAGGTCGCAGCAAAAGCGCAGGCCGGCGGGGAGGCCGGCTGGCGCGGCCAGTTGCCGCAGCCGGTCGTAGTCGGCCTGCCCGGGCCAGTCGGCCAGAGGCAGCTTGGTGATGAGCGCGCAGAGCGGCTGGTAGAGCGGGTGGGACAGATAGTCGGTGTGCCAGTGACTCACGATGGGCGGCTGCCTGACAAAAGCGCCATTTTAATCCAGCGCCGGCGGCAGGTCATGGCAAACCCGGTTGCGTCCCAGGTGTTTGGCCTGATACAGCAGCTTGTCGGCCCGCTTCAGCGGGTCATCCACATGCAGATCCGTACTGCGCAGCAAGGACAGCCCCACGCTGACGGTGTAGTGGATCTGCTGCCCGTTGACTTCGACCCGGCTCTGGCTGACCGCCTCGCGTATCCGTTCGGCCGCCGCCAGCGCAGCGCTGCCTTCGGTATTGGGCAGCAGGGCGGCAAACTCCTCGCCACCCAGTCGTCCGGTCAGGTCCGAGGTGCGCAGCACCTCACGGCACAGCGTGGCGAAGTGGGTGATGACCTGATCACCGGCGGCATGGCCGTACTGGTCGTTGATGTTCTTGAAATGGTCCAGGTCCATCATCAGCACGGCCATCGGCTGCTGGTAGCGCTGGCTGCGCTTGATGTCACGCTCGGCCTGCTCCAGAAAGTGACGGCGGTTGTCCAGCCGGGTCAGTTCGTCCTTGGTGGCCAGCTGGAACAGCTTTTTCTCGTGGATGTCACGCTGCAGGGCAATGGCGGTGATGTGTGAGCTGCGATAAACCAGCCGCATTTCATCGGGGTTGGGCGTGCGCGGCTCGGTGTAGTAAATGGCAAAGGTGCCCAGCAGCTCGCGCGTGCTGCTGAACAGTGGCGTCGACCAGCAGGCGCGCAGCCGGTAGGGCCGGACAAAGTCCAGATAGGGCTGCCACAGCGGGCTATTTTCCATGTCCTCGACGATGATGGTGCGCTTCCAGTAGGCCGCGGTGCCGCAGGAGCCGACCTCGGGGCCGATGGCAATGCCTTCAATATGTGCGCTGTAGCCTGCTGGCAGGCTGTTGCCGGAGGCAACATGCAGGTGCTGGCCATCTTCGGTCAGCAGCATCACCGAACACAAGCCGCCGGTGAGCTGGGATTCGATCATGGTGCAGATCTGCGCCAGCGTGTCTTGCAGCGGCTGATTGGAGGCGATCATCTCCATCACCGCATTTTCTTCGCTCAGCAGACGATTGGCCTGGCGGGTGTCGGTAATTTCCCGGTCCACCGACAGAATGCTGGTGAGCTTGCCATTGCTGTCGAACTCGGGAAACAGCCGGGTTTCGAAAATATAGCGCCGGTTATGCGCCAGCAGCTCCATTTCGAAGCAGCGTGGCTCCCAGGTGTCGATCAATTGCCGGCATTGCGACTCGAACAGCGCAACCACATCGGCCGGCCAGCCCTTTTCGCCCACGGTTTTGCCGATATGCTCATCGCGGATCAGCGGCGAGTAACGGCTGACGCTGCGATTGATGAACTGGCAGCGCAGTTCCAGATCGTAGCGGGCGATGATGTCGGTGGAGTTTTCCACCAGGGTGCGGAACTCCTGTTCGCGCCGCCGCATGGCGGCCTCGGCCAGCTTGCGCGCGGTGATGACCTGATTGAGCGCCAGCACGATGGCGCCGTCGCCCGCTTGCGGATCGGCTTGCAGATTCTGCTCCAGCCATTCCCAATGCTGGTCGGCGTGCCGCATGCGGCATTCCAGGCTATGGCTGGTGGCCGGGTGATGGCAGGCTGCCTGCAGGGCGTTTTCCAGCAAGGGGCGGTCTTCCGGATGCAGCAGCTGCAGCCAGTCGTCCAGGCTCATTTTTTCCAGCTGCGCATCCAGCCCCAGCAGCTTGTGCAGCGAGCCGGGCGAACAGCTGACCTGCTGTTTGCCCAGGTCGAATTCGCACAGGCCGATGCGCGTGCCTTGCAATACCGTGCTGATGGCATTGCCCAGTTGCACCGGGCGGCCTTCCTCGCCGGCATCGTGCAACAGCAGCAGTCGCCAGTTGCCCGGTGCTCTGCCGGCCGGCAGCACGATGTGCTGCAGACCGAGCTGGCGGGTGCGGCCCTGTGCATCCTGCAGTTCGACATGCTGCGGAGGTGCCAGCAAGGCAGTCTGCTGTTGCAATGCCTGGCACAGCGCCGGCGGCAGGCCACAGTCCTCCAGGCTACGCGGTTGCCGCCCGAAGAGGGAGGCGCAGCCCTGTCCGGCTGCTTGCAACTGGCCTTGTCCGTCCAGTGCCAGCAGCGCGGCGCTGGAGTGTCCCACCAGAAAGCGCAGGGTATCTGCCTGCTCTTGCTCCTGGCGGCGTCGCTGCCACAGGCTGCCCAGCCAGATCCCGGCCGCAGCACCGAGCAGACTGGCCAGCGGCCAGTCCCAGGTGGCGTGAGGCAGTTCGCCCGCCCAGGCCAGCGGGCTGCCCAGCGCCAGTATCAAGACCGTGCCGTAGCCTGTTCTGCTGCATGTCGATCTGAAGATATTCAATGAGTACCCGCCGCTTCCTGAAGTTGCGCTGTTTATCTCTTGCCGAGTGCCCGCACCGGCCAAGCCCATCCCGCGCTGGCCTTGCACCGCTCCTGCCGCAGCCCGCAGACGGTCTGCCGCGGCGACCCTTGGCACGGCTGTGTGGGCAGTGCTTCATTCCATCATGGCATTTCGCCGCAAAGATGTGATGACGAAAATCAGGCAGAGTGCCGGCCGCTCGTCGTTTTTATGCAACAAATAAAGTATGCTGTGGCCATTGCTTGTGGAGCGATGCATGGATTACTTTCCGATTTTTCTGAAGCTGCAGGATGCGCCCTGCCTGGTGGTGGGGGGAGGCGATGTCGCCTTGCGCAAGATTCGTCTGCTCAAGGCGGCCGCTGCCCGCATCACCGTGGTTGCGCCTGAGCTGACCGCCGAACTGGGCGAAATGGCGCAGCAGGGCAGCCTGCACTGGTTGCCAGGGTATTTCGCTTCCGAGCAGGTTGCCGGCATGCGGCTGGTGGTGGCCGCCACCGACCAGCGCGCGGTGAATCAGCAGGTTTCCGCCGCAGCCCAGGCTCACAATATTCCGGTGAATGTGGTGGATGATCCGGAATTGTCGACCTACATCACGCCAGCCATCATCGACCGTTCGCCGCTGGTGATCGCCGTCTCTTCCGGCGGGGCGGTCCCGGTGCTGGCGCGGCTGGTGCGTGCCCGGCTGGAAAGCATCATCCCGGCCGGTTTCGGCCTGCTGGCCGCCTTTTCCGCGCGCTTTCGCGACAAGGTGAAAGCCCGTTTCGGCGATGTGGAAGCGCGCCGCGCCTTCTGGGAATCCGTGCTGGAAGGCCCGGTGGCCGAAGCCGTGATGAATGGCCGTGAAGAAGCCGCCTGTCAGGAAATGGAAAAGCGGCTGGCCAGCACCCAGGACACGCCCAGTGGCGCGGTCTACCTGGTGGGAGCCGGTCCCGGCAATCCGGACCTGCTCACCTTCCGCGCACTGCGCCTGATGCAGCAGGCCGACGTGGTCTTGCATGACAACCTGGTGGCTCGGGAATTGCTGGAGCTGGTACGGCGCGACGCCGAGCGCATTTATGTGGGCAAGGCCCGTGCCAACCACAGCCTGCCGCAGGAAGACATCAATCTGCTGATGGTAAGATTGGCCAGCGAAGGCAAGCGGGTGCTGCGCCTGAAGGGGGGCGATCCCTTTACCTTCGGCCGCGGCGGCGAGGAAATCGAAACCCTGGCCGAGCATGGCATTCCGTTTGAGGTGGTACCGGGCATTACCTCGGCAAATGGCGCGGCCAGCTATGCCGGTATACCCTTGACCCACCGCGACCATGCCCAGTCGGTCACCTTTGTCACCGGCCACAAGAAAGATGGCAGCATCAATCTGGACTGGCCGGCACTCACCCGCCCGGATCAGACCGTGGTGGTGTACATGGGGCTGACCATGGCGGCGGAGCTGTGTGCCGCCTTCATCCAGCATGGCAAGCCGGCAGATACCCCGGTGGCGGTGATCGAATGGGCCACCACGGCACGGCAGCGGACGCTGACCGGCACCCTGAGCAGCCTGCCGGCATTGATTTCTTCCTATGGCGTTGCCTCGCCTGCGCTTATCATAGTGGGCAGCGTGGTCACGCTGGCGGATAAACTGGCCTGGTACCGGCGGGTGGAAAACGGGCCTGCTACAATGGCGGATTCGCCGCAGACATGAGTACAGCGGGATAAAACCTGCTGTGTGCCAATAACCGTTACGGACAAGAAGACTCGGGCATGGTTGGTGTACTAGTCATATCACATGGCAATCTGGGCGCCTGTCTACTGGACTGCGCCCGGCACGTATTGGGACGGGACCCGGACAATATCGCCACGCTGGCGGTGGAAAAAACCGAGGATCCGGATCAGAAACTGGTCGAAGCCGCTGCGCTGGTGGCACGCCTGGAACAGGGCGATGGCGTGGTGGTGTTGACAGATATGTATGGCGGCACGCCATCCAATATCGCCAGCCGGCTGATCAATCCGGGCAAGGTCGAGGCCGTTGCCGGCGTCAGCCTGCCCATGCTGGTGCGAGCGCTCAGCTATAGCAGCCAGCCACTGGAGATCGTGGTCAGCAAGGCCATTACCGGCGGGCTGGAAGGTGTGCTTTATATTCTACCGGGGGACGGTAATGCTGCGCGTTGAAATACAAATTATCAATAAACTTGGCCTGCATGCTCGCGCATCGAGTAAATTCACCCAGCTTGCCAGCCGCTTCAAGAGCGATGTGGGCATTGCCCGCAATGGCCGCCGCGTCAATGGCAAGAGCATCATGGGGGTGATGATGCTGGCTGCGGCCAAGGGCTCCACCATCGAGCTGGATGTGGAAGGTCCTGATGAACAGGAAGCGCTGGATGCGCTGGTGGCACTGATCAACAACCGGTTTGACGAGGCTGAATGAATCAGCCCGCTTGAGGAGGGGATGGGACGATGAATATCACCCTGCATGGTGTGGCCATTGGTGGCGGCATCGCAATTGGCCGGGCCCATCTCATCTCGCGCAGCATGGACGATGTGGCGCATTACGGCCTGGAGGACGCAGACATCCCGGCCGAGATGGCGCGCTTCGACGAGGCGGTGCGCGCCACGCGCAAAGAGCTGGAAATGCTGTGGGGGAGCATCCCGGAAAATGCACCGGCCGAGCTGGGCGCCTTCCTGTCCTTGCACATCATGCTGCTGGGCGATGTCACCATCTCGCGCGAACCACGCGAAATCATTGAAAAGCAGCGCTGCAATGCCGAATGGGCGCTGAAGCTGCAGTGTGACCTGCTGGTCGAGCAGTTCGACGCCATCGAAGAAGACTACCTGCGCGAGCGCAAAAACGATGTGCTGCAGGTGGTGGAACGCATTTTCAAGAACCTGGACGGCCACGCCCCGCAATTGCCGGCTCCCGGCGATCTGCTGGACGATACCATTCTGGTGGCGCACGACCTGTCGCCGGCCGACATGGTGTATTTCAAGGATTCCAACTTCGCCGCCTTCGTCACCGACGTCGGCGGTGCCACCTCGCATACCGCCATTCTGGGGCGCAGCCTCGACCTGCCCTCGGTCATTGCGCTGCACCACGCACGCGAGCTGATCCGCGAAGAAGAACAGATCATCGTCGATGGTCAGCAGGGTGTGCTGATCGTCAACCCGGATGAGCTGGTGCTCAGCGAATACCGCCGCCGCCAGCGTGCCTGGCGCGATGCCAAGCGCAAGCTGTCGTCCATCCGCAAATCCGATGCCAAAACCAAAGATGGCACGGTGATCGAACTGCTGGCCAATATCGAATTGCCGCAGGATGTGGAGGTGGTGAAGGGGTCCGGTGCGGTGGGCGTCGGCCTGTTTCGCAGCGAATTCCTGTTTCTGGGCCGTGACACCCTGCCTACCGAGGACGAACAGTTCGAGGCTTACCGCAAGGTGGCCGAAGACATGAAAGGCCTGCCGGTCACCATCCGCACCATGGACCTGGGGGCCGACAAGAATCCCAAGTGGCTGAACCACGATGTGGCCGATAACCCGGCGCTGGGCCTGACCGGCATCCGCCTGTGTCTGGCCGAACCCTTGATGTTCCGTGCCCAGTTGCGCGCGCTGTTGCGTGCCTCGCATTACGGCAAGGTCAAGATCCTGTTCCCCATGCTCAATTCACTGGGCGAACTCAAGCAGTCCATTGCCCAGCTGGATTACGCCAAGCAGGAGCTGCACGAAGAAGGCCTGCCTTTCGACGAGCATGTGGAAGTGGGGGCGATGATTGAAATCCCCTCCGCCGCGCTGGTGGTGGGCAGTTTCATCAAGCATGTGGATTTCCTGTCCATCGGCACCAACGACCTGATCCAGTACACCCTGGCTATCGACCGTAACGACGATTCGGTCAGCCACCTGTACGACCCGGTGCATCCGGCCGTGCTCAAGCTGATCCTGCATACCATCCGCACCGGCATCAAGGGTGGGGTGCCGGTGTCGGTATGCGGCGAAATGGCGGGCGACCCGCGCCTGACCCGCCTGCTGCTGGGCATGGGCCTGCGCAGGTTCTCCATGCATCCGGCCAGCCTGCTGGCGGTGAAACGCATGGTGCTCAACACCCATCTGGACGATATCGCGCCCATTGCGGGGCGCATGCTTCGATCCGAAGACCCTGATAAAATCGCCGATCTTTTGCAACTGCTGAATGTCGAGCCGGATGCCTGATCCGGCTTTTTTTACCTTATCTATGCTTAACGATTCCATCGATCTGAACCAGGTACGGCGCGTCTTGGTCATCAAACTGCGCCATCATGGGGATGTCCTGCTGACTTCTCCGGTATTTACCGTGCTGAAGCAGCAGGCTCCGCATCTGGAAATCGATGCACTGGTCTATCGCGACACGCAGGAAATGCTCAGCCTGCATCCGGCCATCAGCCAGTTGCATACCATAGATCGCAACTGGAAAAAGCTGGGCTTGTTCGGCCAGTGCAAGGCCGAACTGGGCTTGCTGACCCAATTGCGCCAGCGTCGTTACGACCTGGTGATTACCCTGACCGAACACAAGCGCGGCGCCTGGCTGGTGCGCCTGCTGTCACCGCGCTGGTCGGTGGGGCCGGATGGCCACTATGGCAAGCTGTTTCGCAACAGCTTTACCCACCGCTACTTGCAGGTGCCGGGCAACCGCCGCCATACCATTGAAATCCATCTGGATGCGCTACGCCGCATTGGTGTGTATCCCTCAGCTGAGCAGCGTGCATTGACTCTGGTTCCCGGCCACAATGCCGAGGCCACGCTGGCGGCCAAGCTGGAACAACAAGGCTTGCAAGCCGGGCAGTACATTCTGGTCCACCCCACCTCACGCTGGCTGTTCAAAAGCTGGACGGTGGAAAACATGGCGGCGCTGATCAACACCCTGCAGCAACGCGGACTCAAGGTACTGCTGACTGCCGCCCCCAGTCCGGATGAAATGGCCATGCTGGGTGATATCCAGTCGCGTCTGACCAGCCCTGTCGCCAGCCTGGCGGGGCAGCTTACCCTGAAGGAACTGGCGGCAGCCATCGACCATGCCCGCCTGTATATCGGGGTGGATTCGGTGCCCATGCACATCGCCTCGGCGATGAAAACGCCTTGTGTGGCACTGTTCGGCCCATCGGGCGACATCGAGTGGGGGCCGTGGCAAGTGCCGCATCGGGTGGTGGCCGCCAAGGTCGCTTGCCGGCCCTGTGGCAATGCCGGTTGCGGCGGCGGCTGGAACAGCGAATGCCTGAACCTGATCAGCCTGCAACAAGTGCTGGATGCGGTGGATGTGGTACTGGGAGAAAGCGTATGAGCCGTCTGGCGATTGTGAGGCAGAAATATAATCCGGCCGGTGGTGCCGAACGGATTGTCAGCGCCATCTTGGGCCAGCTTAAACTACAAGATGAACTGGAGCCGGTGCTGATCAACCGCAATTGGGAACAACTGGATGGCGTGACCGTGTGTCGCGTCAATCCCTTCTACTTGGGCAGCATCTGGCGTGACTGGAGCTTTGCCCGCGCTGCACGACGAGCGTGGCAACGGATGAGGGCAGATTTAGTTCTCTCACATGAGCGAATACCAGGATGTAATGTATACCGTGCAGACGATGGTGTTCACGCTGCATGGCTAGATACAAGAAAAAAGAAATATGGTTTCAAGGCGCGGGTAGCTGTTTTTTTAAATCCGTTCCATCTGTATATGCGGCAAGTTGAGAGAAGGATGTACAGTCATCCAGACTTTCGAGGTGTGATTTGTATATCTGAAATGGTTAGGCGCGATGTGATTGACTTTATTGGTCTTCCTTCTGAAAAATGCCATGTTATTTATAATGGTATCGATACGCAGCGCTTTAACCCTCGTGATGCTCGCAGAAATAGAGAAAGGATGCGGGCGGAATTAAATATAGCAGCTGATGTTCCTGTTATGGTTTTTGTTGGTTCTGGATTTAATAGGAAAGGTCTTTATCAAGCAATTGAACTTATTGCTCAATTTCCGGATGTTAGATTGATTGTTGTTGGAAGCGATAAAAAAATTAACTGGTATAGAAAAGTTGCTATCAAATTTGGGGTTGATGCAAGAGTTTATTTTGTTGGATCTAAATCAAATGTCATCGATTACTATGGGATGAGTGATGCTTTCATTTTACCATCTGTTTATGAGCCATTCGGATTGGTTATTGCGGAAGCTATGGCTTGCGGACTCCCTGTTTTTGTAAGTAACCGTTGTGGTGGGGCAGAGCTGGTGCAGGAAAATAAGACCGGTTGGATTGCCAGTGTTACAGATCATGAGCAATGGGTGGTGAATGTGAAAAGATGGCTTGATATAAAAGATCATTGGTATGATCTAAGTATCGAAGTTAGGGAGTCGGTTTTGAAGTTTACGGAAGAGAAAATGGTGATGGAAATGATTGCGCTTTTTCATGAGTTGAACAAATCGTAATTCATATCATGCCAAAAAGGATTAAAAGCCAAAGTTTACTAAGCCGCTTGTTGATACTCGGCAGTGTACTTCTCCGTCTGCCCGGACAATGGTTGCGCCACAAGCCAAGGCCTGAGCAGCTACAACGCGTATTGATATTGCACCAGTTCCTGCTGGGTGATGCCTTGATGGCGACCAGCTTGCTGGCGAAGGCGCGCGAACAATATCCGCTGGCCGATATTGTCATGGCCTGCCCACCCGGTCAGGTCGCATTGTATGCAGGTCAACCTTATGGTGTGCGGGCCTTTGGCTGGCATATTCGCAACTTTGCCTCGATATGCCAATTGTTTGCCATGCCGCGCTTTGACCTGGTGTTGCTGATGGGCGAAAACCGGCTGAGTTATCTGGCCCGTGCCATCGGGGCGCGCTGGATTGTCGGTTTCGCCGGTGAACAACCCGCCCACAAGAACTGGCTGCTGGATGAGGCAGTACCCTATGCGCAAGAGCCTGAAGCGTGGACTGATACTGCTGCGTGTTTGATAGAGGGGCCGGAGCCTCGTCCCTACCGCGTGGAAGACTGGCCCATGCCGCCGCAGAGCCTGCCCGACTTGCCGGATAACTACATCGTGCTGCATGTGGGGGCCAGCTCGGCTACCCGCTTCTGGCCTGCGGCACACTGGCAGGCTCTGGCAGATGCCATTCGTGCGGCCCAGCTGTCGGTGGTATGGTCTTGCGGGCCGGGCGAGGATGCCCTGCTGCGTGAAATCGACCCGCCGGCCTGTGATGTACGCATGGCTGGTTGTCTGAGCCTGTTGCAGTTACGCCAGCTGCTGGCTGGCGCGCGTGCCTGTGTTTGCCCTGATACCGGGGTGGCGCATCTGGCCAAGGTAGCCGGCACGCCATTGCTGATGCTGTTTGGCCCGGGCAGCGAGGTGTTGTTTGGTACCAGCCGTTTCTTTGCGCACTATCACTGCCTGGGGGTAGGGCCTGCCATCTTCCCCTGCCGTAACCAGCGCAGTGTGCACCATCGCGACGTGGACTGGGCTTTGCGCTGTTTCCGCCGTTTTGGTAATGGTGCCAATGCATGCCGCCGTGCCCTGTGCATGGAAGCCATCAGTGCGACTGCCGCATGGCAAACCCTGCAACAGTTGCTGCAGATCAGCCAGACGGCCGGCGCTGCGGAAGGAATAGATCATGACTGACTGGGTGTTGTTTACCGAGTCATCCGACAATGTGGGTGGCCAGGAGCTGCAACTGATGCAGCAAATGCGCCAGATGCAGACGCACGGCCTGCGCACCATGCTGGCCTGCCGTCCTGGTAGCCGGGTGGAGCAGGTGGCCTTGCAACAAGGGCTGTCGGTGTTGCCAGTGCGTTTCCGTAACAGCCTGCACCTGCCGTCCATTGCCATTTTGCGACGCTGGATCAGCCAGCATCAGCCACGCCTGGCCATTTGCCACAGCGGTCATGACAGCAATAATCTGGCCATCGCCGCGCGCCTGGTATGGCGCCGCCCGTTCTTGCTGCGTTCGCGTACCTATCAGCCGGGCAAGCCGTCTGCATGGTCGTATAACCGGCTGGTGGATGCCACCATGGTGCCCAGTCATTACCTGCGCGATGCCTTGCTGCAAAATCCGGCCATCCGGCCCGAGCGCATCCACGTAGTGTATCCGGGGATAGACTTTGTCGGGCTGGATGCCGCCGTTGATCAGGTGGTGCCGCCTCATATCGCCAGCTGGCTGGCGGCAGATGACCGCCCGGTGCTGCTGCATGCTGCCATGCTGCGTGGCGAAAAGGGGCATCTGACCATCCTGCAAGCAATGGCCATTTTGCGTGACAGCCATCCAAACTGGCGCTATCTGGTGGCCGGTGATGGGGTGGCCAGAGCAGATATCGAAGCCGAAATCCAGCGCCTGGGCTTGCAGCAACGTGTGCTGCTGGCTGGTGTGGTTTCTCCGGTGGCACCGCTGTATCGGCGGGCCGACCTGCTGCTGATGCCATCCACTTACGAGCCGCTGGGCATGTCGCAGATCGAAGCGCTGGCCTTGCATTGCCCGGTACTGGCCAGCCATACCGGCGGCATTCCGGAAACAGTAACACATGGCCAGACCGGCACCCTGGTGGAGGCCGGTAACGCCCAGGCCTGGGCCGACGCGATTGCCAGTGCGCTGGATACCATGCCGCAGCAGCGTGCCATGGCGGCGGCCGGTGCGCTTGATGTCCGGCAACGCTTTGCGCCGGACAGCAATCTGCAGCAGATCATGGCCTTGAGCGGGCTTTCCGGCCTGCTGGCCGTATCACATTGAACCGATTGGACTATCAACTTGAAACATAGCTGGCCCATCTACCGCCGCCTGCTGGGTTATCTGGCCCAGTACTGGAAGGTTTTCGCCCTGTCCTTGGTCTCCATGACCATTGCCGCCCTGACCGAGCCGGCGTTTGCCCGCCTGATGAAACCGTTGATTGACGGTGGCTTTGTCAACAAGGACCCGAAGGCCATTGTCTGGGTGCCGATGGCCATCGTCGGGGTATTCCTGGTGCGCGGCATCACCAGTTTCATCAACGAATACACCTCCAGCTGGCTGGCCGGGCATCTGGTGCAAACCCTGCGCCAGCAAATGTTTGCCAAGATGCTGCGTCTGCCGGTGCCGTATTACGCCGACAATCAGTCCGGCCGTCTGGTGTCGCGTATTTCCTTTGACGTCAACCAGGTGACCGAGGCGGGCTTCAATGTCATCACCGTCACGGTAAAAGACGGGGTGACTGCGGTCAGCCTGCTGGCCTGGCTGCTGTATATCGACTGGCAGCTGACCATCATCTGCCTGGTGGTGATGCCGGTGGTGACCGTGTGCATGCGCATGGTGGCCAAACGCCTGCGCGGCCTGGCGCTGGAGAATCAGCAGCACATGGCAGACCTGACCCAGATTCTGGGCGAGGGCGTGGATTGTCAGAAAGTGATCAAGGTTTATGGTGGCGAAGAATACGAAGAAAGCCGCTTTAACGAGGCGGCGCAGGCCATCCGTCGTAACGGGGTGAAGCAGAGCGCCGCCAGTTCGGCCAATACCGGGGTGACGCAGCTGATGATCGCCTGTGCGCTGGCCGCCATTTTGTATTTTGCCGCCTTGCGCGCCCAGCATGGTTCGTTCACTGCGGGTGACTTCATGTCCTTCCTTACCGCCATGATGCTGCTGTTCGCACCGGTGAAGCGGATTACCGGCATTTCCCAGGCCATGCAGCGCGGCCTGGCGGCGGCGCAAAGTGTGTTCACTTTCCTGGACGAACCGGGCGAGCCGGATCATGGCACCCGCCGTCTACCGCAAACTCAGGGGCGCCTGCGTTTTGACAAGGTGTCCTTCCGCTATCCGAATGCCGAACGCGATGTGTTGCAGCAGGTCAGCCTGGAGGTGAACTCGGGTGAAACCGTGGCGCTGGTAGGCTCTTCCGGTAGCGGCAAAACCACGCTGGTCAGCCTGATTCCGCGTTTTTATGAGCCCTTGTCGGGGCAGATCACCCTGGATGGCATTGCGCTGGACGACATCGTCCTGGCTGATCTGCGCCATCACATCGCCATGGTGAGCCAGGATGTGGTGCTGTTCAACGATACCGTGGCAGCAAACATCGCCTATGGCGCACGCGACAATATCAGCCGTGAGCAGATCATCGAAGCGGCGCGTGCGGCGAATGCACTGGAATTTATTGAAGCCATGCCGGAAGGGCTGGACACGCAGATTGGTGAAAACGGGGTGCGATTGTCTGGCGGTCAGCGTCAACGTCTGGCCATTGCCCGTGCCCTGCTGAAGAATGCCCCCTTGCTGATTCTGGATGAAGCGACTTCGGCGCTGGATACCCAGTCGGAGCGGCTGGTGCAGGCGGCGTTGGAGAACCTGATGAAGAATCGCACCACCATCGTCATCGCCCATCGCCTGTCCACTATCGAAAACGCCGATCGCATCATCGTGATGCATCAGGGGCGGGTGGCGGAACAGGGGAGTCATCAGCAATTGATGTTGCAGGATGGGCTGTATGCCCGCTTGCACAGTCTGCAGTTCCGGGAGCCCGAGGCCGGGGCCGTCTGATGATGTGAGTGGCCAGGTAAACAAAACAGGCTGCCGTGAGGCAGCCTGTTTTCATGATGCTGGCAGCGCGCGTATCAGGCCTTGGCCGCAAACAGGGGGTCCTGCGGAGCCAGCTGGCGGCCCGCCTCCTGGATGGTGCGCCATACCGGCTGATCTTTCACCTGGGCCTGGATGTCCCGCGCAAGGCGGCAGTAGGCTTTGCCATTGCCTTCGGAGGAATAGGCTCGCAGCAGCGTGACCTTGATCGACAGATTGTGCGGCTCGTCCTTCATGGCGTCCTTGAGGACCCGCACCGCATCAGCGCTACGGCCATAAGCCAGGAAAACCTCGGCTTCGCCCACTGGGTCGATGCCACGGGCGCGCGGTTTTTTATATGTCGCCTTGCGCCACAGCTGACGGGCAAGGTAGTAAGTGCTCATCAGGCCGAAACTGGCCGTCAATGCGGTAATGGCATCCACCTGGGCTTCCCTCCGAGATTCTCTCTCTGCTTGAATTATGCAGTCGATTATTCGGGTAGCCGCACCTCACCGCAATCCGTAGAACTCCTTAATGGCGTAAAGGTTTTATCTGTTCCGGGCGGGCGTGGCTTACTGCAGTGCCAGTGTCGGGTCGATATGCTGGCTGTGGAACAGCGACTCCAGCAGGGGGGGCGGCAGTCCGGGCTGGATGACGGCCTGCCCCAGTTTCTTGAGCAGCACAAAACGGATGACGCCGCTTTCGACCTTTTTATCGTGACCCATGTGGCGCAGCCACTCTGCTGCGCCAAAGTCCGGGCTGCGTACTGGCAGGCCGGCTGCCGCAATCAAGGCCTGCACGCGGGCCACGTCCTCCTCTGTCAGCCAGCCCAGGGCTTGCGAGGCGGCGGCAGCCAGCACCATGCCGGCGCCTACTGCTTCGCCATGCAGCCATTGGCCATAGCCCAGGCCGGCTTCAATGGCATGGCCGAAGGTGTGGCCCAGGTTGAGCAGGGCACGTACGCCCTGTTCCTTTTCATCCTGGCCGACAATCTCGGCTTTCATTTCGCAGGAACGGCGTACGGCGTATTGCAGGGCAGCCGGGTCGCGTGCACGCAGTTGGTCCATATTGGCTTCCAGCCAGCCAAGGAAGTCGATATCACCCAGCAAGCCGTATTTGATGATTTCGGCAATGCCGGCGGACAGTTCGCGTTCCGGCAGGGTGGCGAGCAGGTCCATGTCGGCCAGCACCAGTCTGGGCTGGTAGAAGGCACCAATCATGTTTTTGCCCAGCGGGTGGTTGATGGCGGTCTTGCCTCCCACCGAGGAGTCCACCTGCGCCAGCAAGGTGGTGGGAATCTGGATGAAGGGGGCACCGCGCTGATAGCAGGCAGCGGCAAAGCCGGTCATGTCGCCGATCACGCCGCCACCCAGGGCAATCAGCGTGGTCTTGCGCTCGGCATTGGCAGCCAGCAGTGCGTCGAAGATCAGGTTCAGCGTTTGCCAGTTCTTGTGCTCTTCTCCATCCGGCAGCACCACCGGAATGGTGCGGACGCCATGCTGTTCCAGCTGCTGGGTGAGACGCTGCAGATAGAGCGGGGCGACGACCTCATTGGTGATGATGGCCACCTGCGGGATGGGCAGGTGGGGCAGGATCAGTTCGACCTGATCGAGCAGTCCGTGGCCAATGTGAATGGGGTAGCGGGTGTCCGGCAAGGTCAGGTCGAGCGTGATCATGGGTCAGGTCTTGGCTGGGATGTGATGCAGCTGATCGAGCAGGCGGCTGACCAGCAGGTTGACGTTTTGCTGCGAGGTATCGACCACGATGTCGGCCACTTCGCGATACAGCGGGTCGCGCTGCTCCAGCAGGCTTTGCAGCTTGGCGCGCGGATCGGCAATTTGCAGCAGGGGACGGTTCTTGTCGTGCATGGTACGGGCCAGCAGGTCGTCGATGGATGCCCGCAAATAGATCACCACACCGTGACGGGCCAGTTCGGCGCGGTTTTCCGGCCGCAGTACTGCACCACCACCGGTGGCCAGCACGATATTGTTCATTCTGACCAGATCGGCAATGACCGAGCTTTCCCGGTCGCGAAAGCGCAGCTCGCCTTCGATATCGAATATGGTGGCAACGCGAACACCGGTGCGCGCCTCGATTTCATGATCCGAGTCGTAGAAGGTTTTGCCGGTCTTGCGCGCCAGGGCTCTGCCAACGGTGGTCTTGCCGGCGCCCATCAGCCCGACAAGAAAAAAATTGCCTGCCATGTTCTCCATGGCAGGCATTGTAGCTGATGCAGGCTGGGTCTGTCTGCGCGGGCCGACGACAAAATCGCTTGCCCGGGTTCGTTCTCAGCGGTTTTGCAGGTTCAGGTCTTCCACCACACGCGGGGTGATGAAAACCAGCAGCTCCGTGCGGTTGTTCTTCTCCACCTTGCTGCGGAACAGCGCACCAAGGAAGGGGATGTCACCCAGCAGCGGAACCTTGTTGGTGGTGTTGTCCAGCGTCTGCTGATAAATGCCGCCAATCACCACGGTGCCACCGTTTTCTACCATCACCTGCGTCTTGACTACCTTGGTGTCGATGGCCGGGGTACTGTTGACGATAAGGGTGCTGTTGACCGTATCCTTGTTGATCTGGATTTCCATCAGCACGCGGTTGTCGGGGGTGATCTGCGGGGTCACCTTCAGGCTAAGGTTGGCCTTTTTGAACGAAACCGAGGTGGCGCCGCTGGAGCTGGCCTCCTGGTAGGGGATTTCCGTGCCCTGTTCGATACTGGCTTCCACCCGGTCGGCGGTCATGATGCGCGGATTAGCCAGCACCTTGCCCTTGTCGCCGCTCTCCATTGCATCCAGTTCCAGTCCGATGGCGGCACGTGAGCCGGCCCCAAACACTGCGCCGATGGAGTTGTAGGTGCCGGACAAGCCCAGGTTGACCCCGGAATTGAGCGGAATGGTGCCGGTGGTGGCACCGGTGCCGATATTGTGGCTGGTGATGGCGTCGGCAACGCTACCGCCCAGGCTGAAGCCGGATCCTGCCCTGGCCACATTGAGCTTCACCCCCAGGCTCTTGCTCCAGTCATCGGTGGCTTCGACGATGCGTGCTTCGATCAGTACCTGCTTGACCGGGATATCGGTCTTGACTATCAGGTCACGGATCTTGTCGATCACGCTTTGCGTGTCGTTGATGATCAGCGTATTGGTTTTCGGATCGATCAGCGCACTGCCACGCGAAGAGAGCAGTCCGTTATTGGCCGTATTGTTGGTACCGCTGGTGGTACTGCTGCCGTCCAGAATCTTCTTGAAGTCCTCGGCCGAACGATAACGCAATACAAAGGTTTCCGAGCGTACCGGCTCCAGTGCCGTCAGCTGCTGCTTGCCTTCCAGTATCTGTTTGTCGCGCGCCAATAGTTCTTCACGTGGGGCAATGTTGATGATGTTGCCGTTGCGGCGCTGGTCCAGTCCCTTGGTCTGCAAGATCAGGTCCAGTGCCTGATCCCATGGCACGTCTTTCAGGCGCAGGGTGATATTGCCGGTGACCGAGTCGCTGGTGACAATGTTCAGCCCGGTAAATTCGGCAATCACCTGCAAGACCGTGCGCACTTCGATGTTCTGGAAATTGAGCGACAGCTTGTCGCCCTTGTATTGCGGCTTGCTGTTCAGTTCGTTCTTGCTGGCGCTTTCCACCACGGCCTTGCGTACTTCCACCACCAGCTTGCGTTCGGTCTGGTAGGAGGAGAACTCCCAGTCGCCTTGTGGCTGGATCAGAATGCGGCTGTTGCGCCCCTGATTGCTGGCGATCACCTTGTCCACCGGGGTGGCGAAGTCGCTGACATCCATGCGCTTCTCCAGGGTGCGCGGCAGATTGGCACTCATCACGTCGAGTACCAGGTCTTTGCCGTCGCGCCGTACATCCACCGGCGTATTGGCGGCAGGAAGGGTGATTTCCACCCGGCCTTCACCGCCCTTGCCCCGGCGGAAGTCCAGTCCCAGCGGAGTGGTGGCCACGGTGGCCTGGGCCGTGGCTTCACTGGCAGCCGTGCTGTTGACGGGAGCCTGTTCCTGCGAAGTGGCATTCTGCTGTACCGGCGCCATGCTGTTGCCGATGCGGACCAGCAGCTTGTTGCCGGACAGGGTGGTGCTGTAGCTCACATTGTGGGCCAGGTTCAGCACCAACCGCGAGCGGCCATTGGCTTCCACCGCCACGGCAGACTTGATGATGGGGTTGCCCAGATCGACGAAATTCTTCGGCAGTTTGACCTGGGTGTCGGCAAAGTCGAAGGCAACCCGTGCCGGATTGGCGATGGCGAAGCTGTTGGGCTTGATGGCCGGGCCATCGAAGGTGACTTGCAGCAACTGGCTGTCGCCATCGCTCTGGGCTACGTCGATCGCCGTAATGGATGCGGCATGGGCAACGGAAAACGCGATGGACAGACCCAGCCCGGATAACAGTTTGATTGAATGGTTTTTCATTATTTCTGCCCTTGTTCATCCAGGTACATGCTGGTTTCGCGTTGTACCCATTCTCCGTTCAGATCTTCCACGGTCTCGGAAAGCACGAGTTCGGTATCGCTGATGCGCTTGACCTGGCCAAAGTTGGGGCCGATGAAGTTGCCCGGCTGCACGCGATAGATGCTGCCTTCCGGGGTGCGGATCAGTGCATAGCTGATGCCGTTGCGCTTGAGCAGGCCGACCATCTTCAGCTTGTCCAGATCATAGTTTTCCAGTAGTTCGCGTGGCCGCTTGAAGTCCGGCGCATTGGCCGCGTTCTGTTTCTTGGCCATTTGCAGCTTGATGGGGTTGAATGGATCGGGCAGGTCAAAGGCGCTGTAGGCAAAGGGCTGGTAGGCCTGTGCCTGGGGCAAGGGATCGATCTGCCCGCGCAGGCCTTGACTGGCCTGCTGCATCCAGGCGCGCAAGTCGTCGGTGTTGCCAGCGCCGCAGGCACTGAGCAGCAGTGGGCACAGCAGGGCGGCGAGAGTCGGTTTCAGTGTCATTTCACTCTCACTTCTTCGGCGGCTGGGCCGCGGCCATGCGTTCTTCCGGTTCGAGCGCGCGATAGGTTTTGGCTGTGGCTTCCATCGTCATGCGCGCGGCGTCCTTGCCCTGACCTGGTGTCAGGCTGATGTCGCCAATGGTGACAATGCGCGACAGTTGCGCCACATCGCTGACAAAAGCCGCCAGGTCGGAGTAGCTGCCGGTCAGTCTGATGGCAATGGGGACCTCCGCCATTTCCGCCGTCTTGACCTCACCGTTGGGGCGGAACAACTCGAACTGCAGGCCGCGGCCGATGCCGGCCTGGTTGATTTCAGTCAGCAGGGCGTCCATGTCCGCCTTGGTAGGCAGTTGCTTGAGCAGTGCGCCAAACGACAGCTGGATTTCTTTCAGCTGCTGTTGCAGGGCTTCCAGATTGATGGCCTGGCGCTTTTTGTCGATGAAAGTCTGCTTGAGTTGTTCTTCCTGCTGATGGGCGTTGTTCAGCTTGTCCATCTGGTCGCTCAGCACAAAGAAATAGCCCAGAAACAGAAAAACCCCGGCCATGAAGGTGAGCACGACCAGCTGTGCCGGCAGTGGCCAGTTGGGCATGTCCTTGGGGTCGAGATTGCGGAACTCGTCTAGGGTCATGGCTTGGCTCCCTGCGCTGCCACCTGGCTGGCTGGCGCACTGGCGGCAGCCGGCAGTTTGAGCGTGCTGGTGAGGCTGAACTCGCTGACGCGCTGGTTATTGACCACGGCCGACTTCACCTCGATCAGTTGTGGTTCGTTGAAGATCTGCGATTGCGCCAGGGTGCGCATGTAGTTGGATACCCGCGCACCGGACAGGCCGTAGCCGGAGAAGGAGAAGGTGTTGCCGCTCTGCTTGAAGCTCTTGAGATAGATGCCATCCGGCGTCTGCCGCAGCAGCTGGTCGAACACATGCACGGCGTCATTGCGCCCTTGCTGCAGTCTTTCCACCAGTTGTTTGCGCGCCAGCAGGTCGTCGCGCTGCTTTTTCAGCATGCCGATATCCTTGATCTGCTGGTTGAGCTTGGTGATTTCCGCTTGCAGGAACTGATTGCGTTCATCCTGGCGCGACTGGCGGGCGTCCAGCACGAAATAGCTGATACCGATGATCAGCAGGGCGGCAGCCACCGCACAGCCCAGTAATAACTGGAAACGCAGGCGATGGGCGGCTTTTTTCTGCTCGCGGTGCGGCAGGAGGTTGATGCGTATCATCAGTCAAACCTCCGCATGGCCAGACCGCAGGCAATCAGCAGTGCCGGTGCATCGAGCAACAGTTCTTTCAGGCGGATCGAGCTGGATTGCACCATGGAGGTGAAGGGGTTGGCGATCATGGTGCTGATCTGGGTGCGGGAAGCCACCGCGTCATCCAGGCCTGGCAGCATGCTGCAGCCTCCACCCAGCAGGATATAGTCCACGCGCAGGTATTGCGACACGCTGACCGTGGTGTAGAAAAATTGCAGCGCTCGCTGGATTTCCTGCGCCAGCGAGTCGACAAAGGGATGCATCAGTTCCGATTCGTAGCCATCCGGCATGGCCATGCTGCGCTTGCCGTTTTCGGCTTCGTCAAAGCTGATGCCGTAGCGGCGCTGGATGTCGCGCGTCAGTTGCTGGCCACCAAAAACCTGTTCGCGATAGTAGATCTGCTGGCCGTTACGGATGACGTTGCAATGAATTTTGGTGGCGCCGATATCAAACAATGCGAATGTCTGATTCATGCCGTGATCGGGCAATTGCTGCTGGATCTGCTCGAAAGCGGTCATCATTGCAAATGACTCAACATCCACCAGCTGGGCGCGCAGGCCGGCCATTTCCACCACGGCCACCCGCTCTTCCACTTTTTCCTTGCGGGCAGCACACAGCAGCACTTCCAGATCATCCAGGCTGCTGCTGGAGGGCCCCAGCACCTGGTAATCCAGATTTACCTCTTCCAGCGGGAAGGGAATGATCTGGTTGGCTTCCGATTCGATCATGCCTTCCATGTCTTCGGACTGGCTGACCGGTACCAACAGTTTTTTGTAAATCGCCATCGAGGTGGGAATGGCGATGGCGACGTTCTTGATCGGGCTGCCCAGACGCTTCCAGGCCTTGCGCACCGCCTCGGAAATACCTTCGATATCGACCAGGTTGCCTTCGGAAACCGCTTCCTTGGGCAGGGCTTCTATGACGTAACGCTCAATCTGATAATTCTTGCCGGATCTGGAAAGCTCGACTAGCTTGATGGACGTGGTGCTGATATCAAGACCGAGCAAGGGAACACTCTTGGACTTCCCCAATCCAAGCTGATCCAGCCAATCTGTCCCGAACCGTAATTTGTCGGATAGCATCAGTTAAGGCCCCGAAAAGGTCTAGTGCGACAGTTTTTGCACCATCGCGGTCAATGTTTGTCTTGCTCATTCTCACAAGACGTTATAATCCGCTTTCTTCCGAAAGCCTATTTGTAATTATGTTCAAACGACTTCTTGCGATTTTGGCCGGTCTGGTTATTGGTGGGGCCGTTCTGGCAGCCGGTGCGGCAGCCATTGCGATCATCATAACCTACCCGCGTTTGCCAAGTCTTGATGTGCTCACGGATTACCGTCCAAAAATTCCACTGCGCGTCTACTCGGCGGATGGCCAGTTGCTGGGTGAGTTTGGCGAGGAGCGTCGCTCCTTTGCCCGCATCCATGAAGTCCCGCAGTTGATGAAGCAAGCCTTGCTGGCTGCCGAAGACGAGCGATTCTACCAGCATAGCGGCGTGGATTACGTCGGTGTCATGCGTGCCGCCGTCGGCAATCTGGTGTCCGGTCACGCCCGTTCCGGTGCCAGTACCATCACCATGCAGGTGGCCAAGAACTTCTTTCTGTCCAGTGAAAAGACTTTCACGCGTAAGTTTAATGAAGCCTTGCTCGCTTTCAAAATCGAACATACGCTTTCCAAGGATCAGATTCTCGAGCTGTACTTCAATCAGATCTATCTTGGGCAGCGTGCTTACGGTTTTTCTGCCGCGGCACAAGCTTATTTCGGCAAGCCCATCACCGACTTGAGCGTGGCCGAGATGGCGATGCTGGCGGGTCTGCCCAAGGCCCCGTCGGCATATAACCCCATCGTCAATCCCGACCGTGCCCGGCTGCGCCAGCAGTATGTGCTGCGCCGCATGCGCGAGCTCAACTTCATTACCCAGGATCAGTATGACGCTGCCGTAAAAGAGCCACTGCGGCTGGCCAGCGCCACGGTAGACAGCAACCAGCCGGCCCTGTACGTGGCGGAAATGGTGCGTCAGGCCATGTACGAGCGCTATAAGGATGCGGCCTACACCGAGGGCTACAAGGTGTACACCACGCTGGACAGCCATCACCAGCAATGGGCCTATGATGCGCTGCGTGCCGGCCTGCTCGACTTTGATCGCAAGCAGGGTTACCGCGCACCGGAAAGCTATATCGATCTGGCCTCGGCGGAAGGGGAAGACCAGACCGAAGCGCTGGATGATGCACTGTCTGAAATTCGCGACAGCGGCGACATGCAGGCGGCCATTGTCTTGTCGGCCAGTCCGTCCGAAGTACGGGCCTATATGCGCGGCGGCAAGGTGGCGGTCATCAAGGGGGCGGGGCTGGAGTTTGCCCGGCGCGCGCTCAATCCCAAGCTGGCAGCCGACAAGCAGATTCGCCGTGGCGCGGTGATTCGCGTGCGTGCCAATGACAAGGGCTACTGGGAAATCGTGCAGATGCCAGATGTCGAAGGGGCATTTGTCTCGATGGATCCGCGTAGCGGTGCCATCAAGTCGCTGGTGGGCGGCTTCGACTTCAACCGTCGCAGCTTCAATCACGTCACCCAGGCCTGGCGTCAGCCCGGCTCCACCTTCAAGCCCTTCATTTATTCTTCTGGCATCGAGCGTGGCATTACCCCCTCCACGCTGTTCAATGATGCCCCGCTGACGGTGCCGGGTGCACCGGGTTCGCCCAGCTGGGAGCCGAAGAACGATGATGGCAAGTTTGCCGGCCTGATCAGCCTGCGCCGCGCGCTGACCCAGTCGAAGAACCTGGTGTCGGTGCGGCTGCTGATGGCGGTGGGGACGGATTATGCCCAGCAATACATCCAGCGCTTTGGTTTCTCGCCCAAGCAGCACCCGGCCTATCTGACCATGGCACTTGGCGCCGGTGCGGCCACGCCGCTGCAGATGGCCGAGGGGTATTCGGTGTTCTCCAATGGTGGCTACCGTATCAAGGCCTACTTTATTGACCGCATCGAAGACCAGTCCGGCCATGTGCTGGCCAAGACCCAGCCGGCTATCGCCGGTCAGAACGCCACCCAGGCCATCGATCCGCGTAACGCCTTCATCATGACCTCCATGCTGAAGGACGTGGTGCGCTACGGTACGGCGGCCAAGGCCATGAGCCTGGGGCGTATGGATCTGGCCGGCAAGACCGGTACCACCAGCGACTGGAAGGATGCCTGGTTTGTCGGCTTCAATCCCAACCTGGTAGCGGCTACCTGGGTGGGCTACGATCAGCCGCGCTCGCTCGGCCGTTACGGCTATGGCGGTACGGCGGCCTTGCCGGTATGGATGAACTATATGGCCAATGCGCTCAAGGGCGTGCCCGAGGTGGAACTGCCGGTGCCGGCTGGCATCGTGGTGAAGCCGGGTGCCGGCCAGCGTGGTGGCGACGAGTACTACTATGAAGAGTTCCAGAAAACCAATCCGGAGCTGAAGATCGACAATCACGGCACGGTACCGGGCAGCAATGCCTCGGATGCGGCGGCAGATGATGTGACCGCCAAGGATCCGAATGCTCCTGCGGCCAAGGATGCGGTGGAAAACGTCAAGGAGTTGCTGTTCTAGCCGCCCCGGCTGGCGCAGCTTGCCAGCTGCCTGATTCGGATCGCTCGCCCGCCCTGCCATGCAGGGCGGTTTTTTTTTGTGGGCGACCACGGCCTTGCCATGCATTATCTGCATGTCAGCCAGCCCGCAGCAGCCGGCAGGCCGCGCCAGCTGGGCTGGGCTGGTGTGATGGCTTCATGCCGATTAACATCTATAAACATGTTGGCTATAGGCAGTGTCATGTCGATTGCCTATCATCGCCACTTGTTTCAGGGTGGGCCTGCCGCCCTTTTGCCACTGCTGACCGCTCCTTGCTCCTGGCCGGGGGCGTATCCCGGAAATCCATCATGTCCGATACCGCTGCCAAGTCCACCCATACCCTGCGCAATGTTTCCCTGCTTTTGCTGCTGTTGGCGGCTGGCGGGTGGTGGTGGAACAGTCATCGCACGGCAGCGGCTGATGCCGCCAGCACACCTCGCAAGGGCGGTGGGCCGATTGCGGTGGCAGTGGCCACGGTGAGCCGGCAGGATGCCCCCTTGCAGCTGGGTGCGCTGGGCACGGTCAACTCGCCCAATACCGTTACCGTGCACAGCCGGGTGGATGGCCAACTGATGGCCCTGCATTTTGAAGAAGGGCAGCCCGTCCAGAAGGGCCAGCTGCTGGCCGAACTGGACCCGCGCCCCTATCAGGCCGCCCTGACCCAGGCCGAAGGCCAGTTACTGCGCGATCAGGCCTTGCTGCAAAACGCCCAGCTCGATCTGGCACGCTACCAGCAGCTGTTGGCGCAGAATTCCATTGCCAAGCAGCAGGTCGATACCCAGCAAGCCCTGGTACGTCAGTACCAGGGTACGGTGAAGCTGGATCAGGGCGCGGTAGCCAATGCCCGCCTGCAACTGGATTACAGCCGGGTGACCGCGCCGGTAGCCGGCCGGGCCGGTCTGCGCCAGGTCGATCCGGGCAATATCGTACATGCCAGCGATACCAATGGCGTGGTGGTGATTACCCAGACCCAGCCCATCAATGTGGTGTTTGCCATTCCCGAGGTCAGCCTCAGCCAGGTACTGGCGGCGGCCCGTGCCGCCAAGGGCAAATTGCAGGTGGAAGCCTGGGACCGCGATAACCGCCACAAGCTGGCCGATGGCGAGTTGCTTGCCATCGACAACCAGCTGAGCACCAGTACCGGCACGGTCAATCTCAAGGCCCGCTTTGCCAATGCCGATGAGGCGCTGTTCCCCAACCAGTTTGTCAACGTGCATCTGCAGCTGGGCGTACAAGCCGGTGCCACGCTGCTGCCGAGTGTGGCCTTGCAACTGGGCAAGGTGGGTAGCTATGTCTATACCGTCAATCCGGATCAGACCGTCAGCATCAGCAAGGTGAAGACGGGCGCGGTGTCGGGGGACAACACCATTATCGAAGAAGGGGTGAAACCCGGTCAGAAAGTGGTGGTGGACGGGCTGGACAAGCTGCGTGACGGGGCCCAGGTCAAGGTGATCGACCGTGCGGCGCAACAGGCCGGCAGCAACGAGGGAGCAGGCAAGGGCAAGCACCACCAGCATGCAGCCAGTGGTGGCTGGAGCGGCCAGCGCCAGCATGCCTCGGCCGCCAATTAAGCGCAGGATGACGGCATGAACCCCTCACGTCCCTTCATTCTGCGGCCGGTGGCCACCACCTTGCTGATGCTGGCCATCCTGCTGACCGGCATCGTCGCCTGGAAGCTGCTGCCGGTATCGGCGCTACCCGAGGTGGACTATCCCACCATCCAGGTGGTGACCCAGTATCCGGGCGCCAGCCCGGAGGTCATCACCTCTTCCATCACGGCACCGCTGGAGCGGCAGTTCGGCCAGATGCCTGGTCTCGCCCAGATGACCTCCACCAGCTCCGGTGGCGCTTCGGTGATCACCCTGCAGTTCAGCCTGGAGCTGACGCTGGACGTGGCGGAACAAGAAGTGCAGGCCGCCATCAACGCGGCGGGTAATCTCTTGCCAAGCGACCTGCCCAATCCACCGATCTACAACAAGGTGAACCCGGCCGATACGCCCATCCTCACCATTGCCGTCAGCTCGGATACCCTGCCGCTGACCAAGCTGGAAGACCTGGTCGATACCCGGCTGGCACAAAAGCTGTCGCAAGTGCCGGGCGTGGGCCTGGTCAGCCTCAGCGGTGGCCAGCGGCCTGCGGTACGCATCCAGAGCAATCCCAAGGCGCTGGCCGCGCGCGGCCTGACGCTGGAAGACATCCGCACCGCCATCGGCAATGCCAACGTCAATCAGGCCAAGGGCAGTTTTGATGGCCCGCAGCAGGCTTCCACCGTGGATGGCAACGACCAGCTGAAATCGGCCGAGGAGTATAAGGACGTCATCGTGGCCTACCAGAACGGTGCCGCGGTGCGGCTGCGTGATGTGGCCAAGGTGGTGGATGCGGCGGAAAACCTGCGCCTGGCCGCCTGGGCCGGCAACACGCCGTCCATCATCCTCAATGTGCAGCGCCAGCCGGGTGCCAATGTGATCCAGGTGACCGACCGCATCAAGGCGCTGCTGCCGCAATTGCAAGGCAGCCTGCCGGGTGCGGTGGATGTGAAAGTGCTGAGTGACCGCACTGTCACCATCCGTGCCTCGGTAAAAGATGTCGAATTCGAGCTGCTGCTGGCCATTGCGCTGGTGGTGATGGTGATCTTTGTCTTCCTGCGCAATGTGCCGGCCACCATCATTCCCGCCGTGGCCGTGCCGCTGTCGCTGGTCGGCACCTTTGGCGTGATGTACCTCACCGGCTTTTCCATCAACAACCTCACCCTGATGGCGCTGACCATTGCCACCGGTTTTGTGGTGGACGATGCCATCGTGATGATCGAAAACATCGCCCGCTACATCGAGGAGGGCGAAAAACCGCTGGCCGCAGCGCTGAAGGGCTCGCAGCAGATCGGCTTCACCATCATCTCGCTCACCTTTTCGCTGATTGCCGTGCTGATTCCGCTGTTGTTCATGGGGGATGTGGTGGGGCGCTTGTTCCGCGAGTTTGCCATCACCCTGGCGGTGTCCATCCTGATTTCCGCCTTCATTTCGCTGACCTTGACGCCGATGATGTGCGCCCGCCTGCTCAAGCATGTGCCGGAGGACAAACAGGGCCGTTTCTACCATGCCAGCGGCGCCTTTTTCGACCGCATCATTGCCCGTTACGGCCAGATGCTCAGCTGGGTGCTGCAGCGGCAAAAGCTCACCTTGCTGGTGGCCGCAGGCACACTGGTGATGACGGTCTTGCTGTATATGGCCGTGCCCAAGGGCTTTTTCCCGCTGCAGGACACCGGGGCCATCATGGGTAGCAGCGAGGCGGCGCAAACCATTTCCTTTGCGGCCATGGCACAGAAGCAGCAGCAACTGGCCGAAGTCTTGCTGAAAGACCCGGCGGTGGACAGCCTGTCATCGTTTATCGGGGTGGATGGCAATAATGCCTCGCTCAATAGTGGCCGCTTGCAGATCAACCTCAAGCCCAAGGACGAGCGCGATGACATCCGCACCGTGCTGGCGCGCTTGCAGCAGCACGCGGCCGATGTGCCGGGCATGTCGCTGTATCTGCAGCCGGTGCAGGATCTGTCCATCGACACCCGCGTCAGCCGCACCCAGTATCAGTTCACCCTGCAGGCCACCAGCCCGGACGACCTGTCGCTGTGGGTGCCCAGGCTGGTGCACAAGCTGAACCAGTTGCCGGAGCTGGCCGATGTCGCCAGCGACTTGCAGGACAAGGGCTTGCAAGCCTATGTCAATATCAACCGTGATGCGGCCGCCCGGCTGGGGGTCACCACCGCCGCCATCGACAATGCGCTGTACGATGCCTTTGGCCAGCGGCTGATTTCCACCATCTTCACCCAGACCAACCAGTACCGCGTGGTGCTGGAGGTGGATGCGCAAAGCCAGCGCGGCCCGCTGTCGCTCAAGGGCATTTATGTGCCCACCGCCAGTGGCGGCCCGGTGCCGCTGGATACCGTGGCCAGCATCGAGGAGCGTCCCACCGCGCTCACCATCAACCATCTGGGGCAGTTCCCCACCACCACGGTGTCGTTCAACCTGGCCAAGGGGGCGGCACTGGGGCCGGCGGTGGAGGCCATCCGTCAGGCCGAGGCCGAGCTGGGCATGCCAGCCAGCCTCGATACCAAGTTCCAGGGCGCGGCGCTGGCCTTCCAGGCTTCGCTCAGCAACACGCTGTGGCTGATCCTGGCGGCCATCGTCACCATGTATATCGTGCTGGGCGTGCTGTACGAGAGCTATATTCATCCCATTACCATCTTGTCCACGCTACCCTCGGCCGGCATCGGCGCCTTGCTGGCCTTGCTGGTATCGGGCAACGACCTGTCGGTGATCGCCATCATCGGCATCATCCTGCTGATCGGCATCGTCAAGAAAAACGCCATCATGATGATCGACTTTGCGCTGGAGGCCGAGCGTGAGCAGGGCATGAGCCCGCGTGATGCCATCTACCAGGCCTGCCTGCTGCGCTTCCGCCCCATCCTGATGACCACCATGGCGGCGCTGCTGGGTGCGCTGCCGCTGATGCTGGGTGGCGGCATGGGTTCCGAGCTGCGCTCGCCGCTGGGGGTGACCATGGTGGGCGGCCTGATGGTCAGCCAGGTGCTGACGCTGTTTACCACGCCGGTGATCTACCTGGCCTTCGACCGGCTGGCACGCCGTTTCCGTCGCCCGCCGGAAATCGCGGTGGATGAGGCCGGGTCATGATTCCGTCCGCCCCTTTCATCCGCCGGCCGATTGCCACCACGCTGCTGACACTGGCCATCCTGCTGGCGGGTTTCCTCGCCTTCAAGCTGCTGCCGGTGTCGCCCTTGCCGCAGGTGGATTTTCCCACCATCTCGGTCAGCGCCAAGCTGCCCGGCGCCAGCCCGGAAACCATGGCCGCCACCGTGGCCACACCGCTGGAACGGGCGCTGGGGCGCATTGCCGGGGTGACTGAAATCACCTCGTCCAGCTCGCTGGCTTCCTCGCGCATCACCCTGCAATTCGACCTTAACCGCGACATCAACGGCGCGGCCCGCGATGTGCAGGCGGCCATCAATGCCGCCCGTTCGCTGTTGCCCACCGGCATGCCGTCCAACCCGACCTATCGCAAGGTGAACCCGGCCGACGCGCCCATCATGATCATCGGCCTCACCTCCGACTCGCTGACCCGTGGCCAGATGTATGATGCCGCCGACTCCATCCTCGGCCAGAAGCTGGCGCAGGTGGAGGGCATTGGCGATGTCAATATCGGTGGCGGGGCGCAGCCGGCGGTACGGGTGGAAATGAATCCGCTGCAGCTGAACCATTACGGTATCGGCATGGAAACGGTGCGCG
The DNA here is from genome assembly GCF_003202035.1 of Aquitalea magnusonii. GTDB lineage: Bacteria > Pseudomonadota > Gammaproteobacteria > Burkholderiales > Chromobacteriaceae > Aquitalea > Aquitalea magnusonii. The sequence continues at coordinate 50,821 of NZ_QJKC01000010.1, read as the reverse complement.
CCGCCATCACCAGCACCAATGCCAACCGGCCCAAGGGCTATCTGGAAGACGAACAGCGCCACTGGCAGGTGCAGGCCAATGACCAGGCCGGCAAGGCCAGCGACTATCTGCCGCTGGTGGTCAGTTATAAAAACGGCGCGGCGGTGCGGGTGGCGGATGTGGCCGAGGTAAAGGATTCGGTACTGGATGTGCGCAATGCCGGCCTCTTGGGCAGGCAGCCGGCGGTGATGATCATCCTGTTCCGCCAGCCGGGCGCCAACATCATCGAAACGGTAGACCGGGTGAATGCCTTGCTGCCGCAGCTGCAGGCGTCGATTCCCGCCGCCATCAAGATGCAGGTGGTGATGGACCGCACCTCCACCATTCGTGCCTCGCTGTCCGAGGTGGAGCGTTCGCTGCTCATTTCCATCGCGCTGGTCATCCTGGTGGTTTTCCTGTTCTTGCGTAATGGCCGCGCCACCGCCATTCCCGCCATCACCGTGCCAGTGTCGCTGGTGGGCACCTTCGCGGTGATGTATCTGTGCGGCTTTTCGCTCAACAACCTCAGCCTGATGGCGCTGACCATCGCCACCGGTTTCGTGGTGGACGACACCATCGTGGTGCTGGAAAACATTGCCCGCCATATCGAAAACGGCATGAAACCCTTGCAGGCGGCGCTGCAGGGCGCGCGCGAGGTGGGCTTTACCGTGCTGTCGATGAGCATTTCGCTGATTGCGGTGTTCATTCCCATCCTGATGATGGGCGGCATCATTGGCCGGCTGTTCCGCGAGTTCGCCGTTACCTTGTCGGTGGCCATCATGGTGTCGCTGCTGGTGTCGCTCACCACCACGCCCATGCTGTGCGCGCGCTGGCTCAAACCGCATGCCGAACGGCCGCCGGGCCGCTGGTTCCGCTGGAGTGAAAACCTGTTCGAGCGCATGCTGGCCGGCTATCGGCGCAGTCTGGGCTGGGCCTTGCGCCATGGCCCGCTGATGATGCTGATACTGGGCGCCACCATTGCGCTGAATGTCTATCTGTACGTGATCGTGCCCAAGGGCTTTTTCCCGCAGCAGGATACCGGCCGCCTCACCGGCATGATCAAGGCCGACCAGAGCATTTCCTTCCAGGCCATGCAGCAGAAACTGCAGCGCTTTATCGACGTGGTGGGGCAGGACCCGGCGGTGGACAAGGTGATCGGCTTTACCGGTGGCGGCCAGCGCAATACCGCCAATATGTTTGTCAGCCTCAAGCCGCTGGGACAACGCAGCGAATCGGCGGACCAGGTCATTGCCCGCCTGCGCAAGCGGCTGGCGCGCGAGCCCGGCGCGCAGCTGTTCTTGCAGTCGGTGCAGGATATCCGCATCGGCGGCCGGGCGGCCAATGCCCAGTACCAGTACACCTTGCAGGGTGATGACCTGAACGCCTTGCGCAGCTGGACGCCCAAGGTACAGCAGGCGCTGCAAAAGCTGCCGATGCTGGCGGACATCAGCAGCGACCAGGAAATCAAGGGCCTGCAAACCACGCTGACCTTTGACCGCGATGCCATGGCGCGGCTGGGGCTGACCCAGTCGCAGGTCGACGCGGTGCTGAACGATGCCTTTGGCCAGCGCCAGGTGTCCACCATCTACAACCCGCTCAACCAGTACCATGTGGTGCTGGAAGTAGCGCCGCAGTTCTGGCAGAACCCGGAAGGCCTGCGCAGCATCTATCTGCAGACGCCCTCCGGCAGCCCGACCCCGCTGTCGGCCTTTGCCCGCTGGGAACCGACCAATACCTCGCTATCGGTCAACCACCAGAGCCAGTTTGCCGCCACCACGCTGTCCTTCAACCTGCCACCGGGCAGCTCGCTGTCCGATGCCACCGCCGCCATCGACAAGGCCACCGCCGCAATCGGCCTGCCCTCGTCGATACACGGCAGCTTCCAGGGCACGGCCAAGTCTTTCCAGGATTCGCTGGATAGCCAGCCCATGCTGATTCTGGCGGCACTGGTGGCGGTGTATATCGTGCTGGGCATGCTGTATGAAAGCGTGGTGCATCCACTGACCATCCTGTCCACGCTGCCCTCGGCCGGGGTAGGGGCCTTGCTGGCGCTGCTGGCCACTGGCGGCGAATTCAACATCATTGCGCTGATCGGCGTGCTGCTGCTGATCGGCATCGTCAAGAAAAATGCCATCATGATGATCGACTTTGCCCTCACCGCCGAGCGCGAACAGGGCCTCAGCTCGCACGAGGCCATTCTGCAAGCCTGCCTGCTGCGCTTCCGCCCCATCATGATGACCACGCTGGCCGCGCTGTTTGGCGCACTGCCGCTGGCACTGGGCCATGGCGACGGTGCCGAGATGCGCACGCCGCTGGGCATTTCCATCGTCGGCGGCTTGCTGCTCAGCCAGCTGCTGACCCTCTATACCACGCCGGTGGTTTACCTTTATCTGGACCGTTTCCGTCTGTGGTGCCAGCAATGGCGCGACAGCGCACGGGCGCACGCTGCTGCAGGACACAAGGAATGACGCGCATGACTGCTTTATCCACGCGACCGGCGCTGGCCGCCTGCCTGATGGCCATGATGCTGGCGGGCTGCGCCATCGGCCCCGACTACACCAGGCCCAGGATGGATATCCCCGCGGCTTTCAAGGAAGACGGCCGCTGGAAGAGTGCCAGCCCGCAAGACGCCAGCCCGCGTGGTAACTGGTGGGAGGTTTATCAGGACCCGCAGCTGAATGAGCTGATGGCCACGCTCAACCGGCAAAGCCCCACCATTGCCCAGGCCGAGGCCAATTACCGTAATGCCCGTGCCTTGCTGGATCAGGCCGAAGCCAGCCTGTGGCCAACACTGGGCCTCAGCGCCAGCAAGAGTCACGGCGTCAGCAGCGCCGGTGGCAATGTCAGCAATCAATACAATCTGGCGGCAACGGCCAGCTGGGAAGTCGACCTGTGGGGCACGGTACGTCGTGCCGTGGAGGCGGGCAGTGCCAAGGAAGCGGCCAGTGCCGCCCAGCTGGAAGCCATTCGCCTGAGCAGCCAGGCCCAGCTGGCCACCGCCTATCTGCAACTGGTGGTGGCCGATGTGCAGCTGAAGCAATTGCAGGACAGCGAGGCCAATCTGCTGCAAAACCTGCAGCTCACCCGCAATCAGTTTGCCGTGGGCATGGTGTCGGATGACAGCGTGGCCCAAGCGGAAAGCAGCTGGAAAAGCGCCCAGGCCGCCCGCGTGGACAAGCAGCTGAGCCGCGCCCAGCTCGAGCACGCCATTGCCGCCGCACTGGGCGTGGCCCCGGCCAGCTTCTCGCTGCCGGTCAGCCAGACCCTGCCCCATCTGCCCCAATTGCCACCGGGTCTGCCCTCCACCTTGCTGGAGCGTCGCCCGGATATTGCCGCCGCCGAACGGGCAGTGGCCGAGGCCAATGCTGAAATCGGCATCGCCAAAGCGGCCTATTTCCCCACGCTCACCCTGTCCGCCAGCGGCGGCTACAAGGGCAGCAGTTTTGCCGACTGGGTCAGCCTGCCCAATCGCATCTGGAGTGTGGGGCCGCAGCTGGCCATGACGCTGTTTGACGGTGGCTTGCGCCGGGCACAGACCGCCGCGGCCATTGCCAGCTACGACGCCAGCGTGGCCAGCTATCGCCAGACCGTGCTGGGTGCTTTCCAGGCGGTGGAGGACAATCTGTCCGCGCAGTCGCTGTTGCAGGAGGAGGTGCAATACCAGCAGTCTGCACTGCAGGCCGCGCAAAGGGCGGAAAGCATCACCCTGAACCAGTATCGTGCCGGAGTGGTGAGCTATCTGAATGTGCTGACGGCGCAAAACAGCCGCATTAGTGCCGAAAATACGCTATGGAGCGTGAAAAACCGCCAGTACACCGCCAGTGTTGCGCTGGTGGCTGCCCTGGGCGGCAAGTGGTGATGCCGGCCCTGACCCAACACAAAACAGCCCGCCAAGGGCTGTTTTGCATGAGATAAGCAGCTGGCTGAGCGGCCTCAGAACGGCCGCCGACCGCTCACCACCCCCGGCGCCTGTACACTCCATTCACTGATCACCAGAAAGCCGTCCGCCACGGCAAACAGCATGGACAGGTCCACGCTGCGCACCAGGCTGCCGGGCTTGAAGGAATGCGTCTCCAGCCAGCCCTGCGCACGATGCACCACAAAGCCCACGCCATTGGCTTCGGCCAGACAGTTGATGTCGCCAAAGGCGCGCAACTGACGCTGGATGGTGGCCAGCGGGCCGCTCAGGTCCAGCATGCGCTCGGCCTCGCTCCAGCGTGGCCAGTAGCTGCCCGGCCCCTGTGGCTGAGCCTGCTGCCACAGGGTGGGGAAGTCCGCGATGACGCGACGGGCCAACTGCTCCAGCGCCAGCTGGCATTTCCACTCCAGCGTGTTCAGCGTTTCGTCCGCAGCCATGGCAAACAGCTGCCGGTCCAGCAGCGCACCGCTGTCAAAATCCTGCTCTACCACATGGCAGCTCACGCCCCACTCCGCCTTTTGCTCCAGAATCGCCCGCACTAGCGGAAACGGCCCGCGCGCCTCCGGCAGTGGCGAAGGATGGAAATTCACCGCATGGGCCAGATAAGGCCGCCAATTGGGTACCCGCCAGTCGTAGCTGCCCAGCAGCAAGGTTTCACAGCCTTGCGCCGCCAGCGCGGCCAGATCGGCCTCGGTGATCGGGGATAGCTGCACGGGGATGCCCAGCCGGGCCGCCTGCTCGATCACCTGGCGGTTGTCATGGATCTTGCCGTCCAGTGGTGAGGTGAAGATTTTCAACGGCTGCCAGCCTGCCTGCAAGGCAGTGTCCAGCAATACCTTGAAACGGTCGGTGAGGGTAATGGCAAAGCGCATGGCGGCATCCTGCTACGGGTAGACTTGCAGATATACCAGCTAAGCAGGCTGCGCTGGCATTCTGTCAAATAACTTAACAAATCTGCCAGGCGACGCTGGCCGGTGCGCTTCCATCTGGTGCCGCAAGACGCATGGCTGCTTTTACCGGTGGTGATGGCGCTATACAATGGGCGGCTCTTTTACTGTCTGCGCACTCTGTTCAACATCATGGCGGATCGATGGCGATCGATCCAGCTTGCTGCTTGTCCGGTGCGGCCACTTTGATCATGTCCCTTCACCTCAGTTCCAGCGTCAATGCTGGCAGTTACCGCCCTGATATTGATGGCCTGCGTGCCCTGGCCGTGCTGGCCGTGGTGCTGTTCCACATCGGCGTGCCAGGTTTTGGCGGTGGTTTTGTCGGGGTGGATATCTTTTTTGTCATTTCCGGCTTCCTGATCAGCGGTTTGCTGCGGCAGGAACTGCTCAGCCAGGGCCGCATCGACTTCAAGGCTTTTTATGCCCGGCGTTTTCGCCGTCTGGGGCCGGCGCTGTTGCTGATGGTATGCGTGGTCTTGCTGCTGTCCTACTTTGTGCTGTTACCGGATGACCAGAACAAGCTGGGCCGGGAAATCCGCGGCGTGGCCCTGCTGTCGGCCAACCTGCACTTCCTCCAGCATGCCTTTGATTACTTCAATTCCGCCTCCGACCTCACCGTCATGCTGCACACCTGGTCGCTGGCAGTGGAAGAGCAGTATTACCTGGCCTGGCCCTTCATCTTGTGGGGGCTGTACCGCCTGAGCGGCCGCCAGCCGGACAAGGTGGCACGCAGCCTGCCACCGCTGCTATGGCTGATTTTTGCCGCCTCGCTCGCTTATTGCCTGTGGTTGTCCTATCACGAAACCCCGCGTGCCTTTTACCTGATGCCCACCCGTGCCTGGGAGTTTGCCGCCGGTGCGCTGCTGGCCATCACCCCGCTGCCTGCCTGCTGGAAACCGCATGCCGCGCTGGCTGGCGGCGTCGGCCTGCTGCTGCTGCTGGGGTCGGTGCTGGGCCTGAACGAAGCCATGGTGTTTCCCGGCGTCATCGTGCTGTTGCCGGTGCTGGGCAGTGTGTTGTTTCTGCTGGGCGGCCAGCTGAATGCGGACAATCCTGTCAGTCGTCTGGCTGCACGTCGGCCCTGGACCGACATCGGCATCCTCTCCTATGGCTTTTATCTGTGGCACTGGCCGCTGCTGGCGCTGGGCCGCTACTGGGGACTGGGCGAACGCAGCCTGCCGCGCGACCTGCTGCTGGGCGGGGTGCTGGCCTTGCTGCTGGCCTGGCTGAGCTATCGCTATGTCGAGCAGCCCATCCGCCAGAAAAAGCTGCGTGCCTTCAGTACCACCAAGGCCACGCTGCGGAGCGGCTTTGCCATGATCGTGGGCATGTGGCTGCTGGGTAATGTGGCCATGTTCCTGCTGCCACGCGCGCCGTGGTCCGGCCATCAGGCACTGTTGCAAGCCAAAGGTGATGCCATGGTCATGCACGGCAACTGCGCCATGCCCAGGGACGGACTACCCTTGTCGCCGGTGGCGCAGTGCGTGGAAGGCCAGCGCAACGGCCCCGTCAGGCTGCTAGCCTGGGGCGATTCGCATACCGACCACCTGATGCCGCTGTATGCAACCCTGGCACAGCAACAGCACATTGCCATCCTGCGCCGGGTGTATCACGGCTGCCCGCCGCTGCCGGATGTCACCCCGGTGGGGGAGGGCAAGCTGCGCACCTGGTGTACCAATTTCTCCCGTGCGGTGCGCGACGAACTGCCGCAGCTCAAGCAACAGGGCGTCAGTGGCGTGCTGATGAATGTGCGCTGGAACGGCTATGCCGCACTCAACAAACCGGGTGAAAACAGCATTGCCGTGCTGGCTGCCGGCCAGAACGGCCTGCCGGACAGCGTGTGGGACAAACAGGTGGGCGTGGCACCGCTGGATCGCGCCACCTCGCTGGCGGTGTTGCAGCAGGCTTTGCAGCGCAATGCGGCCTATCTGCAGCAATTGGGGCTGAAGCTGGTGCTGGTCTTGCCGGAGCCGGAAATGCAGCGCTCGCCGCCGGAATGCGTGATCCGGCTGGGTGCTGCCGCCTGCAATGTCAGCCGTCAGCAAGCCGAGGCAGAACGCGCCGACGTGGTGGCCATGCTGCGCCAGGTGGCCAGCCAGGCGCCCAATGTACGCATCTGGGATGGTTTCGACCATTTCTGCGATGCCACCACCTGCTACGCCAGCCAGAACGGCCACATCCGCTATCAGGACAAAAACCACATCACCGCCAGCATGGCGCGCTCCATGGCCGCCGATTTCAAACCGGTATTCGACTGGGCCTTGCAGCCGCTGGCCAAACCCTGAAGCCATCTACCCTGATAAAACAAAGCCGCCAGTGATGGCGGCTTTATGCTGTGTGGCATCCTGGGTGGCCAGCTGTTTGCCCGGTCTTGGTTCCTCAACATGCAGGCTGCTTTGCTCGCTGCCAAGGCGGGTAATCCACCGCTCCAGTGCAAGGATGGACCACCTGCCAACAAGCCCGCCATACTGGCATCATCAAGCGCAGCGTTGCCAGCTTCGGCAAGCTAGGCCATGCCGGAAACAAGAGAGGGCCACACCATGCTCCGGGAACTGGAAATCGTCGAACAACTGATACTGGGGCAGGACCCGCTACGCCGCGGCCAGGCCCTGCACACCCCCAAAGACCCGGCGCTGGACCAGGCCCGTGCCCACTACTACCAGCAGCTAAAACGGGTAAGCAAGCAACACGCCGCCCAGCCTGCCCCGGCAAGCACTCCGGACCGCCCCGCTCACAACCGGGCCGGCGAGCGCTGGAGCATTGCCGAAGACAACCGCCTGAGTGCGCTATGGGAAACCTCCAGCACCGTTACCAGTGCCGAGTTGGCAGAAAAACTGGGCCGCAGCCGTGCCGCCATCCTCGCGCGGTTGGTGAAGCAAGGTTATTTCCCGGATCAGGCCAGCGCCATGCAGGCCGATGACCAACGGTTGGAGCAAGCCGGCCAGCCCGCCTGGTGGGCCAGTCAACCACCACCGTTGCCATTGCCGGACCTCGACCAGCAGCGTGATCACAAGCCCAACGCCGGCAAAGCCTGGAGCGCCAGTGACGACGCCCGGCTACGCGCCAGCTGGCACGACCCCGCCGCCCCCGACTGCGCCAGCATCGCCCACAGCATGGGCCGCAGCCGCGCCGCCATCATCGCCCGGCTGGTACGCATCAGCGAATATCCCGACCGCGATGCGGTACGGGCAGCGGACAGGGAGAGGGGCAGCAGCGTGGGGCGGGATGATTGAATGTCGTAATGACCGCAGGCTGCTTTGGAAGGGCACATGAAAAAAGCCGCAAACCCTTACTGGGTGCGGCTCTTGTGGACTTTATCGGACTTCGCTGGAACTGTAAGTGGTGCCCCCCGACAGCAATCGAATTTATTCTGTATTGTTATGTTTTTATTTGGTTTTTATTTTAGGTCTTGGGTGAAAGGTACTCAATATGGTACACGGATTGGCTTTGCTGCAACACTGCAGGTAGATGGTCAGCCAGTCTTGCCTAGTGGGGACCTGAGTAGCTAAGCCGCCACCCAAACTTGCTGCTTCGAGTGTGGACCACTTACCACCACCCAAACCTTTGCATGAACTCTTCTCTACCGGCTCCCAGCGCCCCCAGCCAATCTGCTAACTCGACGATATCCAGCCGGCGTTCCAAGTTTTCCACTTTGGCCACATAGGACTGCGGGCGAGACAGGGCCGCCGACAAGGCGGTTTGTGTGATGTCTCGTACTTCTCTCTCTGCGACAAGCTGTCTAATCAGGCTCTTGTAGCGGTCATCATGGATGGTCTTCATCCAAGCATGGCAGCACTTGTGCAAAATTATCCCAAAATGGGATAATTTTCTTGGCATTCTAACTGGCAGAGGCAATCATGAAGCTGAGAACTTCGATCGCGTTGGTGGTGGCAGGCAGCTGCCTGCTGCTTTTGCCGCTGGTCTTCTTATCCGGCTGGCTGAAGTACCTTCTGATGTTTGTGGGCTCGGTGATGTTGCGCGCGGTCTGGGAGTGTTATGCGGGAGTAATGCCTGCTGAATCGGATCAAGAAACTTCGCCATGCTTCAAGGGGTTTGATGAAACGAACTATGGTGATGTGATGCAAAATTGGCGCGGCCTTAATAGCCACAGCCTAGGTGATCATGATCTATAAATCGGCCTTTAGGTGGCAACATGAAAGTTCGCGTTCAAATTGTGCTGGTGATATCAGGGATTCTTGCTCTATTTCTACCGTTCTTTTTTATGGCGGGTTGGCTGAAATACTTGATAATGTTTTTGGGTGCCCTTGCCCTTCATGCGGTTTGGGATCTGTACGCTGGTACTCCGGTTGTCGAAAAAGAGCATAGTCAGTCCCTGACGTTTTCTGAGGACGATTACAAGGTAGGCGAAAACGACTGCTCGCACTGGGCGGACATCGGTATCGGTATGGGGGTTGGGCGAGATGATTGATCTGCGGGAACCATATGATTTATGTATGCAAACAGGTGGGGGTAATTGCTATGCGTAGATTTTTTGCTGAATTCTGGCTTGCTGTACGCCAGGGGCCGCGCTTGTACTTTGCTCCACTTATTGGGGCGGTCAAGGGAGTGCAAGACGCTGTCAGAGCAAACCCTAGTGAAAAATAGCAGATAGAAGAGTCAGGCCTTCTCGCTTATTTTGGGGGAAGGTTTTTTTCTTTGGTGGAAAGTTGCGATAATACAACATTTTTACTTGTTTTCTTTCAGGAAGAATAAGCAACTTATTGATCAATAAAGTTTTATTGTTGTTTTCTACTTCTCTCGGAGTGAGAAGAACGGCTTATTTAACAAATTGTTGATCCGAGATTTTAGCGTTCATACACTGAGAGTGCAGATTGATTGATCTCCTGTGAAAACGCTGCCGTCTGCAGGCAGCACTTGCGGCAAACGTTCCAGCCAGCACGGCGCTGGCTGGAATTTTTGTTTGTGGAGTGGAAGATGCTGGACAACGTTTTGCAATTTTACCCGACAAGACCCAAGAATGACTTAATAGATTATTACTTAGCCTTTCAGAAGCTTGAAGCGGATATTCTTATTTATAAAGATGAGGAGAGCATTTCTTCGGACGCTAAGCAAGAGTTACATCTTGCGAGAAGAGAGCAGCTTAAATTATACGGTTTGTATGCTCAGAGAATTATTGATTCGTGGGCGAAGGTGCAGGCAGCTGAGCACAAACTTGCGATTGAGCAAGGGAGAGTCATCTCGATACCTGTTGGTAAAAAGTATGGGAAACGGCTCAGTAAGCACAAGTATGAAGTTAAGTTCATCTATGAGGATAGGCTATCATTTTTGCCGGATACGCCTGAAAATCGGGTGCTCACTTCGGCTGAAGGATTTAAGTCATGTTGTGGTGAGGCCATGGTTTTGATGAGCGCTATCGATGCCGGCAGGTCTGATCCAGTCATAAAAAAGAAAATTAAAAAGTTATCAGAAGGGTGTGGTGCGAAGTATTTATTTCTGGGAAAGGCACTGATCTTGGTAGAGTTGGCTCTGGCTGAGTGTGAGAAACTGATAAAAACGAATGGTGAAAAAGGCCTAGCTTCAGATAGCCTGGTCAGGCTGGAGTTGGAAATATCTGAGTTTGTTGAATACTCGAGTTATGAATTTATTCATAAGGATAACCGAACGGGGGCAAGAGCTCATGGGCTAGCCACGAGAGATGCGAATCTAAGAGAGATTGCGAAAGTAATATTCCAAGATCTATTGAGTGAGCAGTCTAACTTTGGCCAAGAGCACATTGACGATTTATTTGATGATTGCGATGGGAGTGAAGTTAATATTCATGGCTCAGATGGAGAGGGTGCGTTGAAGTCAAACGAGAAAAGGGTTAAAAAACTATTGGCTGATGAGATAAGATGTAAAGTTCTGGATGACTATTTTGTAGCTTGCGGAAATTCCTACCCAGATAGCTATGTAGGTGGTCCGGTTGAGGAAATTGCCGCGATCGACTCACCTCATGCGATGCGATCTTATATCGTTGCTCACTTGGCTGCTAGAAAGAAAGCTAAGGTAGCGCTGGGATTGATTTATGGCGCATCATGATCGGAGAGTTTGTATCAGATTCAAGGTATTATTTGCTGCGTTAACTTTTGGATTGATGGGGAAGTGCTTTGCATCTGAAACTATTTCCGTTGATTTAGGGCGAATTCAAGTTTTTACAACTGAGGCCGGTTCTCGCCCAGGTCCGATGATGAAGGTTTTTGGTACTAAAGTGGCTGTGGTCGATGAAGTTCATCCAGAAATGGCTCGCGCACTCGAGGATGAGGTGGCAAAGCAAGGCTATACTATCGCTAAACCTGGTGAGCTAAAGCATCCATATTCAATTGAGGAAATCTATGCCGGAGATGCTGACGGATATAATCCACCCCAAAGTCCAGAGTCATCTGGCTATATCTTTCCGGCCTTTCAGCTACTTGGCAGTGCTATAGTGTGCGGCACCTTTCATATTTGCAACGATCCCTCTGTTGCAGTGAATATCGCGGCGGAACGCTTGAATGATGTTACGCGGAATGTAACTCGTGATGCCAGGCCTGATCAATTGCCTGGTGAGAAGCAAAATAAGCTATTGGTGGTAAGTAAGCTATGTACTGCAGCAGGTCATTTGTGCGCATCCTCAGTTGCTATTGGATCTGTGGGGGAAGTTAGTTTGGATGAGCTAAGGATGGCAAATGCTAGAGAGGGCTTCTCCAGAAGCCTGAAGTTAAAATAAAAGAATGGGAGGCATTGCCTCCCATTCTGGTTTTATTGTTGCTGAAAGATGTAGCCATGCAATATCAACATTTTCATATTGATTGTTGTGTTGGCTCTTTGAATTATTGAACAAGTTTCCTTGTTATCAGCTCTGTAGTTCATTGTGACCACCCCTCCATGGATGGGAGTCATTTTACATATCATTTCAATGATGATGCCTTGCTCATCTGCTTGTATTGATTGTGACTCATTTTGAATTTCATCAATTATTAATTTTGAGTAATGGTCGACTTTGCTGATCCATTTCAGGATGTTGGCAACTTCAGTTTGCGCATCATCAGGAATGCATAAAGCAGTTGTCTGATTAATCATCAGATAGGCTCGTACAAATTCTCCAAGTTTATGTGTGCAAATTGATAATTGCTGGATGTGGCTAGTCGCGCGACTAATTTCTATATGGTCAACTAGGTCATACGTTACGATGTGAATCAGGCCAGCCCCTAGCAGGGTTAGTTCGATTTGATGAACTGGGGCCTCGATGATGATTTTGCGTTGCTGACGTTGGATGTAACTCATGTCTTGCTCCCTGGGGTTGTGGATAGGTCCTTGCCTAGGGAAATGCGGCACAGCGGTGTGTAAGCTGTCCCCTGCGTCGGCGGCGGAGGCGATTGGGACTCTGCTTGACTCTTGGCCATGTCTGGCGCTGTTGGGATTGGGCGTGGACTGTTAAAATCGTCGCTATTTTTCAGCGTTCTGCAGCGTGCTCAGGCAAGCATTGAGCGGCCAGTGCGGCTGTCGCTGCCCACGTTGCTACAGAGCGATGCATCACGAACACCAATTCCGGACAGCTAGATCTAGCACTGACGCGTATGGCCTATTGAGCGGCCGGCGTCTGCTGCAGCTGTCCCACAGGCAAGAAGCCCATGAATGCAGTAGAAATTGAAGCCGCGATATCGGAGCTAGCCCTCCAGCCTTTTGACGCCGCAGAGTTCCCGTATGAATTTCTGGCCGCTTTTGGCAACAAGGACACCACGCTCAAGCGCTTGCGCGCTGGCAACAACAATGCGTCGGATGTTCCCGGTGGTCTGCTTCAGCGCAATAACATTCACCTTGCCGTGTGCGAGCCTGGCGCTGTTGGGGAGACGCTCAAGAAGCTGCGCGCCAGCCCGGCGACAGCCAAGGGCAAGGCCAAGTTCATCCTCGCTACCGATGGCCAGACGCTGGAGGCGGAAGAGCTGGCCAGCGGCGAGACCATCGCCTGTGATTACGCGGACTTCCCCAATCATTTCGGCTTCTTCCTGCCCCTGGCCGGGATCTCCACCATCAAGGAGATCAAGGACAACCCCATCGATGTCCGTGCGACCGGGCGGTTGAACAAGCTGTACGTGGAGCTGCTGCGAGAGAACCCTGCATGGGCCAGCGAAGTGCGCCGCGCCGACATGAACCACTTCATGGCGCGGTTGATCTTCTGCTTCTTTGCCGAAGACACTGATATCTTCCATGAGGAGGGCGTGTTTACATAACCTGAATCGCAGCAAGCTGGAGCACATTTTCCATCGCGAGTTCAGTGCTGCGCAACTTGACTTGACCATCGAGGATCGCTTCGGCAATCCAGTCAAGCCACGAGAATGGTTCTTGGTGCCACTGCATGTTATCGATGAGGTGGTTCAACGCATTCAAGACGGATCAATCACTGAACTGCACTATGACCCGGGTACTGCCCAGTTGCTAGGCTAAACGTAGAACTCACCATCGATGTAGATAGGGGGCCGCTCATGCGGCCCCTGTTTTTTTAGTGCGTTGTGATGTCGTCGAGTAAGCGATTAACTGCATGATGCAGGGAACGGCTAAGCTCTCTACGGATGACTGCTGCCGTTTTTCTTAACCACGCATCATCATCGATGGTTTGCCGTGGTGCTTCGATGGCTTGGCTGATCATCTCATTATCCAGCAGGGTCAAAACCTGAAGCCCATAAACGGGGTAGCCTACCCCATAAAGAGCCTGCCAGCCGGTTCGTATTTCCGAATCAACATGCCAAGTGCCATTCACAAAACACGGGCTGGCGACGGCTCGGCGCATGCGAGGGAAAAAAGCTAAGCCGATTTGGCATAGGTCCATGTCGACGATGTCGCGGTCAGTCAGGCCTTCGATGGCCTCTTGTAGGATTTCGATCAGCTCTTCAGTTTGTTGATGCATGTTGGTTTCCATTTCGAGAGGGGCTGGGCGCAGCCGATCCTGGCTGCGCGGTTTGCCTGGCAAAATGGAGATGAATTGCAGGGTGCGATAAACCCGTTGCGCTATTTTAGTTGGTTTGGACGAAAGCGGATATATGGCAGGTAGCTGATCTGCCGCGGTTGCGGCCCCGCTGCAGGGCGAAGACGCTTCCACTCGGCCCGCAGGTACTTAACCAGCAGGCCGACCTGGCGCCGCACGAGACGGAAGCCTGGTTCGCCGTACAACTGATCTTGCAGCCGCTCTATCGACAGGTCACGAGGGATTTCATCGAGCTCGATGATCCGGCGCCGATGCGGCGGAAGGGAGGCGATTTGGTGGATGCGCTCCCGGTACTTCTGCTGGTGAGATGTGGTCATCTGCCAACTCCAGCTGACCCCATCGTTAACCAGTTGATGGTGGCCATCTGGCATGGTCAGCCGAGTTTGCTTTTGCCGCAGGTCTTGTAGCTGTTCCCGCACATGGACCCGCCCGACACCTTTTGTTGCCATTAGAACAAACCAAACCTGCTCAGATTGGTCTTGCTGCGGATGTCCGCGTACCGGCATAGCAAAAAGGGTGCTGGTTGCGTCCCCCGCGCGCTTGCGGCGGGCTTTTGACTGGCGAGAAATCTCTGACTCATACTGCAGCGCGAATTTCTTGGTCATGGCATCGAATTTTTCACGTTCGATATATCCGGTTGTGTAATGAAAATAGCCATTCCCTGCGGCTTGCTGCAGGCGCTGCATAAATGTCAACTTGCTTTCGTAAAGCATATTTATCCTTGGCAGATAAGCACTGCTCAATGCGCATTGCGCAGTTCACAGAGCGGATTGCATAGTTCAGATTGCACATGGAGCTAAGGGCTAAGAAAAAATTTATGCCGAGCTTAAATAAAGGAATAGCATGCACCGTTCAAGGAGGAGGGGGGCTGGTTTGGCGTGGATGGTGGTACCGCATAAGTAGAGATTCCATTTGCGGAAATTTCTACTTGGCGAGGCATGAAAATCTAGGCCATCTCATAACTGATTTGCAGCCCAATCCCCTTGCCATTCCCTACCTTCTTCTTGAACGGTAAAGCAGCTTAAATTTTAACTAAGCCTAAATTTAGACCATGGTTACGATGGCGATAACGATTACGGGGAGTCCTTATGGTCTTCCTTATGCAATCCAACAGGCTCTTCTCGAGCAAGGGCCTTTTCTGCTTTAGCTTTGATGGCTTTTGCCGTTCGTTCCATGACTTTGAGCCGGTTTTCTACCGCTGATTTTTTATCGGCATCGAGTTTGGTACTCTTCCAAAGCTTTCCCTCGATGGTGAAGAATGTAGAAATGATTTCTCTATCCTTTTTCCATTGTTTGATTGGTATTCGTGTGATTTGGCTTAATGCTGCATCATCATTCGGTAGCGAGTTATTTCTCCAGTAGTCGCATACGAGCAAGATATAAGCACCAATTTGCTGAGGTGTGAGGCGAATGGTGGATGCGATGAAATTGTCAATGTAAATAGGCATCCAAATTGAAACGTCTACCTCGGCCTTGGCTTGCAGTTTTTCTTTGTCATCGGGCATGGCTTCTTACTCCAATCGTAGTGTGAAAGTATCTTTAAAGCTGTGATGCATGCTCTTGAAAGTCTGGATAATTTGTTTTCATCCATTGGCGTCCATATTGAAATATTGGAGTGATGGGAGGTAGGTGTGAAAAATAGGCGCTTAGGTTGTTATTGCGTAAGCTGTTGACTTTAAATTAATTTTTATGATTTGTTGTTGTTTTGCGAGAAAAGGCATTTCTCAAAGGCATGGCGTAAAATCATTATGCGATCTGCAAAAGGGTTGTGACCTCTACACGCTGAATGTGCAGGGGCCGCCAACCCCAATTGCACGTTTGTGACTCGACCAACTCGACGCCAATCGAGTTGGGAGCTGCTGAAGCCGCGTGCGCGTAATTGCGCTGGCGCGGCTGCGAAGGGCGCTGGGAGGTGAAAACCCTCCCTTCGACCCAATCGCCAATTAGTTAGGGATTGGGCGACACGGAAACGGCGCTGCGCAGGAAATGGCGCAGTGACCTGCCATGATGTGAAAGCGGGTATATAGTCCCGCCCTGGGGATCTACCGAAAGGGGATGACCAGTGCCTGGCACGGAGGCTTTTGCGGCACTAGTAATAGTGCAGGGTGCGGAGGAGAAATCTGGAAGCACCGGGAGCTTGAGAAATCTTGCCTCAATGGACAGCTTAATCGTGTAACGGCACCGCTCGACGGTGCTGCCGGGAGAGAAGTTAAGCCACTGGCCGAATGGCTAGTCAGGGCATGTTGAAGCGCGTTTTGAGTAACCCACCGGCTGTGGAATCTCGCGGGGGTGAAACCGGGTTAGAAAACCTGGGTAGGCGTAGCCAAGAAACGTAGTGGAGTGCGGTGGCGTAATTTTTCGTAGTAGCGCATGGCTAACGTGGGAGCCGCCTACTGTCAAAGAAACCGGGTGGCACCGGTGGAGGCAGAGGCGGGGGAGATTCACTGAGTAGTGTCTAGCCGTACGGCAATGGCAGACCAATTGGGCAGACCTGACGGATGTTCTCTTGGCGAAAGGTGATGGCAGCAATTGATGTCAAACGCGTGTGATTGAAACCCGTGCCGGGGGTGGCACCTCGGCTCTTTTTGCGGAGAGACAAGCTGTAAAAGATACAAATAATTGGCATGACTAAAACATGAAGTAAGATTTAAATGTGCCTTTGGCATTGTTTAAAACTACTCGCCAGTCGCTTTTGCGACTGGCGTTTTTATTTTGGCACCGTTGGACAGAGCTTGTATGCGGCTGTCGATAACATCCTGCATCCTTATTTTTCATACCTACTCGAGGCAAAGGTTGTGGACGATGATGGCCATCATTGATTTTTGATGGGCATGCGAGGGTAGAAATGAAGTCTAAGCCGATTGTTTATGAGACCGCGAGATCAATGCTTGCCGTAAGATTACTGCGAATTGGGGAGGTTGAACTACTGATAGGCACTAAGAAGAGCTGGATTTGGGCATGTGTCGCTGATGGATCATTTCCCAAGCCAATCAAGTTATCTTCCCGAATCACTGTTTGGCGTGGGCAGGATGTGCTGGACTGGATGGATGCGCGAGGTGAGCGGTAAAGTGCCTCAAACCTACCCGTCATCACCGACAGGAATTGGCCGTCAGCAGTCATGCTAGCTTATGTGTATGATCTTTTGCTTTGGTCGAAAAGCCGTCACGCAGGCAACCATCGTGAGCAGTGACAGCTTTTCGGCCAAAGCAGTCCTTCGCATGCCAGATGAAAAATGGCTGCTTTCACTTTGGAAGCAGCCATAAAAGTATCTAGATAAACGATAGGAGATTCAGGCAGCAAGAAGTTTGATTAACGAGAGCCTGAAGTTGAAGCATAAATGGGTTGCCCTGAATGCTCCCACATCCGGTCATCTAGCGGTGCCTGTCACTTTTTACGGCTTGTTCATGCTCGTAGCTCACCAGAATATTCATCAATATGGTAGCCATGGCGGGTGTAAGCGTGGCAAAGCTCTGCGACCGGTAAGCGGCACTGATGGCGTGAAACAACGTGCGGCTTTCGCCAGACAACTGACGCAGATCGCCCAGGGTAAACAAGCGGATATCGTAGCGAGAGCCCATCAGCAGCCAGAAACCCGCCAGCATGGCCCCGTCCCGACTGCCATTCATCGCATTGATCCGTACCAGAATCTCACTTTCCGTCATACCGGCATCTCCTTTCTTCAAGCGTCCGGTGCATTGCTCATGCCGCTACCGGAATAGCCGGTGTGGTCGACGGCAAGGTGGTGCTGCCGGCCACGCCCAGCGCCAGCACGGCTGGATTCATGCTGTCCACCATGGCGCTAGGAATCAGAATAGTGGTTCCTCGCTCCTTGGTGGTCTCGTAAATGATGTTCATAGCCCGCAACTGCAAGGCTCCGGGCTGCTGCTGATAGATGCGGGCCGCTACGACAAACTGACTGGCAATTTCCGCTTCGGCCGCGCCGAGGATGATACGCGCCTGCTTTTCGCGCTCCGCCTGCGCCTGTCGGGACATTGCATCCTGTAAGGCTACCGGGATGGCTACGTCTCGCACTTCGACAGAGCTAACGGTAATGCCCCATTCGCTGGTTTTCTGGCCGATGTCCGTACACAGTTGCTGGTCTGCTGCACGTCGGTCAGACAATAAGGCGGCCAGCATGGAAGAACCAATCATCTCGCGCAAGGATGTCTGGGCAACACGGTCGATGGCCTGCTGGAAATCGGTAATCGCCAGCGCAGCTTTCTGTGCATCGTGCACATGCCAGAAGATGATGGCATCTACATTGACCGGCACCGTGTCGCGCGTCAGGGCCTGCTCGGCGTTGAAAGCGGTGGTCTGGATCCGCACATCGATGATGGCTACCACACTGTCAATCACCGGAAGGATGACAAACAAGCCGGGGCCACATACCCCCTGCAACTTGCCTGCGCGCAGCACCACGAATTTCTGCCAGGTATTGGCCATTTTGAGCGACATGCCCGTCACAATGGCGGCCAGCCAGAAGAGGGTAGCCAGCCAGCTGCTACCCAGCATGCCGATGCCCGCACCCGCGGCCAGCAGGCAGATAACAATGAAAAAGGTAATGGGGTTCACGCTGATGCTCCTACAAGGTTACCGGCCATATGCCGAAGGAAACCGGACAGGACATCATCAGGGGTGGGGCCGCACATGTCGGTGCTGCAGCATACATAGCGGACAGATTCGCTAGCGGTAGCGAGTGTGCGCCGGCTAGGGTTCTGGCTGTGGTGAGGGCATGTTTTCCCATACCCGTGCTTGCTGCCACTGCTGCATCCAGGTACTGACGGCGCTGGCTGGCATGGGCCTGGCGATCCCGTATCCCTGACAGTAGTGGCAATCCAGTTGCAACAGCATGGCACCATGCGCCAGGGTTTCCACCCCTTCGGCAATCACTTCGCGGTTGAAGGCACGTGCCAGCCGGATGATGCTGTCCACGATATTGCGGTCTTCCGGGCTGTTCAGCATGTTGCTGACAAAGCTCTGGTCAATCTTCAGCATGTCCACCGGCAGATTGCGGAAATAGGACAGCGAAGAATAACCGGTACCAAAGTCGTCCAGCGCAAAGCGGATGCCATGTGCGCGACAGGTCAGCAGCGTCTGTATCGACTGGGCTACCTTTTCCAACGCTGCTGTTTCCAGCAATTCCAGCCCCAGCTGTGCCGGCGACAACAGTGGAAAGCGCGCTAGTTGCTGCAGTAGTTTGTCGGCAAAGTCTTGCTGCTGCAGCTGGCTGGCACTGATATTGATGCTGACATCCAGCACCATACCTTGCTGCCGCCAGTGTTCCATTTGTTGCAGCACCTGGCTGACCACCCATTGGCCCAGCACCAGTTCGGCATTGCTGCCTTCCAGCACTTGCAGGAAATTTTCCGGGGTCAGCAAACCCAGCTCCGGGTGTTGCCAGCGCAGCAAGGCTTCCAGGCCAGTCACCTGGCCATCGCGCAAGTCCACCTTGGGCTGGTAGTGTAGCAATAGTTCGCCTTGTTCCAGCGCGCTGGTCAGCCGGGACAGCTGGTGGTGGTATTCCCGTATCAGTTGATCCCGGGCCAGATCGTAATAGTGGTAGCGGTTTTTGCCGGACTGCTTGGCCAGATACATGGCCTGGTCGGCATGGCGCAGCAAGGTGTCATTATCGGAATTGTCATTTGGGTAAACCGTTACCCCGATGCTGGCGGTGATCCGCACCAAGCGGCCGGTCAGCAGTTGCGGGGTGCCAACGGCCTGCAGCACTCGATCCAGCACCTGGTGGTACTCTGCGTCGTCGGCTAGGTCGGTCAGAAGCAGCACGAATTCATCGCCCCCCAACCGGGCAATGATGTCGTTGGCCCGTAGCGCCAGGCGCAGCCGGTCGGCGGTATCCACTAGCAACTGGTCGCCGGCCTCATGTCCCAGGCTGTCGTTGATCGGCTTGAAGCCATCTAGGTCCAGATAACATACCGCTAGGTGCTTACCGGTGCGCTGTGCCCGTTGAATGGCCAGATTCAGCCCCTCGGTCAGCAGGCGCCGGTTGGGCAGGCCGGTGAGCAAATCATAATTGGCCATGCGGATCAGCTCGTCTTCTTTCTGCTTGAGTTGGCTGATGTCGGAAAAAAAACCGATATAGTGCCGTGCGCTACGACGGGTGCTGGGTGGCTCTCGCAGTAAGGTCAGAAACAAGCGCGCCGGATAGGATGAACCATCGCGGCGCAGGCAGCTCAGCTCGCCGTGCCAGCTGCCGTCTCGACGCAGGGTGCGCAGCAATGGCCTTGATTGCAAGCCGTCCCTCCCCGTGCTGACCAGCATGCTTACATGTCGGCCAAGACTTTCGCTGGCAGTAAAACCGGTGATGGCAGTAAATGCCGGGTTGATGTCGACAATTCGCATGGTCGCATCGGTAATGACAATGCCTTCGTGGCTATGGCTGAACACATAGGCCGCCAACCGCAGTGCCTCGTTAGAATGCATCAGTTCCTCGTTCTGCATTTCCAGTTCGATCTGGTGCACTTGCAGCTCGTGCAGCAGGCGTAAGGGGTCTGGCGTCCCGTACAAATGGTCCGGCATGGCTTGTAGCTGCTGCTCGGCACGCCGGCGCAAGGTGGCGGCGTCTTGTTGTGCATGGGGCTTGACCATCAGCGCTTACTCCAGGTGTTGTTGCAGGCGTGCTTCCAGGCTGGCGATCTCCGTCGTGTCGATGAAAGTGATCACGATGCCGTCAATCACGTTATCCAGTCGGCGATACGGCATGATGCGTACGCGGTACCAGCGGCCACTGCGGCTATGGACCCGTTTTTCGGCAAAAACCAGGGTTTGCAGCACCTTGGCGGCATCGTCCAGCAGGCGGGGGTATTCCAGCTCGCTGCGGATATCCGACAAAGGGCGGCCGATATCGCCGGGGATGAACTTGAACAGCGCGGTGGCATGACTGGTAAAGCGCCGCAGCCGCATTTCGCCATCCAGAAACACCGTGGCAATCTCCGTGCTGTTCAGCAGGTTGTTCATGTCATTGCGTTCCCAGGTCAGGTCGTCCAGCTTGGCCTGCAGCTCGGCATTGATGGTTTGCAGTTCTTCGTTCAGCGATTGCAGCTCCTCGCGCGAGGTGGTCAGCTCCTCGTTGGTAGCCTGCAGCTCTTCATTGCCGGACTTTACTTCTTCCAGGGCAATCTGCATGTCTTCCTGAATGGAGCGCAGCAGCTTGCGGTTTTGTTCCAGCTCCTGCTCCAGCATCAGCTCGCGTTCGCTGACCGACGCACGGCGCCGCGCTCTTGCCTTGGGCTGCGGTGCCTCGGTAAACACCACCAGCAGCCGGCCTTGCAGCCCTTCTGGCTGGCGGATCAGCTGTACCGTCAGATGAAAGTGGTGTGGTGTGCCAAATCCATCCACCTGCAAATCATTCACCTGCACCAACTCCACACCGGACTGCGCTTGCAGAATGGCGGTATTCAGCGCACTACCCAGACCGGCGCGTGCCATGGCATGGATATTCACATTCACCTTGCCGGCGGCGGGTTCCAGGTATTTGCCCACCCGGCCGCTGATATACAGGATATCGCCGTCGCTATTGATCAGAACGGCCGCAGGGGCGTAATTCTGCTGGATGAGCTGGTCGGTCTGGTACTCAAGGCTTTTTCGATAATCTGGCATTGTTTCTTCAATAGTCAGCAACGATCGGGACTGTGTCCGTAGCGGAAACTCCAGCGTGCGGCTGCTGCTGGCACTGTCGCTGCGGATGAATATGCGGTTTTTCTTGTCCAGCGGTAAAAACAGGTTGGAAAACCGTCCGGTGGTTTCCGCGCTGCCCAGCACCAGAATACCCCGGCGGCATAAGGCGTAATGAAACAGTGGCAGCAGTTTTTCTTGCAACACGGTATCCAGATAAATCATCAGATTGCGGCATGACAGGATATCCAGCCGGGTGAAGGGCGGGTCGGAAATGATGTTCTGCGTGGCAAATACGATCATGTCGCGGATGTCCTTGCTGACCCGCAAGTGATTATCCTCGGCCACGAAGTAGCGTTCCAGCCGCGCTGCCCCCACATCGGCAGCCATGCTGCACGGATAGACGCCACGCCGGGCAAGCTGGATGGCATCGTCATCCAGGTCGGTGGCATAGATTTGCAGGCTGAATTGTCCCGCAGGCTGATGCAATAACAGCGACTCGCGAAACAGGATGGCCAGCGAGTACGCTTCCTCGCCGCTGGAGCAGGCCGGCACCCAGGCGCGCAATGCCTTGCCTGCCGGGTAGAGGGCAAACAGGGCCGGCATGGCCACGTCGCGCAAGTACTCCCACACCGCCGTATCGCGGAAGAAGCGGGTGACGCCGATGAGCAGCTCCTTGAGCAGCAAGTCGCGCTCTTGCAGATTGGCACGAAAATGCGCGGCATAAGCCTGCAGGTTTTCCAGCTGCAACAGGGCCATGCGCCGCTCAATGCGGCGATTCAGGGTATTGGGCTTGTAATGGGAAAAATCATTGCCGGTATGCTGCTGCAGCATGCTGATGATTTCGCGCATGGCCTGCTGCGGGTCAGACTGAGCCGGCCCGGCTGCCTGGCTGTCGCTCTGCCAGCTGGGACATTGCTCGGCCACCAGCAGGGGCAGCCGCTCTGGTGCGGCGACGAAGTCCACCACGCCACGGTCAATCGCACTGCGTGGCATGTTGTCGGCACGGGCGGTTTTCGGGTCTTGGACAAAGGTCATACCGCCGCAGGCCTTGATTTCCTGCATGCCCAGCATGCCATCCGCCCCCATGCCGGACAAAATCACCGCTATGCTGCGCTTGCCCAGCCCGTGCGCCAGCGTGTGAAACAGGTGGTCAATGGGCAGGCGCTGCCCTGCTGCCGGCGGAGACAGGTAAAGACAGCCACGCTCATAACTCAGGGTTTTGTTGGGCGGAATGACATAAATGCAATCCGGCAGAATAGGCGTGCCGTGACTGGCCTCATGCACGGCCAGGCGGGTATGGCTAGCCAGCAGTTCCGGCAGGATGCTGGCGTAATCGGGGGCCAGATGCTGCACGATGACCAGCGCCATGCTGTTGCCTGGCACAATGCCGGCGACAAATGCTTCTAGTGCCTCTAGACCGCCGGCCGAACAGCCAATGCCGATGACGGCAAGCGGCGGGCTGGCAGGGGGCATCAAGGGTGAGTCTGCATGGACCGTAGCCGCGGAGGGTGAGTTTTTCATCATGTTCTTCTGTGCAGCACACTGCACGCCAGACAGCCCGGGGCAATATGACACCGGGCAGTGCCTTGCACCCTACTCTCTATTACCCGGGCTACGGGAAATTTTCGCATTGCAGCATCCAATTATGGTCGGTTTATCCGTTGCCGGCTTATCCGGCGCACCGCCGCAGGGTTTTGTTGGTGGCGCTAAACCAGCCGGGCAAGATTGCGCGCAAACAGCACATAACAGCTGCAGGCCGCCAGCTGCAAGCCGGGCCGGTTCAGAATGCTGACCACACCACGGCGATAGCCAATCAGGCCCTGACGCTGCAGCTGGCCGGCCGCCTGCGTGATGCCAACCCGGCGTACGCCCAGCATGTCGGCCAACATTTGCTGGGTGAAATGGATGTCATCCCCTGGCAGGCGGTCGTGTGCCATCAGCAGCCAGCAGGCCAGCCGTGGCTTAATCTGATGAAAGTGGGCACAGGCGGCAGACAGCGCCAGCTGCTCATGCGTAGCATAAAGATAGTGCTGGCTCAGCTGGGTCAGCGGGCGGCTATGTTGCAGTGTATGCCAGAAACCCAGATAGCTCAGTTGCAGCCCCCGCCCGGCTTCCATGACCGTGGCCTGCAAGGGAGAGCGCGCCCGACCCAATACCAGGCCGGCACCCAGCATGCCTTCATTGCCGAACATGCCGGCCGCCACGCCATGATTACCGGTACAGGCCTGCACCACCACCAGCCCGGACAACGGGAAATACACCTGACTGCCGCCAGGGCCAGGCATGCCCAGACGGGTAGCTACCGGTAATGCCGTTTCCTCGCATAGTGCCAGCAGTTGGCGACGATCGGCAGCCGGCAAACGCTGCAAAATACAATTGTGTGGCTGCGCCATGCTTTCACTCCGCGCCGCAAGCCCGGCGATGATCTGGCGGCCCGGTATTGAGCGCCATCGCCAGCCTGCGCGGAGCGGCAAGCGCTGACTGTCTGTTACCGCGCTTAGCGCACCGCCCATCCATGCCGGATTTTGCCAAAGCCCTGGCCAATGTTTGCCAACGCACATACGGGCGGATCACTGCTGCCACAAGATGGGGCAGACGGAAATACATCTTCGTCTGGCCTGCCGGATTCCACTGCTACTGCCCTTGCTGCTGGATGAGGCAGGCCCCCATTTGCAATGTCCGGGCAGGGATCAAGCCCTTTTCCCGTCAGCCACCATGACCCGTAGCGGAGAACATTCATGAGCACTACGCATCAGCCATTGCCCTCATTCAGCCAGCCTGTTGTGGGGCTGGGCCTCAAATTCATGGCCATTTCCCTAGACTGCGCAGAGAAAATCGTCCACTTCAATCTGGCCTTGGGCCGAGCGGGGCTGGACACCTGCGCCTTGTCGATGAAAGAGCTGACGGTTCCTGCCTCGCCGGAGGAAACCATGAGCAAAATCAGCAAGATTACCAGCAATGCCTCCAGCAAGGTTATGCAATGTTCAAGCGAGCTGTGCAACGACCTGTCCAAAAACCATGAAAGCTTGTGCACGCTGACCGAGCATCATTTCAGCTCCCTGCGCAGCGCACTGTCCGACCTGCCTGCCGTTGAAGGCAGCAACAAGAAAACCGTCAGCACGGTGCTGTAAGAGCAGCTGACAAAATAGCGAAGCGTCCCTGGGGCAAGGCGCGCCGACGCCGACAGTACAAGCTGTACGGCAAGGAGGCGCAACGCCGCAGCGGTTTTTTTGTGAGCCGCTCTCAATCTGGTACGCAGCCTGTCCCGGCTCATGTTGTGCCGGGCTGCGGTCTTTTTACTGTGGCCGGCATGGCGGTAGCAAGCGCTCATACTCCTTTTTTACCACCGCATAACACTCGCAAGTGCGGCTTTCCAGCGCCGGCCGATCCAACACCTTGATATGGCCACGGGAATAACTGATCACCCCCTCGCGCTGCAGATTCAGCGCCGCATTGGTGACCCCCTCGCGGCGCACCCCCAGCATGTTGGCAATCAGCTCCTGTGTCATGCACAGCTCATTGCCCTGCAGCCGGTCCAGGCTGAGCAGCAGCCAGCGGCACAACTGCTGATCCAGCGAGTGGTGCCGGTTGCATACCGCAGTTTGCGACATCTGGGTAATCAGTGCCTGGGTATAGCGCAGCAAAAGATGCATGAAAGGCAGCGAGCGGTCGAATTCCTGGCGGATGATTTTGGCCGGCAGGCGGTAGCCACTTCCCCCGCTCTGGACTACCGCCCGGCTGGGTGTGGACTCCCCACCCATGAACAGGGCAATCCCGACGATGCCTTCATTGCCCACCACGGCAATTTCGGCGGAGTCGCCATTCTCCATCACATACAGCAGTGAAACGATGGCCGTCACCGGGAAATATACGTGACTCAGCGCGTGGCCAGACTCGTACAGTGTCTTGCCCAGCGGCAGTTCCACTTTTTCGAGAAAGGGCTTGATGTGTAACAGCTCGGTATTGGGCAAGACCTCGAGCAGGCCATTGCCCAGACAAGTATCCATCTGTCACCTCCGCATATTGAACCGTTTAATTCAATCTCTATAAACATAATCTAAGAATTAAGCAGAGTATGTACGCTAGCGAACATAAGACCTGCGGTAACAGGCCCACGCCACAGCAAGCCGGCCGGCGATCAGCAGGACAGGCTAGTCCGTCCGCTATGTGCGCCAGCAGACAGACGAGCGCGCCGGGCAGGTCTGACGATGGCCCTTCACAGGACCAGGAGGTGCAATCATGATCAAGACCGACACCCAATTGCAGGCGGATGTGATGGCCGAGCTGCAGTGGGACCCACAGATCAATGCCAGCCATATCGGCGTACAGGTCAGCGATGGCGTCATTACCCTGAGCGGGCATGTGACTGACTTCAACCAGAAATGGGCTGCCGAACACGCCGCGCTGCGGGTGGCTGGTGTGCAGGCCATTGCCATCGAAATCAACGTG
The DNA here is from genome assembly GCF_003202035.1 of Aquitalea magnusonii. Taxonomy (GTDB): domain Bacteria; phylum Pseudomonadota; class Gammaproteobacteria; order Burkholderiales; family Chromobacteriaceae; genus Aquitalea; species Aquitalea magnusonii. The sequence continues at coordinate 24,891 of NZ_QJKC01000010.1, read as the reverse complement.
GAACTGCCTTGGCCGGACAAGCGCAGCGACAGCGACATTTCCGGTGCCGCCGCCCATGCACTGCAGCTAGTGGGCGCACTCAAGGGCCACACCATCAAGGTGATGGTGGAAAACGGCTGGATCACCCTGTCCGGTGATGTGGAATGGGATTTCCAGCGCAGGACCGCCACCCGGCTGCTGCGCCATCTGACCGGCGTCACCGGCGTCAGTTGCGAAATTGCCCTGCGCAGCAAGCTGGTCAGCACAGCCATCAAGGAAGAAGTGGAAGCGGCGCTCAAACGACGTGCCATTCATGATATCGACAGCATCACCGTGAGCATTTCCGGGCCGGATGTCATCCTGGGGGGCACCGTACACAGCTGGTCGGAACGAGCACTGGCCAACCACGCCGCCGCCGGCATGCCGGGCGTGCGCAATGTCATCGACAAGATTGCCGTACTCATCTGAAGGTGACGACGCCGGGCCGCCCGCTGCCGGCGCAGAATATATCTTGCGCTATGCCGGTTAACGCACAGATGGCCCAGCGCCGGGCGCGCATGGTGGAGTGGATGCCGGGTGAACTCACCCGACACAATCAGCAAGACCAGAGGTACACGCAATGACTTCCATCACCGAAAAGCACGACACCGCAAAACCCGCTGACAGCAGCAAGGCCAATGCCGGCATCACCAGTACCGGCCCGGTATTCAGCCAGAAGGGCAATACCGTTGAATCCGGCAAGGACGCCACCAAGGACGCAGCAGGCAAAGAGCCCAGCACCATGCAGGACAAGACCGTGGACCAAGCCAAGGCCTGAACCGCGCATCGCACTAGCGGACTCGCCTGTTTCTAAGCCAAGGCAGTCCGCCATGCCCCCCCGGCCTGCCCTGTTGCACTAGCCTGGTTGTAATAAGCTGCCTGTCAATTCCATCCCGGAGTTGATGGGCATTTTGCATGATGGCGGAGACTCGGCACGGGCCAGCCACCGCCTGGTCAGACGGAGCCAGCATGATGACGACTTCCCAACGCATGGAAAGCGACAGCTTTGGCAGCATCGCCATACCCGCCGATGCCCTGTGGGGGCCGCAAACCCAGCGCTCGCTGCAACACTTTGCCATTTCAAACGAAACCATGCCGCCAGCGCTGATCCATGCCCTGGCCGCCGTCAAGCGCGCCGCCGCCCAGGCCAACAGTGAACTGGGCCTGCTGGACGCCAACAAGGCCCAGGCCATCATGGCTGCCTGCGATGCCATCTGCGCCGGTCAGCATGAGCGGCAGTTTCCGCTGTCGGTCTGGCAAACCGGCTCCGGTACGCAAAGCAATATGAACATGAACGAAGTGCTGGCCAATCTGGCCAGCCGGGCGCTGGGCGGCCTGCCTGGCCAGCCCACCGTGCTGCACCCTAATGACGACATCAACAGGGGGCAGTCATCCAACGACGTATTCCCCACTGCCATGCACCTGGCCGCCGTACTGGGCCTGACCCGGCAACTGCTGCCGGCGCTTGCTACGCTGCGTGCCATGCTGCTGGCCAAATCGCAGGCGTATTCCCAGTTGATCAAGATTGGCCGCACCCACCTGCAAGACGCCACCCCGCTGACCCTGGGCCAGGAAATATCAGGCTGGGCAGCACAACTGCAGCATGCCGAACAAGCCGTGCACAACAGCCTGCCCGCACTCTGCCAGCTGGCCATCGGCGGCACTGCCGTGGGTACCGGGCTCAACACCCACCCGCAGTTTGGTGACCGGGTAGCCGCCATCCTGGCAGCACAAACCGGCCTGCCCCTGCACAGCGCAGACAACAAATTTGCCGCCCTGGCCGGCCACGACGCCATGGTGGTGGCTCACGGCGCGCTGAAAACACTGGCCACCGCGCTGATGAAAATCGCCAACGACATCCGCTGGTTGGCATCCGGCCCGCGCTGTGGCCTGGGCGAACTGATCTTGCCGGCCAACGAAGCCGGCAGCTCCATCATGCCGGGCAAGGTCAACCCCACCCAGTGCGAGGCCGTCACCATGCTGTGCTGTCAGGTGATGGGCAACGATGTGGCGCTCACCATCGGCGCAGCCTCGGGCAACTTCGAGCTGAATGTGTTCAAGCCGCTGATTGCCCACAACTTCCTACAAAGCCTGCGCCTGCTCAGCGATGGCATGCACAGCCTCGGCCAGCACTGCATTGCCGGACTGGAACCAGACCGTACACGCATCGCCCAGTTGCTGGAACAATCGCTGATGCAGGTCACCACCCTCAGCCCGCACATTGGCTACGACAAGGCCGCCAGTATTGCCCACCACGCCTTGCAGACCAACTGCACGCTGAAACAGGCGGCACTGGAACAGGCCGGCATCAGCGCTGCCCAGTTCGATGCCTGGGTGCAGCCCGCCCACATGGTGTAAGCCACGGAGTAGACAATGACGTTTCGGCCGTTGATGAGTAAGTCGTTACCGCATCACCGGTGAATACCTAGATGGCGTTACGGAGTTCCCGATCGTCAGGATTACTGGACGGTTGTGATATCTCGCTTGCTCAGCGCGGGGCCGTTACCACACAAGGCAAATGACTTGTATGTGCCTCTGAGCTGACGCTCAAGGCAGATAGGGCGTCAGGCCGCTTTGGCCGAACTGCCGTCGGCCAGCCCAATGAATTGGCCGTTGGTCGGCCAAAGCGGACGGTCCTAGCCAAAGGCACAAAGCCCGCTTTCGTATTGATTGCAGCCGATAAGGTATCTAGAAAAGCAAGGGCGATTCAGACATCGGCCTCGTACATTGCCGAGAACCGGGCATCAATTTTGGTGAGGGCTTCGTTAAGCCAGGCACGGATCGGTCGCAGCAGGTGGTTGATCGGGACGAATTCCTCAAGCCTTATGGTCGTGAATAAAGCTTCGTTATAACCGTCCGCTCCGCTCATCCTGCGCCCTTCCATTCCGGGTATTTGTCAGCCTCGTCGCTGATCCGTGTGCGATACGCCAGCATTTCAACAACCTTCCAAGAACACTTCATACCGCCAAATAATTTCAATTAACAGAATATTCATTCTGTGATGGATCCATATTCATTCAATCAAATATCGGTGCGCTGGCGCACAGACTGCATTGGCATACTGCAGCACAGTCGTATTTGCGGGTTGATTTTCTTGCCACCTATCAGCCTTCGGATGACATATCCGAGCTCTGCATTATTTGCAGACTGCCTGTGTATTGATTGGTGATAACCGGAGTCTATCCATGTTTAATATATTTCTATTGTCCATGATGATGAGTGGCCAAGCCGCCCCGATCATGCTGGCTGAAAATGACCCGGCGAATATGCCGGCCCCGGAGGCCTCAGCCCCTGCCGAAACGGCTGGCGACATGAGTGAGCAGCCGCCCCCTACCCCAACACTGAGTGATGCCGAGCGGGCCGCAGCAGATGAATATGCAGGCAAAGCGATTGCCGCCCATCCGGAAAACTACCGTAGCCACTGACATATTCATTCTTTCTGCAAATTTCTCGCTCAGTCACGCGGCAGCGCTCTGCCGTACACATGAATTACCACGCACTCCGGAGAATGATCATGAATAAACGTCTCTGCATCGCCCTATTACTCGGCATGTCCATGATAGCTTGTACTACCACCATGCCAGCGAATCAGGCTAGCCATGTTTCGAAACGCCAGGCTATCGATGCCAATGCCGAGGAAACATTAAATGACCTCTATCACCAGGCGAAAGGCTCGCGAGAGCTGGTGGCAAAAGCCAAGGGTGTTCTGGTGTTTCCATCCGTACTCACCGCAGGCTTTATGGTAGGGGGCGCGTATGGCGAAGGTGAATTGCGCATTGGCAATGAACAAGCTGGCTATTACAAAACCATGACTGGTTCAATCGGCTTTCAGGCCGGTGCACAATCCAAAGCCATTATCTTTTTGTTCATGACCCAGGAAGCACTGGATCATTTCCGCCAGGGCAATGGCTGGACTGCTGGCGTTGACGCCAATGTAGCCCTGCTGACCATTGGCGCAGATGGTTCTGTCGATACTGAAACAGCCAAGGCACCAGTCGTGGGATTCGTGCTGACCAATGGTGGATTGATGTTCAATGTTTCCTTGCAGGGAACGAAGGTTTCCCGGCTTAATCTCTAGCCAACAATTATATGACTCCCTCTTCAATTTTTTATGTCCTTATGTGTCATGCTGCACAGAGCCATATCTCCTGAAGATCCATACTGTTTTCATGCCGAATGTTACATATTTACCTGATAGTCCATTCGGCATGAACACTCTTCTCTTTGAAAAGGAAATATCATGTCACTGGAAAACACCAACCCCAGCACTGCACATAAAGCCGCTGCAACCGAACACAAAGCCTGCGCCGATCTTCACATGAAGGCAGCAGATAGTCATGACAACAAGAAACTCGATGAAGCCAAGGCTAAATCGGCCAGTGCACTGCAAAGCAGCGAATCTGCGCACAAACAGTCAAAGGCCGCCAGCGACTGTTCCGCCAAATAATACTGATCGCCTTGCCAAATTACTGGCAAGGCAATTAAAAAGCTCGCTTCGGCGGGCTTTTTATATCCATTCATAGCCAATCATTTTATATCCTCATGCGTGGGATAGCGCACGGAGTTTTCGCTGACGTGCCCGCATAATGTATATGTTGACCTTGTGTTTTCACACCGGGCAGCATTTCAGAGGTAAAGATCATGAGCAACTTCAATGACAAGCAGCAAAATCAAAAACCTGCTGATGCAGACAAGAACAAGTCTACATCAACCATAAAGCAGCCTGCCCCGGCCTTTGCAGAAAAGACAGGTCAAACCGCCCCCAGAACCGACCCAGGCAAGCCGGCTGCACCGAAGGAAGTGGGCAGCATGCATGATGCCAAACAGGGCAGCAATGCCACGACCAAGCCCAAGCAATAATTAACAAGCACATGGCTGCCGTATCGGAATGATAGTGGTAGCCATCCGCTTGTTACCGCCTTCATTCTCACTTCCTACCGGCAGAAAAATCGAATTGCTGTTCAGCCTGCACTGAGCGGATGCCTGTTGGAAATTAAAAATCTGCAGCCACTATTTATCATTTCACAAACCAGACAGTTGCAAAGGTTTTCGAGCTGATAATCAAGGAGTTTTGCTGATGAAAAACGACAAGGACAACTCCACCAGCAGTACCGAACAGGACATGAGCAACAATGCTGCCAAAAAAATGACTGATGGTGCGGTAACACAAGGCTATCGAGGCGAGCGTCACAAATTGATTGCCTTGCTCAATGCTGCCCTGGCTTCCGAGCTGGTCTGCTTTCTTCGCTATACCCGCTTCTATTACACGGTGGGTGGACTATCCAATACCGCATTGAAAGCCGAGTTCATGCAGCATGCCCGGGAAGAAATGCAGCATGCCAATATGCTGGCAGAGCGTATTGTTCAGCTCAATGGCAAGCCTGATTTTGATCCGGAAAACCTGCTGAATAATGCGCATACCCAGTATGACGACACCGACAAGATCCAGGCCATGATCAAGGCCAATCTGGTGGCTGAGCGTATTGCCATCGAATCCTATCGCAAAATGATTCTGGAATTGCAGGATAGCGATCCCACCACCAGCTTGTTGCTGACGACGATTCTGTCACAGGAAGAAGAGCATGCAGAAGAGATGCGCAGCCTGCTGGATTGACAACATGATGCCGTATCAAGATAAAAGTCCGCACCATGCGGACTTTTATCTTGATACGGCTTGGCGATGATTCAGCAGCGGCGATGGAAATATGTAGGCATGCCGTGTTGATTAGCCGGCGAGGCCGGCTGCGTGACCAACTGGTCAAACAGCTTGCACACCCCGCGGGTCGCGCCGCTCTCGTGGGCAAGCATGATCTGAAACAGCTGGACAATGGTCTCCTCACTTAGCCTGCCTATATGTCGGGATGCGACACCCGCACTGATGCAGTGAAAAATGGCGCGGCCATTACCATCCAGCTCCCGGACATCATCAATGGTAAAGCGCATGGGCACATGGGCTGAGCCCATCATCAGCCAGTAACCGGCCAGTGTTACGCCTTGGTGGCTGCCTTTCAGGGTCAGAATCTGGTGCAGGATTTCATCTTCAGACATGGTGGCTCCCGTTTCGCTAAGGGGTCATATTTGGCTGCAGCATGCTGTACCGCTAACAAGGTGCGCTGGGCTGTAGCCGTGTTTATCCAATGGCACTCACTCGTACATATACTGGCGGGACCATGCCAAGGTATCGGCAGGACGTCCTGCGGGCTGACACAGAATCTGGTAAATGCTGACTACATCGTTACAGAAGGCATAGGCACACCCGGCCAGATAAATGCGCCAGATACGGTAGCGTTCCTCGCCGATTTCCTGGCGGATGCTACTGCTGTTCTTCTCGTAATTCTGCGACCACAGGCTGAGGGTCAAGGCATAGTGACGGCGCAGGTTTTCCACATCCAGCACCTCCAGACCACCCTGCTGCATGGTGCTTAGCGTGGTGCCGATATGGGGCAACTGGCCGCCGGGAAAAACATATTTGTCGATGAAATTGCCGGCGCCGAATGGGGCGTCCCGCTGACGGGTGCTGACCGAGGTGATGCCGTGGTTCAGTACCAGCCCATCCGGACTGAGCAGATTCACTATCTGCCTGAAGTAGTCGGCCAACCCCTTGATGCCGACGTGTTCAAACATGCCGACGCTGGTAATCCGGTCAAAACTGCCGGACACATCGCGATAATCCATCAGCCTGATTTCTACCCTATCCTGCACACCGGCCTGCTTTACCCGGCGTGTGGCTTCTTCAAACTGCTGTTGTGACAGGGTAATGCCCAGGCATCTGGCACCGAATTGCCGTGCCGCCCGGATGACCAGCGCACCCCAGCCACAGCCGATATCCAGCAAGGTATGCCCGCTTTGCAGCCTCACCTTGGTGAGGATATGGTCGATTTTCTTGATTTGTGCTGCCGCCAGTGTTTCATCACCCTCGGAAAAATAAGCGCAGGAGTACACCATTTCCGGGTCCAGCCACTGTGCGTAAAAGTGGTTGGACACGTCGTAGTGGTACTGAATGGCCTGGCGATCGGCCCGACGATTATGCTGAAACAGCAGCCCCGCCAGGCGCTGCAAGGGATAGGGCTTGCCACGCCGCGCCAGGGCATGCGCCATCTCGATGATGTCATCCAGCTTGCCGTCGATATCGACCAGGCCCCGGACATACGCTTCACCCAGATGGTCCAGCCGCGGGGAAAGCAAGTAACGCAAGCCGGCAGCCTTGCGGATGTGCATGGTCACCAATGGCTGCTCGAACAGCCCGAAATCAATGGACTGTCCATTGCAGACCAGACGCGCCGGCAAGGGGCTGTGCTGGCGTAGCTGGCAGGCCAGGCGTTCTATGCGTTGTTGCCAGATCATGCGGTATGTCCTTGCAGAAGGAGCTGGCCTACCCGGCCAGCCAGGGTTGCGGGATGCAAAGCGGCCTGCCTGCACTGGCGGCAAGCCGTGCTGGGTTCAGGGTTCTGCACCTGGGCGATGCCTGAGCTCATCCATTGTGGGCGGCCGCTGCGGGTGCATGGTCTGTTCCGGCTTGTCTGGCGCAGCAGCTGCACCGGCCTGCCCGGCGGGTTTGCGTATGGATTCGGCGTGGCCATCAGCGGGTCTGGCCGGGTGTGGGGGCTGCTCTGCAGAGCGGGCCCGATGCGGCGGATCCGCGTTCATCGGGTGCTTGTTATCCGGCATGGCTGGCGCGGCATGGCGTGCAGGGTCTGGCACAGGCCGTGGCGACGAAGGTGGCTGCGCACCGGGCGTGGCGAGTCCGGGAGGATGGCGGTCAGTACCGTGCTGTCTTGCTTGCTGATGCTCCAGCGTGGACTGCTGCTTGAGAGAATGCGGGTAGCGGTTGCCACCATATTGTTTCTGATAATCGGGCAGCGGGCTGGCTGGCGGTACGGATTGCCTGTTCCACTGCTGCCAGTCCGGGTACTTGCGGCTCCAGCCGGCTCCCCAGTGCTGGTCCCAGGGCGGCGCTGCATTGGCGTTCCTGCCAAGAAAATAAGCCGGGCGATGATGGTAATAACGCAAGGGAATGCGCCAGATGAACACGGGCACCCGGTCTGCCGCCATCGGTGTCCATGGCCCGTTATACCAGCTGCTGTAATACCAGCCATCTTCATGGAACACCCAGTAACGGCCGCCATAGAAAAAGTAGTTGAGCTGCTGCGCAGGGTCGTAATACACCGGGTAACCCGGAATGAGGATCAGGGAAGGATAACTGCTGATGCTGATGTCAAGACGGGTCTGCGCTTGCAGGGTGGTACTGGGCCCAAGCAGCAGCGACAGGGAAATGCCAACCAGTATGTAGCGCATGGTGTTTGCTCCTGATCCCGTCCCGGCGATCCGATGATGATGGCTATTGACCAGACAAGGACAAGGCGGACGCATCTACCTGCCTTACGCCGCGCACGTTCTTGCTTAGTTCAATCGCCAGCGCGCGCTCGGCTTTGCTGCCCAGCCGGCCGCTCAGTACCACCACGCCATGACGTGTCTTGACGTTGATGCTGGAGCTTTCGACATGGCTGGAGTACAGCAGGCTGGATTTCACCTTGGTGGTGATCCAGCTGTCCGAGATGCTTTGCTCGGCATGCTGGCTGGAATTTTTCACCGACTCGGCCAGCGTAGGTTTGACAGTGCGGATCTGTAGCTGATTGTCTACCGACACCACACCACGGGTGCTGCTTGCCATGCGGCTGGCCGCCTGGCTGGCACTGGCGCTATTGGCTGTTCCCTGCAAGCTGACCTTGCCCAGCTTGGTATGCACCGTCACAGCAAGCCCATCGGCGTACTTGCTCCACAGCAGTTTGGATCTGACTGCTGCGGAAATGGTGGCATCGTCGGTCAATTCGCCATAGCTGCGGGCGGCGCTGGACTTGCTCGGCACAAAATCGCTGTTGACTTGCAGTTGGTTGTCCACGCTGGTGACGCCAGCGACAGCCAGGGCAATTTCTTTGGCCAGCTCCTTTTTCACCCCCTCCTCCACCGTACCGGTCAGCGTGACCTTGCCTTCATGCACCAGCACCCGGATGTCCTGATCACGCAGCGATGGATTCAGGGTGTAAGTAGTGGATAGCTGGCTTTCCTGGCGTGCATCTTTTAAGTCCTGATTGCTTGCTGCCGCCTGAGCCGGGTTGCAGTTAAGCAGCGCAAGGCAGGCGACCAGGGTGGCCGGCAGCAGCTGGCGGGGTAGGGTTTTCATGGTGCAGTTCTCCGGTATGGGTAGAAGCAAGACAAAGGCCGGGCACAGCGCGGCCGTGAAAATGACAGTCCGCGCCTATTTGAGCTTGTCCAGAAAATGCTTTACCTGACGCTCGGCTTCTTCACGCGTAATGGCATAGCGCTGCTGGATCAACCCGATCAATTTCTGCGCCTGGCCTTCGGCACGCAGCAGTTCGTCGTCGGTCAATTGGCCCCAGACAACCTTGGCCGCACCCACATGCTCCTTCCATTTGCCTTTCAGTTCATCAACGCTGGGGAAATGAAAGCTAGCGTCCTGCTTACTGATCTCGACCGAGACCTCTACCGCGCTCTGTTTGGCGGCAAGGGTTTTGTCCTGCTCGGCTGACTTGTCCATGAAACTCTCCTTGGTGATGGGTCTGCAGCCAGGGTAGGACTTGCCCGCCAGGCCGGTCTGTACGCCAGCGCACACCTCGGCAATATGTTGTGCCGGTGGATTTATCGGTCTTCGGTGTGCTGCCGAACAGTGCAGTGCTAATGGCTGGCGTAAGCCGGAGCAGTAGCCAGCAATCCCTTTGGCTACGGCAGAAGCAAGCCGTGCTTCGGTTTAAGGAGAAGGTGATGAACCAGATGCAGCTCAATACGGATGGCAGCAATCGCACCAGTAGCAACACCGGCGGGCCTGGGCCCTATCTGATGGGTGCCAACACGCTGACAGGTGACGCTGTTTTGAATCAACAAGGCGAGGTGCTGGGTGACATCAAGGAAATCATGCTGAATGTCAGCAGCGGCCGGGTGGCATATGCCGTGCTGGCGTTTGGCGGCTTCATGGGGCTGGGCGAAAAGCTGTTTGCCGTGCCATGGCAAGCGCTGGTACTGGACCCCATCAACAAGCGTTTCATGCTCAATATCAGCAAGGAGCGCTTTACCCACGCGCCAGGCTTTGACAAGGACCAGTGGCCGGACATGGCCGACCCGGCCTGGGCCGGTATCGTTCATGACTTCTACGGTACCGATCTCTACAGCGAATAAGAGCGGCTAACAGAATAGCGTAGTGCCCCTGAAGCCAGGCGCGCCGACGCACCGTGATTTTGTTAGCAGACCCAAGTACTGGCAGGTGTGGGTCTGGCGGATGCATTGCCATCCGCCTGATGCCGCCTGCCTGTTTGCAGGAGTGTCATCATGTTGGAAACAATTGCAGTGATTCTGTTTTTGCTGTGGGCGCTGGGCATGGTCACTTCCTACACCATGGGTGGGCTGATCCACCTGTTGTTGCTGTTGATGCTGATCGTGGTGGTGGTGCGTGTCCTGCAAGGGCGTCGCATCTAGCCTTGTCACATCAAAGCCCCCACCAACGGGTGGAGGGCTGATGCCAGAGCCAGCCGACGCCAGCAACTGCGCGTTGCCGGCAGAGCGGGTTCAAGGAGAGATTCATGGGTGCAGTGCGAAACGGATTTTGCGCAGTCATGCTGCTGGCCGGACTGGCTGGCTGTTCTTCCATGTCGGAACGCGGCAAGGATACGGCCATCGGTGCCGGCATCGGCGCTGGCGTGGGCGCCGTCCTTACCGGTGGCAGTGCGGCGGGCACGGTGGGTGGTGCTGCCGTAGGTGGCGTGATTGGCCATGAGGTGAAATGAAAGCACTGCCGGCACGGGCTGATCGCTGCTTGTGCCGACGGCGCTTTGCTTCATCCATCATCCGCCCATCCCATGGGCAAGCTTGCTCTGCGTTGCCGAGGCCCGGACTCTCTACAAGGGTTTGTCGGCAGTTCTTAACAGGCTGCGCAATACGAAGGGCAATATCCCGCCATGGCGGCAGTAGTCCACCTCGGTTGCGGTGTCTACCCGTAACAGCAAAGTGCAGCGCCGGTGAGCACCATCGGGGTAGTCGATATGCAGCTGTACCGGCTGTGCCGGAAGCAGTGTGTTATCCAGCCCCTCCAGCGTGAACAATTCCCTCCCAGTCAGCCCAAGCGATGCGATGGAGTCCCCTGCCATGAATTGCAGCGGCAACACCCCCATGCCCACCAGATTAGCACGGTGGATGCGCTCGAAGCTTTCGGCAATGACCGCACGCACACCAAGCAGTGCTGTTCCTTTCGCCGCCCAGTCCCGGCTTGACCCGCTACCATATTCCTTGCCAGCAATAATCAGCAATGCCACCTGTTCTGTCTGATAACGCCGGGCAATATCATGGATGAAGCCTTGCTGGCCATCCGGCTGGTGCAGGGTCATGCCGCCGGTGACCGGACTGCCATCTGCGGCCGGAGGCAGCATCAGGTTGCGTATCCTGATATTGGCAAAGGTGCCGCGCACCATGACCTGGTGATTACCCCGGCGCGAGCCGTAGCTGTTGAAGTCAGCAGGCGCGATGCCCAGTTGCTGCAAATAGAGGCCGGCACAGGAGTCTGCGCCAATACTGCCTGCCGGGCTGATGTGATCGGTGGTGACCGAGTCACCAAACAGCGCCAGCGCCCTGGCCTGCCGTATTGCCTGCCGTGGCGGCGGCAGGTCTAGCACTACCGCATCAAGAAAGGGCGGACGGGCAATATAACTGGAAGGTGGCCAGCTGTAGGCCTGCTGCGGGTTGAGCGGCAACGCCTGCCACAAGGAGGCGTCAGGCACTTGATACAAGCGTGGATAGCTTGCCGGGTCTTCTGCATCGTGCACGGCGCTGTCTATTTCCTGCTGGCTTGGCCACAGCATGGACAGATAAACCGCATTGCCTTGTGCGTCCTGGCCAAGCGGCTCGCTGCCCAGGTCTATGCCTATCCGTCCAGCAAGGGCAAAAGCCACGACCAGCGGCGGACTCATCAGGAAATTGGCCCTTAGCGCCGGATGAATGCGCGCTTCGAAATTGCGATTGCCGGACAGCACGGCGGCGCAGACAAGATCCCCCTGGACAATCTGCTGCTCTAGCACCGGGTCCAGCGGCCCCGAATTGCCAATGCAGGTGGTACAGCCATAGGCCACCAGCTGAAAACCCAGCTGTGCCAATGGCTCGAGCAAGCCGGCGCGGTGCAGGTAGTCACGCACCACTTGCGAACCGGGGGCCAGCGAGGTCTTGATGTGGCTCGGCACTTTCAAGCCCAGTGCCACCGCCTTGCGCGCCAGCAGGCCGGCCGTCAGCATGCTGCTTGGATGCGAGGTATTGGTGCAGGAGGTGATGGCAGCAATCACGATGTCGCCATGCGTCAGTTGCCTGGTTTGCGCCGGGTGCGGCGACCTATCGCTGGCCACCCCGCCCTTGCCAAACCCACCCTGCTCGACTGGGGCAAACAGCGTGCTCATGAAACTTTGCTTCAACTGACGCAGCGAGATGCGATCCTGCGGCCGGCGCGGGCCAGCCACGCAGGGCTCGATGTCTGCCAGGTTGACGTTGATGATGCGGCTGTAGTCGATCTCGCCCAGGCATGGCATGCCGAACATGTGCTGCGCCTGGAAATAGGCCTGAAAAGCAGCCACCTGCTCGCGGTCCCTGCCGGTGGCAATCAGGTAGGCCACGGTTTGATGATCAGGTGGGAAATACGCCACGGTGGCGCCATACTCCGGGGCCATATTGGCAATGGTAGCGCGGTCCGGCACGGTGAGCCGGGCGGCCCCATGCCCAAAGAATTCCACAAAAGCACCTACCACACCCGACTTGCGCAGCAGCGCGGTCAGGGTGAGCACCACATCCGTAGCAGTCACCCCCGCCGGCAAGTGTCCGTGCAGATGCACGCCCACCACGTCGGGCTGCAACAAGAACACCGGCAGTCCCAGCATGGCAGACTCCGCCTCAATACCGCCCACACCCCAGCCCAGCACGCCCAGCCCGTTGATCATGGTGGTATGTGAATCGGTGCCAACCAGCGTATCGGGAAAGTAAATTCGGTCATCTCGGCTCAGCCCTGGTGCCAGATACTCCAGATTCACCTGATGAACAATGCCGCGTCCAGGTGGTGTGACCTGCAGATTGGCAAAGGCGTGCTGACTCCATTTGATGAAACGGTAGCGTTCAGCATTGCGCTGATATTCCAGCAGCAGGTTGCGCTGCAAGGCATCGGCTTCGCGGAAGAAATCCACCTGCACCGAATGATCCACCACCAGATGCACCGGTATTTTCGGCGTGATCAGCGCGGGCGACCTTCCCAGACGGATGGTGGCATCGCGCAGGGCCGCCAGATCGCACAGCAAGGGCAGGCCGGTGAAGTCCTGCAACAGGATACGCGCCACCACGAAAGGGATTTCCGTATTGCGCTCCGCTTGCGGCTGCCAGTTGGCCAACTGGCGCACATGGGCCTCGGTCACCCGCTCGCCATCCAGATTACGCAGCAGCGATTCCAGCATGATCCGCAAGGACACCGGCAGCCGCGCGATGGCACCAAAGCCCTGCTGTTGCAGCAAAGGCAGGGCGTAGTACAAACCGACCTGCCCCTGGCCGAAGGAAAATTCGCGTAAATAGCTGGCACTGTGCATGCTGTGGCCTCCTGCAAAGGGTGGTGCATTTCCATGCTTGCCGCTGGATGGCGCAGGGCCAAGCAGAAAGTGGCATGGTGTCAGCAGCGCGCCGCATATTCTGTGCGCAAGCATACATAACCCACAGCGCCGGAACTCGCAGCCCGGCGACCATTGGCCAGCGCGGCGGCATGCAAACGACGCCTACTGTGTGCGCTAGCCAACAGACCGATCTGCATATTCGGCTCAGCCTTTACTCCTCTCATACAAAGGAGTGATGCCATGATCAAGAATGATGCCCAACTGCAAAGTGATGTCCTGGCCGAACTGAAATGGGACCCGGCGGTCACCGCCACCCACATCGGAGTGGAAGCCAATCAGGGGGTCATTACCCTGAGCGGCCATGTTGCCAACTTTGCCGAGAAGTGGGCCGCTGAAAAAGCCACTCAGCGTGTGGTTGGTGTGCAGGCGATTGCGGTAGAGATCACCGTTGATCTGCCCGGATCGGACAAACGCAGTGATGCCGATGTATCGCGCGCGGCGGCCAATGCCTTGCAGTTGATGGGAGGAAGCTGCGGCAAATCCATCAAGGTGATGGTGGAGAACGGCTGGGTCACTTTGTCCGGTGATGTGGAGTGGGACTTCCAGCGCAAGGCCGCCATCCGCATGCTCCGGCATGTAAGCGGAGTGACCGGGGTAAGCAGCACCATCAACATCCGCCCGAAGCTGCAGATGCTGGCGGTGAAAGACGAAGTGGAAGCAGCACTGAAGCGCCGCGCCATTGCCGACATCAACAGCATTACCGTCAGTATCGATGGCCCGGACATCACCCTGGGCGGCACAGTCCACAGCTGGTCAGAACGCGCACTGGCCAATCATGCGGCGGCCTGCCTGCCAGGGGTGCGGAATGTCATCGACAACATCCGCGTTGTCATCTGAACCCGCCGGCGGCGGCATTGTCTTGTTGCCCGGCCATGAAGGACATGCATCATGGAACATGAAAAATCATCGGTTTATGTTTACAACACCCACCAGGAAGCGGAGGAAGCCATCCGGGTGCTCAGTCGCTCTGGATTTGATGTGAAAAAGCTTTCGCTGATCGGAAAGGGTTATCACAGCGAGGAATTCCCGGTCGGGTTTTATAGCACCGGCGACAAGATCAAAACCTGGGGCGGCATTGGTGCCTTTTGGGGAGGTTTGTGGGGCTTGCTGCTGGCACCGGCGGTGTTCATGATCCCCGGGCTGGGCCTGCTGGCCATGGCCGGGCCGGTAGTGAGCGCGCTGGTTGGCGGTTTGGAAGGCGCCGTCATCATTGGCGGGCTGTCCGCCGTGGGTGCTGCGCTCACCCGCATCGGGGTCAGCGGTGAGGAAGCCATCAAGTATGAGTCGGCGCTCAAGGCAGACAAGTATGTGTTGATGGTGCATGGCTCACCGGAAGACATTGCCAAGGCGCATTCTGTGCTGGCGAATCAGACGAGCTGGCAAACTGCCTGAAACAAGCATTAACCGTATGCCTTGCGCTCCAGTGGTGCTGGTCGCAGGGCATTTCTTGCTTTCGCCCAATACCGAGCGGATATCGTTCAGCACCGTCTGAATGATTGACTTATTCTGATGTGCCCGCTCTGCAGAATCGGTGCGCCACATGGCCGCCTTGCCTGCCTTACGCAATATATCCAGAATTAGGGTTTTCTGGTTTGGGTTTGTCCGGATTTCTGTGTAAACCCGCCGTTGTTCAACAAGCAGCGGAGGGACCGCTTGGGCCGACTTGCAGCCCTACCACTAGCAGCTGTAACCGTAGGTCGGCTAATACGGTGATTTAATCATGCATGACGTTCACCTTGACCACGTTGATCGGCAAGGTCTGGTAGAGCTGTGTGTATGGCAAGAGGCTGGATTGTCTACTGCCCCTGGGCGCTATCCAACTTGCTGCTGGCTGACGTAGTTCGACCACCATTGCATCATGCGGCGGCGCTCTTCCATGTATTCGGCGCGGTTGTAGGCGGCGCGGACCCGATTTCTTTCGACATGGGCTAGCTGGCGCTCAATGGCATCAGGGTTGAAGCCTTCTTCATTCAGGATGGTGGATGCGGTGGAGCGGAAGCCATGGACATCGGCCTTGCCCTTGAATCCCATGCGATGCAATGCCCTACGCAGCGTTTCCGGCGACATCGGACGGTTCGGGCTGTTGCGATTGGGAAAGATGTGTTCTCGTCCGCCGCTGATGGCTTGCAGCTCGCGCAGGATGGCAAGCGCGTGGTCAGAAAGCGGCACAAGGTGCGGCGCTGCGGATTTCTTGGACTTCTCGGTCAGCTTGCGGTGTTCGGGCGGGATAGTCCACAGCTTGGCGTCAAAGTCGATCTCCTCCCATCTGGCCATACTCATTTCCCCTACCCGGGTGAAGGTGTGAAGCATCAGCTCCATCATCAGCTTGGTTTGCCGGTTGGAATCCATTTCTTTTAGTGCATGAAGAAACTCTGGCAGCTCATCGCGGTTGAGGGCTTTGCGATGCTCCACTTGCGGCGTCTTCAGTGCGTCCACCAGTGGGGCCGCAGGGTCACTGTCGCAACGACCTGTCAGAATGGCGAGCCTGAAGATAGACGAGCAACGCTGACGTAAGCGTTTGCAGGTGTCGAGGTTTCCCGCCTTTTCCACGCGGCGCAGAACTTCTAGCAGCTCAAGCGGCTTGATGTCGTTGATGGGCGTTGCGCCGATGTAGGGGAAGATGTGAAGCTCCAGCGAGGTCATCACCCGTTCGGCGTGCTGTTCGCTCCACTCATGTTTTTCTTTGTCATGCCACTCTCCGGCGATGGCTGCAAACGTGCTTTCTGAGGAGAGCTTGGCCGCCAGTTTGTCCGCTTTGCGCTGCGCGCCTGGGTTGATGCCATCAGCCAACAATTTTCGGGCTGCGGCAGCTTTGTCTCTGGCTTCGGCGATTCTCACGGTCGGGTATTTGCCAAGGGCGAGCTTTCCGGCTTTGCCGTTGAAACGGTAGCGAAAGAGCCAGCGTTTGCCCCCTGCGGGGGTGACTTCCAGATACAGTGATTCACCATCTGGAAGCTGGTAAGGCTTATCTTGCGGCTTGGCTTGCTTTACGGCGACATCGGTCAGTGCCATTGGCGTGTACCTTTTCGTTGAGTACCTTTTTCTGTGTACCTTTCGCGCCCTATCTGGGAGGGCTGGCCTGCGTGACGCTCATTTAGACATGGCCGTGATTTCAGACAGGGGAGCGCGTGGGCTGGTTTGGCTGAGAGTCTTGGCCTGTCCCTGGTGACAAGCGCTGGTTGTGACTAGCTTCCCTGTCGCGGATGATCGCGGCGTGGCGCGGTGTACCCAAACATGAGTAGGGATTGCAAAAGGTACTAGAGGTATTGTGTACCTTTTTGGAGGATGTTTGCTAGAGGGTACGCCAAAAGGTACACAAATATGGCGGATGGCACTGTATGTCGCTGGACACTGTTGGACAAAGAAAAACCCGAAAAGCCTTATTCGGAGAGGGTTTTTTGGACTTTCCTGGACCGCTTGGGAAGGGTGGGTGGCGCCCCCGACAGGAATCGAACCTGTAACTGCCCCTTAGGAGGGGGCCGTTATATCCATTTAACTACGGAGACCTAAATCCGGATCAGGCGTTGCGTTCGACCGACAGGCGGGCCAGTTCGACCAGTGCCTGTTTCACCGGGGTGTCCGGCAGTTCGGCAATGGCGGCCACGGCTTGTTCGGCGGCTTTGATGGCTTCGTTTTTGGCGTAGTCCAGCGCGCCGCAGGATTGTACCGCAGCCAGTACGGCGTGGAAACGGTCGCGGCTGGCGTTTTCCAGTGCCTGGCGTACCACCTCGGCAGCCGCCGCATCGCCCTGGCGCATGGTGTAGATCAAGGGCAGGGTGGCCTTGCCCTCGGCCAGATCGTCGCCCAGGCTCTTGCCGATGGTGTCGGCGTCGCCGCTGTAGTCCAGCACGTCGTCGATGATCTGGAAGGCCGTGCCCAGGTACATGCCGTAGTCGGCCAGCGCCTTGACCTGGGCCTCGCTGCCGTTTGCAATCAGCGCGCCCACGCGGGCGGCGGCTTCAAACAGTTTGGCGGTCTTGTACTGGATGACTTGCAGGTAGTCCTGTTCGGATAGCGCGGTATTGCCGATATTCAACAGTTGCAGTACTTCGCCTTCGGCGATGATGTTGGTGGCTTCGGCCATCACCTGCAGGATCTGCATATTATTGGTGGTGACCATCATCTGGAAGGCGCGGGTGTACAGGAAGTCGCCCACCAGCACGCTGGCGGCATTGCCAAACAGGGCGTTGGCGGTTTCGCGGCCACGGCGCATGTCGGATTCGTCCACCACGTCATCGTGCAGCAGGGTGGCGGTGTGAATGAACTCGATCATGGCGGCCAGTTCGTACAGATGCGCGCCTTCGTAGCCCAGCGCCTTGCCGGACAATAGCGTGAGTACCGGGCGCAGGCGCTTGCCACCCGCGGAGATGATGTATTCCGCCACCTGGCGGATAAGCACTACATCGGAATGCAGGCGGGCGCGGATGACGCCATCTACGGTCTGCATGTCTTCAGCGATCAGGGTACGGAATAGCGGGGTGGACACGGTTTTAGCCAGTTGTTGGTTTTAGCGGAGCCAGAAGCGCGGAATGTTACCAGAAAAGCCTTGCAGACAGCCATGCCCAGTCTGGCTCTGCGGCTAAACTGATGAAATTATTGACAACTTTGAATCGACTGCGTATAGTTTCGCGTTCTTCTCGCGTGATGCGGTGAAGATCCCTCTTTAGGAGCTAAGCGAATGTATGCGGTCATAAAAACCGGCGGCAAGCAGTACAAGGTTGCCATCGGTGAAAAACTCAAAGTAGAACAGATACCTGCAGACGTCGACAGCCAAATCGTACTCGAAGAAGTGCTGATGGTCGCTGACGGTGAACAGGTTGTTGTAGGCGCCCCGCTGGTAGCTGGTGCCACCGTTACGGCTACTGTCGTTTCCCACGGTCGTGGCGACAAGATCCGCATCTTCAAGATGCGTCGTCGTAAGCACTACCAGAAACACCAGGGTCATCGTCAGAACTTCACCGAAATCCGCATCGACGCGATTTCGAAGTAAGGATAAACAGTCATGGCACACAAAAAAGCAGGCGGTAGCTCCCGCAACGGTCGTGACTCCGAAGCCAAACGCTTGGGCGTGAAGGCTTACGGTGGCGAACTGATTCCGGCAGGCTCCATTATCGTTCGTCAGCGTGGTACCCGTTTCCACGCTGGTGAAAATGTTGGTCAGGGCAAGGATCACACCCTGTTCGCCAAGGTTGACGGCTATGTTCAGTTCACCGTTAAGGGTGCACTGCAGCGCAAGATCGTTACCGTGGTACCGTACACCGGTGTAGACGGCGAATAATCGCTTTCTGCAGACAAGAAAGCCCTATCCTGTGAGATAGGGCTTTTTTTTATCCGGCTTGCCGCTCAGGGCGGGCCTGTGGAGGGGCAAGGCGTGAGGGCTGGATGAGGCTCGCAACCTTGACGCCTGACTCCTCAAGGAGGATTTATGAAATTTATCGACGAAGCCCGTATTGAAGTGATGGCGGGCAAGGGCGGCAACGGTGCTGCCAGCTTCCGTCGTGAAAAGTACGTGCCCTTTGGTGGCCCGGACGGTGGCGATGGCGGCAAGGGTGGCAGCGTGTATGCGGTGGCGGATGAAAACGTCAACACCCTGGTGGAATACCGTTTCGTCAAAAAATACCTGGCACAGGATGGCGAGCGTGGCCGTGGTGCCGATTGCTATGGCAAGGGCGGTGACGATATCGAACTGCACATGCCGGTGGGCACGGTGATTACCGATCACGACACCGGCGAGCTGGTGGCCGACCTGACCCACCACGGCCAGCGGGTGATGATTGCCCGTGGCGGCAAGGGTGGCCTGGGCAATATCCATTTCAAGTCGTCCACCAACCGCGCGCCGCGTCAGAGCACTCCGGGTGAAGAGGGCGAACAGCGTACGCTGAAGCTGGAACTGAAGGTGCTGGCCGATGTGGGCCTGTTGGGCATGCCGAATGCCGGCAAGTCCACCTTTATCCGTTCGGTATCGGCGGCGCGTCCCAAGGTGGCGGACTATCCGTTTACCACGCTGCACCCCAATCTGGGCGTGGTGCGCATGGACGATACCAGCAGCTTCGTGATTGCCGATATTCCCGGCCTGATCGAAGGTGCGGCCGAAGGTGCCGGGCTGGGCCATCGCTTCCTCAAGCATCTGCAGCGTACCGGCTTGCTGCTGCATATCGTCGACGTGGCACCGTTCGATCCGGATGTCGATCCGGTACGTGAAGCGCGCGCCATCGTGGCCGAGCTGGAAAAATACGATGCCGAGCTGCACGGCAAGCCGCGCTGGCTGGTGTTGAACAAGCTGGACATGCTGCCGGCAGAAGAGCGCGACCTGACGGTAAGCGCCTTCCTGGAAGCCTATGGCTGGCCCAAGACCCAGCCGGATGACAGCCTGGGTTTCGATGTCGATACCCCGCGCGTATTCGCCATTTCCGCGCTCACCCACGAAGGCACCCGCGAACTGGTGCGTGCCATCGACAACTATCTGCGCATCATGCGCGCCCGCGCCCGTGCGGCCGCCGAAGAAGCCGAGCGTCTGGCCGAGGAGGCCCGTCTGGCGCGCAAGGCCGCTGCCCGTGCCCGTCAGGAAGAGATCGAGGCGGCCAAGGCTGCTGCTGCCGCGGCCAAGGCCGCCGGCGAAGACAACTAAGCCGCACGCACGGTTTGCACAGCCGGTTTCCCTGTCGGGAACCGGTTTTTTTGCGCCTGAAGGATGGCCTGTGTCGCGGGCCGGGATGGCGTGGGGCCTGGTTGCCGCAGTGCGGCAACAGCGGCCAGCCACGCTCCGGTGCGGGTGTTGCACCTGCTGGCAGCACCCTGCCCGGCAGGGCTGGTCACAGGGGGGCGGCGTGATTTTCTTGGTCGCGCTACGTGTTTTTACTTGCGCTTGTTGTATTTTGTACTCAAAAATACAATCGAATGCGACTTGATTTTCCATTTCTGGGCGTTTACTTTGCCTGCTGTCCTCCCCGGTCAGGATGGATGCGTTATTTATCCTGTATCCGGAATCGAGGTTCTGGACAATTTGCGCTATTCATATAACCATGCAGGCAATCAGCTGACCTGCCCAAAAGGCAGGGCGTGTTGATGCGGCGTATCGGTATGTCGCGGTGGCAGGGGCTGCCCGGCATGTTGTGAACAAATAAAACAAAGCAGTAAGGAGAAGTCTGATGAGAAAAGTGATTACCGCCGTTTCTCTGGCACTGATGGCCACTTCTTTTGGCGCGTTCGCCAAGGACTGGAAGGAAGTTCGTTTTGGCGTTGACGCCAGCTACGCTCCGTTCGAGTCCAAGGCTCCGGATGGCAAGCTGGTCGGTTTCGACATCGATCTGGGCAACGAAATCTGCGCACGCCTGAAGGCCAAATGTGTCTGGGTGGAAAATGACTTCGACGGCATGATCCCGGCGCTCAAGGCCAAAAAGTTTGATGGCGTGCTGTCCTCCATGTCCATCAACGAAGCCCGCCTGAAAGAAATCAACTTCTCGGCCAAGCTGTTCAACACGCCGACCCGCATGGTGGCCAAGGCCGGCTCCGGCCTGATGCCGACTGCCGCTTCGCTGAAGGGCAAGCGCGTGGGTGTTGAGCAAGGCACCATCCAGGAAGCTTACGCCAAGGCCCACTGGGCACCGGGCGGTGTAGAAGTGGTTCCTTACCAGAACCAGAGCCTGGTGCTGGCTGACCTGGCCTCCGGTCGTCTGGACGCCTCGCTGCAAGACGCCATCCAGGCTGACGAAGGCTTCCTGAAAAAGCCGGAAGGCAAGGGCTTTGCCTTCGCCGGTGGTGACCTGAACGACCCGAAAACCCTGGGTACCGGTGCCGGTATCGGCCTGCGCAAGGAAGATACCGATCTGAAGGCTGCCATCGACAAGGCGATTGCCGGCATGCTGAAAGATGGCACTTACAAGAAAATCGAAAAGAAATACTTCAAGTTTGACGTATACGGCAAATAAGTCGTAAGCCAGACTGAAGCACAGCGCCCCGGCGGAGTCTGACCGGGGCGCGTTTTCATAACGGGTACGGAGGAGATGCGTAACACCCACTGTTACGTCCGTATCCATATCGCCTTGCACACCAGACTGACCTGCAGCCACCGCTGCTGCCAGGGCTTGCCCGTGGCTGCCTGTGGCATGGCTTCGGGCCGCGCGTGATCTGCGTGGGCAAGCGCATAAACATACAGGGGGAACGGCCATGTTTCTGGATGGATTCGGGCCTATCATCCTGGACGGTGCATGGGTCACACTGGAGCTGGCGGTCATGTCGCTCTTGGTGTCTTTCGTCATCGGTCTGGGAGGCGCTGGCGCCAAGTTGTCGAGCAATCCGCTGCTCAAGGGCATTGCCACGCTTTACACCACATTGATTCGCGGCGTACCGGATCTGGTACTGATGCTGCTGATTTTCTACAGCCTGCAGATCGGCATGAACCATCTGACCGAATGGCAGGGCATGGAGCAGATCAACCTCAATCCCTTCGTGTCCGGCGTGTTCACCCTGGGCTTCATCTACGGGGCCTATTTCACCGAGACCTTCCGCGGTGCCTTCCTGTCCGTGCCCAAAGGCCAGATCGAAGCCGGCATTGCCTATGGCATGAGCAGCTGGCAAACCTTTTCCCGCATCCAGTTTCCGCAGGTGATGCGCTTTGCCCTGCCGGGCATCTCCAACAACTGGCAGGTGATGCTGAAGGCCACCGCGCTGGTGTCCATCATCGGCCTGTCCGATGTGGTGAAGGCCTCCATCGATGCCGGCAAGAGCTCCTACAAGGTATTCTTCTTCACCGTGGTGGCCGGTGCCATTTACCTGATTCTGACGTCGGTTTCCAGCCTGGTCCTGATGTGGCTGGAACGTCGCTATTCCACCGGCGTGCGGGAGGCTGAACTGTGATCGACATCATCCAACAATACTGGAAAGCCTTCCTGTGGACCGATGGCTACCATCTGTCCGGCCTGGCGGTCACCATGTGGCTGCTGGTGGTTTCCATTGCCTTCGGTTTTTGCGCTTCCATTCCGCTGGCCATCGCCCGCGTGTCCCGGTCCAAGTGGCTGTCGCGCCCGGTATGGCTGTTCTCCTACGTGTTTCGCGGCACCCCGCTGTACATCCAGCTGCTGTTCTTCTACACCGGCATGTACAGCCTGGATATCGTGCGCGATGTGGACATCCTCAATCACTTTTTCCGCGAAGGGTATAACTGCACCATTCTGGCCTTTGGCCTGAATACCTGTGCCTATACCACCGAAATCTTCGCCGGTGCCATCAAGGCCACCCCTTATGGCGAGATCGAGGCTGGCCGCGCTTATGGCATGAACAAGTTCACCCTGTACCGCCGCGTGATCATTCCTTCCGCGCTGCGCCGTGCCCTGCCGGCCTACAGCAACGAAGTGATCCTGATGCTGCATGCCACCACCGTGGCCTTTACCGCCACCGTGCCGGACATCCTGAAAG
Organism: Aquitalea magnusonii; assembly: GCF_003202035.1. GTDB lineage: Bacteria > Pseudomonadota > Gammaproteobacteria > Burkholderiales > Chromobacteriaceae > Aquitalea > Aquitalea magnusonii. The sequence continues at coordinate 1,762 of NZ_QJKC01000010.1, read as the reverse complement.
TGGCACGCGACGTGAACGCCGCCACCTATGATTCGTTCGACGCCTTTGGCCTGGCGGCGCTGATTTACCTGTGCATCACCTTCATTCTGGTGGCCCTGTTCCGCAAGGCGGAAAGCAAGTGGCTGGCGCACCTGCGCCCGATGAAGACCTGAGCAACACGCAAGGATAAGCAAAGATGGAAAAGCTAGTCGTCAAAGACCTGCACAAAAGCTATGGCAGCCATGAAGTGCTCAAGGGCATCTCGCTCAAGGCCAAGGCCGGCGATGTAATCAGCATCATCGGCTCCTCCGGGTCCGGCAAAAGTACCTTTTTGCGCTGCATCAACTTTCTGGAAAAGCCCAATGCCGGCAGCATCAGCCTGGGTGGCGAGGAAATCAGCCTGCAGAAAAACAAGCAGGGCGAACTGATTCCGTCCGACCAGAAACAGCTGCAAACCATGCGCTCCAAGCTGGCCATGGTGTTCCAGCACTTCAATCTGTGGGGCCACATGACAGTGCTGGAAAACGTCATCGAAGCCCCCATCCACGTGCTGGGCCTGTCCCGCGACGAAGCCATTGCCCGCGCCGAAAAATACCTGCGCAAGGTAGGGCTGGATGCCCAGGCCCAGGCCAAGTACCCGGCGCACATGTCCGGTGGCCAGCAGCAGCGTGTGGCCATTGCCCGCGCACTGGCGATGGAGCCGGAGGTGATGCTGTTTGACGAACCCACCTCGGCACTGGACCCGGAACTGGTGGGCGAAGTGCTCAAGGTGATGCAGACCCTGGCCGAAGAAGGCCGCACCATGATTGTGGTGACGCATGAAATGGGCTTTGCCCGCAATGTGTCCAACCATGTCATGTTCCTGCACAAGGGACTGGTGGAAGAAGAAGGCCACCCGGACGAAGTATTCGGCAATACCAAGAGCGAGCGCCTGAAAGCCTTTCTGTCCGGCAGCCTGAAATAAGCTATTTGGTCTTTAGTCTGATAAAAGCGGCCCATCGTAATGATGGGTCGCTTTTTTTATGTTCAATTCAGTCATGAGAAATTTAAAAACACAATAAATAAAGTGAAGATATCAAAAAGAGCTGGATAGTAATATTTTGGAGTGATTTGTATTTATCTTGCTGTCTAGCTATGGAGAAGTAATTCAATGGGTGACTGCAATGGCTGAGAAGATAAGTAATGCAACTTTTATTGCGAATCCGGTGTTAGTTGTATTTCCGCTGCCGTGGTCGCCAGATGCTGGTATGCCTGTTGTCAGTATTCCAAGAAATCCTGATGCAATTACGCAAAGAAAGATTAAATGGCAAATAACTCTTAATGATATTGATAAGATTTTATGTGTATTTTTGTTGATAATCTCCTGATGTGGCTGGTTCAGTATCGAATTTTATATCGACTAATTGATTATTTCGGTTTGTGGACAGGCTGCAGCGTCGGGTGAAAATGGGTAGCGTGTCCGGGTTGGATGGGGTGCGGCTTGTTGCGCGGCCTGGGCTTTTTGCACCTGTTGGCGTTTGGGGTCGGGGCGGCCGGTGGTCGGGTTGGCTGGGCTTTATTGGTAGGCCATCAGTATCCAGCGCACCGGCTCGACCTGTTCACGGTAGCCGCGCCAGCGGTCCAGCAGCCGGGGGTAGTGCACCGGCAAGCTGGGCATCAGCTTGCCCTGGGTGAAGAAGCGTTGTACCTCAAAGCCTGCTTGGCGGTTGCTGACGCTGCGACCAGGAAACTGGGCATGCCAGATACCGCTTTGCGGGCAAGGTTCACCGCTATGGCAGGTCGT
>NZ_QJKC01000009.1 GCF_003202035.1 Aquitalea magnusonii | reverse complement strand
CCTATCGGTTATTCTGTTTTTTAAAGAGCGGTGCAGGTCGCTGCGTTTCGTTTCCGTCGCTGCGTTGTCTGCTGAGGAGGCGAACTATACCGCCCTGACCCACCCTCGTCAACACCTTATTTTCAAAATATGTGCTGTTTTTACAGATTTCATCGCAAGGCATTGATTCAAAAAAGAATAAAAACTGAAACAAATTGAATGTCGATGCTGATGCCCCGCCATTTGCTGGTGACTACCGGGATTTCCCGGCAGGAAAATCGTGCAGGATGGTCAAATCAGCAAATAATTTCGCTGTTTATACGCATTTTTCATTTTTCTGCTTACTGACAGCAACCCCTTCTCGATTTCTGGATAGAAAGCGAGGCTCCCTTTCAGGGAAAGGGCGGGGGGAAAGGGGAATCGATGGGAAGGCTGCGGAATTAAATGCTTGGTCGGAAGGCCCGGCTTTGCCGGGTCCAGTACAAGCGCACCAAACAACATTGTCAGCAGCCTGAACAGCGCCCGGTGGGCGCTGTTGTTTGCGGAAGCAGATAGGGGCTTACAGTACGTAGCGGGCCAGATCTTCACGCTGCGACAGCATGTCCAGCTTGCCATCCACATAGTGGGCGTCGATCTTGCAGCTGCCACTGCGCGCATCGTAGGAGACCTCTTCCAGCAGTTTCTCCATTACCGTATACAGACGGCGCGCGCCGATGTTTTCGGTCTTTTCGTTCACCTGCCAGGCGATTTCGGCCAGGCGACGAATACCGGATTCTTCGAATTCCAGCTCCACACCTTCGGTGGCCAGCAGTGCCTGGTACTGACGGGTGAGGCAGGCATCGGTGCTGGTGAGGATTTGCACGAAGTCATCTACCGACAGCGAGGAGAGTTCGACGCGAATCGGCAGGCGGCCTTGCAACTCCGGAATGAGGTCGGACGGCTTGGACAGCTGGAAGGCGCCAGAGGCGATGAACAGGATGTGGTCGGTCTTGACCATGCCGTACTTGGTGGAGACGGTGGTGCCTTCCACCAGCGGCAGCAGGTCGCGCTGCACACCGGCGCGGGAGACATCCGCGCCTTGTCCTTCGGAGCGGCTGGTGACCTTGTCGATTTCATCGAGGAAGACGATGCCGTTCTGCTCGACATTTTTCAGCGCGTCGGCCTTGAGCTCGTCTTCGTTGACCAGCTTGGCAGCTTCTTCGTCGATCAAGAGCTTGAAGGCTTCGGCCACTTTGAGCTTGCTGGCCTTTTTCTTGCCGGCGTTCATGCCCTGGAACATGCTTTGCAGCTGGCTGGAGAAGTCTTCCATGCCCGGTGGTGCAAAGATTTCCATTCTGGACTGCGGTGCAGCCACTTCGATTTCGATTTCCTTGTCGTCCAGCTTGCCTTCGCGCAGCATCTTGCGGAATTTCTGCCGGGTGTGGCCGTCTTCCGGCTTGCTGTCTTCCGCCTGCGGTTCGCCAAAGAAACCGGTGGCGCTGCGTGCCGGCGGCAGCAATACGTCAAGGATGCGGTCTTCGGCGGCATCTTCGGCACGTACCCTATTGCGCTTGATGGCGGCATCGCGGGTTTCCTTGATGGCCACTTCCACCAGATCGCGGATGATGGTGTCGACGTCGCGACCGACATAGCCGACCTCGGTGAACTTGGTGGCTTCCACTTTAATGAAGGGCGCGCCAGACAGACGGGCCAGACGGCGGGCGATTTCGGTTTTGCCGACGCCGGTGGGGCCGATCATCAGGATGTTCTTGGGGGTGATTTCGCTGCGCAGCGGCTCGGCCACTTGCTGGCGGCGCCAGCGGTTGCGCAGGGCAATGGCCACGGCGCGCTTGGCGGCGTCCTGGCCGATGATGTGCTTGTTCAGTTCGTGAACGATTTCTTGCGGGGTCATCTGGGTCATGACAGTACTCCCGGCCGGCGCGTGTACGACGCAACGGCCCGTGAATCGATGGGGACGAATGGCTGGGCTTATTCGGCAGCCGGCTGGGCTTCTTCTCCCAGCGTTTCGATGAGGTGGTTCTGGTTGGTATAGATACAGATGTCGCCGGCGATTTCCAGCGACTTCTTCACCACCACGGCCGGGTCCAGTTCGGTATTTTCAAACAGTGCGCGCGCGGCAGACTGGGCAAACGCCCCGCCCGAGCCAATGGCGGCAATGCCTTGCTCCGGCTCCAGCACGTCACCGTTACCGGTAATGATAAGGGTGGCTTCCTTGTCAGCCACGATCAGCATGGCTTCCAGCCGACGCAGCATGCGGTCGGTGCGCCAGTCCTTGGCCAGCTCCACCGCCGAACGCACCAGATGGCCCTGGTGTTTTTCCAGCTTGGCCTCGAAACGCTCGAACAGGGTGAAGGCATCGGCCGTGCCGCCTGCAAAGCCTGCCAGCACCTTGCCCTGATACAGGCGGCGGATTTTGCGCGCCGTGGACTTGATCACGATATTGCCCAGGGTTACCTGGCCGTCGCCGCCCAGCGCCACGCGCTCGCCACGACGGACGGAGACGATGGTGGTTCCGTCAAACTGCTGCATGTTCTGTTCCAGTCTATTGAATGTGTCTGCGCCAGACTGGCGCGTAATGTGCAATATGCAGCCATTCCGGGCGATTACAAGACAACCCTTTGGCACACATGGCTTATTGCAATAGAGGGTGCAACTGATCTTAATAATTGCTAATGATAATAATTTGCATTATCATTTTGCCATGAATCTCCGACTTCACTCTACTGCCAGCAGGCTGCCTTCTGCGGCATTTCTGGGAAGCTGCAGCCTGCACGGGCTGGCAGTGCTGCTGTTGGCAAGCTGGTTGGCCACCACCCCGCCGGTGACCCTGCCCCAGCTGGCCAGCCTGCCAGCCATGACACTGGCCGCGCCCAGTGCACCTGCACCTTCTGCTGCGGCTCCGGCGAGGCCGCCAAAGCAAAGCAAGCCAACGCCGCTAACGAAACCGGCCACGCCCCGGCCCGTTGCCACTGCCGCCACCAAGCCGACAGCCCGCCCCATCGCACGCTCCTCTGTCGCGCCAAGCCCGTCGGCATCTCCAGCGGAAACAAGCAACCATGTGGCAGTCCCTGCCGCTGCGCCAGCCGTGGCGACACCCGCTGCACCGGCTCCGGTAGTACAGGAACCCTTGTACCGCGGTGGCTACCTGAATAACCCCAAGCCGACCTACCCGCCGCTCTCCATCGAGATGGAAGAAACCGGCACCGTACGCCTGCGCGTTCAGGTCAGCGCCCAGGGTCTGCCGCTGGCGGTGGAACTGGAACAAACCAGCGGCTTTCCCCGGCTGGACCGGGCGGCGCTGACCGCAGTACGCGGCTGGAAGTTCACTCCGGCCAAGCGTGGTGATGAGGCCATTCCTTATACCTTTATTGTCCCCGTTCAATTTTCCCTGAAGAACCTGCGTAAACCATGAAGCTACTGACTGTCTTTCAGCAAGGGGATGTTGTGTTGATCACAACATTCATGATTCTCATCCTGATGTCGATTGCCACCTGGTCGCTGATCCTGCAACGCGGGGTACAGACCTATCGCCTGCGCCGGGCCAATCGCCAGGCTGAAACGGCACTATGGGATGCGCCGGACTGGCATAGCGCCGAGCAGGCACTGGGCGAGTCAAACGCCCCGATTGCACACATCACCCGCCAGGGACTGGCGGCCTTGCGCCACCATCAGCAGCATGCCGAGCGCTCTTTGGGCAAGGCTTGTGATCTGAATGAATTCGTCACCCGCGCCATCCGCAAGGCACTGGCCCAGGAAAACGCCCGGCAGGAAAGCGGCATGACCCTGCTGGCGTCGATTGGCTCCACTGCACCGTTCATCGGCCTGTTTGGCACGGTGTGGGGGATTTATCACGCGCTGGTGAATATCGGCACGGCCGGTCAGGTGAGCATTGCCACCGTGGCCGGCCCCATCGGTGAAGCCCTGATCGCCACTGCGGCCGGTCTGGCCGCCGCCATTCCCGCGGTGCTGGCCTATAACGCCTTCACCCGCAGCCAGCGCGTGCAGTCGCAGCTGCTGGATCACTTTGCCCATGACCTGCACGCCCAGTTGCTGACCCAGCCGGAGTCTGCCCATGGCATTCGGTAGTTTCGACAAGGGGCCCGGCGCCCCCATGGCCGAGATCAACACCACGCCGCTGGTGGATGTGATGCTGGTGCTGCTGGTGGTATTCATCATCACCGCACCGCTGCTGACCAACACGGTGAAGCTGGATCTGCCGCAAGCCGCGGCGGCCCAGCACCAGGACAAGCCGGAACAGATCCGTCTGTCCATCAATGCTGCCGGTGCCTTGTTCTGGAATGACCAGCCGGTCAGCCAGGGTGCCTTGGCCGCCCGCTTTACCGCTGCCGTGCAGGCCAACCCCAAGGTGGAACTGAACCTGCGCGCCGACAAGAGCGTGCGCTATGAGCTGGTGGCCACCACGCTGGCCGCGGCCCAGCAAAGCGGCGTCAGCCGCATCGGCTTTGTCACCGAAGCACCCTAAGCGCCACACCCCGTTGTTCTGACAATCGGTCCGTCACGGGGGTGACTGGCCGATTGTTACTCTCCCCTGCCCTGGTTTGCTGCAACCCATGCTGCCCACACAGCATGCGGGAACGGCTGCGTCACGCCCATGCACAGGCCAGGACTTTGCTTTCTGTGATAGGCACACAATAAAAGAGGATTAAATGAAACAAAGCTTGCAACAATCGCCCCACCTTGCGCAGCGCAAACTACCGGCGCGCATGGCCGTTGGCATGCTGGCCGTGGCGCTGAGCCCCAGCCTGGCACTGGCAGCAGAAACCGGCCAGACCCTGGAGACGGTTACCGTGGAGGGCGAGGCCCCGCTACGCGACACCTACAAGACGGAAACCACCAGCATTGGCAAAACCAAGCAGCAGCTGCGTGACATTCCGCAATCCATCACCGTGGTCAACCAGCAACTGATGCAGGACCAGGGCGTGGCCACGCTCAAGGATGCGCTGCGCAACGTGCCGGGCATCACCTTTGCCGCTGGTGAAGGCGGCCGCAGTGGCGACCAGGTGGTGATTCGCGGCTTCTCCGCCGCCACCGACACCTATCGCGACGGCATGCGTGACATCGGCCAGTACAACCGTGATGCCTTCAACGATGACAAGGTGGAAGTGCTGAAGGGTGCCAGCTCGATGCTGTTTGGCCGCGGCTCCACCGGCGGCGTGGTCAACCAGGTCAGCAAAACGCCCTATCTGGGCAGCAAGCTGGACGGTGACCTCACCATCGGCACCAATGACTACCAACGCGTGACCGCCGACATCAACCAGATGACCGGCGATCACTCTGCGGTTCGGCTGAACCTGATGGATACGCACGACGGCAGCGACCGCGGTGCGGCCAAAAACGAGCGCTGGGGCATTGCGCCATCCGTCGCCTTTGGCCTGGGTGAGCCCACCACGGTGGTGCTGTCCTATATGCATCAGGAAGAAAACAATGTGCCGGACTACGGCGTGCCGTACAACTCGGTCACACGCGAACCACTGAGCGTGGACCGCAGCAAGTTCTACGGTTTTGACAGCGATTACGAAAAAACCAGTGCCGATATCGTCACTGCCAAAGTCACCCACGATTTTGGCAATGGCACCGAGCTGAGCAACCAGTTGCGCTATAACCGCTTCTGGCGTGATGTCAGCCCCACCGCCCCGCGCCTGGCCAGTACCGACACCAGCGCCAGCGGCCTGATGCGTCGCAGCAAGCCAATGCGCGACGGTGTGGACCAGTCTGTCAACAACCAGACCGACCTGACCACCCGCTTTGCCACCGGCGACATTCGCCACACCTTGCTGACCGGGCTGGAAATGACTTACGAGCTGTCCGACACCAGCCGTTACGCCCTGCTCAATGCCCTGCCCACCACCACCATTGGCAACCCGGTCTCCTCCACCGCCTATAACGCTGCCCGCTATCGCAGCAGCAATACCAAGTTCCAGGCCAGTGACATTGCGCTATACAGCATGGACACCATCGAGCTGACCCGGCAGTGGAAAGCCGTGCTGGGTGCACGCTTTGACCGCTTCGAAGGGGATTACAATGTGCGCGGCTTCAATTCCGACGGCAGTGTGAACAGCAGCAACACCTACGACCTGTCGCGCACGGATAATGTGTGGAGCTGGCGTAGCGGCCTGATCTGGCAGCCGGACATGGCCCAGTCCTACTACTTCAGCTACGGCACCTCATTCAACCCCTCTGGCGAAACCTATGCACTGGACAAGGCCACCGCCAAGGTTGACCCGGAAAAGAACCGCAATATCGAACTGGGTGCCAAATGGGACTTGCTGGATGGCGATGCCAGCCTGCGTGCGGCACTGTTCCGCATTGAAAAAACCAACGAGCGCAATACCGACCCTGACGACACCACGCTGGTTACGCTATCCGGCAAGCGTCACACCAACGGGATAGAAGTGGAAGGCAATGGTCGCCTGACCGAACGCTGGGAAATTTTCGCTGGCGTCACCTTCATGGACTCCAAGATCGACAAAGCCGCGCCAGGCCAGAACAGCACCACCGGCAAGATGCCGCGCTACACCCCGCGCGCTACCGCCAATATCTGGACCACTTACAAGTTGACCGACCAGATTACCGGCGGCCTTGGTGCCACCTATGTCGGCAAGCGCTATGCCAACGAGACCAACACGCTGTATCTGCCGTCCTACACGGTGGCCAATGCCATGCTCAGTTATGAAACCAAGCATTATCGTTTCCAGCTGAACCTGAACAACCTCAGCAACAAGACCTATTACGACGGTGCCTATACCGGCCATGCCACCGTGGGCACGCCCCGCGAAGCGCAGCTGACCATCGGCCTGAAATACTAAGTCCCTGCGCCGGCCGCCCTTGACTGCGGCTGGCGTTTTTTTACCTGACCGGCGCCAGCCCTTTTGTAGTCTGACAGCGCCCGGTACACGCGGAGTCCAACCCATGCTGCTGCATATCCCCGACGTCCTTACCCCCGAAGAACTGGCCCATGGCCGCATGCTGCTGTCCCAGGCCGACTGGGCCGATGGCCGCATCACGGCCGGCAGCCAGTCGGCACAGGTCAAACGCAATCTGCAATTGCCCCAACATCTGGAGATCGCCCGCGAACTGCAAGCCATGGTGGAAGCGGCACTCAAGCGCAACACGCTGTTCTTCTCCGCCGCGCTGCCCAAAACCGTTTTCCCGCCGCTGTTCAACTGCTACCAGGGCGGCATGGACTTTGGCAATCATGTGGACAATGCAGTGCGCAGCCACCCTTTTGACCAGAGCTGGGTGCGCACCGATGTGTCCTGCACCCTGTTTTTCAGCCAGCCGGACGAATACGACGGCGGTGAACTGGTGGTGGAAGATACTTATGGCCTGCATAGCGTCAAGCTGCCGGCCGGCGACATGGTGCTCTACCCCTCCACCAGCCTGCATCGCGTTGAGCCGGTTAGCCGTGGAGCGCGCATTGCCTCGTTTTTCTGGACCCAAAGCATGATCCGGGACGATGCCAAGCGCGGCCTGCTGTTCGACATGGACATGGCCATCTCGCGCTTGCGCCAGCAACACGGTGATACCGCCGAACTGGTCACGCTGACCGCGAACTATCACAACCTGTTGCGAATGTGGGCTGATCTATAGCTTTGCTGAGATATTTCTTGTTTCAATCTCAAAAAAACTGATTACTGTCATGAAATTTCCTGGCACAAGTAAGTAAAGTTCCCTACAGAGCTACTTAATCGACATATGCCTGATGGCATAAGCCTAGCGGAAACCCTCCATGACGCAGCTGATCAGAACCCAACCTAGCAAGGAAGTACAGCTGGAAGCCGATGAACTGATTGTCACCAAGACGGACAGTACCGGCCACATCACCTATGCCAATCGCGTCTTCATGCAATTGGCTGAATATCCGGAAAACGAATTGCTGGGCAAACCGCACAACCTGATCCGCCACCCGGACATGCCACGCGGGGTATACCGGCTGATGTGGAAGACGCTGCAGGCGGGGCGTGAGTTTTTCGGCGTGGTAAAAAACTACACCGCCAGCGGTAATTATTACTGGGTACTGGCCAATGTCACTCCGGACTACGACAGCAAAAACCAGCTGCAAGGTTACTTTTCCGTGCGCCGCCCACCTGGCCGCCGGGCGGTGGAAGCCGTCATCCCCGTTTATGCCAGGATGTGCCAGCTGGAAAGCAGCCACAACAAGGCCGCGGCGCCGGATGCCTCCATGGAGTGGTTGCTGGCCGAACTGGAAAAACAGGGCCACAGCTATGAAAGCTTTGTCCTGTCCCTGCTCGACACCAACCTTACCTCCGGGAAAACTGCATGATGGCCCGCCGCACCCGCTCCCCCTTTCTGCGCACCCGCCTTGGCTACTGGCTGATCGCTTTCAACACCCTGACGCTGTGCACCGTACTGGCTTCGCTCCTGCTGCCCGACAGCTGGCGACTGGGCGTGGAAGTCTTCCTGATGGTGTTCTGCTTGCTGCTGTCGGTCATGGTGTGGGTTGGCAGCGGCCGCATCTTCGCCGTGCTCAACACCCTGCATGAGCAACTGGGCTATGCCTGCGACGGCGAACTGCACCACCGCGCCTCGCGCACCCGCGACATGGGCGAAGTGGGCCTGGTGGCCTGGGAGCTGAATGACTTCCTCGATCTGGTGGAAACCTATTTCAAGGAAATCAACACCAGCTTTCGCCGGGTCAGTGACAATGACTACAGCCGCCGCCCGCTGTGCCAGGGCTTGCCCGGCATGTTTGCCGAATCGCTGCGCAATGTGGACAGCGCCATTCAGGCCATGGCCGACAATGACGGCTATATCCGCAGGAATCGCCTGTCTTCCCAGCTGGCCGCACTGAACAACCCGCATCTGCGCCAGAACCTGGCCAGCAACCAGAGTGACCTGAGCCAGATCAGCACGGCCATGGACCAGGTATCCGGCATTACCCGCGACACTGCCAGTGCCTCGCGCGAGAGCCTGGATAGCGCCGTGCTGCTGTCCGGACATATGGACACGATTGCCGGCAGCGTGGTGAGCATGAACGAGGCCAGCAGTGCGCTGGCACAGGAGTGGACCGGCATCGAATCCTCGCTGGCCGCCATTTCCGCCATTGCTGACCAGACCAATCTGCTGGCGCTGAATGCCGCCATCGAAGCCGCCCGTGCCGGTGAAATGGGCCGCGGCTTTGCCGTGGTGGCCGACGAAGTACGCAAGCTGGCCGAGCGCAGCAAGGACACGGCCCACCGCGTGCAGTCGGTGCTGGGCAGCCTGTCCAGCCGCATTGGCGACATGCAAAGCCGCGCCGGCGAAGCCGGCTCGGTGGCCGCCGAGGTCAAGTCATCGGTCGAATCCTTCCGCAACCGTTTCGCCACACTGGCCGAACAATCGGACACCGTGCTGGGTCAGGTGCAGAAAGTGCGCGACATGTCCCAGGTTTCACTGCAGAAGGTGGGCCATGTCATGCACAAGCAGATGGTCTATCACGCTCTGGAAGAAGGCCGGGCCATCACCCATGGCAGTGACCTGGCACAGTGGAGTCAGGCAGAGGGCCTGAACAGCTTTGGCAGCACCCGCTCCTTCAGCCAGCTGGCCGCCACCGACCAGCGGGTTGCCGACAGCATCGAACAGGCCATTGCCGCCACCAGTACCGGCATGCAGCTGGATGAGGATGCCATCCTCCGCCATATGCATGCGCTGGAGCAGGACAGTGCGCTTGTCTTGCAGCTGCTGGACCGGATGGTGGAAGAGAAAAATGCACTGTCGACAACTGCGCCACGCTAAGCACAGCTGACAACATCCTGCGGCGGCCGGTCTTGCGTCTGGGCGGCAGGGCGATCAAGACAGTCGCTGCAACACCCCTGGCAACACCCCCATCCGCCACCGTGCAAGCCTCCTGCAACAACAGCGGCTGGTCCTGACCAGCCGCTGTTTTGCTTTCCCGCGCAGCCTGTCCGCTTCAGTCCGGCATCAGCGGCGGCTGGCCTCGAACAGGAACCAGCTGCGGCGCTCCGTCTCGTCTATCCAGTTCTCGATCAGACTCGCACCGGCAATATCGCGATGCTCCTCGCAGACGCCATGTGCCTCGCGCAAGCGGGCAGCCAGCGTCACATTATCCTCGCGCAACTCGGCCAGCATGTCCTGTGGCGTAACGTAGCTGGCATCGTTGTCCTTGATGCGCTGCTGGCGAGCGATATGGCCGATGGAGCGCAGGGTGGAGCCACCCACCTTGCGGATGCGTTCCGCCAGCGGGTCGGTCATGGCATACAGCTGATCACCCTGCTCATCCAGCAGCAGGTGGTAGTCCCTGAAGTGCGGACCACTGACATGCCAGTGGAAATTCTTGGTTTTCAGGTACAAGGCAAAAACATCGGCCAGCAAGCCATTCAAGGCAGCACTGATATCGCGGGTTGCTGCTGCGCTTAAATCACTGGGGGTGTGCAGCGCGGCATCCGGTTTGGCATGCAGGGCTTTGGCATCGTTTGACTGTGTCATGGCTGGATTCTTTCTGTGAATGGCAAACTGCAGCCTGCCTGTATGTGTGCCTTGGCAGGTGGCTGCCTCAGAAAACTATGGTGAGCGGCCAGTCAACACAATGGGAAATTTCTATGAAAATCCATCGTATTTTCCGAAGCACATGCACACCCTCCCGGCACCACCCTCCCCCTTGCTGTGCCCAACTGCGCCCAGCCGCCCTGCACAGCTCACTCTCCCTGGCGTGATACCCATTCCGGAAACAGACAGCGCCTGTTGGCAAAAACAGATATTTACGTAAATATGAAATGTATTTCATTATATAAATTACAATTCTGCTGTTGCTTAATTTTTCATCACCCCAAAATACATAAAACTCTCTTGCAAAAAACTGCAAGAAATAGCTGATTTACCGATGGCGATACCTGTCCTGGGCAAGGGTGACAGCAAAGCCAGCACGGAATCGCGACCGTGCACACCAGCACACAGCAGGAGATTTCACAGACGGGCCCAAGCCATGAGTACCCGGCAGCGTGCACCGGCAAGTCCATGGCATGTAGTCAGGCACACCGACCCGGCAGGCCATGCAGCCTGATCAGACCAACATCGGCATGCAGCGCAGCCGGGCGCAACCGCACGGCATGGCGGCTACCGTAGTAACAGAAAGCGGGGAGAGCGCGGGAGAAGCAGGACAGCGCCAGCCATGGGCGGCCGCAGTGGGGCGAACCAGGTAGCGTGGCAGTTGAAGCCAGCTGCGGCGAATCCGCTGGTGCAAAACGCGGGCCAAGAGAGACAAGGCCGCGGTAGGGCGTTTGTCAGGGGAAGCAGAAAATCAGCAAGAAGATCGGCCATGCATGACGCCAGCCTGCGCGTGGCGGCGAGTCTGGATCATGAATCGAGCAGGCCGGCAGCGTGGATGGCCCGGCTGCACCAGCCGGCATGGCCATGGCGGGCCACCACCGGCCGCGACATGGCGGCTGGTGGCGTGCAGAAGCGCGGCCCATGGCTGTGTTTTGGGGAGAAGCGGATAAGGGCGTGCCGGCGAGCGAGGCTTAGCGTTTTATTACCTGTCACTAGGTAATTGCCACAATGCGCCGCATGGCAAATGCATGCAAGACTGCACGCTGCAGGCAGAGTCTGTTCACAGGCCCACTCCCTTGATGACAAAGCAGAATGGCGATGAAACATCTTTTTGGTGCACTACTGGGTGGCGTAACCGCCGCCGCCTTTGCCCAGCGCTTATTGAGCGGCTCGAGCCGGCTGGTGATCGATGTCAGCTCCAGCGAAGAATTCAGTGCCGAGCACATTCCCGGCGCGCGCTCCCTGCCACTGGAGCAGCTGGAACAACAGGCCAGCAGCACCATTCCCGATCCGGCCACGCCGCTGGCGCTTTACTGCCGTACCGGTGAGCGGGCCAGGCTGGCCGCCGCCCGCCTGCGCAGCCTGGGTTACACCCAGATCGAAAACATCGGCGGCATGCGCGAAGCCATGCAGAGGCTGCATCAGCTGCTGTAAGCCCCACCCTGACCGACTTAGACCCGCTAACAAAACCCCCGCTCCTGCCTTGCGCCTGCTTGCCGTACTCTTTGGTACTGTCTCGTCGGCGCGCCTTGGCCCGGCTGCTCCACGAGGGTTTGTCAGCCGCGCTTAGCCTTTCGGTGCAAAGCCGAAACTGGCCAGTTCCGCGGCGCTCAGATAGCGCCACTGCCCTTCGTCCAACTCGCCCAGACTGAGCTCGCCAACCGTCAGCCGGTGCAGATCCATCACCCGATTGCCGGCAGCCGCCACCATGCGTTTTACCTGATGGTACTTGCCCTGGGTAATGGTCATGCGGATGGTGATCTCGTCCACCACCTCCACCTGGTCGGCGGCGATTTTCTCGTTGTCATCCTTGAGGAAAACACCAGCCAGCAAGTGTTTCACCAGCTCGGGCGTCGCCGGGTGCTTCAGGGTGACCTCGTAGCATTTGGGCACATGACGCTTGGGCGAGCTGAGTGCATGCACGAACTGGCCGTCATTGGTCAGCAGCAGCAAGCCGGTGGTATCGACATCCAGCCGGCCTACCGCCGAGATGTCCAGATTGCCGAACTGCCACGGCAGCAGGGTATACACGCTGGGGTGGTGCATGGGCTTGTGCGAGGTTTCATAACCGTCCGGCTTGTGCAGCATGACGTAGATGGGACCGGACTGCAGCTGCCATGGCTCGCCATCCACCACCAGCTCATCGATATCATCCAGCTGGTACGCCTGACGGTAATCCTCGGCCACTTCGCCGTTGACTTCCACCAATCCGTATTCCACCAGCTTGCGGCATTCCTTGCGGCTGCCAAAGCCTTGTTGTTGCAATAGTCTGTAGAGTTCCATGGACGGAATGTTAGCACGCCCCCCGCGCCAGGGGATGGCAGCGGCCAGCTAATGACCAGCGCCGCGGCCTTGCCTATGATGAGGCATGCCTGCCGGCGCGCTTGCGCCGCTACCTGAACCGCCGGAAGCCCGCTGATGACTTATCCCCGCATGGCCCTGCGCAGCCTCGCCACCATCCGCCACGAGCGGTTTCGCCTGCTGCGCGCATTGAGTACCAGCACACTGCTGTTCCTGCCGGCCATGGTGTTTGCGCTCACCGACCAGCCGGCTGGCTGGATTTTCCCCTTCACCCTGACCACGGCCTATTCGATGATGATCGTGCTGCTGGCCGGACGGCTGCAATGGGTGTCGCTGGCAGGGCTGCCGGCCATGCAATGGCTGGGCCAGGCCAGCCAGGGGCAGGATGGCCTGATGCTGGCGGCACTGGTTTGCATGTTGCTGCTGATGGCGACGGCAGCACGACGCGGTCTGCACAAGGGCTTGCAATTCTGGGTGTTCTGCCTGTTGCTCAGCAATATGATGCCGGCCTCGTCCTTGCCGCTCGGCCAGCATCTGCTGCTGGCCGGCAGCGGTGCCGTTTATGGCCTGCTGCTGGGGCGCTGGGGGCTGCGTGGCTGGGCAAGGGTGTTGCCAGGTGCCGCGCGAGCCGATGCCCGGCGCTATGCCTGGCACCTGACGCTGTGGGGCTGCCTGGCATGGCTGGCGGCAGCCCACCTGCATCTGCCGCATACCTGGTGGCTGCCCGTGCTGGTGGTGGGCATCATCGACCCCTCACCCCGGCGCATGATCTGGCTGGTCAAGGAAAGGGTCTATGGCACCCTGATCGGCGGCTTGCTGGCTGCAGGCCTGGCCTGGTGGCAGCCTGTTCCCGCCATTCACATGCTGGTGCTGTGCCTGACACTGACTGCCGCGCTGATGCTGATGCAGCGCAGCTTTCGCTGGTTTATTGCCGGCCTGACCCTGCTGGTACTGTCCGTGATGCCGGTGACCCAGATACAGCACGGCGTGGTTGAACGGGTGGCGGATACCCTGCTGGTCGGCGTGCTGCTCGCCAGCCTGGCATGGTGGCTGGAGCTGGGCGTCAAGCAACTGCATGCTCAAGACAAGGCCGGCTGACTGCGCTGCGCCAGGCACACCC
Source organism: Aquitalea magnusonii (assembly GCF_003202035.1). Taxonomy (GTDB): domain Bacteria; phylum Pseudomonadota; class Gammaproteobacteria; order Burkholderiales; family Chromobacteriaceae; genus Aquitalea; species Aquitalea magnusonii. Next base: position 188,622 of record NZ_QJKC01000009.1, on the reverse strand, counting down.
GGTCCCGTCCCTGTGCCTTGGCCTGGTACAGCGCCGCATCGGCGGCGTGAATCAGGCTTTCCGGGTCCTCGCCGTGCAGCGGGCACACCGACAGGCCGATGGACAGGGTAATGTGCAGCCGGTGCTCCAGCGCCTGGATGGGCAGCTGCCTGACCGCCTCGCATAGCTGCTGCGCCTTCTGGCTGGCGGCATCCAGCGCAATGCCCGGCATCAGAATGCAAAACTCCTCGCCGCCATAACGGCAGACGATGTCGCCACTGCGGAAACGGTCGCGCAGGAAAGCCCCCAGCGTGGCCAGCACGGCATCGCCGCACTGGTGGCCATAATTGTCATTGATGCGCTTGAAGTGGTCCGCATCCACCATCAGCACCGCCACCGTACCATCCAGCGCCAACATGTGCGCCAGCAGGCGCGGCAGGATTTCATCCAGATAGCGGCGATTGAACAGGCCGGTGAGCGGGTCGCGCCTGACCTGTTCGCGCAGGCCGACCTGCAATGATTCGATTTCCGCCACATGCTGGCGCAGGGCATCGTTGGCGGCATGCAGGCTGCGTTCCAGCCGTTTGCGTTCGCTGATGTCGTTGATGCCGCTGATGACATACAGCTCCTGATCGCTGTGCACCACCGCACAGGACACCAGCGCCCAGAACTGGCGGCCTTCGGCATCGTGCAGCTGCACTTCATGATCCCGTACCGCCCCCTGGCTGCGCAGCAGGGCGGAGATGCCTTCCCGCTCGGCCGGATCGACATAGAAATCCTGCACCCGGCGCTGCTGCCCATCCAGACGGCACTTGAACAGACTTTCCGCCTGGGCATTGGCGTAGATCAGGCTACCGCCGTTCAGATTGTTCATGGCCAGCGGAAAGGGTGAGGCATCGGCCATCAGCTTGAGACGGGCCTCGCTTTCGGCCAGCTGGCGGGTGCGCTCCACCACCTTGGCTTCCAGTGTCTGGTTGGCACGGCGCAGCCAGTCTTCGGTAAAACGCCGCTCGGCCACCAGCGCACCAAACACCAGCAAGGCCAGTGACTGCACCAGCAGCAGCATGCCGGCAGCGGCCATGCCGCTGAGACCGGGGTCCTGGTAGGCGGCACCGTTATGCAGCAGTACGCCGCCAAATGCCAGCAGCACGATGCCGCTATGCAGCCAGTAGGCCAGGGCCAGCCGGCAACGGAAGGCCACCCACATCAGGGCGATGCAAAACAGCGGCCACAGGCTGGCCGCCACGCCATGGCGGTAATCGGCCACGATGAATTCCACCACCGCCAGCAGCAGGCTGGTCCACAGCAGCAGCATGCTTTCCAGCCAGCTGGCCGGATTGCGACTGTAGCGAGCCGGTTCGGCTTGCAGCAGGAACAGCGCGGAAGGGGTGAGCGCCAGCATGCCAAACAGCTCGCCCAGCCCACGCGCCAGCAGGCACTGCCAGCGCTCGACACCACTTGGCAGCGTGCTGACATCCAGGAAAAAACCACTCCACAAGGCAGAGAGCAAGGCGCTGCCCACTACCCCGCACCACAGGAACATCAGCACGCGGGACAGCCGGTAGAAGGGCAAGGCTTGCTGCCGCCGCAACACATAGGCAGCCAGCAATGGGGCAGCAGCCTGCCCCAGCGCGATGGCCAGGGCCGCAGGCCAGGCTTGCTGCAAGATCAGCACATTGCCCAGAGCCATGCCCAGCCACAGGCCGGGGGCAGTGCGCCAGCCCCAGCGCATGGCGATGGCCAGCGCCAGACCGGCCGGCAACCACAGCGGCAAGGCCAGTGGGCCAAAATCCACCGAACGCGGCAGCTGCATGGACAGCAGCGCTGCCAGACACAGCACCGATGCGCTGATCATGGTCCCGCCGGCACTGGCCAGCCATGGCTTCACTGTTTTGCCTGATGTGCTCACCGCGACTCCCCATAGGGCCGTGACCAGACAAAACGGTATTCGTCATTTGTGTCGCGGCATGGGCAGCAAGAATAGCTAAGCATTTTGGATAAATCCACGGATTCATCCATTTACGCTGTCTGCTTGTGGTACTGATCGAACAAACAGGGCGGGCCGCCTGTCGCTGCCGGCCCTGCACGCTGTTCAGGCGCGGCTGATCAGGGGGTTGGCCAGGGTCCAGTAAGGTTCGCGCTGATGCAGGCCCTCCAGCAGGGCGTCCAGCTCCCGCTGCATGCTGCTGCGCATCTGCACCACCAGGGCGGTGGCGCTGCAGTCGGATTGTTCACGCAGCCAGTGGCCGATGTCTATCGGTTCCACCACGCGCATATACAAGGCACGCGGGCCGGCCGGCCGCGGGAAAAAGGCGTTCAGGGTATCGCGCAGGCGCCCCTTGCAATAATCGTTGCGCACCCGCTTGATGCATTCGGCCACGTGCTCCTGCGCCAGCAAGGGCTGACTGTAGGCCGCCGGGGCCAGCCGCTGCAAACGTTCCCAGCTTGCCAGCAGTGGCTTCATTTCCTGGCGCTGGCTCTCGCTGCGGCTTTCGCGCAGCACCCGGCTCCAGCGGCGCCCCGCGCTCAGGCTGGCATGCTCGGCACCGGCCAGCTGGTCGAGCCGGAGCGCCAGCTGCTGTTGCAGGCGCTGCTGGCGGTCGAAATAGGACTGCTCGTGTCGCAAGGGCAGGCTGACAGCACACTGGGCGGCTTCGCGCTCCAGCACGCCGCTCAGCAGCTGGAACAACTGCTGCGGCAAATCGGCATCCGGGCTGACCTCCAGCCGCAGCCGTGCTGCCGTCCACAACAGTTCGCGACGGATGGCGCGTGTTTCATCGTGCAAAAAACGCAGCTTCCACACCACCGGTACGATATGGACCGGGGGCAGCTGCTGTAGCCCCATGGCCTGCAAGCGGGCATGCGCGCCAAGTGCCAGTTCGGCAATCCCGGGAAACAGCGGGGCCAGCCAGTCGGCATGCCAGCCGACGGCGCCCTCCGGGTGCAGCAACACGCCATGGCCTTGCAAGGCCCACTCCACCGAGTGCTGCTTCGCCGCCTGGCTGGCAGCACCGGGAATCTGGGCAATCAGGTTGTTGCGCAGCCAGAAGCGCTGCATGGCCGCCCCCATGCCATTCACCACGGTATGCGTGGCCCAGCTGGCCAGCTGTGGTGCATAACGGGCGGACAGCTCCTTGTCTATCATCCAGTCGGTAAAGAACTCGGGATGATTGGGCCCGATAAAGCTGACATTGCGCGGGCTGAGCGCCTGCCGCAGGCGCGCCTCGTGCTCGGGTGGCAGATGCCATTCGCGGATGTCCGCCACACCGGAAAAACCCGGCAGCCGCCCCAGCAGCGGCAGGTCGCGCAGCAGCGGCACCCCGTGCAGGTTCAGCCAGCGGTTCACCGGCACCAGAAACTGCATCAAGGCGGCATCGGGGCGGGGGGGAACAAAGGTTTGCAGGCGCGACATGACAGGAGCTCACAACAGAAATAAAACTCTGTTTAACGTGTAAGCCCCGCCGCGTCAAGATGGCGACGTCATAGCCGCACCTGCCGCTCGCCCTCAATGACGGCCGTAATAGGCGGTGAAACTGGCCTTGCCCAGGCTGTTGGCATTGAGCATGTAACCCACCAGCGCCGGCATGGCATCGGCCGGCAGGTCCAGCTTGTCCACCTTCAGCGCATGCACGGTAAAGACATAACGGTGCGGCTTGTCACCCAGCGGCGGGCAAGCTCCACCGAAGCCGGGCTGGCCGTAATCGGTCTTGCTCTGCACGCTGCCGGCTGGCAAATGCTGGCCATCGGCACTGCCGGCACCTGTCGGCAAGGAGCGGGTGGCTGCCGGCAGATTGAATACCAGCCAGTGCCACCAGCCACTACCGGTGGGCGCATCCGGATCATAAACAGTCAGGGCAAAGCTGCGGGTGCCGGCCGGCACATCGCTCCAGCTGAGCGCAGGCGAGGTATTGCCACCGCTGCAGCCAAAGCTGTTGAACTCCTGTGCCCGCGACAGCGTGCCGCCGGCCTTTACCTCGCTACTACCCAGTTGAAACGCGTGTGCGGTGCTGCACAGCAGACCAAAAACAAGAGTCGGCAACAAATGACGCATGGTGTTACTCCACGAAGAATAAGGGATGCACGGCAGCAGCCATGGCTGCATTGCCTGCATCATTCTAGGCAAGCCTGCCAGGCAAAGCGCGCCTTGGCCGCTCAGTGCATCGCCTTTGCCGCTCACGCCGCACAGCCTTGGAAAGCCGCTGAGCCAAGGGTCAGCCATGGCGAAAGGGCGTGCAAATACGCAAGGGCCATGGCAGCCAGCAGCCTGTCGCAGGGCTTTTCAACCCGGAATCACCGGCGCATCGCCGGTACTGAACAGGTCCTCGGGCAATTCGCGGGTGGCACGCAGGGCACTGGGCGTCAGGCCAAAACGGCGGCGGAAAGCGGCGGCAAAGCGCGATGGCGACTGATAACCGCTGGCCAGCGCCACGTCCAGCAAGGACTGCCGCCCGGTCATCACCAGTCCCAGCCCATGCGCCAGCCGCGCTTCGGTCAGCAAACCGGAAAAGGTGCAGCTGGCCGCCGCCAGCCGCCGCCGCAGCGTGGCTTCGCTCATGGACAAGTGCTGCGCCACCTTCGCCGGCGTCCAGTCGTGCGCCGGATCGAAAGCAAACAATGCCTGCAATTGCTGGCGGGCATCCTCGGTCGGCAGCAGCAACAGGCTGCGGCCCTGCCCCTGCTGCAACAAGGCCAGCATCAGGCCCTGCCAGCCATGCTCGGCCAGGGCCTGGTCGATCGGGCCGTCTGCCCGCTCCAGGGTATTTACCAGTTGCTGCAAAGCCTGGCGGCTACTGGCGCTGGGGGTGAACACCGGATGACCAGGCGCTGCGTCCAGCAGCAAATGGCCATAAAGCGCATGAAAGCGCTGCAGCCATTGCCGGTCCTGGGTCAGCGCCAGGGCCAGATAGTTGCCGCTGTCGGCATCCGGCTGGTTGACCAGCTCCAGCTCCTGCCCGGCAGGCAGCAGCAGCCACTCCCCGGCGCGGCAAACCAGCTCGCCGCTGCGCGTGTGGATGATCTTGCAGCCTTCCAGCACGGCAATCAGCTGGGACTGCCAGATGGGCACGCGGGCGATTCTTTGCTGCCGGCGCGAATGGTAAGTGGCCAGGGTGGCGGCCAATGCAGAAGTTGGGGACATGTCGGCATTGCAACGCGAAAGCGTGCGGCCGGCAAGTCTTGTCCGCCACACGCCACAAAAACGCCTGCCGCCAGCGGCGAAATCGGTTAACGCTATCTTGCTGATTAAGTTGGTAATTGTTTATATGATATACATCATAAGAAAATCAGCCGGTCCGCTACGGAAACAAGCATGCGCTACGACAAACAACACAAGACCGCCATCCGCCAACGCATCCTGGACATGGCCAGCCTGCGCTTTCGCTCGGAAGGCATTGCCGCGGTGGGCATTGCCAACCTGATGGCCGACCTTGGGCTGACCCACGGCGGCTTTTACTGGCACTTCAAGGACAAGGAAGATCTGGTCGCCCAGGTCTGCCAGCAGGCCATGCAGCAGATGGCGGAGCAGTGGCAGCAACAAGGCCAGCAGGCCGGGCCGGGGCAGCAATGCCGGGGAGTGGCGGAACACTATCTGAGCATCCCGCATCGGGATTTTCCGGATACCGGCTGCGTGGCGGTCGCACTGGCCGGCGAACTGAGCCGGCGTGGCAGCCAGGCTCGCCAGGCCTTTACCAGCGGGCTGGAGCAACAGCTGGCCACCCTGGCGGCGGCCGCGCAGCAGGATGCCGCCAGCGGCGGCAGCCCGCTCAAGCCGACGGTGCAATTAAGCCTGATGGTCGGCGCCTTGCTGTTGTCGCGTGCCGTTAACGACCCGGCACTGTCCGCACGGCTGCTGGAGGATGCTGCCGCGCTGATTGCCAGCCAGACCGCCGCAGCCTGCTGAAGCCGGAGCCGGCTGGACTCAGGGCTGGCTGCGCTGGCAGGCCAGCCGCGTTTCCCGCACCATGCGCTCGAATTCGCCACTGCTTTGCAGGGCCTGCAAACCGCGATTGAAGCGGGCGATCAGCTCGGCACCTTGCGGATGCCGCCGCCAGATCACCACATGCAGCGGGGCCGTCCAGAATGACTGGCCGCTGGATAGCTGGCCGGCCTGCGCCGGGGGGAAGTTGCGTGCCAGCAAGAACTGACCGACATCTTCTTCAATCGGGAACAGATCGATGCGGCGCGCCAGCAGCTTGCGGAAATTGCTCAGGTCATCCGCCGCACCGTCGGTTTGCAACAGGCCCTGCTGCACCAGGCGGTCGAATTCTGCGGAATAGAAATTGCCGATGGTGATGCCGATGCGCAGTCCGGCCAGATCGGCCAACTGTGTCCAGCGCCGCTGCTCGGACTTGCGCTGGAAAAACACCATGCGTGCCGACATGACCGGCTGGCTGTATAGCAAATCCTGCAAGCGCTCGGGACTGGGCGCCCAGCCCAGGCTGCCGTCCGCCGTGCCATTGCGTGCGGATTGCAGGCTGCGGTTATTGGGCAGGAAACGGTAACTGACCCCGACATTGGCGCGGGCAAAGGCGGCGGTGACCACGCGGGACAGAATGCCGTTATCGGGAAGATGGCTGCCAAGATAGGGAGGCCACTCGTCGGACGCCAAGACAATGGACAGCCAGCCGCCGGCTGGCGGCTGGCCATGTGCGGCGGGCGCAGCCAGCGCCCAGCCCATCAACATGATGCCCAGGGCAAGATGCCGGACGGTGCCGGCATGACCTGCAAGCCATTGTTTCATGACCTGCTCCGTGATTCGAATCGTTAGCCACTGACGTACTCACGCCAGACTTCCCCGCGACGGCCACTGCCCTGCCTTGCCGCCATGGTTTGACGATCCCGGCAGTGACTCCCATCACATCAGCATACGGGCCGCCAACGGCGGCAGCAAGCGGCTTAGCGCTTGTTGGGCGACAGCAAGGCCGCAACCTGGCGGGCCGGCTGGCTGCGACGCGGTTGCGGGGCATTGCCCGGCTTGGCGGTGGCCGCCTGACGGGCCGGCTGCGGCTGGCCACCCTGGCTACGTGGCTCGGCCGCCTTGCTGCGCGGCGCGCTGCCGGCCGGGCGATGACCATGACCGGTCGGCTTGCTTTGCTGTTCGTGACGCGGCTTGCCGGCACCCTGGCCCTGGCGCGCGCCCTGGCCCTGACGACCACCGCCACCCTGGCCACGACCACGACCGGCGCTGTTGCCCCCCATGGGAATCGGCTCCGGCTTGACGTTGAGGTCGGCCTCGAAACCCGGAATGGTGAAGCGGGCGATGGACTGCTTGGTCAGCTTTTCGATGTCGCGCAGAAAGCTGAACTCGTCGACACAAACCAGCGAAACGGCTTCACCCGGGCTGCCGGCACGGCCGGTACGGCCGATACGGTGTACATAGTCTTCCGGCACATTCGGCAATTCGAAATTGACCACATGCGGCAGCTGGTCGATATCCAGGCCACGGGCGGCGATATCGGTCGCCACCAGTACCTGCAGCTTGGACGTCTTGAAATCGGCCAGGGCGCGGGTACGGGCATTCTGGCTCTTGTTGCCATGAATGGCCGCCGCCGGGATGCCGATCTTGTCCAGCTTTTCGGCCAGACGGTTGGCACCGTGCTTGGTACGGGTAAACACCAGCACCTGATACCAGTTGTGGTCGCGGATCAGCTTGATCAGCAGATCGGTTTTCTTGTCGCGATCCACCAGATGCACGCGCTGGTCCACCAGCTCGTTGGTGGTGTTGCGGCGGGCCACTTCCACCAGCTTGGGCTGGTTGAGCAGCTTGTCAGCCAGGGTCTTGATTTCGTCGGAGAAGGTGGCCGAGAACAGCAGGTTCTGACGCTTGGCCGGCAGCAGGGCCAGCACCTTGCGGATATCGTGGATAAAGCCCATGTCCAGCATGCGGTCGGCTTCGTCCAGTACCAGGATTTCCACGGCGGACAGATCCAGCGTGCGCTGGCTGACATGGTCGAGCAGGCGGCCGGGCGTGGCCACCAGGATGTCTACCGGTTTTTTCAGGGCGGAAATCTGCGGGTTGATGCCAACGCCGCCGAACATCACCATGGATTTGAGCGGCAGGTGCTTGCCATACTCGCGTACCGATTCTTCTACCTGGGCCGCCAGTTCACGGGTGGGGGTCAGCACCAGGGCGCGCGGCTTGCCGGGCTGGCGCGATGGCGCATCCATCAGCAATTGCAGCAGCGGCAGGGTAAAGCCGGCTGTCTTGCCGGTACCGGTCTGTGCGGCGGCCAGCAGGTCGCCACCTTGCAGTACCTGCGGAATGGCTTGTGCCTGGATCGGCGTGGGAATGGTGTAACCGGTATCGGCCACGGCACGCAACAAGGCGGGCGCCAGACCAAGGTCAGCAAAGGTAATTTCGGACATACTGCACTCCTGCGACTGCCTGATCGCAGTAAGCGACACCAATCTAGGCTGACGATAAACGGTTGAAATAAATGCGGACCGCCTCGGGATGAGGCTTGCATTGCGCGCCGATTGGCAAGACGCGGAAGTCGGCGAGTTTACAGACAATTGACCGGGCAGGGAAATCATCCTGCGTATTGGTGCAGCGTAACATCGCTGCACATGGCACAATAAAGCATGCTCAAGATCCCCCCAGTGCCATTTGCAGTCCTTTTGCTACTGCTCATCTCCGGCCAGGCGCATGCCCTGAACGGATCGCACTCGCTTGGTACCGGGCCGGACAAGAACGGTGGCCGAGGCAGCCTGCGCCAGCCGGTACCGCCCACTCTGCCCCCCACGCCGACCATGCAGGCCACCGAGTTCGACTGCAACAAGCCGGCCAATGCCATGGAAACCATGCTGTGCCAGGATGAAGGGCTGATCCGGCTGGGCAACCGTCTGGACAAGGTTTTCACCCAGGCCATGGACAAGGCCAGGCAAAACAGCGCCGGCGCCCCCAGCCAGAGCAAGCTGGAGCAGGAGCAGCGGCGCTGGGCGCACAATCTCAAGGAATGCATGAAGAACGACAATCCCCATATGTGTCTGGGGGATACCTATATTCTGCGCATTACCGAACTGCAGGCCGGCTGGGGGCTGGCCCCCTCGCTGACCCCGCTGCACTACCTGTGCGGTGGCGGCGGCAATAACGATGTGCTGGCCACGTTTTACCGCACCAAGCCGGCCACGGCGCGGCTGGTACGCGGCAAAAGCCAGGTCATCCTGCATCAGCAGGAGCTGGTGACCGGCGGTGCCCGCTATGCCGGCCAGAATGTCGAATTCACCATCCGGGGCAAGGAAGCCAGCATCAACTGGAAAGGCGAAAGCCTGTTGTGCATCAGTCAGCCGGAGCAATAGCGCCAGCCTGCTCCCTCCCGGTTTGTTCCAGACGTCTGCCGCCAGTCATGCGGCCTTCAACCCAATATTGCGGAAACATCATCATGGCGCTTACAGCCACCATTTATAAAGCCGGCCTGTCGATTTCCGACATGGACCGCGGCTACTATGCCAGCCACAACCTGACCCTGGCGCAACACCCGTCGGAAACCGTGGAGCGCCTGATGGTGCGCCTGGTGGCCTTCGTGCTGAACGCCAGTGACACCCTGAGCTTTACCCGTGGCCTTAGCTCGGACGACGAAGCCGAGCTGTGGCAGAAAAATTACAGCGATGAAATCGAACTGTGGATAGAGCTGGGCGAGCCGGATGAAAAACGCCTGAAAAAAGCCTGCAGCCGCGCCGACAAGGTGGTGCTGTACAGCTATGGCGGCCGCTCCAGCGAGGTATGGTGGCCGCAGATCGAAAACAAGCTGGTAAAGCTGGACAAGCTCAGCGTATACCGCATCAGCACCGCCACCCTGGCCGAACTGGCCAGCCTGTGCCAGCGCGGCATGCAGCTGACCGCCACCGTACAGGACGGCCAACTCTGGCTGGCCGATGAAAGCCGCAGCGTGCTGGTTGAGGTAGAGCCGCTGAAAGTGCCGCATTAAGCAGCAGCCGGCGTACTAGGGCGGTGGCATGATGGCCGCCAGTTGCCGCGCGGCTGCATCGCCCTGCTCCAGCGCGGCAATCACGCCTTGCCGGTCCTGCGGCAAGCGGTTTTGGCTGAGCTTGGCCTTGACATCCCAGCGCTGCACGCGCAGCCGGAAGCCGACAATGCCGCGCTGCATGGCGGCCATAGCCTGCGCCGACAGTGCGCTGCTGTTCCAGCCGGCCGCGCCTTCAAACTGCAAGGCCAGCTGCTGCAACAAGGCTGACAGCGCCTCCCCTTCCACCGCTTCGGCCCGGCCATGGGCATGTGCCACCCGGTAATTCCAGGTGGGCACCATGCCGTCCGACTCATACCAGCGCGGCGAAACATAGCCATGCGCACCGGTAAACACCGCCACACTGTCCTGCCCGAACAGTACCGCGGCATGGCCATTGGCCCGCGCCAGATGGCCCAGCAGGCAATCGGCTTCGCACGGGTCGGGCAGCAATACCACATGGCTGAGCCAGGGCTCGCCAGCGCCCTGGGTAATCAGCGTGGCCAAGGGATTGTCGGCCATCACCTGCCGCGCATAGTCGGCGTCGGCGGCGAATGCCGCAGGGCAGTACAGGCTCATGGTTGTTCCCCCGTACTGGCCGGGAAAGCATAGTCGCGCACGAGCTCGGCAATCTGCACCCGGTAGCCGGCATACCAGCGCTCACGCCCCAGCTGCTGCGCCAGCAGATGATCGGCGTTGGCTTTCCAGACAAGGATGCTGTCCAGGTCCGGCCAGTAGGACAGCGCCACCTCCTGCCCGCCTTCATTCACCGCGACAAACTCCAGACAGCCAAAACGGCTCAATGCCAGTTCGCGCAATTGTGCCGCCACCCGGCTGTACTCCTCGTCCAGCTGACGGGCCTGCGCCCGGAAAATCACCACGTACATATCGTGCCTCCCTATTGCCGCATGGCGATGGCCAGGCGGTTCAGTGCATTCATGCTGGCAATGGCCATGGTCAGGTCGCAGATTTCCTGCGCGGAAAAATGCGTCAGCAAGGGCTGATACGCCGCATCGTCCGCCTGACTGCTGGCAATATCGGTCAGCGACTCGGCCCAGGCCAGCGCGGCTTTTTCCCGCGCGGTAAAATGCGGGCTCAAGCGCCAGCCGGCCAGCGTATCCAGCCGGACAGGGCTTTCCCCGCCGCTGCGCAATGCGCGGGCATGCATGTCCAGGCAAAAGGCGCAGCCATTGCGCTGCGACACGCGCAAATACACCAGCTCCACCAGATTACGCCCCAAGGGGCTGTCTTCCAGCAATTTCTTGATGGCTCGCAAATGCTGCAAGGCCGGACCGGACAATTCGGCATAAGGCTGACGCAAACTGGTCATGGTGCTTTCTCCTGAGGGCAAGCCTGCATTATTCATCCGGCAATGGCCCTATCACAGGTCCACTTTAGCCATCAGACAAGGAACCACTATCCCACCAGTGCGGCCAGCGCACGCCACAGCAGCAGCAGGCCCATGCCCAGCAGCAGCAGGCCACAGACGATATCGATGCGCTGCCGCCCGGCCTCGCCCAGCCGGCCCAGCAAGCGGCCGGCCCCGAAAGCCAGCACACACCACCATAGTGCCGAGCCGGCAAACACCCCCGCCACCATCAGCAGGGCCTCGGCCATACCCGGCTGGGCATGGCCGGACAGGCTGGCGAACACGGCCAGAAAGGACAAGATGGTCATGGGATTGCTCAGGGTCAGCAGCAGCGCCGAAGCCCAGGCACGATACCAGCCATGGGCACTTGCCACCCGGGCGGCCTCGCTTCCCGCATGGCGCCGCAACATGCCCAGCCCCATCCACGCCAGCAACAGGCTGCCGGCCACCGCCAGCGGCAGGGCCAGCGCCGTCAGCTGCTGGATCAGCGCACTCAGCCCCAGCGCGCCCAAGGTGGCATACAGCGCATCAGCCGTCGCCGCGCCCAGCCCGGTGGCCAGCCCCACCCACGGTCCCTGACGCAAGCTGCGGTCGATACACAGCAGGCCGATCGGCCCGACCGGGGCGGCAATGGCCAGGCCCAGCAACAGGGCTTGGGCAAACAAGGTCAACAAATGCATGAGAGGACTCCTGACAGGAGCAAACAGTCTGCCCGGCCAGCCGGCAGGCTTACATGGTGTTTTTCAGGCAAAGCCGCCCGTATAACTGATAAATTAAAGTCAGACTGCACTTTCACCATAAAGGGACGGCCATGGAGATCGACAGCAAAGCCTGGAAGATTCTGGAATGCCTGCAGCAGGATGCCCGCCTGTCGCTGACCGAGCTGGCGCGTGCCGTGGCAATGTCGGTGCCCGCCGTGTCGGAACGGGTCAAACGGCTGGAAGAAGCCGGGGTGATCCAGGGCTACCACGCCCGGCTGTCGCCCGCCAAGGCGGGTTACACCTTGTCGGCCATGGTGGGCATTACCGTGGCACAGCCCTACAAGAAAAAGCTGCTGCAATTACTGGAGGACATGCCGGAAGTGCTGGAATGCCACCATGTCACCGGGGCCGATTCCTATCTGTTCCGCCTGCTGGCACGGGATGTCGGCCATCTGGAAACACTGGTGGCGCGGGTGAATCATCTGGGCGAAACCCGCACCTCCATCATCCTGTCCACCCCGATTACTGCACGCCCCTTGCGCGCGCCGCGTTAATTGCCATGCAAAGCGAACCTTAACGTCATCTGGCTGTCGTAAAATGCCGGTATCCCTAGCTCCTAGCCAAACCCCATGACCTCGCTGACCCTGCGTGTTGCCACCTTTGACGATGCCGGGCTGATTGCCCGACTGCATACCGAAAGCTGGCAGCACAGCTACCGCACCATTCTGTCCGACGACTATCTCGACCACGTTGCCCCGACCGAGCGCCACACCATGTGGACCCGCCGCTTCCATTACGACAAGCATCTGTGGGTGCTGCTGGCCCTGTGGGAAGGCGAGCCGGTGGGCTTTGTCTGCCTGCTGCCGGATGGCGAGAGCGAGCGCGGCCTGCTGCTGGACAATCTGCATGTGCTGCCCGGTCAGCAAGGCCGTGGCGTCGGCCGCAGCCTGTTGCAGGCGGCGGCTGCCCAGGCCGATACCCTGCAGCCGGGGCGCCCCATGCACCTGTGGGTATACGAGGCCAATAGCGAGGCGCGGCGGTTTTACAGCCGCATGGGCGGGGAAATGGTAGACCGTGAAAACGTGCTGGCCCCGGACGGGCGCAAGGCCATTGCCCTGTGCTATCGCTGGGCGAAGCCGGCGCAACTGGCCGCCGTCCAGGCATAAGCCGCCACCCTGCTGCGGCAGGGCCGCGCCGGCTTTGCTAAACTGCCGCCATGTCTGCCCTCAAATACCTGCTGCACTACCCACCCAGCCTGCTCGTCCAGGTCCAGGCCCGTCTGGACGACGGCAGCCTGGGCAACTGGCTGGCCAGCCGCTATCCCGACAGCCACGCCGTACAGAGCGATAACGCGCTGTACCAGTATGTCGGCGAGCTGAAACAGCGCTATCTGAAAAATGCCCCGGCCCCCACCAAGGTGCTGTATGACAACCGCCAGCACCCGGTGAAGGGAACACTGGGCACCAATACCCAGATTTCGCGGGTGCAGGGCAGCAAGCTCAAGGCCAAGCACGAAATCCGCATCGCCAGCCTGTTCCGCGACGCGCCCGAAGCTTTCCTGCGCATGATCGTGGTGCACGAACTGGCCCATCTGCGCGAGAAAAACCACGACAAGGCCTTCTACCAGCTGTGCTGCCATATGGAGCCGGCTTACCACCAGCTGGAATTCGATACCCGGCTGTGGCTGACCCTGCGCGAACTGGAGCCAGCCACCAGCCCGGCTGCGCGCTAGTAGCGGTCGAGAAAGGCGGCGATCTGCTGGTAAGTCCGGGCACACTCCGCTGCCACCAGCTGTTCCATATTGAGAAAGGCATGCACCAGGTCATCAAAATGCAGATGCTGGTGCGGCACCCCGGCCGCGCGCAATTTATCCAGATAGCACAGCGCCTCGTCACGCAGCGGATCAAACCCGGCCGTGACCACCAGGGTGGCCGGTAGCCGTTCGGTCATCGCCATGTGCAAGGGCGAGGCGGCCAGCCGGTCCTCGCCATGCTGGAAATAATTGTCGAAATACCAGGCGATGCGATCGCTGTTGAGAAAATAGCCTTCGCCATTCTCGGTAATCGACGGCAGGCTCATGCTGTAGTCCAGGCTGGGATAGACCAGCACCTGGGCGGCGATCTGCAAGGCGGTATCGTGCTGCGAGCGCGCACTCACCGTGGCCGCCAGCGCCGCACCGGCCGAGTCGCCCATCAGCGACAGGCTGGACAGAAACGGCAGCTGGCGCGCGCTCAGCGCGGCAAACACGCCGCGGGCAGCGGCATAGGCATCATGCAGCGCGGCCGGGTAAGGGTTTTCCGGAGCCAGCCGGTATTCCGGCACCACCACGATATGGCCGGTGGCCGCGGCCAGCCGGCGGCTGATGGGGTCGTAGACGCTGACGCTGCCGGCGGTATGGCCGCCACCATGCAAAAACAGCAGCACCGGCCGCGCCTCCTGCGGTGCCGGATGGTAGATACGCACCGGCACGCTGTAATCGCGGCCGTGGATGATTTCGTCATTGACCCAGGCAATGTCCGGCCCGGCACTGACCAGGCTGCGGGTGACATTGGCCAGCGCCTCGCGGGCACCAATGGCGGTGGGCTTGTAGCCGCTGTCACGCAGGCGGCGGATGAGCTGGTTGAGCTGGGACAACCAGTCGGTCAGCTTGGGGCTGACTGCATGCATGTTTACTTCTCCTGACTTGGGCAAACTTCAGCGTTTGCCGCACATTAATATACCAAAGTCATTAAATGTGCCAGCTCAAGCGGTTTCATGACTGGATACCAGCTGGTCACGCCGGGCGAGTTGCGGAAACCAGCGCATCCACAGCAGCACCACCAGCAAGGTGCCCGCCCCACCCAATACCACGGCAGGCACGGTTCCCAGCCAGGCCGCCGTGACACCGGATTCGAACTCGCCAAGCTGGTTGGAGGCACCGATGAACAGCGAGTTCACCGAATTGACCCGGCCGCGCATGTCATCCGGCGTTTCCAGCTGCACCAGCGTGCCGCGGATCACCACGCTGATGACATCGGCCGAACCCAGCAGCATCAGCGCCAGCAAGGACAGCGGGAAAGAACGCGACAGGCCGAACAGGATGGTGGCCAGGCCAAACACGGCGACAGCGGCAAACATGATGTGCCCGGAGCGCCGGCGTATCGGATGGCGCATCAGCCAGGCCGACATCAGCAGCGCCCCGGCCGCCGGGGCCGAGCGCAACAAGCCCAGCCCCCACGGCCCGGTCAGCAGGATGTCGCGGGCAAACACCGGCAGCAAGGCAGTGGCCCCGCCCAGCAGTACGGCAAACAGGTCCAGCGAAATCGCCCCCAGGATATCCGGCCGGCTGCGGATGAAACGCACGCCCAGCAGCAGGGAGTCCAGCGACACCCGCTGGCCGGTGGGCAGCACCCGGCTGGAGGGCAGCAGGCTGACCAGTACCAGGCAGGCCAGAAAACAGGCGGCCGCCAGGCCATAGGTCAGCTCGGCCCCCACCGCATACAGGAAGCCGCCCAGCGCCGGGGCGATGATGGTGGCGGCCTCATTGGCCGAGGCGGCCATGGCAATGGCCTGCCCCAAAAGGCTGGCGGGTACGATATTGGGCAGCAGCGACTGCATGGCCGGCATGTCGAAAGCGCGGCAGCAGCCCACCACCACCGACAGGGCAAAGATCAGCTCGCGACTGACCTGCCAGCCCATGCCCAGATTACCCAGCAGCAGCACGCTTGCTGCCAGCGCCTGGATGGCCAGGCTGATGGCCACCACCCGGCGCCGGTCAAAGCGGTCGGACACCACCCCGGTGACCAGCACCAGCAGCACTCGCGGCAGAAATTGCAACAGCCCGACCAGCCCCAGGTCGAGCGCGCTGCCGGTCAGGGCATACACCTGCCAGCCTATGGCTACGGTCAGAATTTGAAAGCCGGCAGTCAGCAGCACGCGGGCCGACCAGAACTGCCAGAACGGGCGGCAATGCCGCAGGGATGCAGAAGCGTCGTTCATCAGTGACAAAACGGCCGTAGCGGCCATGACAAAGAACTCAAGCCTACCGGCTAAAGCACTGTAACTCTAGCCTTACATCCCGCGCTTAACACTCGCTGACACAATCCCCGGGCACGCGGTCACGCGCCTCAGGCAAACAGCCGCGCCAGCCAGCCGCCCTGGCGCCCGGATGGCAGGCAGGCGGCAGCCTCCTGCACCAGCTCGGCCACCAGTTCGTGGTCCACCGCAGGCCGTTGCACCTGCAAGGCATCACGCTGGCCGGTGGGGGCCAGCGCCAGTCCCTGCCCTTGCCGGCTCAAACGGTAGCCACCGCCGCAGGAGGGGCAATGCACGGTGGCACCATCCTGCAGGCGGCGCGGAATGGCGATGATGGGCCCGCAAGCCTGGCAGCTTTGCAGGGGAATGCCCGCCTCGCTGTGGCCGACGATATGCTCCAGCTTGCCCGCCTCGCCCAGCGCGATAAAGCGCTCGCCACAGGCGCGGTCAAACTGGCTGCCCAGATTGTCGCGGATGATCTCCAGCGCCCGGGCCACCGGCATGCCCGCACGATAAGGGCGGTGGCTGGTCATGGCATCGAAGGCATCGGCAATGCCGACGATGCGTGCCACCAGCGGAATGGCCTCGCCCTTGAGGCCGGCCGGATAACCGCGCCCATCCGGCGTTTCGTGATGCATCAGCACCGCCTCCATGGCCAGTGCGGCCAGCGGATGCTCGCGCAGCAGATCCGCCCCCTGCTGCGGATGGGTCTTGATCACCGCATATTCTTCGTCACTCAGCCGGTCGCGCTTGTTGAGAATGGCGTCCGGCACCCCGATCTTGCCCAGATCATGCAGAAACCCACCCAGCATGATGCGCAGCACCTCGCCGCGTGGCAGCGCCAGTTCCTGCGCCAGCAGGCCGGAAAAGCGTGAAACCCGCCACAAATGGCCGCCGGTATAGGCATCGCGGGTTTCCACCATCATGGCCATGGTGTAGAGGGTTTTCAGTAATTCTTGTGCTGCCTGCATGCTGTGCTCCGCTAAGTGGCCATACGCTGGCCCAGTTCTGGCTGTCTGTGATGAGTCGACTATGCCAATGGATTCTTACAACTTAGCGCTAATTTTTGAGGCATTCCACTACAGGGCTTACAATTGCAGCCATTCCAGAAAGAAAGCCTTCCATGTCCGACTCCCTGAGCGCCCTGCTGCAAGCAGCAGCCGACCGCCGCAGTGATCTTGTTAGCCGCCTGATCGCCGAAGATACCAATACTTACCGCCTGTTCCACGGCAGCGTGGAAGGCGTGGCCGGCCTGACGGTAGACCGCTATGGCGACCTGCTGCTGGTGCAAAGCTTCCACCAGAGCCTGGAAGATGCCGAGCTGGACGAAATCCGCCGCTTCTATGCCGGCTTGCTGCCGGAATTGCAGCTGGTCTACAACGACCGCAGCGGCAAGAATTCCCGCATCAACAACAGCCTGAGCCTGGCCGAACAAGCGGTGGCCGAGGAAAACCGCGTGGCCCATGAGCTGGGCATCCGCTACCACATCCGTGGTCGCCACAGCGGCCAGGACCCGTGGCTGTTCCTCGACCTGCGCGCCGGCCGCCGCCGCGTGATGCAGCTGGCCGAAGGCAAGAGCGTGCTCAATCTGTTCGCCTACACCTGCGGCGTGGGCCTGGCGGCGGCCAAGGGCGGTGCCCAGTTTGTGATGAATGTGGATTTTGCCGAATCCAGCCTGGCCGTAGGCCGCGCCAATGCCAAGCTCAACAGCCTGGCGACCCGCCCGCGCTGCGTGCAAAGCGATGCCTTTGCCGCCTTGCGCCAGCTGTCCGGCATCGGCCAGCCCAAGATGGTGCGCGGCAAGAAAATGCCCCCCTTCCCGACACTGGAAGCCCGCCAGTTCGATCTGGTCTTCCTCGATCCGCCACGCTATGCCAAAAGCCCGTTTGGCGTGGTTGACCTGGTCAACGACTACCAGGCCCTGTTCAAGCCGGCCCTGCTGTGCACCGCCGAAGGCGGCATGCTGATCTGCTGCAATAATGTGGCCCAGGTTGACGGCAATGCCTGGCTGGAATCGCTCAAGCGCAGCGCCGAAAAAGCCGGCCGCACCATTCACGCAGTGGAATGGATTACCCCGGAGCAGGATTTCCCCAGCAGCGACGGCCAGCATCCGCTGAAGATCGTGCTGCTGCACGTCTGATTGCCGTCGCGCCAGACTGCCCGACCGACCTGCTCGGCCGGGCAGTTTTGTTTTGGCTTGCGCCCGTTCACGCCTTGGTCCGGACAGGCCATCACCACGCCGCGCGGAACTGCCGGCAACAAAACACCACTAAAATGGCGGCAAGGCCGACGGTGAACCTGCCTCCAGCCATGCAAAAAAAGCATTGCTGGCCGCTTCACTTCAAGCTATCGTCATACTCCCATACAACCTCAACGGACCGCCGGTCCCGACAAGGACGATCTTTATGTTTTCCTGGTTTGAAAAGCGGGTAGAAGTCTACCCCGATACCCCCCCCGTACAGCCCCCCAAGGGCTTTCTGCCCTTTGTCTGGTCCGCCACCAGCGGCATGCGCCCCTACATCCTGTGCATGACCTTGCTGACATCCCTCATCGGCGCCTTCGAGGCCCTATTGTTCTCCATGCTGGGCTCGGTGGTGGACTGGCTCAGCCATGTGGCACCGTCGCAACTGTGGACACAGGAACGCCATCACCTGCTGTTGCTGGGCGGCATCCTGCTGGCCAGCCCGCTGCTGATCGCCCTGCAGGCCATGTTCAAATACCAGAGCCTGTTCGGCAATTTCCCCATGCGCCTGCGCTGGCAGTTTCACCGCCATCTGCTGGGACAGAGCATGAGCTTTTATCAGGACGAATTTGCCGGCCGGGTCGCCGCCAAGGTGATGCAGACCGCGCTGGCGGTGCGCGACACGGTGCTGATCATCACCGACATCCTGGTATTCGTGGTGATCTACTTCATCACCATGGTGGCGGTGGTCGGCAGCTTCGATAGCAGCCTGCTGCTGCCCTTCATCGGCTGGTTGCTGCTGTATGTCGCCACCCTGGCCTTCTTTGTGCCAAGGCTGGGCAAGGCCTCGGCCCGCCAGGCGGATGCCCGCTCGCTGATGACCGGCCGCGTGACCGATGCCTATACCAATATCGCCACGGTCAAGCTGTTTGCCCAGGGTCAGCGCGAGGCGGCCTTCACCAAGAGCGCCATGCAGGAATTCATGCAGACCGCTTATAGCCAGATGCGCCTGGTCAGCGGCTTTGAAATCACCAACCACATTCTCAGCATGGGGCTGATTGCCAGTACCGCCGGTGCCACGCTGTGGCTGTGGACCCAGGGCCAGGTCGGCATCGGTGCCGTGGCCGCCGCCACCGCCATGGCCTTGCGCCTGAACGGCGTGTCGCACTGGATCATGTGGGAGATGTCCAGCCTGTTCGAAAATATCGGCACCGTGCACGATGGCATCAGCACCCTGTCGCGACCGGTGGCCATTGTCGACCAGCCGGATGCCCGGCCGCTGCAGGTGGCGCGCGGCGAGATCCGTTTCGACAATGTCAGCTTTTCCTACGGTGGCGAGCGCACCATTGTCGACGGGCTGAACCTCACCATTCGCCCCGGCGAGAAAATCGGCCTGGTCGGCCGCAGCGGTGCCGGCAAGTCCACCATCGTCAACCTGATGCTGCGTTTTTACGACATCGAGCAGGGCCGCATCCTGATCGACGGCCAGGATATTGCCACGGTGACCCAGGACAGCCTGCGCGCGCAGATCGGCATGGTGACGCAGGACACCTCGCTGTTGCACCGCTCGGTCCGCGACAACCTGCTGTACGGCCGGCCGGATGCCGGCGATGCGGCCATGATCCATGCCGCGCAGCAGGCCGAGGCACATGACTTCATCCAGGCCTTGACCGACCCCAAGGGCCGTCGCGGCTACGATGCCCATGTGGGGGAGCGCGGCGTCAAGCTGTCCGGTGGCCAGCGTCAGCGCGTGGCCATTGCCCGGGTGATGCTGAAAGACGCCCCCATCCTGCTGCTGGACGAAGCCACCAGCGCGCTGGATTCGGAAGTGGAAGCCGCCATCCAGAGCAGCCTGTACCGGCTGATGGAAGGCAAGACCGTGGTGGCCATCGCCCACCGCCTGTCCACCATTGCCGCCATGGACCGGCTGATCGTGCTGGACAGGGGCCGGGTGGTGGAGGAAGGCGACCACGCCAGCCTGCTGGCCAGGGGCGGCCTGTATGCCCGGCTGTGGGCACACCAGAGCGGCGGTTTTCTGGGAGAGGACGCCGACGAGGACGTCCGTCCGGGCGAACTGGACCCGGCCTGATGCCAGCCAGCCCAGGCTTGTGGTAACAAAAAACCCGCCAACCGGCGGGTTTTTTCATGAGCGATGCCGGCAATCAGGCTTCGGCTTTTTTCAGGATCACATACAGCTCGTCCTTGAGCTTGAGTTTTTCCTTCTTCAGCACTTCCACATCGAACTGGCTGCCTTTTTCAATGCCGGCTTCGATGTTCTTGATGGTCTGATCCAGTTCATTGTGCTTGTTGAACAGGCGGCTGAAGTGGTCGTCTTCGGTTTTCAGTTTACTGATCAGATCACGGAATTCTGGAAACATCGGCTTCTCCTGATAGGTGGGTGGAGTGGCGTGCATGCCACCTGACTACAACTTCATGCTAGCCCCGACACCAGCCTGCTTTCTTGATCTAAGGCATATGCACCGGTAACAGACATCGGGTCATTGTGCACCGCCGGAGCCCGGATGCAAGAGCACACGGTGCGCCGGATGTCGACTCCCCACCCACTCGACCTGCACCTATGTCCAGTCGACCACCCCAGACCGAGCCGCCACGATGCTGCGATGTCCCCGGGAGTGGCAGCCTCCGCTGTCGCCGCTTTGCAAGGAGGCCCCATGAAGTACCTTTATGCTGGCGATGCAGATTTCCAGCATCAGTCCTTTCTCGAGCTGCGGCCCATCGCAGTATGGACGCAGCTGCTGGGGGAGGTATCCTGGCTGGCTTCCCTGCTGCTCGCCCACACCCACCGGCAGATCGACCTGGCCAACGCGCTCCTGGTCAGCCTGATCATGCTGGCCGGCACCTTGCTGTCACTGAATGCCGGTCACCGCCACACCCTGCTGCTGGGCATGCTGCTCAATCTGTGCGGGCTGGCGCTGGGCTTTCGCCTGAGCATGCTGTTTGTCACGGATACCAGCCTGTGGGCCACCTCGATTGCCGTGTGCATCACCCTGACCATGGCACCGGTTTTCCAGAGCTCGTATAGCTTCCTGCTGGCCAGTTGCTGTGTCTGGGGCATTTTGCTGCAAGGCACGCTGGAAGACCGGCGGCTATGGCAACAGGATTCACTGATCGCCCTGCTCACCGTCGCGACGCTGGCCTCGGGCCTGACGCTCAACATCCTGTTTCGCCGCCTGCGGCTGCGCGGCTACCATTTGCGCCGTGATCTGGAAGCGCTGGCCTTTCAGGATGCCCTCACCGGCATCGACAACCGTCGCAGCCTGCTGGAAAAACTGCAGGCCTGGTATCCGGCCCAGCACGGTCATTTCCTGATGGTGGATATCGACGATTTCAAAAGCGTCAATGACGACTTCGGCCACGAGGCGGGCGATCAGGTATTGCAACAAATCGCCCGTAAACTGAGCGGGCATCCCGATGTGGCCCTGTGCGGGCGGCTGGGCGGCGAGGAATTCGGCTTGTTCACCCGCTTGCTGGATAGCCAGCGCGTCAGCGAGCTGGCAGCCCAGCTGATACAGCGGGTGAATACCTGCAGCGTGGAGCAGCGGCGGCTGTCGATCAGCATCGGCATCGTGCAGATGGATGGCCGCATCGGGCTGAGTGCCGCGCTGCGCCAGGCGGATAATGCGCTGTATCAGGCCAAGCGCCGCGGCAAGAACGGTTTTGTGCTGGCACCATCCAGCCCCCCTCCGCCGCAGCCACACCCGCTGGCCCAGGCAGGCTAGCCCACAAAAAAAGCCGCCAGGCGGCGGCTTTTGCTGTCAGGCGACAAAGGACTCAGGCGTCGTAGCCCAGATTCGGTGCCAGATCACGCTCGGCCTGTTCCAGCGTCACACCACGGCGCTGGGCATAGCTTTGCACCTGGTCCTTCTCCAGCTTGCCCACGCCGAAGTAACGCGACTCCGGGTGACTGAAGTAGAAGCCGGACACGGCAGCGGTGGGCAGCATGGCATAGCCCTCGGTCAGGGTCATGCCGATGGCCGGGGCGTCCAGCAGGGCAAACAATTCCTTCTTCACCGTATGGTCCGGACAGGCCGGGTAGCCCGGTGCCGGGCGGATGCCACGGTATTGCTCGTCGATCAGCGCTTCGTTGTCCAGCGCCTCGTCAGCAGCATAGCCCCAGAACTCGCGCCGCACGCGCTGGTGCATCAGCTCGGCAAAAGCCTCGGCCAGCCGGTCGGCCAGCGCCTTGAGCAGGATGGCGGAGTAGTCGTCGTTGGCTTCCTCGAAGCGTTTGACATGCGGTTCGATGCCGATGCCGGCGGTGACGGCAAAAGCACCGATATAGTCCTCGACGCCGCTGTCAGCCGGGGCGATGTAATCCGCCAGTGCCCAGTTGGGCTTGCCGTCGGCCTTGGGCAGCTGCTGGCGCAGGCCCACCCAGGTCATCTGGCTGCTGCTGCCGTCCACGCTGCGGATGTCGATATCGTCATCATTCACCGTAGCGGCCGGGAACAGGCCGATCACCGCATTGGCGGCGAGCCAGTTTTCGCTGATGATTTGCGCCAGCATGGTCTGGGCGTCGGCATACAGGCTGCGGGCGGATTCGCCGACGACTTCGTCATCCAGAATGCGCGGGAAACGGCCAGCCAGCTCCCAGCTCTGGAAGAAAGGCGTCCAGTCGATCAGCTGGGCAATCTCGGCGAGCGGATAGTTTTCGAAACGGCGCACGCCCAGCCACTGCGGCTTGGGTGGGGTGTAGCTGGCCCAGTCTGTCTGCTGCTTGTTGGCACGGGCCACTTCCAGGCTGACTACCTTGCGGTTGGCCTTGTTGGCATGGCCTTCGCGCGCACGCTGGTAGTCGGCAGCCACTTCCGCGACAAAGGCATCGCGCAGGGTATCGGACAGCAGGTTGGAGCACACCCCCACCGCACGGCTGGCGTCCGGCACATAAATCACCGGCTGCTGATAGTGCGGGGCGATCTTCACCGCCGTATGCACCTTGGAGGTGGTGGCACCACCAATCAGCAGCGGAATGTCAAAACCCTGGCGCTGCATTTCCTTGGCCACATGGCTCATTTCTTCCAGGCTGGGGGTAATCAGGCCGGACAGGCCGATGATGTCGGCCTGGTGCTCGCGCGCGGCATCCAGAATGGTCTGGCACGGCACCATCACGCCCAGGTCGATCACCTTGTAGTTGTTACAGCGCAGCACCACGCCGACGATGTTCTTGCCGATATCGTGCACATCACCCTTGACCGTGGCCATGATGATGACGCCTTTGGCCGGCGCATCGGCCAGCCCCATGCGGATTTTTTCTTCTTCGATGAAGGGTTCCAGATGCGCCACGGCGGCCTTCATCACGCGGGCGGATTTCACCACCTGCGGCAGGAACATCTTGCCGGCGCCAAACAGGTCGCCCACCACATTCATGCCGTCCATCAGCGGGCCTTCGATCACATGGATCGGGCGTTCGCTCTTGAGACGGACTTCTTCGGTGTCTTCGACGATATAGGTGGTGATGCCCTTGACCAGCGCGTGTTCCAGCCGCTTTTCCACCGGCCATTCGCGCCAGGCCAGGTCTTCCACCTTTTTCTCGCCCGCCGCTTCGCCCTTGAAGCGTTCGGCCAGCGCAATCAGGTGTTCGGTGGCGTCGCCGCCATCCTTGGGCGTGCGCATCAGCACCACGTCTTCGATACGCTCACGCAGTTCCTTGTCCACCTCGTCATACACTTCCAGCGCGCCGGCATTGACGATGCCCATGGTCATGCCGCGCTGGATGGCGTGGTAGAGGAACACCGCGTGGATGGCCTCGCGCACCTTGTTGTTGCCACGGAAGGAGAAGGACACATTGGACACGCCGCCGGAAATCTTGGCATGCGGCAGGTTTTGCTTGATCCAGCCGGTGGCCTCGATAAAGTCCAGGCCGTAACGGGCGTGCTCTTCAATACCCGTGGCCACGGCAAAGATATTGGGGTCGAAGATGATGTCTTCCGGCGGATAACCCACCTCGTCCACCAGAATGCGGTAGCTCTTTTCGCAGATTTCCACCTTGCGGGCGTAAGTGTCGGCCTGGCCTTTTTCGTCGAAGGCCATCACGATCACCGCCGCGCCATAGCGGCGCAGCAGGCGCGCTTGTTCCTTGAACTTGTCCACCCCCTCCTTCATGGAGATGGAGTTGACGATGCCCTTGCCCTGAATGCACTTGAGGCCGGCTTCGATCACTTCCCACTTGGAGGAGTCGATCATGATGGGCACGCGGGCAATGTCCGGCTCGGCGGCGATCAGCTTGAGGAAGCGATCCATGGCCGCCAGCGCGTCCAGCATGCCTTCGTCCATATTGATGTCGATGATCTGCGCGCCGTTTTCCACCTGCTGCCGCGCCACATCCAGCGCGGTGGCGTAGTCGCCGTTCAGAATCAGCTTGGCAAAGGCGCGGCTGCCGGTGACGTTGGTGCGCTCGCCCACATTGACGAACAAATCGTGGTCGCCAATATTGAAAGGCTCCAGCCCGGACAGGCGGCACTTTTTCTCGATGTCCGGCAAGGCGCGCGGCGCAATGCCATCCACCGCGGCGGCAATGGCGGCAATGTGCTCCGGCGTGGTGCCACAGCAGCCGCCAACGATGTTGATCAGGCCGGATTGGGCCCATTCACGCACATAGTCGCCCATGGCTGCCGGTTCCAGGTCGTAACCGCCAAAGGCATTGGGCAGGCCGGCATTGGCATGCACCGACACATAGGTGGCGGATACACGGGACATTTCTTCCACATAGGGCCGCAACAGGTCCGGCCCCAGTGCACAATTCAGGCCGAAGGACAGGGCATCGGCGTGCGACAGGCTGTTGTAGAAGGCTTCGGTGGTCTGGCCGGTCAGCGTACGGCCAGACTGGTCGGTAATGGTGCCGGACACCATGATGGGCAGACGGGCGATGTCCGGGTGATCGTCAAAATACTGGTGGATGGCAAACACCGCCGCCTTGGCGTTCAGCGTGTCGAAGATGGTTTCCACCAACAGGAAATCCGCGCCGCCAGCCACCAGACCGTCGATGGCCTCGGTATAGCTGGCCACCAGTTCGTCGAAACTGACATTACGATAGCCGGGGTCGTTGACATCCGGGCTGATGCTGGCGGTGCGGTTGGTGGGCCCCAGCACGCCGGCACAGAAACGCGGTTTGGCCGGATTCTTTGCGGTTTGCGCCACACACAGCTCTTTCACCAGCCGGGCTGCCGCGTGGTTGATCTCCCACACCAGGCTTTCCATCTGGTAGTCGGCCATGGCAATCGACGTGGCATTGAAGGTGTTGGTTTCAATGATGTCGGCACCGGCATCCAGATAGGCCTGGTGAATGCCGCCAATCACATCCGGCCGGCTCAGCACCAGCAGGTCGTTGTTGCCTTTTACGTCACAGGGCCAGTCGGCGAACCGCTCGCCACGGTAGTCAGCTTCCTGCAGGTCATGGCGCTGGATCATGGTGCCCATGCCGCCATCCAGGATCAGGATGCGCTGTGACAGCTGGGAAAATACCGGGTGGGTGGTGTTTTTGGTCATGGCAAACAGGCTGTTATTGGCTAGAACGATAAAAGGCACACTCAAGGTGCGGCCGATCAGTTTACCATTGGGTTTGGAACTGTCAGACAACTAACTAAGAAGAAGAGAGTACAAGCTTATGGTTGGTTTGAATAAGACCTGGCTGGCGCTGTTGACGGGAGCAGCGCTGGCACAAGTGGCCGCCGCAGGAGGCATGTTGAAAATCGGGGTGTCGGATTCCGACGCACCGCCCATCGTGGTACTGACGCCGGACAACCAGGCACTGTCCGGGGGGCTGACCAAGGAACTGGGCGATGCACTGGCCGCTGAACTGGGCATGAAAGCCCAGTATGTGGTGATTGCGCGCAAGCGGGTGGAAAACGCCATTGAAACCGGCAAGGTCAACATCGTGTGCAATGCCAATCCGGAATGGTATGGCAATGCCGCACGCCTGGGCTGGACGCGCGAATTCTATCCGCAAGTGGAGCGGGCGCTGTCGCTCAAGGACATGCCGGACCTGCACCAGGCCGATGAAATGGCCGGCAAGCGCATCGGCACCATTCGCGGCTACAGCTACCCCACGCTGGAACACCTGTGGGCAGTGGGCCGCACCACCCGCGTGGATGAGCCTCGGCTGGAACTGCTGGTCAAGTCCTTGCAAAAGCATCTGACCGATGTCGCCATTTCCTCGGAACTGGAGCTGGCCTGGTGGGCCAAGACCAATCCGCAGGAAGCCCGCGCCTTCAAGCAGCACCCGCTGACGGTAACCTATATGCCCACCATGTGCGCCGTGGCCCCCAGCTCGCCGGTCAGTACTGAAAAACTGAACCAGGGTATCGAGGCCATGCGCCGCAGCGGCAAGCTGAAGGCCATTCTCAAGGCCTACGAATGGCAGGCCGAGTAAGCTGTTTCACGTGAAACAGGGCAGGCCGACCGGCTTGCCCTGGCGGTACACCAGGTGTGCAAGCGTGACGGTACCCGTCTCCGGGCTCGCGCTTGCCCCTCCTGCCAGCGGCAGTCGCATCTCCCCGCCCAGCCCAAGCCGGTTGTGGTGTTCTCATCGTGGAACACGCACCGGGCTTCATCATCAATCCGCTCTTTGTTGTACACGCATCATGCACATTGTCTATCTGCACGGCTTCAACTCCAGTCCGCAATCGCTCAAGGCACAGGAAACGGCGGCCTGGCTGGCCCGGCATGCCCCCGCCGTCACCTTGCACTGCCCACGGCTGTCGCCGCATCCGGCCAGCGCCATTGCTCAGGCAGAAGAATTATTGCTGTCCCTGCCCGCCGACAGCTGGCTGATCGGCAGCTCACTGGGCGGCTACTACGCCGGCTGGCTGGCCGAACAGCATGGCCGCAAGGCGGCGCTGATCAATCCCGCCATCACCCCGTATGACGATCTGCGGCACTATCTGGGCTCGCAGCGCAATCCCTACACCGGGGAAGAGTACGTGCTGGACGAAGCCGACATGCAGGCTTTGCTGGACATGCGTCTTGCAGCACCGGCAGCCGGTGAATACTGGCTATGGCTGGGCAGTGCGGATGAGGTACTGGACTGGCAGGCCGCCGCACGCTATTACCGCGGACACCGACAAACCATTTTCAATGGCGACGACCACCGGCTCAAGCGCTGGCCTGAGTGTCTGGCTCCCCTGCTGGACTGGGCTGCTTCTGCTTGCTGAGCAGGCTGCTGGCCCGCTGCATGGCCACGGACAGGCGCTCCAGGCTGACCGGCTTGGACAGGAAGTCATTCATGCCCGCCTGCTGGCAACGCTCGCGGTCTTCATCGAAGGCATTGGCGGTCAGCGCAATGATGTGGGGCTGGCAGTCCAGCTCCAGCTGACGGATGGCGCGGGTGGCGTCCAGCCCGTCCATTTCCGGCATCTGCATGTCCATCAGGATCAGCTCCACCCCGCCCTGGCTGACCCGTTCCAGCGCCTGCCGCCCGTTGGCGGCCAGCAGCACATCGCGGTAACCCAGCTTGTCCAGCAGCTTGATGATCAACTTCTGGTTCACCGTATTGTCCTCGGCCACCATGACCGACAGCGCGGCCGCCCCAGGGCTCGGCGCCTCCTCCGGTAGCACGATGACCGGCGCCTCGGCGGCCGGAGCGCTGGTCTCAGTGGCAACCCAGTGCACGCTGAAGCAGCTGCCCACACCGGGCTCGCTGCTGACATCGATGCGCCCGCCCATGGCCTCGGCCAGGCGTCGGCAGATGGCCAGCCCCAGCCCGGTGCCGCCATAGCGGCGGGTGGTGGTGGAGTCGGCCTGCTCAAAGGCGGTAAACACCTTGCCCAGCTGCTCCTGGGTCATGCCGATGCCGGTATCACGGATCACCAGCACCAGACGCTTCATGTCGAAGGTATCTTCCAGCGGTTCGATGCCCACCGTCACGGTGATCGCACCCTGGTGGGTGAACTTGATGGCATTGCTCAGCAGGTTGCTGGTGATCTGGCGCAGCCGGGTGGCATCGCCCAGCAGCCAGGCGCTGCCCTGTGGCCGTTGCCATTCGATATGCAGGCCGGCCTCCATCGCCTTGGGCACAAACAGGTTGACCACGCTATCGAGCAGGGCATACAGATTGTAAGGCCGCTGTTCCAGTGTCAGCTTGCCGGCATCGATCTTGGACAGGTCGAGAATGTCGTTGATCAGCGCCAGCAGCGAAGTGCCGCACTCCTGCAAGGTGGCCACCTGCTCGCCCTGCTCCGCGGTCAGCTTGGAATGGGACAGCAACTCGGCCATGCCCAGCACCCCGTTGAGCGGCGTACGGATTTCGTGGCTCATCACCGCCAGGAATTCCGACTTGGCCTTGGCCGCCATTTCCGCCTTGAGCAGGGCCTCGGACAGCTGGGCCATGCGCCATTCGACGATCTTCTCCAGTTGGGCCGCCACGGTGGACAATTCGAAATTGGCGTCGTACAAGGCGCGGCTGCGCTGTTCCAGCAATACCTCGGCCTCCTTGCGCGCGGCTTTCTCGCGCTGGTAGCGCTTCTGGTAACGCAGCAGCTGGTCTTGCAACTGGGCCAGTTCGTCTTCGCTCATACCAGTTCCACCACAAAGCGCACCTTGCTGCCTTCATCGTTCAATGGCTCGACCACGATGCGCCCCTGCTCGCCGAAATGATCGAGCGCCCCCTGGATCAGCCCGGAAGCCAGCGGGGCCAGGCAGCGCGGCGAGCGGTACAGCAAGGTCAGGCAGCGCTCATCGCTGCTGAGCACCTCGATATGGGGCAGTTGTGCATCCGGATAGAGCTTGTGTACTTCCTGGTGAATGTGTTTCTCGATATTGCTCAGCACCATGAATGCATTGCTGCAACCCTGGATGCTGTACGGATACAGCAGGGCAAAACGCCCGAACAGGTAATGGCCGAAGGCGTAGATCAGCGCCTGCGGCTCCAGCCCGCTGCGCTGCGACAAGGCCGTCACCAGCGCCACCATCTCGGCAAAGGGGTAGCTGCCCACCGCGGTGTAGGCACCTCCTGACTTGATGCCGGCATCCTCGATGATGTCATCCACCATGTCGGCAGAAAAACGGCTCTCCACCATTTCCAGAAACTCGGTAAACACCACGCCTTTCATGCTTGTTCCCTTCGTGTGGCTTGCATGATCTGCTCCGCCCGATCCGATCTTCCCTGCTGGCAGCAAGGTACCCTGGATTCAATGTAGGAAGAAAACCGGCCAAACACCAAGTCAGCCCCCCGCGGGAAACGCACTGTTCGCCAGACACGGCTTGCATGGCGCCGGTACGCGGTGCAGACTCGACGCCATGTCTTCATGCTGGAAAAGGACCGTACCATGAGTCAGGCCATCCGTTTTCACGTCACCGGCTCACCCGATGTGCTGCAGCTGGAAAACAGCAGCGTCGGCGAACCCGGCCCAGGCGAAGTGCGCCTGCGCCACCATGCCATCGGCGTCAATTTCATCGATACCTACCAGCGCAGCGGGCTTTATCCGGTAGCCCTGCCCAGCGGCCTGGGTTGCGAAGCCGCCGGTGTGGTGGAGGCGGTAGGCGAAGGCGTGACCCAGCTGCAAGTGGGTGACCGCGTCGCCTATGCCGGCGGGCCGCTGGGTGCCTACAGCACGGAACGGCTGCTGCCGGCAACGCTGCTGGTCAAGCTGCCGGACAGCATCAGCGATGAAGTGGCCGCCTGCATCATGCTGCAGGGCATGACGGTGGAGTACCTGATCCGCCGTACCTTTGCCGTCCAGCCCGGCATGACCGTGCTGTGGCATGCCGCTGCCGGCGGCGTCGGCCAGATCGCCGTGCAGTGGCTCAGCTCACTGGGCGTGCAGGTGATCGGCACGGTCGGCTCGGCGGCCAAGGGCGAACTGGCCCGCCAGCTGGGCTGCGCCCATGTCATCAACTACAGCGAGGAAGATGTGGTGGCACGGGTGCGCGAAATCACCGGCGGCAAGGGCGTGCCGGTGGTCTATGACTCGGTAGGCAAAAGCACCTTCGAGATGTCGCTGAACAGCCTGGCCCCGCGTGGCAGCTTTGTCAGCTTCGGCAATGCCTCTGGAGCGGTGCCGGCATTCGAACCGCTGCTGCTGTCGCAGAAAGGTTCGCTGTTTTTCACCCGCCCCAAGCTGGCCGATTACATCGCCCAACGCGCAGAACTGGAAGCATCGGCAGCGGCCTTGTTCGAACGCATTGCCGCCGGCGCGGTGCAGGTCAGGCCATCCGCCAGTTATCCGCTGGCCACCGCCGCGGCTGCGCACCGCGATCTGGAAGGCCGCCGCACCACCGGCTCCATCATTCTGCAGCCCTGAATCGCGGCTGCCCATGAAAAACCCCGCTGTCGCGACAGCGGGGTTTTGTTTTGTGCCGGCTTCAGTTGCCGGAAGGTGCCAGGGCCTTGCGCACGCATTCGCGGCCTTGCTGCGCTGCGGTTTCGGCACAGCTTTGTTCGGCCGCCGCCCGCTGTTCGCAGCGGGCCTTGTTGGAGGCGTGGCTGCAATCCGCCGCCGGCAGGCGCTCGCGCACACACAGCCGTCGCGCCAGCCCCTCGCTGCCCTCGCAGGCCGCCTGGGCCGCCAGCAAGGCCTCGCAGCGCCGGGCATCGCGGCTGCGCTGGCAACTGAGCGCCGGGGTGAACTGTTCGATACAGGCGCGCCGTGATCCGGCAGTCAGATCCGAACAACTGAGCCAGCCCTGGCGGTAACTGGCACAGCGCTGCGGCGCCATCGCCTTGTCACACTCCGGGGCCGCCTGCAGCTGTGCCGACCATGCCAAACCCGCCAGCATGGCCAAACCCGCCAGCCAGTTGCCGCTACTCCACTTACCCCAAGCTTTGTTCAAGGCCGTGATCCTTGCCACTGGCAATGTCCGGCTGCTAAAGATAGCCGGATCAATCGTTCTGGAATTGCTCCTGAGCCTTTTGTCGCTTGTCGCGCCAGAAATTGCGCTGGCCCGGCGGCGGATGCGAAAAACCATCCGGTGCAAAACGGTCAGGTCCACCCATGCCACCCGCAGGCGGCGCCCCTGGAGGATGTCTGTGCTGCAGGCGGCGCGCGTCTTCCGGCGACAAATCACCGGCCTGCACCGCCTCCTTCAGACGCAGATTGCGCAAGCGGCGCTCCTCGCCGGCAGCTTGCCGGGGCGGGAAACGCTGGAACTGCGCTGCACCATCCTCCACGCCATTCGGGCCTTGCGCCAGCGCTGGCAAGGCGAACGCCGTCACCGTGGCAAACAGCAAGACATAAATGGCATGGTACTTCATGGCTTCATTTTAACCTGACATTACGCCTCCTGCCATGATGACTCAGCGGCATCACAGCAGAAGGCTGATGGAATATGAATGACTGTGGGCTTACTTTTCACCGGCTGGGCGCCGCATCGGGGTCGATGCGCCATCCGGCACGGTGTAACCGGCAAGCGGCGTTGCCTGCTGGGTGCTTTGCGCGGCCAGCTGGCGCGCCTCGCGCACATCGGCACCGTTGCCACCGCGCTCGGCCGCCTGCACTACCGCGGCCAGACCCGGCAAACAGATGGCAAACAGCAGTAAAATCAAGGACTTTTTCATGATCATGATCTCCGGCATGCAGCACACCGTCCCAGTGTAGAAGGCGGCCTTTGCGCATCCGTGTGTCGCATGTTACCAAATGTTAACTTTTGTGAATGGCCGATGGCGTTTAACAGAAATTCATGATCCACCATCGCCTAGCCGGTTGGGTCGGGTTAAGCTTTGCCATCAGCATGCCAGCCGCTTTGCCGCGCCGGGCGATCAAGGAAAACACCATGGAACACAACAAGATTCTCATCGTCGACGACGACGCCAAGCTGCGCGAACTGCTCACCCGCTATCTGGGCCAGCAGGGTTATGTGGTCGACACCCTGCCGGATGCCCGTGAACTGGACCGCAAACTGGCACGCAACCGTCCGGACCTGATGGTGCTGGACGTGATGATGCCCGGCGATGATGGCCTGGCCGTGGTGCGCCGCCTGCGCGCCCAGGGCGAGATGGTGCCGGTCATCATGCTGACCGCCCGTGGCGAGGATGTGGACCGCATCCTGGGCCTGGAAATGGGTGCCGACGATTATCTGCCCAAACCCTTCAATCCGCGCGAGCTGACCGCGCGCATCCAGTCGGTGCTGCGCCGCCATCACGCCACCCCGGCGCTGGCCGCCCGCCACGAGTCCGACGAGGTGATCGAGTTTGGCGAATTCCAGCTCAATCTGGGCCGGCGCGAACTGCTGAAAAACCAGCAGCCGCTGTCGCTGACCACCGCCGAATTTGCCGTACTCACCGTGCTGGCCACCCATCCGCGCCGCCCGCTCACCCGTGAACAGCTGATGGAAATGGCGCTGGGCAAGGGCAATGGCGAATCGCTGGATCGCAGCATCGACGTGCATATATCCCGCCTGCGCAAAACGTTGGAGGGCGGCGACAGCCCGCTGCGCTTCATTCAGACCGTGTGGGGCTACGGCTATGTCTTCGTGCCCGACGGCAGTGAACGGGAGTAAGCGGTGCTGCGACGCCTTGCCGGTTCCCTGCTGTTTCGCCTGATCGTGCTGGTGGTGGTGGTGGTGGTCACCACCCAGATCGTCACCGTCTATATCGCGGCGGGTGAGCGCCACAAGCTGATGGACAAGCAGCTGTATGCCCAGGTGGTGGACACGCTGGCCTTCCTCGAAGGCTCGATGGACAATATGAGCCCCGACCAGCGCAGCGCTTTTCTGGCCAGCTACAACCGCCCCGGCCTGCCGCGCCTGCTGCCACAACAGGCCGCAGCCAGACAACAGTTCGACACCGAACTGCCGCGGGTGGCCAACAGCCTGGTGAGCCGGCTGAGCAAGGGCCTGGACGACACCGTGCGCGGCTATATGGTGCACCGCGAAGACCGCAACGAACTATGGGTCAACGTGCATGTGCTGGACACCCCCTACTGGCTGGTGATTCCATTTGGCCGCTATAGCGACCGGCCCATCTACGCCATCATCCAGGCTGCGCTGCTGGCCACCTTGCTGGCCACCTTGCTGGCCTCGCTGGTGGCATGGCGCATCACCCGCCCCATCGGCAAGGTGGTGGCAGCCTCACGCGAGCTGGCGCGCGGCAAACTGCCGCCGCCGCTGGCCGAAGAGGGGCCGCGCGAGCTGATGGCGCTGGCCCGCGGCTTCAACCACATGGCCAGTGCGCTGGATAGCGCCGCCCGTGAACGCCGGCTGATGCTGGCCGGGCTGTCGCACGACCTGCGTACCCCGCTGACCCGCTTGAAGCTGATGCTGGAGCTGCAGGAACACAATAGCGATACCCCGGACATGCTGGCGGATATCGACGAGCTGTCGCGCATCGTGCGCCAGTTCATCGACTTTGCCCGTGCCGAAGAATCGGCCAGGCTGGAGCCGGTGGCGCTGGCCGAACTGGCCGACAGCGTGGTAGCGCGTTTTGGCCGCGACGGGCTGGATGTGAAACTGCTGCGCCAGGCCGAGCCGGAACTGCAGGCCGATGCCCTGGCGCTGGAGCGGCTGCTGTCCAATCTGCTGGAAAACGCCCGCCGCTATGGCAAGCCGCCGCTGCGGGTGGAAATCGACCAGCGCGACGGCATGGCGGAACTGAGCGTGATCGACCACGGCCAGGGCATTCCCGCCGCGCTGCGCGAATCGGCGCTGGCCCCCTTCGAGCGGCTGGCCGAACACCGCGGCACCGATGGCGGCAGCGGCCTGGGGCTGGCCATCGTGTCGCGCGTGGTCAAGCAGCACCATGGCCAGCTGCAGTTTGCTGACGAGGCCGATGGCGGCTTCCGCATCCGCATCCTGCTGCCGCTGGCTCAGCCGCAGCCAGTCAGCGCCTGAGCCGAAGGCGGGCGTCGGCTGGCTCAGCCAGCACGGCGCCAGCCCAGCAGCAACACCCCGCACAGAATCAGCACCCCGCCCAGCAGCATCAGCACGCCGACAGGCTCGGCCAGCAACATGCTTCCCCACAGCACGCCAAAAACCGGCACCAGATAGGTGACGCTGCTGGCGCGGGTCGCACCCAGCCTGTCGATCAGCCAGTAGAAAATCAGATAGGCCAGCGCGGTGCTGCCCAGCGCCAGCATCACCACCGCCCCCCATACCGTGGCCGATGGAGCCTGGGCCGGCAAGGTCAGCCACGCCAGCGGCGTCACCAGCACCGCCCCGCTGAACAGGCTGCCGGTGGCCGTCACCAGCGAAGGCAGGCCGGGCAACCAGCGCTTGGCCATATGGCCGGACCAGCCATAACAGGCGGTGGCGCCCAGCATGGCCAGCACGGGTAGCATGGTCCTTACATCAAAGGCGGCCCCACGCCCCAGCATCAACACCAGCACCCCGGCCAGCCCCAGCAGCAAACCGGCCGCCCGCGGTGCGGTCATGCGCTCGCCTGCCAGTGGCATGGCCCACAGCGCGGTCATCAGCGGGGTAGTGG
Source organism: Aquitalea magnusonii (assembly GCF_003202035.1). Classification (GTDB taxonomy): domain Bacteria; phylum Pseudomonadota; class Gammaproteobacteria; order Burkholderiales; family Chromobacteriaceae; genus Aquitalea; species Aquitalea magnusonii. The sequence goes on along the minus strand of NZ_QJKC01000009.1, from coordinate 154,043 downwards.
CATTCAGCACCGACGCCACCCCCGCCGGCAGGCTGAGACTGGCCCAGGCAATCAGGCAGAAAGGCAGTGCCGACAGAAACACCCCCACCACGGCAATGCGCTGCCAGTGTTGCCGCCACAGGCCGATACCGCCTCGCCACAGCAAGATGGGCAGCAAGACCAGCGAGGCCAGCCCCAGCCGCAAGGCAATCAGCACGAATGGCCCCAGCGCGGGCACCGCCACCCGCATGAACAGAAACGAAGCCCCCCACAAGGCTGCCAGCACCACCAATCCTGCCATTTCCCGTCGCATCGCCACCCTCCCCTGGTCATGACTGCCAGCATAAGTGGGAAAAGCCGCCGCCGCTCCCTGTTTCTTGCCATCGAATGCCTCATTCCAATGCCGCCAGCAACTAGTTCCAGCGGCGGATGGCAAAGCGGATGGCCAGCCCACACACTGCCAGCTGCCACTTTCGCCCCGTACTGAGCACCATGGACATCGACGATTTCAACACGCTGCTGGCTGCAGCCCGCCAGCAGTCCGAGCCGCAGCATCTGCTGCTGGTATTTACCAAAGCCGTGCTGCATGACGACCACCAGCCGCAGGAAGCCGAGCGCTTTGCCCGCGGCGAGGGCGGCATCCTGCTGCCCAGCATGTGCCTGGACCGCGCCGCCAGCGAACTGGCGGACTTTGCCAGCCTGCAAGCCGAATCGGCCCGCATGGGCGAGCCGTGGCAAATCGTGTTTGTCGCCTGTCTGGATGGCAGCGCCGGTGGCCCGCCCGCCGCAGCCGATATCGAAGCGGCGCTCAAGCGCATGATCCAGACCATCCAGACCGGAGGCGATGTTGCGCGCTATCTGGCTTTCGATCACAACGGCGACATCGTGCGTTTTCATTAAGACCATCACTGCGCTGCCACCAGCCATGGCGCAGCCCCGGCCTGGGCGCTAAGCTGAAGCGGATCAGACAGCACAAGTCCCAACCCTTGTGCTGTAGCATCCCGCATTCAGCCCACGCCTGCCGGAGCCCGCATGAACCTGTCCCTGCTCAGCCGCTATGCCTTTTTCGCCGCCTGCATCCTGCTCAGCCTGATCGGCCTGGTATTGCACCAGATCGAATGGCTGTGGCCCTTCACCCTCGCAGCCATCGCGCTCAGCCTGCTGGGCGTGCTGGACCTCACCCAAACCCGCCACGCCGTGCGGCGCAACTACCCGGTGCTGGGCAATATCCGCTATCTGGTGGAAGCCATCCGCCCGGAAATCCGCCAGTACCTGCTGGAAGCCGATGGCGAACAGCTGCCCTTCTCGCGTGACCAGCGCTCGCTGGTTTACGCCCGCGCCAAGAACACCCAGGCCGACAAACCCTTCGGCACCCTGCTGGATGTATATGGCAGCGGCTTCGAATTCATCAGTCACTCGATCCGCCCGGCCCCGCGCAGCGACCCGGCCGGTTTCCGGGTGCAGATTGGTGGCCCGCAATGCGCGCAGCCCTACTCCGCCTCGGTATTCAATATTTCGGCCATGAGTTTTGGTGCACTCAGCGCCAACGCCATCCGCGCGCTCAACCAGGGGGCCAGCCAGGGCGGTTTCTACCACGACACCGGCGAGGGCAGCATCAGCCCCTATCATCTGGAACACGGCGGTGACCTGGTATGGGAGCTGGGCAGCGGCTACTTTGGCTGCCGCGATGCAGACGGGCATTTCGACCCGGAGCGCTTTGCCGCCCAGGCACAAAACCCGCAGGTGAAGATGATTGAAATCAAGCTTAGCCAGGGGGCCAAGCCCGGCCACGGCGGCATTCTGCCCAAGCACAAGGTAACGCCGGAAATCGCCGCCACCCGTGGCGTGCCGCTGGGGCAGGACTGCGTGTCGCCCTCCAGCCACAGCGCCTTCTCCACTCCGCTGGAGATGATGGCCTTTATTGCCCGGCTGCGTGAGCTGTCTGGCGGCAAGCCGGTGGGCTTCAAGTTTTGCCTCGGCCATCCGTGGGAATTCATGGCCATTGCCAAGGCCATGCTGGAAAGCGGCATCCTGCCGGATTTCATCGTGGTGGACGGCAAGGAAGGCGGCACCGGCGCGGCACCGCTGGAATTCACCGACCATATTGGCGTGCCGCTGCGCGAGGGCTTGCTGTTTGTCCACAACACTCTGGTGGGGCTGAATTTGCGCGACAAGATCAAGCTGGGCGCCAGCGGCAAGATCATCAGCGCCTTCGACATTGCCAGCGTGCTGGCCATCGGGGCCGACTGGGCCAATTCCGCCCGCGGCTTCATGTTTGCCGTGGGTTGTATCCAGAGCCAGAGCTGCCACACCAACCGCTGCCCCACCGGCGTGGCCACGCAAGACCCGCTGCGCCAGCGCGCTCTGGTAGTGCCGGACAAGGCCGAGCGGGTGTATCACTTCCACCGCAACACCCTGCATGCGCTGTCCGAGATGCTGGCCGCCGCCGGCCTTACCCACCCGGAACAACTGGAGGCGCATCACCTGGTGCGGCGGGTGAGCGATACCGAAATCCGCCTGTACTCACAGCTGCATGTGTTCTTGCAGCCGGGCGAGCTGCTGGCCAGCGAGATCAAGGCCGAGTTCTATGGCCGCATGTGGCGTATGGCGCAGGCGGGCAGTTTTGCGCCGGCCCATGCCTGAAACTGCAGTCAGGGAGGCCAGCCGGCCTCCCCGCCATTCTCAGCCCGCCACGCTGTCAAAGCCGGACAATACATTTACCGCATTCACCCCGATGTCCTCCACCGCATAGCCGCCTTCCATCACAAACAAGGTGGGCAGGCCCAGCCCGCCAATGACTTCACCCATGCGCAGGTAGTCGGCGTTCTTTAATTTGAAGCGCGAGATCGGGTCTTGCTCGAAGGTATCCACCCCCAGCGACACCACCAGCGCGTCCGGCGCATAGGCGGCAATCTTGCTGCAGGCATCGGCCAGCGCCGGGCCGTAGTGCGACCAATCGGTGCCATGGGCCAGCGGGTAGTTGTGATTGAAGCCCAACCCGGCCCCTTCCCCGGTTTCGTCGGCATGGCCGAGGAAATAGGGGTACTCCACCATGGGGTCGCCATGCAGGGACAAAAACTGCACATCGCTGCGCTGATAGAAAATGCTCTGCGTGCCGTTGCCGTGGTGGTAGTCCACATCCAGAATCGCCACCCGCTTGGCACCACGGTCCAGCATGGCCTGGGCGGCAATGGCGGCATTGTTGAGGTAGCAATAGCCGCCCATATAATCCGCTGCGGCATGATGGCCGGGCGGACGGCACAGGGCAAAGGTGCTGTGCCCGGTGGCCAGCATGGCATCCAGCCCGCTCAGCGCCACATTGGCCGAGGAACGGATGGCCTGCCAGGTGCCGGCGGTGATGGGTACCCCGGCATCGAAGGAGTAATAGCCCATCAGGCCGTCGATATCCTGCGGGATACGGTCGGTACGCAGGCCGCGCACCGGCCATACCAGCGGCAGCGCATCATGATTGCGGCCTTCGGCCTGCCACAGGCTCCAGGCTTGCTCCAGAAAACGCACATAGCCCGCGTCATGCACGCGCAACAGCGGCTGCAGCCCGTGTTCGGTGGGGGCGATGATGTCGCCCAGCCCGGTCTGGCGCACGCGCTGCAACACCATGTCGGCGCGGCTGGGCATTTCAAAGCAAGGCTTGAGAGTACCGTCAATCAACTCGGCATTGCCGTGGTGCAGGTGGTGGTCGTCACTGTAAATCGTCAGCATGCAGGTCTCCTTGCCGCGGGCATGGGGCCAGCGGCATTGCTTGGTGTTGGCGAGGGAAAGCCGGCTGCAGAACCTGGTTCTTAGCCGGCGAGACTTATTTCTTCAGCTTGGTCCACACCCGGTCGCGCAGGGCATTGGCCTTGGCCGAACAGTTCTTGTTGGGCACAAACAGCGCGCGCATGGCGGCGGTGGGGTTGATGGCCGGGTCGGCCTTGAGGTCGGCGACAAAATAGGCAGAGCTGCCCTTGATGGCATTGTTGTAGCCGGTGAAGTTGGAGGCCTCGGCGATATTCTTCGGTGCCATCATCCAGTTGATGAAGGTGAGCGCGTTATCGCGGTTCTTGGCGCCCTTGGGGATGACCAGATTGTCGTTCCAGAAGGGGATGCCCTCTTTCGGATAAACAAACACGGCGGACTTCAGCTTCTGCCGGGTACGGTAGGCGGCACCGTTCCATTGCTGGTGCATGATGACTTCCTGCGCCTGCATGCGTTCGATGGTGCCGTCGGAGTTATACATGGCCAGCATGGGCTTTTGCGCTTCCAGCAGGTCCTGGATGCGCTTGGCCTGCTTGGGGTCCTCGGTACACTGGTCCACTTTCAGGTAGATGGCGGCAGCCTTGTACAGCTCGGCCACGTCATTGAGCGCCACCACCTTGCCCTTGAGCGCGGCCGGCGGAGTGAAGAAGCTCTTCCAGCTATTATCCAGCTTGCCGCCCGGCACGCGGCTGGCGTCATAGGTAAAGCCGGTTACCCCCCACATATAGGGTGCGGAATATTCGCGTTGCGGGTCGAAATCCGGCTTGTTGAGCGGAGCCTGCACCAGCTTGAAATTGGGCATCTTGCTGACGTCGATTTTTTCCAGCAGGCCTTCGTCACGCATGATCTTCACCATGTAGTCAGACGGCACCACCACGTCATAGCCCTTGGCCCCGGCCTTCAGCTTGGCCAGCAAGGATTCGTTGGAATCAAACACATCCAGGTTGACCTTGATGCCGGTTTCCTTCTCGAAGCGCTTGAGCAAATCCTGCGGAATGTAGTCGGACCAGTTGTACAGGTTCAGCTCTCCTGCGGCCATGGCCGAGGCGGATAGCAGCAGTCCAGCCGCCAGGGCCAGCGCATGCAGTTTGCAGACTTTCATGGCAATTCTCCTTCGTATGTTGTGCAACAAGCGAAACATGAGGGGCGAAACCGCCGCCGACCCGGTTCAGGATTTGCGCTGGCCCATCCAGTAGGACAGCGCGACAAAGGCAATGGACACCAGCAGCATCAGCGCCGATACCGCATTCACTTCCGGGGTGATGCCCATGCGGATCAGGCCGAAGATGTATACCGGCAGTGTGGTGGCACCGGCACCGGCCACAAAAAAGGTGATGACGAAATCGTCCAGCGACACGATGAAAGCCAGCATGGCGCCGGACAGCACACCAGGCAGAATCAAGGGCAGGGTCACCCGGCGGAAGGTGGCAAACGGCCCGGCGTACAGATCCGCCGCGGCTTCCGCCAGCCGTGGGTCCAGCCCTTCCAGCCGGGCGCGGATGGGCAGATAGGCAAAGGGGATGCAGAACACGGTGTGGGCAATCAGCACCGTCAGCAGGCCCAGGTCCAGCCCCAGCGCCAGGAAAAACAGCAAGGACGCCACGGCGGTGACGATTTCCGGCACCAGCAGCGGCAGGCCCAGCATGGCATTGATGAAAGCCTGGCCGCGAAAGCGCCTGCCGGCCATGGCCAGCGCCGCCATGGTGGCAAAGCTGGTGGCCAGCAGCGTGGCCCCGCAGGCGATGATCAGCGAGTTCTTGGTAGCCCGCAGGATGTTGTCGTTGTCCATCACCTTCAGATACCAGTCGAAGGAAAAACCGGTCCACAGCGTGGCAATGCGGTTGGCGTTGAAGGACAGCACCACCAGCACCACGATGGGCAGGTAGAGATAGACAAAGGCCAGCATGGCGGTGGGGGTGACGCCACGAAAGCGCCACAGGGTATTGGATGCTTGCATGTCATTCTCCCGGAGGGCGCTGGAAGCGCCTGGTGTAAACCCACATCGCCAGCAGCACCAGCGCCAGCAACATGAAGGACAAGGCAGCACCGAACGGCCAGTTACGCGCAGTGCCAAACTGGTTCTGGATCAGGTTGCCTATCATCAGGCTCTTGCCGCCGCCCAATAGCTCGGGGATGTAATAGGAGCCGATGGCCGGAATGAACACCAGCAGGCAGCCCGCCACGATGCCGGGCATGGCCAGCGGCAGAATCACCCGCCGTAGCGCCTGCCAGCGGTTGGCTCCCAGGTCGAAGGCTGCTTCCACCAGCCGCCAGTCCATTTTTTCCAGACTGGTGTAGATGGGCAGCACCATGAAGGGCAGGAAGGAATAGACAAAGCCGATGGCCACCGCCGTGGGGGTGTACAGCACATCCAGCGCGCCCTGACTCAGGCCCAGCCAGGACAGGCTGCTGTCGATCAGCCCACCATTGCGCAGCAGCAGCATCCAGGCGTAGGTGCGCACCAAGAGGTTGGTCCAGAACGGGATGGAAATCAGCAGGATCAGCCGCTGGCGGGTTGTTTCCTCTTTCAGCGCGATATACAGCGCGGTGGGAAAGCCGATCAGCAGCGTCACCACGGTGGCAAAACCGGCCAGCAAAAACGAACGGCCGAAGATTTGCAGGTAATCGCTGTTGAGCGTGAGGCTGTCGTCCAGATCGCGCTCGTACAGGAATTGCACATAGGCATCCAGGCTCCACTCATGCCAGCGCACGCCGCCGTAGGTGTCCGGCGCCAGTACCGACATCCAGGCCATCAACAGCATGGGCAGCAGCATGAACAGCAGCAGGGTAAGCGTGGTGGGCGCCAGCAGCAGGCGGCGACGCCAGCGCCGTTGTGGGTCAAGCGACATGGTCGGCCTCCTGCAAACGGTGGAAGGCACCGGGCTGCGCCGACAGCTGCACGCTGTCACCCACCCGCGCCAGCCGCACCGCACCGCTGTCATTGGTATTGCGCACCCGGCAGGGCTGACCGTCGGCCAGTTGCACGGTGTAAACGGTATCCACACCGCGATACACCACCTCGGACACCACGCCGTGCAGGCCGCTGCCGCTGGTGGACAGTTGCAGGCGCTCGGGCCGCACCGCCAGCGCGGCATGGCCGTCGTGGCTTTGGTCCAGCACCGTGCCGGGCAGGCTGCCGGCATCGCCAAAGTGCAGCAGGCCATCAGCCACCCGGCCTTGCAGGAAGGAGGTTTCGCCGATGAAATCGGCGACGAAGCGGTTGGCAGGGCGGTCGTAAATGTCCTCCGGGCTGCCCACCTGTTGCAACTTGCCCGCCGACATCACCGCGATGCGGTCGGACATGGTGAGCGCTTCTTCCTGATCGTGGGTGACAAACACAAAGGTGATGCCGGTTTCACGTTGCAAGCGCTTGAGCTCCACCTGCATTTCCTTGCGCAGTTTCAGGTCCAGTGCGGACAGGGATTCGTCCAGCAGCAATACCTTGGGCGATGGCGCCAGCGCACGGGCCAGCGCCACCCGCTGCTGCTGGCCGCCGGACAGCTGGTGCGGACGGCGGCGGGCAAAACCGCCCAGTTTCACCAGCTCCAGTTTTTCCGCCACGATGGGCTTGATGTCGGCAGCCTTGACCCCGCGCATTTCCAGCCCGAAGGCCACGTTTTCTGCCACGGTCAGGTGCGGAAACAAGGCATAGCTCTGGAACACGGTATTCACCGGGCGCTGGAAGGGCAGCTTGCCGGCCAGCGATTGGCCATACAGGCGGATGTCGCCGCTGCTGACGTCCTCGAAGCCGGCAATCATGCGCAGCAAGGTGGTCTTGCCACAGCCGGACGGGCCCAGCAGGGTGAAGAATTCGTTCTCGCGGATACTCAGCGCAATATGGTCCAGCGCCAGTACCGCATGTTCATCATGACCAAAACGCTTGCAGACATGGTCGACCTCAATGGCCACACGATTGCCGCTCATGGCAGTCCTCCGGTGCAAATGCAGTGAAAACACGCCCCCGCACCACGCCGCATGGCGGTGGTGTTGGGCTGCTGTCAGGGTCAGGAAAGCCTGGCGCTACACGCCGGGCGGACGGGCATGGCCGCACGGGCTGAGCCGTGCAGCCGGGTCATGGCACAGGAAGGAACTGCCGTGGCAGCGCGGGGAACAGTCCCCCTCCGGCAGCGTGCCGCTGTGTCGCAGCGACTGGCGCATGGTCGGGCATGGCGTCGCCGGGATGGCGACAGCGCAGGGTTTGCTCATGGTTTCTCCTCCGTTTTGTGTGATCGGACGTGGCATTGCCTATGGGCCGGGCAGCCGCGGGGCACTCTCCTGGCGAGGGAGAACTGGCCTTGGCAATGACAGCGAGTGGTCCGTCTTTTTTTATTCATTCTGCCAACAAGCGCCGCGGCGAAAAGATACATAGCGGTCAACTATGGGATAAATACGGCCAAAAATGGCCTGCCAACCGCGTGCAGGATGGCTCCCATCGCTTGGGACAGGCCATTCCGGACAGGGCAAACCCGTCCCCTGGCCGGCGCGCCAGCCGGGGCAGAACAAAGGGGTGCAAAGGCGGCGTCAGCGGCGCAAATCGGAGGGGCGCTTGCCGGTCCAGCGGGCAAAGGCATGGCGAAAGCTGGCGGCTTCGGCAAAGCCCAGCCGCTCGGCAATCATGCTGATGGACAGGCTGCTTTCCTGCAGCAGATGCAGTGCCTGCTGGTGCCGCGCCTGATCCAGCAGGGCCTGGAAGGAGGTGCCCAGCGCCGCCAGCTTGCGGCGCAGGGTGCGTTCGGACATATGCAGGTTGGTGGTCAGCTCGTCCAGCCGGGCAAAGCGTACCGGGTCGGACTGCATCAGCCGCAGCACCCGTGCCACCAGCGCCGAGCCATGGCTGCTGGCCCATTGCTGCTGCTGGCGCTGGCACTGTTCCAGCGCCATGTGAAAGCTGACCGCATCGGCCAGCGGCTGGGGCCGGTCCAGCCATTTGGCCGGAAACAGCAGCGCATTTTCCACCATGTCAAAACTGCCGGCCTGGCCGAAAATGGCCGGATAAAGCCCGGCATGCGCGGGTGGGGCAAAGCTCATGTGCACCGCCTTGGGCGACCAGCGCACCCCCATGCAGTCGCGGGCGATGGTCCACATCGAGGACAGACACATTTCGGCATTGAAGCTGAGCAAATCCGCGCGGTAGCGATAATCGTCGGCCAGCAGCCAGGCTTCCTTGCCACGCTCCTCCAGCCGCAGGGTAAAATAGCTGGCCAGCAGCAAGGGAAAGCGGATGGCGGTTTCCAGTGCCACGCGCAAGGTGGGGCTGACCAGCATGGTGTAACCCAGAATGCCGTAGTTGGAGGTATGCATGGCATGGCCCAGCCGCAGGCCAAGGGCATCGTCCTGCGACAGGCGCCGGGCCGTGTCGAACACGGTGAGTTCCTGATGATGGTTGATCAGCCGCGCCGGCTCCAGCAGGCGTTCCGGTGGAATGCCGCTGCCGGCCAGCAGCTCGGCCGCGGCAATGCCCTGTTCGGCCAGCACATTCACCGTGGACACGATGGCGTGCAGCGACACCGGCCGGCCGGCAGGGTTGTCGCCGCCGCACAGAACAAGGCTGTCCTTACCGGAAGACTGGGCCAAGCGGTTTTCCTCGTGTTTTGCATGCAATGGCCTGATCTTGCCGCCCGGATAGCCGCCACACAAGCCAGGCGGGCGGGTGGCCGATCAATTTTTGTAAATCTGCTTGTGCCAGGCCGCCGCCACTGGGAACAATAGCCCGGCACATGCAGTCTACCGTTGCCACAGCCGGCTTGACCGACAGCCTGTTCAGCGCAGGAGGCCACTGCTGCAATGACTTTTCTCACCGCAAGATTTCGCACCGTGATAGATAACGCCAAGACCATGACCCATCTGAAGAAAACCATTGCCGGCACCCTGCTGCTTAGCCTGGGCCTGCTGTGTGCGTCGGCACAGGCTGCCGTCTCCCTGCTTTCCGTCTCTGACAGCGTCAGCGCCACGGTGGGCAGCATTTCCACCTCCTTGCAGAACTCCTCCAAGGCTGTTGGCAAGATTGCCGAAGGCGACTACAAGGTGGTGGCCGTGGCCCAGGCCGAGCAAGCGGGCAAAACCCAGCTCACCCTGGTACCGGTGGCTGCCGCCAACAATACCGAACCGTTCAATCTGTTCGTGGCCCAGGCGGATGTGAAGCATAGCGGCGTGGAAACCGGCCAGATCGTGCATGCGCAGAAGCAAGCCTATGGCCTGGTGTTTGCCCGCGCCGACAACCAGCAGCCGTTTGCCCTGCTGCTGGATCAGGCCTGGAAATCCGAAGTACAGCCCAAAGTGGTGTCCTGATCCTGTTGCACCGTTACACCGGCCGAGGTCTGCAAGCCCTGCTGCTGGCAGGGCTGCTGGCCTTGGCGGCCACACTGGCCAACGCTGCGGCGGCATCGTCCTTGATGTTCTGCGAGCAGGCCTCACAGCAAAGCGTGGCACGCAAGAGCGAGCTGCTGCTGTTCAGCCAGCAGGTGCGCCAGCTGCTGGATGAATCCGGCCATCAGGCGGCCATCATCTCCCGCTCCGGGCTGGATCTGGAACGCTTTCACATCCGCCTGTCGCATGCCGGCATCAGCCTGCGCAACAATCCCAATACGCCATGGTCGGTACGCCAGCTCTACTACGCGTGTGACGAACAGCGTCCGCATTTGTACGACCAGGGCCTGCCCGGTTTTCTGATCGACCAGCCGCAAGGCAGCAATGTCTATCTGTCCATCCTGCTGTTGCCGGCCAAACAGGAAGCACAACTGGTGGAGGCCGCACTGGACAACAAGCTGTCGCTGCAGCTGCTGGGGGCGGACTACAGCGCCAATGCCTATCCCTTCTCCACCCGCTACCAGAACTGCAACCAGTGGCTGGTGGAGCTATTGGCCCACGCCTGGGGGCAATTGCCGCGTGCAGGCGATGGCCGCAGGCAGGCACAGGACTGGCTGCAACAACAGGGCTACCGCCCGGATACCGTCGATGTGAAACACCGCTACATGGTGTGGGCGGCCAATGTGGTGCCGCTGGTGCATAATGGTGACCACCCGGACAGCGAACTGGCGGCAAACCGCTATCAGGTGAGCCTGCCCGCGGCCATTGAAGGTTTTGTGCGCCAGCAGGCCGCCGGAACCGAACGTATACAGGTATGCCTGCGTGGCAAGACCCTGGTCACCCACCATGGCTGGGACGACATGGCGGATGATTGCCAGCCGGCCGAGGGTGACACCGTGCAACAGCTGGACTAGGCAGTGGCCGGGCGCAAGCCAGCGCGCTTAACCTTTCTTTACCCGATCTTTACCTCCACCCCCCTCATGTCGTCGCTGCGCCATGCCGATAATGAAGCATCCGATCATCATTTGTATGCAGCGAGACCGTGATGGATATCAGCAAAGCAAACGCGGTAAACAATAGCGGCACCAGCACACTGAGCGCTAACGGCCAGACTGCCGCCAGGGCGGGCAAAGCCAGCAACACGCTGGACAGCGATGGCAAGGCGGCAAGCGCCTCGCCCTCCACCATCGTGAAACTGCAAAGCAAGGGCAAGGCGGATGAGGCCAGCAGCGACAGCAATGCAGCCAGCACGGATGACAACGCGCCATCCGCCGTCAAATCCTTTACCTACGGTGTGCTTAACCTGCCCGACCCGGCGGCCGAGCCCGCCCCGGCAACGCCCCAGTCCGACAACAGCTATTTCACTGCCGGACGCTGGGCGGCGGCGGCGGTCACCGTCGGCACGCTGATTTCGCTGGTGGTTTGAGTCCGCATCCCACTGCATCGTCAACATGCAAAAGGCCGCTTTGCAGCGGCCTTGTTGTTTCGCCAGCCCGGTTCAGCGCCGGGCAATCAGCACAATCCCCGCCCCCACCAGCAGCATGCCGGCCAATTCGCGCGCCAAAGGCCACTCTCCCAATTGCACTGCGGCCATGGCCACCGCCAGCAGCGGAATCACCAGCGCGTTGAAACTGAGCGTGCTGGCCGGCAAGCGCTTGAGCAGCCACAGCCAGGCCAGCCAGCCCACCGCGCTGGACAACACCCCGGCATACAACAGACCCAGCACAAAACTGCCGGACCAGTGGATATGGGCAAAATCCGCCCACGGCCACAGCGCCAGAATGGGCAGCAAGCCAATCAAGGCTTGCCAGGCCGAAAAATTCAGGCTATCGAGCTGGCCACAGCGCGTCGCCCGCTTGCTCAGTACCGAACCGAGCGCCCAGAAGAAACCGGCCAGCACCGCCAGCAGCATGGGCAGCACACCGCCATGCAGCTGCCAGGGCGCCACAATCAGCATCAGCCCGACAAAACCGGCCAGCAGCGCCTGCCGGGTACGACGGCCAAACGGTTCGGCCAATAGCCAGCGCGATAGCAAGGCCACCCAGAACGGCATGGTGAACACCAGCACCGAGGTCCGCCCCGCCGCCCCCGCCACCAGCGCCAGGGTAATGGACAGGCTGTACAGGCAGGTGGTGCTCAGCCCCACTTGCGCCGCCTGCATCAGCCGCTGCGGCCGGATGGCACGGCCACGCGCCAGCAGCACGCCAAACAGGGTCAGGCTGCCCAGCGTGGTGCGCAAAATCAGATGGGTAATGGGCGTGGTGGCCTGCAAGGTCTGCTTCATCACCACATAGTTGTAAGCCCACAGCGTCACCAGCGCGGCAAACAGCAGCATGGGCAGCCAGCGTGCTGAGGCGGCGCTGCGGGACAGGAAGGGGTTAAGGGTGGTAGTGGAAGCCGACATGGTGCATCTCCGATGGATGCTGCCAGTGTAAGCAGCACGCCAGCTTGCACCGCTGCGTTTTACTGCGTCAGAATGCACACAAACTGATGATTTTGAATATTCAATGCAGGAAAACTGATATGGCGGATGAAAAACAGCTGGATAGCTACGACCGCAAGCTGCTGGCGCTGTTGCAGGAAGACGCGCGCCGCACCCACGATGAACTGGCCGAAGCCGTCAGCCTGTCGCCTACCGCGGTTACCCGGCGGCTGAAACGGCTGCGCAGCGAGGGCATCATCCGCCGCGAGGTGGCCCTGGTGGACCCGGCCGTGCTGGGGCGACCATTACGGCTGGTGGTGAATGTGATTCTGGAGCGCGAGCGCATTGCGCTGGTGGATGCCTTCAAGCAGGCCATCCGCGCCGCGCCGGAAGTGGTGGAGTGCTACCACGTGACCGGGCGGCCGGACTTTGTGCTGGTGGTGCTGGTACGCGACATGGGCGATTACGAGCGCTTTTGCCGCGAGCACATCATGAGCAATGACAATGTGCGCGAGTTTGAATCGCTGGTGGTGATGGAAACCACCAAGTACAGCACCGCCGTACCACAAGACACGGCGGGCGAAGGTAGCTGAAACCCCGGCCCGCCCGCGGGGCTAGCCCTCGTGCAGCAGCGCGTGCTGGATTTCCGACAGTGCCTGCGGCACGCGCATGAAGTTGAGCGGCATGCCCAGCCGCCGTGCCATGTGCGAAGTTGAGAACATGCCGCACAGCTGGTAATGGCCGGTGTTCAGGTCCAGCTCGGCCACCAGCGCATGCTGCCGCCCCTGCTGCTTGAGCGTGGCCACCATGTGGCCGACGGTGGCGTGCTGCACATCGGCCAGCGACAGCATTTCCAGTTCGCTGCGCGGCGTCATCACATCGCGCACCAGCACTTCATCATGGCGCTTGCCATGTTCCAGCATGCACTGCACCGGGCGCTCACCCAGAATATCCGACGCGGTGATCAGGCCCACCAGCCGGCTGTCCTCATCCTGCACAAACAGCAGGCGGATGCCGCGGCTGATCATCAGGTTATGCGCGTGACGCAGGATTTCATCCTCGCCAATGCTGACCGGATCGATGATGCGCAGGTCGGTCATCACCTCCAGCGCCGGGCTTTTCAGATTGATGGGACGCAGCGGACGCTGGTCCAGGTGCACCAGGTCGGTATGTTTGGGCATGGCCATGGATGGCAGCGCTTGAAATGAAGTTTCCATGTGACTCTCCAGCTGGATCGATGTTGTTGTCTGGCCAGACGGCGAGGCCTGGTCACAGTGGCACGACAGGCTGGCTGTCGCGTCGCTGACGGGCTGGACCGGCGCTGTCTCCCCCGCTACGGTCCAGATTTCATTCTAGGCAGGATTTTCCGGATGCAAGGCCGCTGTTCGCAGCATGCTGCAAATTTGTGTTGCAGCCCTCTGCGGATGAATGGCCGGGCGAAACATGCCGGGCAGCGGGCGGCCAGCAGTACGGCACAAACAAAAACCGCCCCTCGGGGCGGTTGGCATGTCTGGCACAGCAAATGCCACGGTCACTGCTGCATGATGGCTTCCAGCTCTTCCACGGTTTTGGGAATCGGCTCGCCCAGCACCCGGCTGCCGCTTTCCGTCACCAGCACATTGTCCTCGATACGGATGCCGCCAAAACCAGTCATCTCGGCAAAACGGGCGTAGTTGATGTACTGGCTGTGGCGGCCTTCGGCCTGCCAGGCGGCGATCAAGGCCGGAATGAAATAAATGCCCGGCTCCACCGTCAGCACCATGCCGGCTTTCAGCGCCTTGCCCAGCCGCAGATAGCCCAGGCCGAACAGCGGGCTGCGCTGCACGCTGTCGTCATAGCCCACCAGATCCTCGCCCAGACCTTCCATATCGTGCACATCCATGCCGATCTGATGGCCCAGGCCATGCGGGAAGGCGATGGCATAGGCACCGGATTCGACAATCTCCTCCACCGGGCCATGGAAGAAGCCCAGTTCGCTCATGCCCTGCACCATCACCTGCGCCGCCAGCTTGTGCACATCCAGATAGCGCACGCCGGGCTTGATGGCGGCAATGGCCTGCAACTGCATGTCCAGCACGATGTTGTACAACTTACGCTGTTGCTGGTTGAAACGCCCGCCCACCGGGAAGGTACGGGTGATGTCACTGGCGTAGCCACCACCCGAGGTACAGCCGGTGTCGTTCAATACCAGGTCGCCCTTTTGCAGCACATTATCGTGGGCATGGTTGTGCAGCACCTCGCCGCGGCGCGAGAAAATGGACGGGTAAGCCAGCTGCCAGTCGTGGCGGCGCATGATGCCTTCCATGATGCCCACCACCTGATGCTCCACCACGCCGGGGCGCGAGGACTGCATGGCCGCCACATGCATGGCACCGGTCACCGCCAGCGCGGCTTCCATTTCCGCCACCTCTTCCGCGCTCTTGATTTCGCGCAGCGCCACCACGGCACGGGTCAGCTGTGGCGAAAAACCGCCAGCCACCTCGGCCGGATGCACCTGCAGCAGGCGGCCCAGCTCCAGCCGGGTTTCGCCGCGATACGGGGCCAGGTAGTGAATCGTCCGCCCGGCAGCCCGTGCAGCGGCCAGCACCTGCTCCAGCGCGGCATAGGGCTGGCTGTGGCTGATGCCGGCACGCGCGGCGCGCTCGGCCAGCGTGGGCTGCGGGCCGGTCCACACGATGTCGGCCACTTCCGGATCATTGCCGAACAAGGTGGTGCTGCCAGCCGCCGTGTCGATCAGCGCCGCCATGCCCGGCTGGTTCTGGCCAAAGAAGTAGCGAAAGCTGGAATCCTGCACAAAGGGAAAGATGTTGTCGTGGTAGTTCATCGGCGAATCCACATTGCCGACGAACAGCAGCAGGCTGCCCGGCAGGGACTGTTGCAGCGCCGTGCGGCGTTGCAGATAGGTAGCGGCAGAAAACATCGTGTTCACTCCTTTTTCAACCATGTCAGCCGTGCCAACGGCACCCGGACGGCATTTTATGGCCGATATCGCACTGACTGGAAAATTGTATACAGAATGACCACTGTACACGGCAGGCCGGGACATGACCAGCTTCCCACCCCGCGGCAAGCGCTGCCGACCCAGGCAAAGCAGGGTGTCACCACCCAGAGCACGCCCGATGCATCGGCCCTGTTGCTGCAAAAATCATCAAGCATGCTTTAGAAATGAGCCTGCCAGCCCTGGCCAAGCTATGCCGACGCCAGCCATCGCGGGGCAGGACAGAAAGGCAGAACAGCGCAGCCGTTTTTTACGGCTGTCGCGGCCAATATCCGCAGGATTATCTGGCTTCCCTTTAAAAAGAGCCTTGATTATCCGCTGCGCTTTTAGCGCAGCCAATAAAATGGCATGACAAGCCTGATGCAAGGTACAAGGTGCAAGACCGCGGCAATACTTGCTTGCGCTGATTATTCGACCAGCCAGCGGAGAAATGCATACAGGGCAAACCCGAAAAATGGTCAGTTGTCTCCAAATAGAAAATCGCATATTAAAACGCTAATTACTCGCCAAATATATTATAAATCTGAACTATCCATTTAGCTAAAAGAAAGTTCCCAGTACGCACTGATCATTTTATTTTACCCTGTCGACGGGTTTATTTTTTGGGATCTTGCCAAATGAAACACTGCCGTGATTCCGCAAGAATGATCATCCGCAATAGTCTGCCCAGCAGCCAGGCCGCAGACCCGGTCAGTCATAAAATATTCAAAAAAATCTTCTTGGTCCTGGCTGGCCTTCTTGCCTTGCACTCTGCCACTGCCTTCGCTTACTGCATCGACCCGCTCGGCGGTAAGATCGTTTTTCCGTCATTCAAATTCAATGCCAACAGCATTCCCATCAATGGCAAAATTGGCAATGAAATCATCTCTGGCGATATCCCTGTGGCACAATGCGGCTCTCCCGACCTCAGACGCATTTTTTGGATATGGGGCCTGACATCCCATTACGTCACAAGCATCAATGGCCGCAATATTTACCGGACAAACACCGCGGGAGTGGGATTTTCCTTTGGCTTTGAGCCAGGCAATTTTTGCCAGTCCAATGGTACGACCTGGTTGGCCGGGGGGAGTAATAACCAAGCCCAATACGCATGCGAAGACACCGTCAATAGCGCACGTCGCTATGACTATCTTGGTCGCTTTCATTTTCAATTGTATAAAATCGGTAATATAGCCAATATCGACAATAACACCATCTCATTCCCCACCGGTTACGGCTTATATGTCCACTACTACCAGACCGAATGGAACCGGCCAACTGGCGGCTTTCTCGTCACACCCCGCACTTCAGCGTTTACCATTACCGCCGACAGCTGCACCCTGCAAAACCTCAGCCCGGCCACCGTCAATCTGCCACCAATCGATGTAAGGCGACTGCCTGCACTGGGTAGCACGGCAGGTAATGTACCTTTCAGCATCACCGTCAACTGCCCCTACCCCACCAGCCTGAGCATTACCTTTACCGACAATAATAAAATTGGCCAAACCAGCAATATTCTTAGCGCAGCATCGACATCAAGCAGCAAAGGACTGGGCCTGCAATTGCAACATAATCAAAAAATAATCAGCTTTGGACCAGACTCCTCCGAACCCGGCACCATCAATCAAATCGTTCTTAATAACAAGCTGACCGGCCCGCAGACCTTTACCTTTACGGCATCCTATATCCGCACCGGTCCGATCACCCCGGGCATGCTCTCCGCAGCGGCCACCTTCACCCTGTCCTATCAATAAAAATGGCCGCTTGCTGCTGCAGGCGGCCATTGTCTTGTCTGACTCAACGCTCAGTTTTTGCCCTGTATCACCGGCTTGCTGGCCGGCGTGCTTTTGGGGCGCGCCTTCAGCAGCCAGGACACACTGCCACCGGCCAGTACCGCCCACAGCGGTGAGCCCAGCCCGGCGATGGTGACACCGGATGCCGCCACCACAAAGGTAAGCAAGGCCGCTTCGCGGTGGCCCTCGTCCATCAGCGCCGCGGTAAGCGATGAGGCCAGCGTACCAAACAGCGCCAGCCCGGCGGCCGTTACCACCAGCGCCTTGGGCAAGAGCAGCACCAGGCCAGCCAGCGCGCCGCCGGCAATGCCCAGCACGATGTACAACGCCCCGCACACCAGCCCGGCCATGTAACGGCGCTGCGGGTCGGGGTGGGCTTCCGGCCCGGTACAGATGGCGGCGATGATGGCCGCCAGCGTCACACCATGCCCGCCCAGCGGCGCGGTGATGACCGAAGCCAGCCCCAGCACGGTGACCGGCGAGCGCGCCGGGATGTGGTAACCAGAGGCCGACAACACCGCCATGCCGGGCAGAAACTGGCTGGTGAGCGCCAGCAAGGCCAGCGGCAAAGCCAGGTTGACGAAGGCCGTCCACGACCATTGCGGCATGGTAAACAGCGGGCCGCTGCTACCCTGCCAGCTGCCGCCCGTGCCATACATGCCTTGCCAGCTGGCAATGGCCAGGCCCAGGCCAATGGCGGCCAGCAGCGCAAAGCGCGGAAACAGCTTGCGGCCAATGAAGAACAGCACCGTCATCGGCACCACCAGCAGCGCCTGCTGGCTGGCGGCAGCGGCCACATCGGCGACAAAGTGGAAGAGGATGCCACCCAGCATGGCGGCAGCCAGCGAGGCCGGAAAGATCTTCATCAGCTTGTCGAAGGCACCACTCACCCCCACCAGGGTGACCATGACGGCGGCGGCGAGAAACGCCCCCACCGCCTCGCCATAGGGCACACCAGGCAAGGCGGCCAGCAGCAGGGCGGCACCGGGTGTACTCCAGGCGGTAATCACCGGCACGCGCCAGCGCAGCGTCAGCCAGATACCGGCCACACCAGAGGCAATGGACACCGCCCATACCCAGGAACCCAGCTGGGCCGCACTCAGCCCGGCCGACTGGGCGGCATGCACAATAATAAGAAAGGGGCCGGAATACCCCACCAGCAGCGCAAGCACTGCGGCAAGGCCGGCCGAAGGCGAGAAATGCGACCAGCTGAACGGCACACGATCAGCATGCGTCGGGCTGGCAGGAGACTCGCGCGGGGAAAGGGTGGACATGGATGACTCCAGATGCGTTGATGGGTACAGGCTAGAGCAAGCCGGCCCATCTGCCTTCCCACAGCGGCCACAAACAGCGTAGACTGGGCTGAATCTGTTATATAGAACAGCAATGACCGATCTTCCGCTTTATCTGCATATCGCCCACCAGCTACAGGCAAGGCTGGACAGCGGCGAATGGCCACCGGGCAGCCGCCTGCCGGCGGTGCGCCGACTGGCGGCCGAGCACGGCGTCAACACCCTGACCGCACTGGCGGCCTACCGTCATCTGGAAGAACAACAACGCGTGGTGGCACGGCCGCGCAGCGGCTTTTTTGCCGCGCTGCCACGCCATGTCGCCAGCGGTACGACGGCGCCGCCCGGCCCCACCGCGGCGGCACTGGTGGATGTCGACAGCCGCATGAGCCAGCTGATCCGCCTGTCGGCCTCGTCCATCCGCCAGCAACTGCATATGGCCGAGGCGCACAGCAGCCTGTACCCGGCGCAGGAGCTGTCACGCCGCATGCAGCTGCTGCTGGCGCGCCAGCCCGAGCTGATCGGCGCCTACCTGCCCACCGCCGACCAGCAGCAGCTGCAGCAGCAGATACGGCGGCTGGCCGCCAGCTGGCAACTGGACATCCCTACCGACCATATCCTGTTTACCCAGGGCATTACCGAAGCCATCAGCCTGTCGCTGCGTCACCTCACCCGGCCGGGCGACGTGGTGGCGGTGGAAACCCCGGTGTACTTCGGCCTGCTGCAAACCCTGCAGATCCTGGGGCTGAAGGCGCTGGAAATACCCTGCACGCCGGATGCCGGGCTGTCGCTGGAGGCGCTGGAATTTGCCCTGCGCCACGGTGCACCGGTGAAATGCCTGGTGACGGTGACCAATTTCCAGAACCCCACCGGCGCGCTGATGCCGGACGACAACAAGAAACGCCTGCTGCAACTGGCCCGCCGCCACGGCCTGACCATCATCGAAGACGATGTGTTCGGCGAGCTGTACTTCGGCGCGCAGCACCCCACACCGCTCAAGGCCTGGGACCGCGACGGCGAGGTGATTTACTGTTCGTCCTTCACCAAGAGCTTTGCCCCGGCCTTCCGCCTGGGCTGGCTGTCCGGTGGCCGCCACCATGCGGCACTGGAGCGGCTGCGTGAAAGCAGCAGCCTGGTCAGCCCGGCCATCCTGCTGGCGGTGTTGTCCGAGGTGCTGGCCAGCGGCGATTACGCCCGCATCAGCCAGCGCATCCGCCAGCAACTGAAGCAACAGATGGACGCCCTGGCCGATGCCGTGCTGGCGGCTTTTCCGCGCGGTACCCGCGTGCGACGGCCACAGGGCGGCATGCTGCTATGGGTGGAAGGCCCGGAAGGGCTGGACAGCCAGGCCATGCTGGAAACGGCCCTGGCGCGCTCCATCAGCTTTGCCCCCGGCCTGGTGTTCTCGGCTGAACCGCGTTTTGCCCATTGCCTGCGCATCAATTGCGGCCAACCCTGGTCCACCCAGCTGGCGGAAGACATCCGCACCCTGGGCTGGCTGGCCAGCGAACAACTGGCCGGGAGCCGCTGATGGACACACTGGATTGTGTAGTCATTGGTGCTGGCGTGGTGGGGCTGGCCATTGCCCGCCAGCTGGCCATGGCCGGGCGCGAGGTGATGATTTGCGAAGCCGAAGCGCAGCCCGGCCAGCACACCAGCAGCCGTAACAGCGAAGTGATTCACGCCGGGCTGTACTACCCCACTGACAGCCTGAAGGCGCGGCTATGCCTGCAAGGCCGCGACCTGCTGTACCGCTACTGTGCCGAGCGGCACATTCCACACCAGCGTATCGGCAAGCTGCTGCTGGCCCACAGCGCCGCCGATCTGCCGCGCTTGCAGGACATTGCCCGCCGCGCCGCCGCCAATGGCGTGGACGATCTGCAATGGCTGGACGCTGCCGGGGTGCGAGCGCTGGAACCGGCACTGAGCGCCCATGCCGCCTTGCTCTCCCCCTCCACCGGCATCGTCGACAGCCATGCCTTGCTGCAAGCCCTGCTGGCCGATGCCGAAGCCCACGGCGCACAGCTGGCCTGTCATTCGCCGGTGAGCGGCGGGCGTACCCTGCCACAGGGGCTGCTGCTGGAGATTGCCGGCATGCCCATACAAGCCCGGCTGGTGATCAATGCCGCCGGGCTATGGGCAGCGTCAGTTGCCACCAATATCGCCGGTGTTCCACGTGAAACCATCCCGGCCGCCCATTACGCGCGTGGCGTGTATTTCAGCCTGAGCGGGCGTTCGCCGTTCTCGCGGCTGATTTATCCGCTGCCGGAAGCGGGCGGGCTGGGCTGCCACCTGACGCTGGATCTGGCCGGACAGGCGCGCTTCGGCCCGGATGTGGAATGGATAGATGGCGTGGACTACCGGCAGGACCCGGCACGCGCCGCTGCTTTTTATCACAGCATCCGTCGCTGGTGGCCGCAGCTGGCGGACGATGCGCTACAGCCCGCCTATGCCGGGGTGCGCCCCAAGCTGGTGGGGCCGGGCATGGCCGATGCCGACTTTGTCATCCAGGGCCCGGCCGAGCATGGCGTGGCCGGGCTGATCAACCTCTACGGCATCGAATCCCCCGGCCTGACCAGCTGCCTGGCACTGGCCGAGGCGGTGACTGCCCTGGCCAATCAACACCGATGAGACCGACATGAGCGACAGCCTCACCCTGCATTCCATCAATCTGGCCACGGTCAGCCCCATGCTGATCGAGGGCCGCCGCATCATGAGCGGCATCAACAAGCTACCCGTCAGCACCCTGCTCCGCCCCACCGCCATTACGCTGGGCAAGCTGGGACTGGCCGGCGACGAACAGGCCGACCCCACCGTGCACGGCGGGCTGGCCAAGGCCATCTACGCCTATCCGCTGGAGCACTACCCCTTCTGGGAGCAAGCCTGCCAGCAGCATGGCTCGCGCCACGCCGGTACCACACTGCACCACGGCATGCTGGGGGAGAACCTCACCATCAGCGGCCTGCTGGAACAGGATGCCTACGTGGGGGATGTGCTGGAATTTGCCGACTGCCGGCTGCAGATTACCGAGCCGCGCCAGCCCTGCTTCAAGTTCCAGGCCCACATGGACATGCGCCTCGCCGTCAAGCTGATGGCGCAAAGCGGCCATTGCGGCTTTTATCTGGCGGTGTTGCAAAGCGGCACGCTACGCGCCGGGGAATCCTGCCGCATCCTGCCCGGCCCGCGACAGCTGAGCATTGCCGAAGCCTTCCGCCGCAGGCTGCGCCGGCTGGATTGAAGCCCTGACAGCGATGGACAACATTTGGCGAAATGCGCCGCTCATGTAGAATCAGACAGCCTCCAACACTGCTGCATACAGACAAACGACCCGCCACCATGATCATTCTCAATCAGCGCCAGCAGGAACTGCTGGGCATCGTCCATCGCGAAAGCTATGTCACCGTGGAAAAGCTGGCCGCCCATTTTGGCGTCACCCACCAGACCATACGCCGCGACATTGCGCTGATGGCGGAACACCAGCTGCTGCAGCGCTATCACGGCGGCGCCAGCGTGCTGTCCAGCGTGGAAAACGTGGCCTACAACGCCCGCCAGGTGCTGTGCATCGAGGAAAAACGCCGGCTGGCCGAGCTGCTGGCCAGGCAGATTCCCGACAATGCCTCCTTGTTCATCAATATCGGCACCACCACCGAAGAAGTGGCCAAGGCGCTGCACCGCCATCGCGGCCTGCGGGTCATCACCAACAACCTGCACGTGGCCGACATGATGGCCGACTACCCGGATTGCGAAGTCATCGTGCTGGGCGGCGTGCTGCGCAAGCGCGACCGCGGCATCACCGGCGAAGCCACGGTGCAGCTGATCCGCCAGTTCAAGGTGGATTACGGCATCATCGGCATTTCCAGCATTGAAAACGATGGCGTGCTGCGCGATTACGACTATCGTGAAGTACGCACCTCGGAAGCCATCATCCAGCAATCGCGCCAGGTGCTGCTGGCGGCGGACCATTCCAAGTTTGGCCGCCCGGCACTGGTGGAACTGGGCCATCTGTCCCAGGTCCATGCCTTGTTTACCGACAAGCCGGTGCCAGCGGAAATGGAAGCGGTGATTGCCGAAGCCGGCACCCAGCTGTTTGTGGCCGGCTGACCCTGACGCCCAGGCCACCGCAGTACTACGGAGTCATGCCATGAAACTGTTATCCCGTCTGTGTCTGGCGCTGGGTGTCAGCGCCCTGCTGTGTTCGGCGCTGGCCCAGGCCGAACTGGCCAAGGGCGCCGCCGCGCCCGACTTTCGCACCGAAGCCTCGCTGGGCGGCAAGCGCTTTCAGTATTCGCTGAACGAAGCGCTGCAGCACGGCCCGGTGGTGCTGTATTTCTACCCGGCGGCCTTTACCAGTGGCTGCACGGTGGAAGCCCACCTGTTTGCCGAGGCGGTGGACAAATTCAAGGCGCTGGGCGCCACGGTGATTGGCGTGTCCGGCGATGACATCGAAAAGCTGCAGCGCTTTTCCGTGTCCGAATGCCGCAGCAAATTCCCGGTGGCGGCCGATGGCGAGCGCAAGATCATGAAAGCCTACGACGCGGTGATGATTCCCGGCACCAGCTACGCCAGCCGCACCTCCTATGTCATCACCCCGGACCACAAGGTGTGGTACAGCTACAGTGCCATGGACCCGAACCAGCATGTAGCCAATACCATGCAGGCGGTGGAAGCCTGGAAAGCCGCGGGTCACTAAGACCCGCTCACAAACCCCCCGATTCTGCGTTGCGCCGACTTGCCGTACTCACTGTACTGTCTGCGTCGGCGCGCCTTGACTCGGGTGCTCTACGAGGTTTTGTGAGCGGCTCTAAACCGGTCTCCGCCAGCCCGCGCCGCCAGCGCCGCCCCGCCGATGATGGCCAGGCAGGCCAATAGCAGGCTCCAGCTGGGCGTGGCCAGGCCAGCGGCCAGCAACAACAGGGTGGAAATCAGCGGCGCGGCATAGGACAACACCCCCAGCAGCGGCAGATCGCCCTGCTTCATGCCGATATCCCAGGTAAAGAAGGCGATACCCACCGGCCCCAGGCCCAGGGCCAGCACGCCCAGCCAGGCCGACCACGGTGCCGTCCATACAGTGCTTTCTCCGTACAGATGACACAGCGCCGCCAGCAAGGCCGTCGCGGCGCAAAACCAGCCCACGGCATCGGTCGGCACCTGCGCCACCAGCCGGCTGGCCACCGAATACAGCGACCAGATCAGCGCGCACAGCAAGGCCATCAGATAGCCGGGCAGATACTGGCCGGCAAAACCGCCCTGCCCGCCGCCCAGCAGCAACCAGCAGCCGCCCAGTGCCAGCAGGCCGCCCAGCACATGCCAGCGCGACAGGCGATGGCCGGGCAGCATGGCGGAAAACAGCAGAATCAGCAGCGGCCACAAATAGGCCAGCAGGCTGACCTGCACCGCCGGGGCCAGCCGCATGGCCAGAAAGTAACAAAAGTGATAACCGAACAAGCCGCCCACCCCCAGCGCCCAGGCCAGCGGTGGCTGGCGCAGGCATGCCAGTGGCGACTGGCCGGCGCGCAGCCATTTGGCCAGCATCAGGCCGAAGGCCAGCGCAAAGCTCATGGCCAGCAACTGAAACGGTGGAAACACCCCGGCGGTCAGCCGGGTCAGCAGGGCCAGACTGCCCCATAACACAATGGACAGACTGCCGATCAAGGTAGCCTGGCGGCGGCTCAGCATGGCAAAACACCCCGGATGGAAAGCAATGCGCCAGCGTAACGTGCGCTCGGCCAGCAGGCTTTGGCGAGCTGGCGGGCTTATTTGCCGTGCTGGCGGAAGTGGCTGGGCGCGATACCGAAATGACGGCGGAAGCGGTCGCTAAAGGCGGACAGGCTGGCATAGCCGCAGTGCTCGGCCACCTGCTGTACCGGCAAACAGCCCTGCTCCAGCAACAGCCAGCCATGCTGCATGCGCTGCTCCAGCTGGTATTGGCCGGGGCTCATGCCCAGCTGGCGGCGGAACAGCTCGGACAGCTGGCGCACGCTCAGATGCGCGGCCGCCGCCAGCTGCGCCAGGCTGATGTCTTCGGCAAAGCGCGCATCCAGCAGCGCGCGCGCCGCCGCCACCCGCCGGTCCAGCTGCAAGGCAGCGCCGGCCCGTTCGGCCAGCAATTGCGTCAGCAGCAGCAACATCTGCCGCCGTCCGGCCACAGCGGCCTGTGGCCGTTGCAGCTCCTCGCGCAAAAAGGCGACATAGGCCAGCAGGCCGGCATCCAGCGGCAGGAAAGCCGGCAGCTGCGCCAATTGCGGCGCCAGCGCCGCCGGCACATTGGCCACCACAAAGGCATTGTCGCCGGGCGCAGCAAAGCCGTGGCCGCTGCCCGCAGCGATCACCGCCAGCTGGCCGGCCTGCACCAGGCCGCCACGGCCGGCCACATCCAGCTCCAGGCAGCCACGCACCGGCAGCACCAGCTGATGGTAATCATGCTGGTGCTGCCGGCTTTCCTGCTGGTAGCTGCGCAGCTCCAGCAGCAGGTCGTCTTGATGGGGCATGTGCCCATGGTAGCGGCATGGCAAGGGGCTGCGTGCAGGCTGCTACAAAAAAATGCCCCACCGACAAGGGTGGGGCCAGGGGAGGAGACGGGAGCAAGCCCCGATACAACAAGATACGCCAACAACAAACGCGATCACTCAGCCCGGCTGGGTGCCGGCAACCAGCCGCTCAGGCTGACGCAAGCCAGCGCCGGCACGGTACTGCGCCAGCCAGCCATCCAGGATGGCGCCGGCAGTAGCCGGCAAATGCAGCCGCAGCTTGCTGCGCCGCCACAGGATGTCCTCTGCCGTGAGCGCCCATTCCTGATCCACCAGATAGCTCAGCTCGGCCTCATACACGCCGGGCAGGATTTCCGCCCCCAGCTCGCTCAGGCTGCGGGCACTGCCGATCAGCGTGGCCAGGCGCGTGCCATAGCTTTTCACATAGCGCTGCAACAGCGCGGTCGGCAGCCAGGGATAGCGCTGCTGGCTGGCCGCCAGGAAAGCCGCCGCGTCGGCGTTTGGCATGTCGCCACCGGGCAAGGGCACGCCGGCCGTCCAGGTGGGCTGGTGATTGCCCAGCAGCGGGGCCAGTCGGTCTACTGCTTCTTCCGCCAGCTTGCGGTAGGTGGTGATCTTGCCGCCAAACACCGACAGCATTGGCGCACCGGCACTGTCCAGCTCCAGTGAATAATCACGCGTCACGCTGGAGGCATTGCTGGCATCGTCGTCCAGCAGCGGGCGCACGCCGGAATAGGTGCTCAGCACATCATCCGGGCCGATCTGGCTGTTGAAATAGCGATTGCTCATGCGGCACAGATAATCCACCTCGTCCGCATCGATGGCCACGGCACCGGGGTCGCCGTGGTATTCCACATCGGTGGTGCCGATCAGGGTGAAGTCGTTTTCATAGGGGATGGCGAAAATGATGCGCTTGTCCGGATTCTGGAAAATATAGGCATAGGGGTGATCGAACAGCTTGTTCACCACGATGTGGCTGCCCTTGACCAGACGGATGGACTTGGGCGATGGCAGCTGCAGGGTGTCTTGCAGCAGGCTTTCCACCCAGGGGCCGGCGGCATTGACCACGGCACGCGCCGCTACCTGCTCGCGCTGGCCGTCGCTATGCTGCAAGGTACAGATCCAGCGCTCGCCCTCGCGCCGCGCCGCCACACAGGCGGTGCGGGTGACGATGCGCGCACCGTGTTCGGCGGCGGCCATGGCATTGAGCACCACCAGCCGCGCATCCTGCACCCAGCCATCGGAATAGACAAAACCACGCTTGAAAGCGGCCTGCAGCGGCGCGCCGGACGGATGGCTGGCAAAGCTGATGGTTTCCGAGCCGGGCAATACTTCACGCCGCGCCAGGTGATCGTACAGAAACAGGCCGCAGCGGATCATCCATTCCGGGCGCTGGCTGCTGTCATGCGGCATGACAAAACGCAGCGGCCAGATGATGTGCGGTGCAGCCTTGAGCAGCACTTCGCGCTCCTGCAGCGCCTTGCGCACCAGGCCGAATTCGTAATACTCCAGATAGCGCAGGCCGCCATGGATCAGCTTGGTGCTGGCCGACGAGGTGTGCGAGGCCAGGTCGTCCTTTTCACACAGCAGCACGGACAAGCCGCGCCCTGCCGCATCGCGGGCAATGCCGGTGCCATTGATGCCGCCGCCAATCACCATCAGGTCATAGAGTTTCACAGTGCAATCCTCGGTCTTGTCTGCATCCGGCCTGCGCCTGTCGCTACAGGGCAAGAAGGCGGATTCTGCTTGTTGATGCTGCTTAGCATAGAGTCATACGAATACAAATTCAACACAAAATGTTCGTTTGTTTTCGTTTTGTGCGCTGCAATGTGCGTATAGACCACAATATTGTTTGCTCGCCGCCGCCAGGCGCCGGCGCCGCCTTCTTCCCCCTGCCCTGCCGGCAGCGGCAGAACACCCGGTCACGGGCAGGAACTGCACATAAAAAAAGCCACCCGCAGGTGGCTTGCCGGCCCCGAACCTCCGGGGCGACCAGGAGCAAAGCAAAATCACAGATGGGTGTAGGTCACCGCCGCCAGGGTGGCACCCAGCAAGGAACCCACTACCGGCACCCAGGCATAGCCCCAGTCGCTGGAGCGCTTGCCGGGAATGGGCAGCAGGGCATGCATGATGCGCGGTGCCAGATCGCGCGCCGGGCTCATGGCATAGCCGGTGGTACCGCCCAGCGACACCCCGATGCCCAGCACCAGCAGCGCCACCGGCAGGGCATCCATCGCCCCCAGCGACATCTTGGGCGCCACCATGCTGAGGATGGCAAACACCAGCACAAAGGTGGCCAGCACCTCGGACAACAGGTTGCCCGGCAGGCTGCGGATGGCCGGGCCGGTGCAGAAGGTGGCCAGCTTCAAATCGGCACATTCGGTGGTTTCGTAGTGCTTGCGGTACATCACCCACACCAGCAGCGCCCCCATCATGCCGCCCAGCATCTGCGCCAGCACATAGCCGGGTACACGGGCCCATTCAAACTTGCCAGCCACCGCCAGCGCCACGGTCACTGCCGGGTTCAGGTGGGCACCGCTGATGGCGGCCACGCTGAATACCCCGACAAACACCGCCATGGCCCAGCCAAAGGCAATCACGATCAGGCCGCTGTTATGGCCCTTGGTATTGTTCAGCAGCACATTGGCCACCACGCCATTGCCCAGCAACACCAGCAGGGCGGTTCCGATAAATTCACCAAACAAAGGATTCATGGTTTTGTCTCCGCGCCAGGGCTCCCGCTACCGTCCGCTACATTGGCAGACAGCTGCTCTCCCCGACGCTGCTACCACCGCAGCAGACCGCTGACGACACCTATATCGCCATGCCGGCTGCCTGGTGGACACTCAGGAAAATGAAGCAAGACAACCGCCGGACTGTGCATCCGGCCCACCGTCCGCCCGGGCAAGGCGGCGGCGGGACAAGGCGGTCGGTTTGCGACTCAGGATTCAGCCCAGGCCTTGGCGGCGTTGACGGCGCGGTTCCAGCCGCGGACATTGTCCGCTACCTGTTCGGCAGCCATGTTCTGCTGGAAGCGACGATCCAGCTGCCACTGGCCCTGGATATCCGCCACGCCATCCCAGTAACCCACGGCCAGGCCCGCCAGATAAGCGGCTCCCAGCGCGGTGGTTTCGGTGATTTTCGGGCGCACCACATCCACGCCGAGGATGTCGGACTGGAACTGCATCAGCAGTTCGTTGACGGTGGCACCACCATCCACGCGCAGCTCGGCAATGGCCATGCCGGCATCGGCTTCCATGGCCTTGAGCACGTCCATGGTCTGGTAGGCAATGCTGTCCAGCGCGGCGCGGGCGATATGCGCGGCCTTGGTGCCCAGCGTGGCACCGACAATGGTGCCGCGGGCATTTTGCTGCCAGTGCGGCGCACCCAGCCCGGCAAAGGCCGGTACCAGATACACGCCATCGCTGCTGTCCACTTCCTGCGCCAGCGGGCCGACATCGGCCGAATGGCGGATGATGCCCAGGCCGTCACGCAGCCATTTCACCACCGCGCCGCCAATGAAAATGGAGCCTTCCAGCGCGTACTGCACCTGGCCATCCAGCTTCCAGGCAATGGTGGTCAGCAGATTGTTGGAGGATTCGATCGGCTTGCTGCCGGTATTCATCATCATGAAGCAGCCAGTGCCGTAGGTGTTCTTCACCATGCCCGGACGGGTGCACTGCTGGCCGAACAGCGCCGCCTGCTGGTCGCCGGCCACGCCGGCAATCGGGATTTCCACGCCCAGATGGGCGGCATGGGTGTGGCCATACACTTCGCTGGAGCTTTTCACCTCCGGCAGCATGCTGGCCGGGATGCCCATGATGTCCAGCAGCTCGGCATCCCACTGCTGGCTGTGGATGTTGTACAGCATGGTGCGCGAGGCATTGGATACGTCGGTAACGTGTACCTTGCCGTGGGTGAAGTTCCAGATCAGCCAGCTATCTACCGTACCAAAGGCCAGCTTGCCGGCTTCGGCGCGGGCACGCGCACCCGGCACATTGTCCAGAATCCACTTGATCTTGCTGCCGGAGAAATAGGCATCCACCGGCAGGCCGGTCTTGTTGCGGATGGCGTCGGCCAGGCCGCGCTCTTTCAGCTGATCGCAAAATTCCGCGGTGCGGCGGTCTTGCCAGACGATGGCGTTGTATACCGGCAGGCTGGTTTCACGGTCCCACACGATGGTGGTTTCGCGCTGGTTGGTAATGCCGATGGCGGCAATGCTGCGGCCATCGATACCGGCCTTGGCCACGGCTTCGGCCGCGACGCCGGCCTGACCACCCCAGATCTCCTGCGGGTCGTGCTCCACCCAGCCCGGCTGGGGGTAGATCTGACGGAATTCCTTTTGTGCCAGCGAAACGATGTCGCCCGCCTGATTGAACAGAATGGCGCGGGAACTGGTGGTTCCCTGGTCCAGAGCCAGGATGAACTGGTTTTTCATGTGAGGTGTCTCCTTTGCAATCCAAAGGGCCGTTGCAGGCCGAGCGCTTTTTTGCTGACTGGTGTTGACGGCATCACCTCGAACACTCCCGCCTGACAGGCCAGGAAAGTGAGGCAGCAATCTTTGTTATGTTGTTTTTTGTATTTATATTGTTCGTTTTATTTTCGGCCCATTCTAGTTGTCACGATTCAGCTGTCAATCAACACGCATAAAACTTTCGCAGTTTGCGGAAATCCGACCAGCCGCCTACGGCCACCTGGCCGTTTTGCAGCGCACGATATCGCAAATGACTATGGTCTGTAAGCACTGCACTACAAGGATTTGCGCCTTTCTTGCTTTGCAGCAAACCAGCCGTTTTGCCGGACGAGGCAAAATAACAACACCATGCGACGGCTGCGCAAGCAAAACGCGCATTAAGCGCACCCGGAAAATTTGTCTACTGGCAAGACGGCAACACCCAGACCAAGTGCCGGCAAGGTAGCGCAGCCACTACAGCGCGGATGTGGCAGCATGATGCGGAAACAAAGAGACCCTGACAGGCAACTAGCCTGCAGATCAGGCGCACCGGACAACACCTCACGCCCGCCGGCAGCACTGGCCGGGCATCGACAAGGACCAAGACATGCTCCGCAATACCAAGATTCTCGCCACGCTGGGACCGGCCTCCAGCAGCCCGCAGCAGATCCTGGCGCTGGCTCGCGCCGGGGTGAATGTGTTCCGGCTCAATATGAGCCACGGCAGCCACGACGACCACCGCGCCCGCCTGGCCGCCATCCGCGCCGCCGAAACGGCAATGGGCCGCCCCATCGGCGTGCTGGTGGATCTGCAAGGCCCCAAGCTGCGCATTGGCACCTTCCCGCAGGGGCCGGTCACCGTACACACCGGCCAGCCCTACCGCTTTGTGCTGGACCAGGTGGACGGCGATGCCGAGCAGGTCACCCTGCCCCACCCGGAAGCCTTTGCCGCGCTGGAACACGGCCATCACATCCTGGTGAATGACGGCAAGCTGTCGTTTCACGTGGAACGCGTGCAGGACCGGGTGATCCACACCACGGTGGCGGTGGGCGGCGAGCTGTCCGACCGCAAGGGCTTCAACCTGCCGCAAACCATCCTGCCGCTGTCGGCCATCACCCCGAAAGACCGCAAGGATGCCGAATTCGCGCTGCAGGAAGGCGCCGACTGGATTGCCCTGTCCTTTGTGCAAACCGCCGAAGACGTACGCGAACTGCGCCAGATGATCGGTAACAGCGTGGGCATTGTGGTGAAGATCGAAAAACCCTCTGCCGTCGACCAGCTGGATGAAATTGCCGAACTGGCCGATGCGGTGATGGTGGCCCGTGGCGATCTGGGCGTGGAACTGCCACCGGAAGACGTGCCGGTGGTACAGCGCCGCATCGTGCACCAGTGCCGCCATCTCGGCCGTCCGGTCATCGTGGCCACCCAGATGCTGGAATCGATGATTTCCGCGCCTACCCCCACCCGCGCCGAAGCCAACGACGTGGCCACCGCCGTGTATGAAGGAGCCGATGCGGTGATGCTGTCGGCCGAAACTGCTGCCGGTTCCTTCCCGGTGGAAGCGGTGCAGATCATGGACCGGGTGATCCGCCGCGTGGAAGGGGCGCCGGACTACCGCCGCGTGATGGCACTGGACTACAGCGCGGCCGAGGCTCCCGGTCAGGCCGATGCCATTGCCGCCTGCGTGCGCAAGGTGGCCTCCATCCTGCCGGTGACCGTCTCCGCCGCCTTCACCACCTCCGGCTCCACCTGCCTGCGGCTGGCGCGCGAACGCCCGCACACCCCCATCATGGGCATCTCGCCGCGGCTGGACACCGCCCGCCGCCTGACCCTGGTATGGGGCGTGGTGGCCTATAACGGCCCGGATGCGGAAAACCTGGAAGACATGGTGGTGAAAACCACCTTCTGCGCCACCAAGCTGGGGCTGGCCGAACAGGGCAAGCCGATGGTGATCATTGCCGGCGTTCCCTTTGGCACACCGGGGGCCACCAACCTGCTGCGCATCGTCTACCCCTGATCGGCCTGCTGGCCCACCGCGCATGAAAAAAGCCGCCAACGGAATCCTCCGCTGGCGGCTTGCTGTTTTCTGACGCTACCCTGCTCTGCCCGCCAGCATCAGGGCGATGTGGCAACGCCATGCAAGCGCGCAGCCACGGCTGGCAAGCCTTGCAAAAAGGCATCCAGCGGTGCGGCCCACAAGGTTGCCGGGTGGCGGCTCAGCCCATGGCCGTCGCCATCCGGCACCGCAGCGGCATGCACAAAGCGCGTCGGGCTACCGCCCGCAGCAAAAGCCTGATGCCAGGCCACCGGTTCATCCGGCCCCCAGTACTGGTCGTTTTCGGCGTAAATCCACAGATTGGGCAGGGTGGTATGCCGGCCCAGTTCGCCATACAGGCGGGTGAGCTGTTCTGGCTCGCAGCTTTGTCCCGGTGATTTTTCCGGATTGCCCCCGGCACCGCCGGCAAAATTGATATAGCCGATCACCCCGGGCGGGGTGGTGGCGCCCACCGCCACCGTGAGCAAACCGCCTACCGACTGCCCTTCCAGCACGATGGGCTGGCCCGCCCCCCAGGGCTGCTGGCCAATCCAGCGGATGGCGGCCTGCACCGCCGCGCCGCCCGCCTCGGCGGTATGACGAAAATCAGGCTGACCGCTGCACTGGCCCGGCGCCAGCATGTGGGCGCTGTGATATTCCGGGTCGCCACCACCAGTGCTGCCATAGCCCGGCCGGATGGGCGCCACGATGATGAAACCCTTGCCCAGCCAGTACGCCAGCTGGCTGCGGCCCATCGGGTATTTCAGCTGGTGCCGCTCGGCCGCGCTGCCCGCCCGGCCGTGGGAAAACAGCAATACCGGAAACGGCCCATCCCCGGCGGGGCGGTACAGCAGGGCCGGCATGTCCAGCGTGCTGCCAAACAGGCCGGCACCGGGCAGGGGGATGCTGACTTCCTGCGGGGCAGGCAAACTGGCGGCGCGTACCGGCAGCACCAGACAGAGGGCCAGCAGCAGGGCTTGGCAGTAAGCACGACATTCACGCCACATGATCTTGCTCCAGAATCGCGGCCAGCAAGGCAGCCAGGCCGGCAGGGTTGTCTTCACTCATGGCATGGCCGGCATCAGCCAGCACATGCACGCTCACACCATCTTGCGCCAGGCGGGTCAGCGCGGGCTGGGGCAAGGAGCGCTCGCCCACCACCACATCGCGTGGCATGCCCAGCGCCAATAACTGGCTACGCCAGCTAGGTTCGCCCCCCTGTACCAGCGACACCGCCGCCCGGTGTACCGCTGGCGCATGGCTGGCGGCCAGCGAGCCGGCCCACAGCGGGCTGCCTTCGCAACTGGCCAGCCGCGCCAGGCGGCGCTGGCCGCGCTGGATGAATGCGTCT
This sequence comes from Aquitalea magnusonii, assembly GCF_003202035.1. Taxonomy (GTDB): domain Bacteria; phylum Pseudomonadota; class Gammaproteobacteria; order Burkholderiales; family Chromobacteriaceae; genus Aquitalea; species Aquitalea magnusonii. Next base: position 121,194 of record NZ_QJKC01000009.1, on the reverse strand, counting down.
TCGCTCATGGCTGCCAGCGCGCGGCTGAACACACCGCCGCCGGCATCCAGATTCGGCTCCAGCAATAGCAGCCGCGCCACCTTGTCCGGGCGCAGGCTGCTGGCGGCAATGGCCACGGCCCCACCCATGCTGTGACCGACCATGTGCAGCTGCGGCAGGTCCAGATGATCGAGCAGGTCGGCCACCGTTGCGGCATGGGCGGCGATGGTATAGGCGAAGTCATCCGGCCGGTCGGAAAAGCCGGCGCCCAGCAAGTCCAGCAGCAAACAGCGCTGACCGGCCAGCGCCGGATCGGCCGCCACACGGGGAAAGTCGCTGGAGCCTGCACAGCCCAGGCCATGGATGAACAACAGCGGCACACCGCGACCGGGCAGATCGTGATAGCGCAGCGCGCCGTGCTGACTGTGAAAAACCTGCATGCAACCGCTCACCCCGTGACATGAAACGCAGGGCATAGTCTAGCGCGAGCGGGCAGGCGCGCGTAGGCTGCCGTTTTTAAAGGCCACGCCGGCAAGAAAACAGGCCGCATGTGCGGCCTGTGGTCTGTCACAGCGCGACTGGCGCTGCTGTTATTTTTTGCTGTAGAGCTGGTCGAACACACCGCCATCGGCAAAGTGCTTTTTCTGGGTGCTGCGCCAGTCGCCAAACACCTCCTTGAGGGTGAACAGCTTCACCTTGGGAAACTGGCTGGCGTACTTGGCCGCGATCTTGGGATCACGCGGACGATAGTAGTTTTCGGCAGCAATGGTCTGGCCTTCCGGGGTGTACAGGAACTTCAGATAAGCCTCGGCCTGCTTGCGCGTGCCCTTCTTGTCCACCACCTTGTCCACCACCGCCACCGGCGGCTCGGCCAGAATGGAAATCGACGGCGTCACGATGTCGAACTTGTCCGGCCCCATTTCCTTGATGGCCAGCACCGCTTCGTTTTCCCAGGCCAGCAGCACATCACCCAGGCCGCGCTGGGTAAAGGTCAGCGTGGCACCACGGGCACCGGAATCCAGCACCGGTACGTGCTTGTACAGTTCGCTGACATAGGCACGCGCCTTGGCCTCGTTGCCGCCGTTTTTCTTCAGGGCATAGCCCCAGGCCGCCAGATAGTTCCAGCGGGCACCGCCGGAGGTTTTCGGGTTCGGGGTAATCACCTGCACATCATTGCGCACCAGGTCGCCCCAGTCCTTGATCCCTTTCGGATTGCCCTTTTTCACCAGGAACACGATGGTGGAGGTATAGGGCGAGCTATTGTCCGGCAGGCGGGTTTGCCAGTTTTTCGGCAGCAGGCCCTCATCCGCCAGCACATCGATGTCGTAAGCCAGGGCCAGCGTGGCTACATCAGCCGCCAGACCATGCTGGATGGACAGCGACTGCTTGCCCGAACCACCGTGCGACTGCTTGATGGTGAGCTCTTCGCCGGTCTTTTTCTTCCATTGCTCGGCAAAGGCCTTGTTCACGTCCTGGTACAGCTCGCGGGTGGGGTCGTAAGACACATTGAGCAATTCGGCCGCCTTGAGCGGGGTCACCGCCAGCAGCAGCACGGCTGCCAGCGCTTGCAGATTGGTGCGGATAGTCATGGGTGGCTCCTGAGTCGGTGGGCTGTTATGCAGCACACTGTAATCAGGATTTGTTTAGTTCCAGAAATGATTGTTTTTCATTCTGTTATTCTAATTAAGTCTATAAAGATCGCACCGTTAATTTCTCAATTGCATATAAAAACAATTATTTATTACTTTTTGCGCTATCCGGTTTGTCCTATAGTGGCTGCTTCAGGATAAGGACTGCGCCATGACGCACATTGCCGACGATTTCGATTTCATCATCCAGCCCGGCTGGAAAGGAAGTGGTGCCGACCACTGGCAAAGCCATTGGCAGCAGCGGCTGAACGCCATCCGGGTGGACAATGCCAACTGGGAACAGCCCGATCTGGACAGCTGGCTGCAAGGGCTGGACCAGGCGCTGTCACAAGCGCGCCGCCCGGCCATTGTCATCGCCCACAGCCTGGGCTGCATTACCGTGGCGCACTATGCGCGCCGGCACCCGCAGCGCATTGCCGGCGCCTTGCTGGTGGCACCGGCCGATGTGGAGCGCCCCTTCGTGCCGCGCGAACTGCTGCCCTTCGCCCCGTTGCCACGCCAGCCGCTGCCCTTTGTCAGCCGGGTGGTAGCCAGCGACAACGATCCCTTCTGCAAGCCGGCCCGCGCAGCGCGGCTGGCCGGCTACTGGCAAAGCCCGCTCTCCTGGCTGCAGCAAGCCGGGCATATCAATGTGGCCTCCGGCCATCAGCAATGGGAAGAAGGACTGGCCTTGCTGCCGCCCTTGCTGGAACGCGCCCGCGCCCAGCGCCAGGCCGCCGCCTGAGTCAGCGCGCCGCACCACTGGGGAACTGTCCCCACCGGCAGGTCATCAAAGCTGCTTTGACCACGCAGGCTGGCGGTGTCACACTGCCTGCCTTGTGTATCTGATGCCCATGCCGAAAAGGATGTCTCATGTTTGCTGCTAGCCCGATCAAGACCGCCATTGCCGCCATTGCGCTGACCCTGCCCATGCTGGCCCATGCTGACGCCGCACAGGATGCCGCCGCCAAGGAACTGGCCCAGGTGATCGGCCTGAACAATATGCCGAACGACCTGGCCAACCGCACCACCGGTTCGGCCGCCCCGCTGCTGCAGGAATATTTCGTCAAGAACAAGATCAACCTGACGCCGGAACAGCAGAAAAAGGCCCAGGATGGCTTCAAGGGCTACGCGGATGGCGTGCACAAGAGCGCTGCCGATTATTTCAACTCGCCCGCAGTGAAAAAGCAGTTCGAACAGGAAGTGGTCAAGAATTACAGCGCCCAGTTCTCTGCCGCCGAAATGCAGCAGATCGTGGCCTTCTACAAGACACCGGCCGGCCAGAAGCTGATGAAACAGCAGCCGGTGGTGATCGACGGCATCATGAAGAGCATGCTGGGCTCGGCCGAAAAAACCCTGCTGCCGAAAATGCGCAGCGCTGCCGAAGCCTACGGCAAGTCCATCACCAAGTAAGACCTGTCAGCACCGACAGCACCATGATGAAACGGCCCTGCGGGGCCGTTTTTCATTGATCCTGATGCGGCACCATCAGCACACTCTTGGTGAATGTGCAGGGCTCCGCGCCCAGATTGTGATAGCTGCATGGCTGATCCAATGCAAAGGCCAAGGACTGCCCGGCTTGCAACACATGGGTTTGCTGTTGCAGCGGTAACTGCAATTGCAGCTGTCCGGCCAGTACGTACAGCAGCTCCTGACAGCCGGGCGCATCGGCCTCGGCCAGATAACTGTCACCAGCCGCCAGTTGCCAGCGCCACAGCTCCATTGTCATGCCCGGCATGGCCAGCGACTCCAGCAAGCTGGCATGACTGTCCGCCCGCTCGCCCTGCCAGATGCGCAGGGGCAAGCCCGGCCCCTTGTCCGCCAGCGGCGGCGGCCGCACCACCTCGGCAAAACTCAGCCCCAGCGCCGAGGCCAGCTTGTCCACGGTGGCAATGCTGGCATTGCTTTCCCCGGCCTCGATATTCACCAGCATGCGGCGGCTGATGCCGGCGCGCTCGGCTAGCCTTTCCTGGCTGTAGCCCTGCTGCTGCCGCGCCTGGCGCAGATTGGCCGACACATTCTGCATCACTTCCAGCGAACCGTTGCTCATGGCATTGGGCAATATATTGCACAGATGATAATAAGTGCATTATATTGCACTTACCTAGTCACCAGCAATCTGCGACCCGCCATCATGACCACCCTGACCGCCAGCGCCAGCCTGCCACCGCGCCACTCCCACCTGCCCGACATGGTGCTGATCGTGGTCACCATGATCTGGGGCTTCACCTTTCTGGTGGTACAACACGCCCTGCAATGGGCCGGCCCCTTCGGCTTTGTCGGCCTGCGTTTTGCCGTGGCCGGGCTGATTGCCATGCTGCTGTGCTGGCGCGAGCTGGCCGGCATCCGCCGCACCGAGCTATTGACCGGCCTGCTGGTGGGCAGTGTGCTGTTTGGCAGCTACAGCCTGCAGACTCTCGGCCTGCAGCTGATTCCCAGCAGCAAGTCGGCCTTTCTCACCGGCCTGTATGTGCCGCTGGTGCCCTTATTCCAGCTGCTGCTGTTTCGCCACCGCCCCAGGTTGGCGGCCTGGCTGGGCATTCTCGTCGCCTTCGCCGGGCTGGTGCTGCTGTCCGATCCGCGTGGCCTGCACTTCAGCTTCGGTGCGGGTGAATGGCTGACCGTGGCCGGCGCGGCCATGATCGCACTGGAAATCAGCCTGGTCGGACGCTTTGCCGGCCAGTGCCATCCCCGCCGGGTGGCGGTGGTGCAGCTACTGACCGTGGCCCTGTTATCCGGCTGCGGCTGGCTGATCAGCGGTGAAGCCGCCCCGCAGCCACAGCCTGGCCTGCTGCTGAGCCTGCTGGGCATGGGGCTGGCCACCGCCGTCATCCAGATTGCCATGAACTGGGCGCAGAAAACCGTCCCCGCCACCCGCGCCACCATCATCTATGCCATGGAGCCGGTATGGGCCGGGCTGGTGGGTGCGCTGGCCGGCGAACAACTGGGCATCATGGCCATCAGCGGCGCGGCGCTGATCGTGGCCAGCGTGCTGATCAGCCAGCTGGGCGGACGCCGCCCGCACTGAACGGCAGTGCGGCAAGCAAAACCACTTGCCAGTAACCGCACAGCGGCGCATAAACAGCAGCACTGCTTCACCGGCCAAGCCACATGTCCGACTACATCACCCTGCTTGATCAGGTGCGCCATTGCCAGCTGTGCGCGGCACAGCTGCCCCTGGGCCCGCGCCCGGTGCTGCAGCTGCACCCGGCAGCCCGCCTGCTGATTGCCGGGCAGGCGCCCGGCCGCAAGGTGCATGCCTCGGGCCTGCCGTTTGACGATGCCAGTGGCGCCCGCCTGCGCGACTGGCTGGGCCTGGACGCCACACAGTTTTACGACCCGACGCTGGTGGCCATTCTGCCCATGGGTTTCTGCTATCCCGGCACGGGCCCGCATGGCGACCTGCCGCCACGGCCGGAATGCGCCGCCCACTGGCGTGTTCCCTTGCTGCAGCAGCTGCCCGCGCTGCAGCTGACCCTGGTACTGGGTCAGCATGCGCTGGCCTGGCATCTGCCGGATGCCGGCAATATCACCACAGCGGTGCGCAACTGGCAGGCCAGCTGGCCACATATCTTGCCGCTGCCCCACCCCAGCCCGCGCAATAATCCCTGGCTGCAGCGCAATCCCTGGTTTGCCGCCGAGGTCCTGCCCGCACTGCGCCAGCGGGTAGAACAACTGCTGACCGCCAGCTGAACGGTTTTCTGCAGCACATTTGACCGGCCGGTTTGCCAAACCACCCGGCCCGTGATTACTCTTGCCGCTTGTCCGAACCAACCCTGTCTGCCATGAAAACTGTCGATCTGCTCAAGGGCCTGTGCGCCATCGTGCTGGCTCTGGCCTTCCTGCTGTGGCTGTATGGCACCTTCACCAACCAGCCGGATTTTGTCACCGCCGCCATGTGGCTGGGCGATGTGCTGGTGATGCTGCCGGCCTACCTGATTCCCACCATTACCGCCTGGCTGGTGAAAAGCCCGCGCCTGAAAACCATTGCCCTGCTCAATATCCTGGGCGGCTGGCTGCTGATTCCCTGGATTGTTGCCATGGGCATGGCCATCAAGCGCGACGACCTGCGCGCACAGGACTGAGCCGGTTTCGCCCCAGCCGCCTTGCTGCTGGCGGCAGCCTTCCCGTAAGCTGCCGCCATGTCTGCCTTCCTTCCCCGCCCGCTGTTCCCTGCCCTGTTGCGCCCCTTTCTGCGCGACCGGCTCTTGCATGTGCTGCTGTTACTGATGTTGCTGTTGTGGCTGCCGCAGCCGGCGGCCAGCAGTCAGTTCATCCACTGGATAGACTGGCCCACCCTCACCACCCTGTCTGGCTTGCTGCTGCTGACGAAGGGCGTGGAGTCCAGCGGCTATCTGGGCCACCTGGGCCGCCTCATCATCAACCGCCTGCCAAACCAACGGATGCTGGCGCTGTTTCTGGTGGCCATGTCCGCCCTGCTGTCCACCGTGCTCACCAATGATGTGGCGCTGTTCATCGTGGTGCCGCTCACCCTCGGCCTGCGTGGCATGGCCGGGCTGCCCATTGGCCGGCTGGTGATTTTCGAGGCGCTGGCGGTGAATGCCGGTTCGCTGCTCACCCCGATTGGCAATCCGCAAAACATCTTGCTGTGGCAGCTGTCCGGCCTGTCCTTTACTGCATTTACCTGGCAGATGGCCCCGCTGGCACTGGGCAGCATGGCGCTGCTGTTACTGGCCACGGCACTGGCGTTTCCCGGCCAGCGCCTTCATACCGAGCTGCACGATGACGCCAGCGGCTATCAGCCACAGCTGCTATGGAGCTGCGCCATGTTGTATGGCGGCTTTATCGTGGCGCTGGAATCCGGCCATGCGCTGTGGGGTCTGGCTGCGGTGCTGGGCGGCATTGCCCTGCTGCGCCCGGCCCTGTTGCTGGCGGTGGACTGGAGCCTGCTGGCCGTGTTCATGCTGATGTTTGTCGATATCCGCCTGCTCACCCAGCTGCCGCTGTTGCGCCACTGGACCGACGCCGTGGCCGGGCTGAATAGCGGCGGGCTGTACCTGACCGCCCTGCTGGCTTCGCAGTTGATCAGCAATGTGCCTGCCACCATCCTGCTGGTGAAATACAGCAGTGCTTACAAGGTGTTGGCCTATGCGGTGAATGCCGGCGGCTTTGGCTGTGTGCTGGGTTCGCTGGCCAATCTGATCGCCCTGCGCATGGCGGGAGAGCGCGGCATCTGGCTGCGCTTTCATCTGTATTCCCTGCCGGCGCTGCTGCTGGCCGGCCTGCTGGGCTACTTTCTGCTGTAAACCAGCACACGCAAAAAAGCCCGGCCACCATCACGGTGCCGGGCCAAGCTCCTGATGACTAGCCGTGCTTACAAAGAGGGCAGCAAGCCAGCCGCGACAAAGCGGTTGTAACTGCCGCTGGCCACCAGCGCAGCGGCCTTCTCGATATCCGGTGCGAAGTAGCGGTCCTTGTCGTAGAACGGCACCTGCGCACGCAGTTCGGCCTTGGCTTCTTCCAGCTTGGCGCTGGCCTTGTGCGGGGCGCGGAAGTCCACACCCTGGCAGGCAGCCAGCAGCTCCACCGCAAGAATGCCGGCGGTGTTACCGGCCATGTCGCGCAGACGGCGACCGGCAAAGGTGGCCATCGACACGTGGTCTTCCTGGTTGGCCGAAGTCGGCAGGCTGTCCACCGAGGCCGGGTGCGCCAGCGATTTGTTTTCCGAAGCCAGAGCCGCGCCGGTGACCTGGGCAATCATGAAGCCGGAGTTCACCCCGCCATTGTTCACCAGGAAGGGCGGCAGCTTGGACAGGTTGCTGTCGATCAACAGTGCCATGCGGCGCTCGGACAGCGAGCCGATTTCCGCCAGCGCCAGCGCCAGATTGTCGGCGGCAAAGGCCACCGGCTCGGCGTGGAAGTTGCCGCCGGACAGGATGTCGTTGTCGTCGGCAAACACCAGCGGGTTGTCCGATACCGAGTTGGCTTCCACTTGCAGCACGCTGGCGGAGTGGCGGATCTGCGTCAGGCAGGCACCCATCACCTGCGGCTGGCAGCGCAGGCTGTACGGGTCCTGCACCTTGCCGCAGTTTTCGTGCGAGTGTTCGATTTCGCTGTGTTCCAGCAGCGCGCGGTAGGCGCTGGCGGCGTCGATCTGGCCGGCATGGCCGCGCACGGCGTGGATGCGCGCATCAAACGGGGTGCGGCTGCCCTGCGCGGCTTCCACCGACATCGAGCCGGCCACCACGGCGGAGGCAAACAGGTCTTCCGCTGCGAACAGGCCTTCCAGCGCAAAGGCGGTGGACGCTTGCGTGCCGTTCAGCAGGGCCAGGCCCTCTTTCGGGGCCAGGGTGATGGGTTCCAGACCGGCCGCCTGCATGGCCTCACGGCCATGTACGCGCTGGCCGTTGACGAAGGCTTCGCCCTCGCCGATCAACACCGCGCTCATGTGCGACAGCGGAGCCAGGTCGCCCGAGGCGCCCACCGAACCCTTTTGCGGAATCACCGGGTAGATGCCGTGGTTGAACAGTGTGACCAGCGCTTCGATCACCTGACGGCGAATGCCGGAGAAACCACGGGCCAGCGAGTTGATTTTCAGTGCCATCACCAGACGCACGGTGGAATCGTCCATCGGCGCGCCAATACCGGCGGCGTGCGACAGCACGATGGAGCGTTGCAGCAGTTCCAGCTCGTCCGGTGCAATGCGGGTATTGGCCAGCAGGCCAAAGCCGGTGTTGATGCCGTAGGCGGTGCGGCCTTCGGACAGCACACGCGCCACGGTGGCGGCGGAAGCGTCGATGCCGGCGTGGCAGGACGGGTCCAGTTGCAGCTTGAGGCCGGTTTCACGTGAAACGCGGCGCAGGTCGGCCAGCGTCAGTTGGCCCGGTACGATATTCAGAATGCTCATGGTTTCAGTCTCTATTGATTGTCAGCTCGCCGCATGCACGCAGGCTGGGCCGGATATGTTCTTGTTGTCGCGCCTGCCCTGCCTGAACCGGCAGGGCCATGACGCTGATCACGTGACTTCTGCACAAAGAATGCCCGCGGCAAGCTAAGGCCGGATCGGGCATTCTCTACCCGGCTTACTTGAGCATCGGCAGGTCCAGGCCCTGCTCCCGTGCACAATTTTTGGCGATGTCGTAACCGGCATCGGCATGACGCATCACACCGGTACCCGGATCGTTGCGCAGTACGCGGCCCACGCGTTTGGCGGCTTCGTCGGTGCCATCACACACGATCACCACGCCGGAGTGCTGCGAGAAGCCCATGCCCACGCCACCACCGTGGTGCAAGGACACCCAGGTGGCGCCGCCGGCGGTATTCAGCAGGGCGTTGAGCAGCGGCCAGTCGGACACGGCATCCGAGCCATCCAGCATGGCTTCGGTTTCGCGGTTGGGCGAGGCCACCGAGCCGGAGTCCAGATGGTCGCGGCCAATCACGATTGGCGCCTTGAGTTCGCCATTCTTCACCATTTCGTTGAAGGCTGCACCCAGACGGGCGCGGTCTTTCAGGCCCACCCAGCAGATACGTGCCGGCAAGCCCTGGAAGCTGATGCGTTCACGCGCCATGTCCAGCCAGTTGTGCAGGTGCGGATCGTCCGGGATCAGCTCTTTCACCTTGGCGTCGGTCTTGTAGATGTCTTCCGGGTCGCCGGACAGCGCCACCCAGCGGAAGGGGCCGATGCCTTCGCAGAACAGCGGGCGCACATAGGCCGGAACAAAGCCGGGGAAGTCGAAGGCATTCTGCACGCCTTCTTCCAGCGCCATCTGGCGGATGTTGTTGCCGTAGTCCAGCGTGGCGGCACCGCGCTGTTGCAGGGTCAGCATGGCGCGCACTTGCACGGCCATGGACTTCTTGGCGGCGGCGGTGATTTCAGCCGCGGCGGTCTGTTGCTTGGCGCGCCATTGTTCCACTGTCCAGCCTTGCGGCAGATAGCCGTGTACCGGGTCGTGCGCGGAGGTCTGGTCGGTCACCACATCCGGGGTGATGCCACGGTTCACCAGCTCGGTGAACACGTCGGCGGCATTGCCCAGCAGGCCGACCGATACCGCCTTGCCGCTTTGCTTGGCGTCTTCAATGATGGCCAGCGCCTCGTCCAGTGTAGTGGCCTTGCGGTCCACGTAACGGGTTTTCAGGCGGAAGTCGATGCGGGTTTCATCGCATTCCACGGCAATCATGCTGAAGCCGGCCATGGTGGCAGCCAGCGGCTGGGCGCCACCCATGCCACCCAGACCGCCGGTCAGGATCCAGCGGCCCTGCGGCTTGCCGTCGAAGTGCTGGTTGGCCACGGCAAAGAAGGTTTCGTAAGTGCCTTGCACGATGCCTTGCGAGCCGATGTAAATCCAGCTACCCGCTGTCATCTGGCCGTACATCATCAGGCCCTTCTTATCCAGCTCGTTGAAGTGTTCCCAATTGGCCCAGTGCGGGACCAGGTTGGAGTTGGCAATCAGCACGCGCGGCGCGTCGGCATGGGTGTTGAACACGCCCACCGGCTTGCCGGACTGGATCAGCAGGGTCTGGTCGTCTTCCAGACGCTTGAGCACGTCCAGGATGGTGTCGAAACATTCCCAGTTGCGGGCGGCACGGCCGATGCCGCCGTATACCACCAGGCTTTGCGGATGCTCGGCCACTTCCGGGTCCAGATTGTTCTGGATCATGCGGTAGACGGCTTCGGTCAGCCAGCTTTTGCAGGAAAGTTCGGTGCCGCGCGGGGCGCGGATCACTCGGGTCGGGTCGAAACGGCTGTCTTGTTGTGCTGCGCTCATTGCTGTCTCCTTGGTACTGCCATGTTGTCGGGCAACTGCCCTGAATTCCTTACCGGGAACCGCTGACAAAACCCCCGCTCCAGCGTTGCGCCGCCTTGGCCCGGGTTCTCTACGCGGTTTTGTCAGCGGTTCTTGACCAGATGACGGGTAATACTCCACGCCAGCCGGGCCGCCGTCTTCGCGCCGTGGCTGTCGATATCAAATTGCGGGTTCAGCTCTACCAGATCGGCCCCGGCCAGCTTGCCGCTGGCGGCGATGGCGGTGACCAGTGCTTCCACCACCGGCAGCTCCACCCCCATGGCGGCGGGGGCGGACACGGCAGGCATCACGCTGGCGGGCAGCACATCCAGATCGATGGTGAGATAAACGATGTCCACCTGGTCGATGAAGTCCTGCACCGCACGCTGCGCATTGGCCAGGCCCGCCTGGCTGAGCGCGCTGTCCAGCAGCCACTGCACGCCCAGCTGACCGGCGCGGGCAAACAGCGCCTGGGTATTGGATGGCTCGGCCACGCCCAGACACAGGTAATGGAAGGGACGGCCTGCGCTGGAGCAGTCAGCGGCAATCTGCGCAAACGGCGTGCCGGAGGTGGCCTCGGCTGCTTCACGGATGTCGAAGTGGGCATCGAAATTGATGATGCCGATCACCTGGTCCGGGTGCGCTGCGGCGAGGCCGCGCCAGGTGCCGTAGGCGGTTTCGTGGCCACCGCCCAGCACCAGCGGAAAATGTCCGGCACGCGCCAGTTGTTCCACCGCCGCCGCCAGCCGCAGATGGGCGGCATCCAGATCGCCATCGTCACAGGCCACATCGCCCATATCGCACAGCGGATAAGCCTGATGCCAGGCCAGATTGGCCAGCGCCTTGCGGATGACGGCGGGGGCTGCCGCCGCTCCGACACGGCCCTGATTGCGCCGCACGCCTTCGTCGCAGGCAAAACCGGCAATGCCGATGCCTGCTGGCAGGCCGGGGGCAAACGGGGTGGCCAGCTGGTGCCAGCGCCGTGCCAGTTCGCCTTCACCGGCATCCACACGGCCGGTCCACAGCTTCATGTCTGGAGTCATTGTGTTGTTTCCTTGCCCGGACGCTGGCCACGGAATACCCGTTCGGCCAGCGGGTTGACGCCGAGTCCGTAGACGATTTCGGCAGGGTGTTCGATATCCCACAGCAGCAGGTCGGCAACGTGATCCGGCGCCAGCTTGCCGTGACTATGGCCACGGCCCAGCGCCTGCGCGGCATGGCGGGTGGTGCCGGCCAGCGCTTCTTCCGGGGTCAGGCCAAACAGCACGCAGGCCTGGTTCATGGCCAGCCGGATGGAGGCAAACGGGCTGGTGCCGGGGTTGAGGTCGGTGGACACCGCCATCGGTACGCCAGCTGCCCGCAGCTGTTCGACTGGCGGCTTCTGGGTTTCACGCAAAAAGTAGAAGGCACCGGGCAGCAGCACGGCCACCGTGCCGGCCACGTGCAGGGCCTCCACTCCGGCCTCATCCAGGTATTCGATATGGTCGGCCGACAGGCCGCCGAATTCGGCCACCAATGCTGCACCATGCAGATTGGACAGCTGCTCGACATGGCCCTTCACCCGCAGGCCGTGCTGCTGGGCAGCTTCGAATACGCGGCGGGTTTGCGCCGGGGAAAAACCCACGCTTTCGCAGAACACATCCACCGCCTCGGCCAGTTGTTCCACCGCCACCGCCGGCAGAATGTCGCGGATGACATGCTCGATATAGCCATCAGCATTGCCGGCGAACTCCGGCGGCAGCGCATGGGCCGACAGCAAGGTGGGCGACACTTCCACCGGCTGGCTGGCCGCCAGCTGGCGGGCCACGCGCAACTGCTTCAGCTCGTCGGCCAGGTTCAGGCCGTAGCCGGATTTCATTTCAACGGTGGTCACCCCTTCGGCCATCAGCGCCTGCAGGCGCGGCAGGCTGGCGGCCGCCAGTGCTGCCTCGTCCAGTTCGCGGGTGGCACGCACGGTGGAGACAATGCCGCCACCTTCGGCGGCGATCTGCTGGTATGGCACACCTTGCAGCCGCTTTTCCCACTCGGCCGCGCGGTTGCCGCCATACACCAGGTGGGTGTGACAGTCGATAAAGCCGGGGGTGATCCAGCGCCCGGCCACGTCCACCACCTCGCCGTCAAAGCTGGCCGGGTTCAGCTGAGCTTGCGGCAGGATGGCGGCAATACGGCCCTGCTCCACCACCAGTGCGTGCTGGTGCAGCGCGCCATAGGGCGCGGCATGCTGCCTGTCCATGGTGGCCAGCCGGGCATTGAGCCACAGGCTGCGCGGGCTATCGTGTGTGAGGGTCATGTCTGCTCCTGATTTGTATATACAAATAAACCGGATACGAAACCATGTCAACCGCAACCTGAGGTACTCACCAAACAAATATCATGCAAATAATCAATAAATTCAATGTTTTAAGAAAATAAAAAAGGGAGCCGGCGGCTCCCTTGGTGCGTCATAAATCCAACAGTATTTGTATAGTCAATTATTTATCAGGCTGTGGCTCAGCTATCCACCCAGTTGACCCAACCGTAATGCCAGGTCAGCAGCACGATGATGCCGAACACGATGCGATACCAGGCAAACAGCATGAAGCTGTGGCTGGAGATGAAGCGCAGCAGCCAGCGCACACAGAAAAAGGCCGAAACAAAGGAAAACAGCAGGCCCACCGCCCAGATGCCCAGATCATCCACCGCCAGCAGCGCCCGGTCTTTATAGAGGGAATACAGGGAGGCGATGATCAGCGTGGGAATGGCCAGAAAAAAGGAAAACTCGGTGGCCGCCTTGCGCGACAGGCCGAATAGCATGCCGCCGATAATTGTGGCACCGGAGCGTGAAGTGCCCGGCACCAGCGCAAAAGCCTGGGCGCAGCCTACCTTGAGCGCGTCCAGCGGTGTCATTTCCTCTACCGTCTGCACGCGGATGCTGTGCTGGCGGCGCTCGGCCCACATGATGACCAGCGCACCGATGATGAACATGCTGGCCACCACCGGCGCGTTGAACAGATGGGCCTTGATGGCCTTGCTGAACAGAAAGCCCAGTGCCGCGGCCGGGCAGAAGGCAATGGCCAGGTTGAGGATGAAGCGTCTTGCCGCCGCATCGTGCCGGGCACCAGCCAGCACGCTGGCAATGCGGGCACGGTATTCCCAGATCACCGCCAGAATGGCACCGGACTGGATGACGATTTCAAACAGCTTGCCACGCTCGTCGTTGAACTTGAGCAATTCGCCGGCCAGGATCAGGTGGCCGGTGGAGGAAATGGGCAGGAATTCGGTCAGCCCCTCGACGATGCCGAGGATGGCCGCCTTGAGTAGCAGCAGGGTATCCATGATGTTGTTGTCAGTGTTGGCAGTTGGGAAAATGCAGAGCGCAGGTGTGCGCTGACAGCATAGCCGAACTGAGTGACAGAATCACGGCAGCAGATCGGGGCCATGTGGTGCAAAGCACCGGGCCAGCCCGGTCAAGCAGGCAGTTTATTTCTTGACCCGGCTTTGCGAGCGCAGTTTGTAGCGGCCGCCGGGGTGGACCAGCCGGGCAAAGGTGACCAGATTCTTGTAGGACCAGGTACGCCGCAACACCAGCAGGCAGGGTTCGCCGGCGCTGATGTCCAGCATGGCCAGCTCGCGCGCATCGGGCAACACCGCCTCCACCGTGTGTTCGATATCGGTCAGCGGGCAGCTCTCCATCAGGTATTCATTAGGCGTGCGCCGGCTGAAATCCTGCAGGATATAGTCCGGCGCCCAGGCCGGATTGACGTAACGGTCCTCCAGCTGGATGGGCAGGCCGTCCTCGCGGTGCACCAGGATGGAATGGAATACCGGCGTGCCCACCTTCACCCCCAGCTGCAGGGCGATTTCCTCGCCGGCGGAGATGGTTTCCAGCTGGTGCACGTCGGCGCTGTGGGTATGGCCGCGTGCTTCCACTTCCGCGGCAATATTGTTGATGTCCAGCAGCGGCGATTCCGCCTTGCGTTCCGCCACATAGGTGCCGTCACCGGCAAAGCGCAGCAGGATGCCGGCTTCGGCCAGATCGCGCACCGCCTTGTTCACCGTCATGCGCGACACGGAAAACTGCCTGGCCAGCTCCAGCTCCGGCGGTATCTTGTTACCCGGCAGGAATTCCTTCTTGCGAATGCCTTCCAGAATGTATTCCTTGATGCGCAGATAGCGCGGTTGAGCTGTGGCAGACACCTTGTTTTCCATGAAGTCGGAGGATGATGGATTCTAGACTGCGGAGGCCGGGCAAAGACTGATCCAGCGCAGACCACCGTGCGCTAGCATGCCCTGTTCCCACCGCCCTGACCAGAGCATTGCCCGCATCCGCGTCGCTACGCCACAGATCAGGGCGCGCCATTGCGCTATGATCATCCCATTTTCCTGCCAACGAGAAGCCATATGGCCATGAACCTGCCCGCCGGTGCCCGGCTGATTGCCCTGGGCAACGATGTCACCCTGTTGCAGCTGGACAGCGGTAGCTGCAGCGCCACCCTGTCCCTGCTGGGTGGCCAATTGCTGTCTTTCCAGCCTTATGGTCAGCAACCCTGGCTGTATATGTCGCCACAAGCGCTACTGCAAGCCGGCAAGGCCATCCGCGGCGGCGTGCCGGTATGCTGGCCGTGGTTTGGTCCGCACCCCACGGATGACGGCGCCCCGGCCCACGGCCTGGCCCGCCAGCAGTTATGGACATTGCAGGCCGTACTGCGCGAAGGCGATGCGTTTCACGTGAAACTGCAAGGCCCGGACTGGCAGGGCCTGGCTGTCGTTCTCGAGTACACCCTGTCCGACCACATCGACATCAGCCTGCACACCCGCAACGACAGCACGCAGGAGCAAACCTTCAGCGCCGCCTTGCACAGCTATCTGGCGGTCGGCGACAGCCGGCGCATCCGCCTGCACGGGCTGGAGGGGGCGGTGTGCGAAGACAAGGTCGGCCGCCGTTACAGCCGCCTGCCGGCACAGGCGCTGACATTGCAGGGCGAATTCGATGCCATTGTCTACAGCGAGGCCGACGTGCTGCTGGAAGACCCGCAATGGCAGCGCCGCCTGCGCATCAGCCGCAGCGGATCGGCCAGCGTGGTGGTGTGGAATCCCTGGCAGGACAAGGCCGCACGCCTTGCCGACCTGCCGGACACGGGCTGGCAGGATTTTGTCTGCATCGAAGCGGCCAATGCCGGCGAAGACAGCCGCCTGCTGGCCGCCGGGGCCAGCCACAGCCTGTGCTGCCGGCTGAGCCTGGCGTGAGCGGCCCGCGCACCATCCCTGGACCCTGCCTGTCCGCCACCCTGGCGGACAGGGTATACTGCACGCCATCCCGCCAGCACGGCGTCGAAGTGGACAGCTTGTAAATGGCCAGACAGAACACGATTTCCAGTTATCTCCCGGTGACCTTTGCCAATGGCAACCGGGTTCGCCGCTTTGGCAAACATTGCCCGCACTGCCATGCCATGGTGGGTTGCGAACACATGTCCGGCCTGGCCAGCCTGCAGCAGGACAAGCTGTTTCTGGCGGCGCAGGGCACCTGCCCGGCCTGCCGGCACCGCTTCCCCATTGCCTGCGTCATCACCGACGACAAGCGGGTGCACCGGGTACTGCTGCCCTTGTGGGCGTATCGCCTGTGGCTGCAAATGGCCACCCGCAACACGCCGCAACCGGTCGCCCAGGCCAACTGGGAAGTACAGGAAGAAAACGCCGCAGCGGCCCCGCAGGGGATACGGCTGAGCGAGGCCGAGGTAACGGCCCGTTCGCCGGAGATACTCGGCCGCTTTCAGGACCAGCCCATCAGCGCCTGGATCGAATACCAGGAGCGGCGTTTCGTATTTGAACGGGCGGCCCCCCCGGGGCAGTTCACCCTGGGCGAACAGGAGCTGCTGCTGGCCGGCAAGCTGATTTACCGCCAGCAGGACATCGCCACCACGGCTTGAGCAAGGTAGCGCTCTGATCGACATCATCCAGCCCGGCACTGCCGGGCTTTTTGTTGGCTGCACTTGCCTGCCAGGCCAGGCAGGAGTAGCAATACGCAAGTTGTAACCACCATTTGTTCGCTGCGCGGGATGATTTTCATGGCGGGGCTGCCCGCCGTGCAGGCAGGGGAGCTGCCTCGCCAGCTCCCCTGCACCCCTAGGCGACCCCGGGTTGCGCGTATTTCCGCCGTATCCGCGCCGGGCAAGGCGCCGCCGAACTCGCCATTCGCTAACGTCGAATGGCTCAAACATGCAGCGGCTTAAAACCTTGCCCAACGCAGCTCCGACGGCGCGCGCCACGGGGAATGTCATGCATCGTCAGCGTTATGACAACCACCCTTGTCGCTGCCCCGCCATGAAAAACAGCACCGCGAAGCGGTTCAAAATTTAATTCCCTGCCGGAGTTGGCAACGACGGCGAAGCTCTAGATACAGTAATCCCCCCACACCGCCTGCACCGCCGCCACCGCGGCCAGCGCGGCGGTTTCGGTACGCAGGATGCGCGGGCCCAGTTTCAGCGGTGTCCAGCCGGCGTCCAGCGCCGCCGCCTCCTCGCGGGCGGAATAACCACCCTCCGGCCCAGCCATCAGCCAGGCCCGCTTGGGTGCGCTGGCAATATCCGCCAGCTTCTGTGTCCCCAGCGGCGACAGGATCAGCCGCGCATCGGCATCCTGCTGCTGTTGCAGCCATTCATGCAGGCTGAGAATGGGCAAGACCTGCGGCAGGGTATTGCGCCCGCACTGCTCGCAGGCGGATTGCACGATTTCCTGCCAGCGCTGCACCCGCTTGTCGGCCCGCTCGCCGGACAGCTTTACCACCGAGCGCTCGGCGGCAATCGGCTGAAACAGCGACACGCCCATTTCCACCCCTTTTTGCAGGGTGAATTCCATGCGGTCACCACTGGAAATGGCCTGTGCCAGCCCCAGCCATACCGGCGACTCGCGGCTGATGTCGTCAAAGCGGGTGATTTCACAGCTGGCATCGCGCTTGTGCAGCGACAGCAAGCTGGCCTGATACTCCCCGCCCTGACCATTGAACAGGGTCAGGCTGTCGCCTTCTTTCAGGCGCAGCACCTGGATGTGACGGACAACGGCATCGGGCAGCGACAGGGTTTGCCCCGCCGCCAGCGGTGTTTCGATAAAAAACCTTGGCATGGCGTATTGAAAGTCCGTGGTGATAACGGTATTTTGCTTTGTTTGCTGCAGTTGCAACAACCCATCTTTAGCAAGTGGCAAAAATGATGGCACCCATGGGCCCTCATGATTGCTCCGGCGCTGTCACTTGCTTCAGCAGCGTCTTGCCCCTTCTGCTACACAACGTGGACAAGACGACAATCATGCCGCTGGTACGATGGCCGGCGGCCATGCAGTTTACCTTACTGACTGACGTCGGCCGGATGGCCGCTGTTGTCGTTTCTGCCAGAAGCCGGCGAGCCGGCGCGGCAGGATACCCAGGAGAACACCATGCAGGTGCTTGAACAGGTGATGCAAGTTGTCCGTGACGTGGCCCGCCAGGAGGTGATGCCGCGCTTTTTGCGTGTGGGTAAAACACGCAAGGACGACGGCTCGCTGTTCACCGAGGCCGACATGGCCTGTCAGCAGGCGCTGGGGGAAAAACTGCCGGCCGTGCTGCCGCACCCGGTGCTGGGCGAGGAAATGACCCGCGAAGAGCAGGATGCGCTGTGGCTGGGCAATCCGGATGGCCTGTGGGTGGTCGACCCCATCGACGGCACCACCAATTTCGTCAACGGCCTGCCCTACTTTGCCATTTCGGTGGCGCTGATGGTGCGTGGTGTCAGCGAGCTGGGGGTGATCTACAACCCGGTATCCGATGAAATGTTCTACGCCCGCCGCGGCCAGGGTGCCTGGCTGAACCAGCAGCGCCTGCCGCTGAAAACCACCCGCAACAGCATGGGCGATGCCATTGCCGCGGTGGAGGTGAAATACCTGCGTTCCGGCAAGCTGGCCGCACGCATGAGCAGCGTGGCGCCGTTCGGCAGCCAGCGCAGCATGGGCTCCAGCACGCTGGACTGGTGTTTTCTGGCCGCCGGCCGTTACGATCTCTACCTGCACGGCGGCCAGCGGCTGTGGGACTATGCTGCCGGCGCGGTGATCCTGGAAGAAGCCGGCGGCCGCCTGGCCAGCCTGAACACCGATGACTACTGGAGCGATACGGTGTGGAAGCGCTCGGTGATTGCCGCCATCGACCCGGAACTGTACGGCCACTGGCACCGCTGGGTGCGGGCCAATCAGTAGCGCCAGCGCGGCTTGCGCGCTTCAGGGCGCGGCAGATCCCGCCAGCCGGTATGCCTGCAGCTGGGTGATCACCCAGTTACCGCGATAATTCTTTTTATTGCTGAAATCGGTGTATTCCTGCTTGACCACATGACCGATGGCCGGTGCATACCAGTCGGTTTCGGCAAGCGGCCCGGAGTAACCGTCATGATGCCAGCGGCCAGTGATGCGGATCGGGTAGGCTACAAAGCTGCCGGCAGGCACTGTCACCGTTTCGCTCTCCCCCACAGTGACGTCCTGCTCGTAAGGGATGCCCGCCAGCTGGTAACTCAGATGGTGGGACTGGCCGCTGCTCAGCGGCCAATGGAAAATGTCGAGGCTGAAAACGGTTCCCGTTTTTTTATCCAGCAGCCGCAGGTTGTAATCACCATCGCGCAGCATGTCATAGCGACGCCCGGTTGAATCCTCTACCTGAAAGCGGTAATCAAGCCCGCGGTAGCCACTGAACACCTCACGCTGATGACTGATTTCCTTGCCGGAATAGGCGTCGACCGATTGCAGCTCGAACCAGCTGCCCGGATGCAACACCGGTTTGCTGGCCGGCTCGGCCGCCTGAACCACGGCGGCCATCATCCAGACCGGCACCATGCACCATCTTGCCACTGACATGCACGACTCCTTGCTTGCCAAAAAGTCATTTTGCATAAAAAACAGGTGACTGGCTAGAAGTGCAAGGCGGTCTGGCTTATTGGCTATAGTTTTCCGGGCAGAAATGCCGCTCCACCAGCTCGATCAGGATATGCAGCACCTTGATGTGCAGTTCCTGCACGCGGTCGGCATACTGGCCGCCCGGGGTGTTGACGTAAACGTCGGCCAGCGGTTCCAGCCGGGTGGCGGCACGGCCGGTGAGGATGATCACCTTCATGCCCAGCTCACGCGCCACCGTGGCGGCGTTGACGATGGTCTGGCTGTTGCCGCTGGTGCTGATGCCGATCAGCACATCGCCAGCCCGGCCATGGCTTTCCAGATAACGCGAAAACACATGCTCGTAGCCAAAATCGTTGGCCACGCAGCTCATGTGGCTGGGGTCGGAAATGGCAATGGCCGCCATGCCGCGCCGGTTGTTGCGGTAACGGCCGGTCAGCTCTTCGGCAAAATGCATGGCATCGCACATGGAGCCACCATTGCCGCAGGAAAAGATGCGGCCACCGGCCGCCAGGCTGGCAATCAGCTGCTGCGCAGCGGCCTCGATGCTGGCCAGTGCCTGGGGATTGGCCAGCAGATTGTTCAGTGCGCTTTGCGCTTCAGTCAGGCTGGACTGGATATGGGAAATCATCGGCGATCCGTCATGCGTGCGGGCAAGGGCACCGTGCCATTGCCATCGGGAAACAGCGCTGGCGCGGCGGCCAGCCTCGTCATCATACCCTGCCCCCCGCCATGGCAGGAAATGGCAGCCGGGTAAAATTAGCGCAATACCAGCAAGGCCGTGCCGGCACAGCTGAGCAAGGCCCCCAGCCAGGCGGCCACCGCCGGGGGTTGTTTGTACACCCGCCACAACATGGGCAGGATCAATACCGGGCTCAGCGCCGACAGCATGCCCACC
This sequence comes from Aquitalea magnusonii, assembly GCF_003202035.1. Classification (GTDB taxonomy): domain Bacteria; phylum Pseudomonadota; class Gammaproteobacteria; order Burkholderiales; family Chromobacteriaceae; genus Aquitalea; species Aquitalea magnusonii. Next base: position 101,062 of record NZ_QJKC01000009.1, on the reverse strand, counting down.
GTGGCCACATTGGCATGTTGCAGTGCCAGCATGATCAGCGTCATGCCCAGGCCCAGCGCCACCAGGCCATTCAGCGCCGTCTGCCCCAGCATGCGCGGCGTATAGGCACCACGGCTCCTGGCCAGCGGCAGGCCGCCCAGCCACAGCAGATTATGCACAAGACAAGCCACGCCCATGCGGATGGCCGAGGCGGTCACCGGCTCCAGCCCGCCGGCGATGGCCGGTTTGGCAAAAAAGGTACCCAGCGCCTGGCACAGTGCCGCCGCCATGCCCAGTGCCACGCCCAGCTTGAACTGCGCCGGATGCTCCCAGGCCTTGCTGTGCTGCTTGCCGCGGCCAAAGGCCACCGCCAGCATCACCCCGCCAAACACCATCACGCTGCCGAAAAAACCGGCCAGGCTGAGTTTTTCCTGCAGAAACAGCATGCCCAGCAGCACGGAGAACACCGAATGGGTAGCAAACAGCAGGCCGGAACGGCGCGGCCCCAGCCGGTTCATCGCGGAAAAATACAGGGTGTCACCCAGAAAGATGCCGGTCAGGCCGGAGAGCAAGGCCGGCAGCACATTGGCCCAGTGCATGCTGTGCCAGCCGCCACTGGCCAGGCTGATGCCGCCCAGCAGCAGCGTCATCAGGCTCAGCCGCAGGCGGGTAAAGGTGAAGGGGCCAAAATGCATGGCCGGGCCGGCCCCCAGAATGGCGCCCCAGGCCCAGCAGGTTGCCGCGCCTACGGCGGCAAGGTCATACCACATGATTATCCCGTCATGGCAGCGGCCCGTGTGCGGGCACTGCCGCTATCGCACAAAACAGCCAGCTTACCTGCCCGGCGGCCATTCCGGCCAGCACGGCAGATTGTCCACCTCCAGCCAGGGTCGGGTGTGACTGGTCCAGATATGCTGGCTGGCCTGCTGTGCGGGTGCCTCGTCCAGCGTGGCCACGCGCAGGATGACATGGGGGCGGCCTTCGCGCTCGGCCAGCAGATGGCTGCCACACTGGCGGCAGAAATGGCGCAGCTTGCCGGGTGAGGACTGAAAACTGCCCAGTTGGTCCTCGCCGCGCAGCCAGCGGAAATGCTGGCGCAATACTCCGGCCGTTGGCACGAAGGGCGCGGCATGCGCTTTCTGGCAAGTCAGGCAGTGACAGTGGGTAATGGGCAGGTCCAGTTGATCCACTTCATAAGTGACTGCGCCACACAGACAGCTGCCTAGCATGCGTCATTCTCCAGCAGGGTGATTTCCACCCGCTCCTTGCCCTTGCCGATATTCTTGCGCTTGAGCGCAATACGCCCCACCTCGCCGGTACGGCGCAGGTGCGTGCCACCGCAGGGCACCCGGCAATAACCCGGCACTTCCCAGTAGCGCCGCTGGGCTTCCATGTCGGAGAAGGCGCTGATGATGGCGCTGTCGGCATCGATCAGGCCCTGCACTTTGGCCGTGATGGCCGGCAGGTGCGGGGTGATGGGTTCGGGCAGGGCAAAGTCGATGCGCGCCTTGTCCGCGGCGATGTGCGCGCCGATCTTTTCCACCCCGGCAAAATCGCGGTAGATGGTTTCCAGCGTCAGCTCGGCAGCAAAGTGCAGCCGCATCAGCCGGTAGCGCCGTGACCAGTCGATCTGCACCGGCACCGCATCACCTGCCTGCAAGCCATGCCCGGCCGGCAGGGTATAGACGATGTCCAGCCCCTGCGTGTCAGCCTGCAGCACCGGCCAGCCGCCTATCGTCCCGGCGTCGCTTTCCTGTCCGCCGCTAAAGGCATAGAAGATGGTGTCCTGCAGCCATAGCTGCGCGCCATCCACCTGCGTCACCGTGGTGCTCAGCGTGGTCTGGTAGGGGTCGGTCCAGAACTGCTTGCCGGTCATAGCAGGCGCGCCAGGTAGTCGACCAGGCTCAACGGATAGCTGAAGGGCTGGCCCTGCAATTGCTGGTACACATTGCGGTACTCGGCGTGCTTGGGCTGCAACACCAGCGCCTGGGTCAGCGACTGTCCCGCCGCACGGCGGTCTCCCAATTGCACTTGCGACATGGCCAGGATGAACCAGGCTTCGTGAATGCGGAAATTGAGCGACAGGGCCTGGCGTGCCAGCAAGGCTGCCTCGGCATAGCGTTCGTTCTGGAAGGCTGCACCCAGCTGGCTGATACAGTCTTCCAGCGGCGGCAGGGTGTGCTGTTTGCTCAGCACCAGGGTATGGCCGTTGCCGATCTTGCTGTCGCTTTCCTCTTGCGCCTCCAGCAGCCAGCAGCAGCCCAGGCCCTGCTGGTTAAACCAGTTGAGCGCAGCAAACAGGCCTTGCAGGGTGAATACATGGTAGTGGCCACGCCATGGTAGTGACGGAGGCAGTGAGTCTGGATTCACACCTTGCAGGAAGGTCTCGACATGCGCTTCCAGCCCGCTGATCGGCCGCACGCTGTCTTCCGCAATGGCATCGCGCTTGGGCACGATCATGAAGTTGATGCCACCGGGGCGCAGCACCCGTCCCCACTCCAGCCAGGCGCGGAAGATGTCCGGCACATGCTCCAGCACATGCGAGCTGGCGACATAATCGAGTTCACCATCGGGTAATGGCAGGTCGGTAGCTTCGGCCACAATATCGACCTGAGCGACCGCATGGCCGTATTTTTCCTGCTCTGCTGCGCTGCGCTGATAGTCGAGCAGATCACGCTCATCGATATAGTCCACCCCATTGCATGGGGCGACATTGATGCAATCGGCCGGAGCCAGCGGATTATGCGCGCCCCGCCCCAACTCGACACCCTTGCCTTGCAGCCATTGTTTGGCCAGCTCCATAAGCTCTTATCCTTGTGTACCGCCCGGTGTGGCCACCGCGGCTGCCAGTCGCTGATATACCTGCTGCTCCAGCCGCTCCATCATGTATTCGGGCCGTGACAATGCGGTGAAGCCGAATTGCGCATACAGGCCGTGCGCATCGGCCGTGGCCAGCAGCATGCGTCGCAGATTCTGCAAGGCAGGATAAGCGATGATATGTGCCAGCAATGCCTTGCTGATACCACGCCCGCGCCAGTCCGGCAGCACGAACACATCGGCCAGATAGGCAAAGGTGGCCTGATCCGTAATCATGCGGGCAAATCCCACCTGTTTGCCAGCGACATACACGCCAAAACACAAGGAGCCGGCCAGCGAGCGCTCAAACACATCCCGCGGCAAGCCGGCCGCCCAGTAGGACTGCTGGCTCAGATAGTGATGGATCATGTCCCGCTCCAGCCGGGCAAGGTCACAGTCGAATTCCAGTGCAAGCGTGTCAGACATGGCGGGGCCTCATGGTGGCAGGGGCAAACAGTATCAGGATATCAAGTGATGCTGGCCGGATAGTGCGTGGCCACCCATTGTTCAAACTGCCGGCACATGGCGGCATCGCCCTGGCTGTTGTCGGCAATCAGCGCATCGCCATGCACCAGGCGGATACGGGCATCCAGACCGGTCGCCGCCGGCTCGGGATAAGGGCGGCTGGCGGCGGCGGCCATCTGCTGCCGGGCATCGGCCCAGGCCTGCTCCACGCTGCGATTGCATTCGTCGGCCAGATAACGGGCATTGAACGGCTCGCCGGTCAGGCTCTGCAAGGTGGCATCGTGGCTGATGCTGTTGCCCGGCCCCCAGTAATGCTCGGCCAGTGCCGGGCCGATGGCCGGGTTGTCGGTCAGATAGCCATACTGGCGCAGGAAATGGGCGCGGGTCTGATACACCGCCATATTGGCCAGCAGATAACCATGATAGGACGCCGCCGATTCCTGGTTCAACAGATGGGGTATGGCCAGCAACGGGCGCGGGCTGCAGGCGATGCCCAGGATGCGCTGTTCGCTGCTGCGGGCCAGTTGCAATACCTGCCCGGCGCTCAGCTGATCATCCGGCAGCTGGTAGAGCGCGGCCTCGAAGTAGCCCACCAGCAGGATCATGCGCTCCATGAAGGCGCGATAAGGCTGGCTGGCTTCGATGCCGGCGCGGATCAGCGCCTCGGGCATGGCCTCGCCCTGGCGGTTGCGCGCATGGCGCGCCAGCCAGTCGGCATCGCCCAGCAGGCTGTCGCAGAACATGGACTGGGTTTCGGCATAAGCCATGGAGGTCGGTGCGAACTCTTGCGAGAAGCACGGTGCATTCTGCGTCACATTGGCAAAATGCGCCGCATGACCCCCCTCGTGGAACAGGGTATTGATGGCGCGGTCGCCGCTGCCCACCTGGTCGGGCGCGGCATTGGAGGTAAAGTTGATGTGCGCCGGCACCCAGCGGCCCTGCTCATCGACATAGCTGGGTTGCGGACCATGGCAAAAACCGTTCTGGTATTTGCCCTTGCGCTCGATCAGGTCCAGTTGCAGCAGCGCACCGCGATACTGTATGCCCAGCCGGCGGAAGCTTTCCAGCCAGCGCTCCACCGCTTTGGCAAACGGCAGGTAAGGGTCCATCTGGCGGGTGACATCGCCACTCATGTGGTGACGCAGATTCCAGGCCTCCAGCGCACTGGCGCCCTTGTTGCTGGCCAGCTGCTTGAGTGCATTTTCGTTGACCTGACGGGTACGCTGCTCGAAGTCGTCCAGAATGGCGAACAGCGCTTCCGGCGTCATCCGCTCGTTTTTCTGCACCTTGTAGTCGAAATAGTCGCGGTAACCCAGGGCGCGGGCAAAGGCGTTGCGTTGACGCACGATATCCAGCAAGCCATTGTCCAGCACCCATTGCTCCAGCTGCAGCAAGGCTTCATGTGAACTTTTGCGGCAGGCCTCGTCCGGATTGGTGGCCATATTGGTCAGCAGCGTGCCGAGCGTGGCGTCTTCCCACTGGCCGTGCTCGTTGCGGTGACGCAGGCGGTACGACTGCCGGCGGGCAAACAGCGCGGCCTCCATTTCGATCAGCCGGGCCATATGCTGGCGCGCCACATCATTGTCGATGATGTTGCTTTCAAACAGGGCCAGCCAGCCTTGCAGGCCATGCAGCAAGCCGGCCTGCTCCGCATCGGCAGGCAAGGCGCGGGCGGCCTCCAGCATGGCGCGGGTCTGCTGCAGCCGTTCGGGACTGGAAATGAAATCCTTGTAGGCGGTTTCGGCACGGCCAAAACCGGCATGGTCGTCGGACGTCCCCATGTAGGTAGACCAGAACAGCGCCTCTTTGGCGCGGTGCACGGCTAGGTATTGCTGATTCAGCTGGCGGAAAAAATCGCGGGGATGTTGCATGTTTCTCCTTTGGCTACGGCCTGTCACTGGCACTTCATGAGCGCCATCGCCGGCAAACTGGCAGTTTCTGCCCGAACCGTGGCGGGGTCAACGACAATGTCCTGCGTACCGCCATCAGCAAAAAGCCCGGCATGGCCGGGCTTGCGCGAACAGCAGGCTGCCATGGCGTTCAGGCGGTGGCAGCGCTGCGCTTTTGCTGGCGCATGGACAGCAGGCCGGCGGCCGAATACAGCAGCAAGGCCAGCCAGATCAGGCAGAAGCCCAGCAATTTGGCGCTGTCGAATGGCTCACCGAACAGCCACACCCCCAGCGCCAGCTGAATGGTGGGGCCGATGTACTGGATCAGGCCCACGGTGGCCAGCTTCAGCCGGCGCGCGCCGGCGGCAAACAACAGCAGCGGCACCGCCGTAACCACCCCGGCCCCCACCAGCAGCACATCGCTGCCGACCGCCTCGTGCAGGAAAGCACCCTGCCCCTGCCACTGGAACCACAACAAGGCCGCCAGCGCCAGCGGTGCCATCAGGAAGGTTTCCAGCGCCAGCCCCTCCAGCGAGGCCAGCGGCGCTTTCTTGCGCAGCAAGCCATACAGGCCGAAGGTGGCGGCCAGCGACAGGGCAATCAGCGGCACGGTGCCGCTAGTCCAGGTAATCCAGGCCACACCGGCCGCTGCCAGCAGCACGGCGCTGCGCTGGATGGGCGTGAGTTTTTCCGCCAGAAACAGCCGTCCCAGCAGTACATTGAACAGCGGGTTGATGAAGTAGCCAAGGCTGGCCTCCACCACATGGCCGGCATTCACCGCCCAGATATAGATCAGCCAGTTGAGCGACAGCATCAGCGAGGACAGGCCGAAAATGGCCAGCTTTTGCGGCTGACGCACCGCCTCGCCCAGCCAGGCCCAGTTGTGGCGCACGGTGAGGATGCCGGCCACGAACAGGGCTGACCAGACAATGCGGTGACAGAGAATCTGCAAGGCCGGGATATGGTGCAAAGGCTTCCAGTACAGCGGAAACAGGCCCCAGATGACAAAGGCGACAAAGGTAAACAGCACGCCGCGGGTGGCGTCCTGCCGGGACTGGGCGGAAGACATGACAGACTCGATGCAGAAGGGGTTTAACGCGACAGCTTAACGGCTTGGCCGGCCTGAAGAAACCATCAGCCCGATAACATGCTGTTCTGCCACGAAAACAATATCGGCACACCCATGCTGCACTGGCACAATCGCCGCACTGTGCGGCACTGTGCGTCAAGACCTTTGACGTTGACGTAAACGTAAGTTAGAGTCCGCCACATAGCTGCCATCGGCTGCGCCCAGGCATGGAGAATGCCACCCGGCCAGCAGGATTACGGCCTACAACATAAAGAAAGGCGTGCGTTTTCCCCAGGAGAAAACCCGCCGCCGCCACAAGCGAGAACAAGCCGCAGGCCGCGCCGGCCACCTTACCGGTCCGGCCCCGCACGGCAGGAGGAGAAACCATGTCCATCCGTCATGTTGATCTGGAAGAAAAATACACCGCCGCCACCGGCCAGGTGCTGATGACCGGCATCCAGGCGCTGGTTCGCCTGCCCATGCTGCAACAGGAGCTGGACCGTGCCGCCGGGCTGAACACCGCCGGCTATGTCACCGGCTATCGCGGTTCGCCGCTGGGCAATGTCGATCAGACCATGCAGAAGGCCGAGCCCTATCTCAAGGCGCACAATGTGGTGTTTCAGCCCGGCCTGAACGAAGACCTGGCCGCCACCGCCGTGTGGGGCACGCAGCAGGTCAATATGTTCGAGGGGGCCAAATACGATGGCGTCTACGCCATGTGGTATGGCAAGGGCCCCGGCGTGGACCGCTCCGGCGATGTGATCAAGCACGGCAATGTGGCCGGCACCAGTGCCAAGGGCGGTGTGCTGCTGGTGGCCGGTGACGACCACGCGGCCAAATCCTCCACCTTTCCGCACCAGTCCGACCACATCCTCGCCGCCAGCATGATTCCGGTGCTATCCCCGTCCGGCGTGCAGGAGGTCATCGACTTCGGCCTGCATGGCTGGGCCATGAGCCGCTACTCCGGCTGCTGGGTCTCGATCAAGGCCATTTCCGACACCATCGAAAGCTCGGCGGTAGTGGACATCTCGCCGCAACGCTTCAACTTTGTCATTCCGCAGGACTTCCCCATTCCGGAAGGCGGCCTGTCCATCCGCTGGCCCGACCCGCCGCTGGTGCAGGAAAAGCGCGTGCTGCACCACCGCCTGTATGCCGCGCTGGCCTATGCCCGCGCCAACAAGCTCAATCACATCACCCTGGATTCGCCCAAACCGCGGCTGGGCATCATCACCTGTGGCAAGAGCTATCTGGACGTGATGCAGGCGCTGGACGACCTGGGCATCGACGAGGCGCTGGCCGCCGACATCGGCCTGCGCATCTTCAAGGTGGGCATGGTGTGGCCGCTGGAACCGGAAGGCGTGCGCCAGTTTGCCGAAGGGCTGGATGAAATCCTGGTGGTGGAAGAAAAACGCCAGATCATCGAATACCAGCTCAAGGAACAACTCTATAACTGGCGCGACGACGTACGCCCGCGCGTGGTGGGCAAGTTTGCCGAAAAAGGCGAATGGGCGCTGCCGCACGGCGACTGGCTGCTGCCGGCGGCCGGCGAGCTGACCCCGGCGATGATTGCCCGTGCCATCGCCAGCCGCCTGGCACTGATTTTTGACAGCCCGGTGATTCACGACCGGCTGAAGTTCTACGACGAAAAAGAAGCCCAGCTGGTCCAGCCGCGCGAGGCCATTGCCCGCGTGCCGCACTACTGCTCCGGCTGTCCGCACAATACCAGCACCCGCGTGCCGGAAGGCAGCCGCGCCGTAGCCGGTATCGGCTGCCACTACATGGCACACTGGATCGAAGGCGACAGCACCAAGACCTTTACCCAGATGGGTGGCGAGGGCATCACCTGGGTCGGTCAGGCACCGTTCACCAACACCAAGCACATCTTCACCAACCTGGGCGACGGCACCTACTTCCACTCCGGCCTGCTGGCCATCCGCGCCGCGGTGGCCGCCAAGGTCAACATCACTTACAAGATTCTGTACAACGATGCGGTGGCCATGACCGGCGGCCAGCATGTGGACGGTTATCTGGATGTACCGATGATGACCCGCCAGCTGGCGGCCGAAGGTGTCAAGCGCATCGTCATCACCAGTGACGAGCCGGAAAAATACCAGGGCGTGCAGGGGCTGGCCGCCGGCGTGGACGTATTTCACCGCCGCGAACTGGATCGCCTGCAAAAAGAGCTGCGAGACACCGCCGGCACCACCATCCTGATTCACGACCAGACCTGCGCCGCCGAAAAACGCCGCCGCCGCAAACGTAATGAATATCCCGACCCGGCCAAGCGCGCCTTCATCAATGAAAAAGTGTGCGAAGGCTGTGGCGACTGCGGCAAGAAATCCGGCTGCCTGTCGGTACTGCCGGTGGAAACAGCACTGGGGCGCAAGCGCAAGATCGACCAGTCCAGCTGCAACAAGGACTACTCCTGCGTGGAAGGCTTCTGCCCCAGCTTTGTCACCGTCGAGGGTGGCAAGCTGAAAAAGCAAAGCCCGGCCGCCGCCACGCTGGAAGCCATGCCCGCCCTGCCCGCACCGCAGATTCCAGTTCTGCATGAACCGTTCAGCATCATGATTACCGGCGTGGGCGGCACCGGCGTCGTCACCATCGGCCAGGTACTGGGCATGGCCGCCTATCTCGACCACAAGGGCGTCACCGTGCTGGACATGGCGGGCCTGGCGCAAAAGGGTGGCTCGGTGTGGTCGCACGTGCGCATAGCCGACAGCCAGCAGCAGCTGCACGCGGTACGCATTGCCGCTGGTGATGCCAACCTGGTGCTGGGCTGCGACCTGGTGGTGACCGCTGCCGAAGAAGCACTGGCCAAGATGCGCGAAGGCTTCAGCCACGCCATCGTCAACAGCTACGAATCGCCCACCAGCGCCTTCCTGAAAAACCCGGACGTGCGCTTCCCCAGCCGCGCCATGAAGGACGCAGTGATCGAATCGGTCGGCGCCGGCCGTTTCTGGGAAGTCAACGCCACCCGCCTGGCCACCGCGCTGATGGGCGATGCCATTGCCAGCAATATGTTCATGCTGGGCTATGCCTGGCAGCGGGGTTTGGTGCCGGTGAGCGAAGAGGCGCTGATGGAAGCCATTCGCCTGAACGGTGCCGCGGTCAAGTTCAACCAGCAGGCCTTTATCTGGGGCCGTCATGCCGCGCACGACCCGGCGCGGGTGGAAGCGCTGGTCAATCCCTCTTCCGTGGTGCAGTTTGTTCCACGTGAAACCGTGGACGGGGTCATGCACCACCGTGCCAAGGAGCTGGTGGCCTACCAGAACCAGGCGCTGGCCGAACGCTACAAGGCGCTGGTGGAACAGGTGGTCCGTGCCGAGCAGGCAGTGAACCCGGCCAGCAGCGCGCTGGCACTGGCGGTGGCCCGTGGCTACTTCCATGTACTGGCCTACAAGGACGAGTACGAAGTGGCCCGCCTGTATACCGATGGCGACTTCCTGCGCGAGCTGGCCAGCCAGTTCGACGGCGACTACCGGCTACGCTTCCATATCGGTGCCGGCTGGATCACCGGCCATCAGCCGAAAAAAGTGGCTTTCGGCCCCTGGCTGCTCCACGGCATGAAGCTGCTGGCCAAACTGCGCTTCCTGCGTGGCAGCGTACTCGACCCGTTTGGCTGGCAGGCCGACCGCAAGCTGGAACGCCAGCTGATTGGCGAATTCGAACAACAGGTCCACAGCGTGCTGGACGGGCTGAATGCCGACAACCTGGCCACGGCGGTAGAGCTGATCAAGCTATTCGAAGGCGTGCGTGGCTTTGGCCATGTCAAGGAAGCTGCCTGGAAGCAGGCTGGCGAACGGCAGCAGAGCTTGCTGCAGCGTTTCCGCCAAGCGGCCGGCAAACGCAAGGTAGCCTGATGGTTTTGTGAGTGTTGTAGCAGTAAAGAGAGGGTGGTTCAGGCGCGGATGAGCTCATCCGCGCCCTTTTTTTGATCAAAAAATCCCGATTTCGGGGAAAACACGCACCGTTTCAAGGCGCAGCCTGTCACGACAGCATCAGGCTGAGACGACGCGCCTCATCCAGCGCCTGGTCCACACCGTTGTACTCGTCCTGCCACACCCAGATGCCGTGTACCGCATCCAGGGTTTCCACCAGCCACAGCCGGCCACTGCTGCCAAGCGCCACCTGGCGGGCACGCACCGGGCGCCGATAGTTGAACATCACGATTTCACTGGTCTTCTGCACAGCCGGGGTATGCTTGCGCGGGCTTGAAAAGAAGGGCATGGCGTAACCTCCTGTTGGGCGATATGCCAGGCAATACAGAGCAAACGGCGTGCCAGCCAGCCAAGCATTCGATCAAAACCGGCGCGGTCTTTTGACGCCGGCCGCTGTCGGGCTTAGCATGGCCGCATTCCCCGACCGGAAGCAACTGCATGGAAAACCGCAAACTCGCCGTCCTGATCGATGCCGACAACGCCCAGGCCAGCCTCACCGCCGAACTGCTGGCCGAGGTGGCCAAATACGGCACGGCCATCGTCAAGCGCGCCTATGGCGACTGGACCACCACCCAGCTCAAGAGCTGGAAAGAGGTATTGCACAAGCACGCCATCCACCCCATCCAGCAGTTTGCCTACACCAGTGGCAAGAACTCCACCGACTCGGCGCTGATCATCGACGCCATGGACCTGCTGTACACCGGCAATTTCGATGGCTTCTGCCTGGTGTCCTCCGACAGCGATTTCACCCGGCTGGCCACCCGCCTGCGCGAAGGCGGGCTGACCGTGATCGGCATCGGTGAAAAATCCAAGACGCCGCGCCCCTTTATCGCCGCCTGCGACAAATTCGTGTTTACCGAAATCCTGCGCCCGGAAAAAGCACCGGAAGCCGTCGCCAGCAACGACAAGCCGCGCACCCGCACCACCCGCCAGAGCAAGAGCAAACCGGTGCTGGCCAAGGAAGTCCACCCGCTGCAGGCCATGTTCACCTCGGCCATCGATGCCGTGGCGCGCGAAAGCGGCTGGGCCGAACTGTCGGCGGTCGGCTCCTACATTGCCAAGAACGATCCCTCCTTCGACCCGCGCAATTACGGCCATTCGCGCCTGTCGCAAATGGTGAAGAAGCTGGACTTCCTCAGCGTGCAGGAACAACGCAACGGCTCCAAGCTGCACAGTGAAATCCGCATCAAGGATGGCGAGGCGGCCGAACCGACCGTGACCGCCCCGGTCACACCCGCCGCCCCGCCGGAAAATCCGCCGCCCGCAGCGGCACCACGCAAGAAACGCGCACCGCGCAAGAAAACCGAACCCGCCGGCAAGGCCGGCTGAGCGGACGCTTCGATCCGCCCTGGCGCGTCCCACCGCGACGCGCCGGACTAGCTCATGACAGGAGAAAACATGCAGATACGTGATGCCAAGCTGGAAGACCTGGCCGTCATCCTGGATATCTACAACGAGGTGATTGCCACCTCCACCGCCATCTACAACGACGACCCGCTCAACCCCGGTGAATTTGCCATCTGGTTCCAGGACCGGCTGGCCGCCGGCTACCCGGTGCTGGTGGCGGAAGAACAGGGCGAAATTCTGGGCTTTTCCAGCTTCGGCGATTTCCGCCCGCGCCCCGGTTTCCGCTTTACCGTGGAACACAGCGTGCACCTGGCACCCGCCGCCCGTGGCAAGGGCATAGGCAGTGCCCTGGTCAGTGCGCTGTTCCCGCGCGCCGAGGCACTGGGCAAGCACACCATGCTGGGCGCGGTGGACGCCGCCAACGAAGGCTCGATCCGCTTCCACGAAAAACTGGGCTTCATCAAGGTGGGCGTGCTGCCGCAAGTGGGCTTCAAGTTTGGCCGCTGGCTGGACCTGGTCTACATGCAGAAATTCATCAGCGGCCAGAGCGAGGGCCCGCTGTAAGCCGCACAGGGCATTGATGAAAAAGAAAAACGCCGCAGTTGCCTGCGGCGTCAGGCTGTTGGCAATGTGATTTGCTAAAACTCCACAGGACCCGGCAAAGCCGGGCCTCTTCATCAACGTGTTGATCCGACAGCCTTCCCGTCTACTCCCTTTCCCCCCGCCCTTACCCTGTAAGGGAGCCTCGCCTTCCTTACCGAAGGCGAGAAAAAGAAAAACGCCGCAGTTGCCTGCGGCGTTTTCTGTTCTAGCTGCTGCGCTGTTGAAACAGCGTCCGTTCTTGAAGTTCTCTATTCTCTTCCTCTGCACGACTTAGCGCACGACTGCAACAATATCCTTACTGAACACCTTTTCGCAATACTTGCATTTCATTTTGATGTCTTTGGCCTGTGCCTTGACGAAGAAATGGCTCTTCACCGGCTCGGCATGCGAGATGCAATTGGAGTTGGGGCAGGCGAAAATGCCTTCGATGCTTTCCGGCAGCTCCAGCTTGTGCTTCTTCACCACTTCGAAATTATCGATGACATTGACCGTGGCCTTGGGTGCGAACAGCGCCAGCTCATTGGCCTGTTCTTCGGTCAGCGCCACGTTTTCCACCTTGATGATGTCCTTGGCGCCCATGTGGCGGGACGACAGGTTCAGCCCCACGGTAATGCGCTCGCCGGTTTCCGCCAGCTTGAACAGGCGCAGGATGTTGACCCCCTGGCCGGCCGGGATATGGTCGATGACGGTGCCTTGTTTCAGGGCTTCAACGGTACGGGTGTATTGCATGATGTTTCCTTCCCTGATTTATACGGTTTCGTTCAGTACCAGCGACAACAGCGCCTGACGGGCAAACACACCGTTCTTGGCCTGCTCGAAATAGTAGGCATGCGGGGTGGCATCCACATCCACGGTGATTTCATCCACCCGTGGCAGCGGGTGCAGCACCTTCATATTGGTGCGCGCGCTCTTGAGCATGTCGGCACGCAACACGAACTGGCCCTGGATTTTCTTGAACTCGGTTTCGTCGAAACGTTCGCGCTGCACCCGGGTCATGTACATGATGTCCACCAGCGGGATCACATCGTCCAGGCTGTCGACAATGGTGTATTCGATGCCCTTTTCGTCCAGCTCCTCGCAGATATAGTCCGGCATGGCCAGCTGTTCCGGCGCGACAAAATAGAAGCGTGCGCCAAACAGCGACAGCGCCTGGGTCAGCGAATGCACGGTGCGGCCGTATTTCAGGTCGCCGACAAAGGCAATGGTCAGGTTTTCCAGCGTGCCCTGGGTTTCACGGATGGTGAACAGGTCGAGCAGGGTTTGCGTGGGGTGCTGGTTGGAACCGTCGCCACCGTTGATCACCGGTACGCTGGAAAACTCGCTGGCCAGACGCGCCGCGCCTTCCTTGGGGTGACGCATCACCACGGCATCGGCGTAGGAGCTGATGATCTTGATGGAGTCGGCCAGCGTTTCGCCCTTCTTGGCACTGGTATTGCCACCATCGGCAAAGCCGATGATGTCGCCACCCAGGCGCTGTACCGCGGTCTCGAACGACAGGCGGGTACGGGTGGACGGCTCAAAGAAACAGCTGCCCACCAGCTTGCCCTGCAACAGGTCATTGCGCGGCGTGCGTTTGAGCTTGCCCGCCGTTTCCACGACGAGCTCTAGCTCCTCGCGCGAAAAATCGGGGATGGAAATGATATGTTTCCGATAGAGCGGGTTTGCCATGATGGGGGGTCCTTGCATTCTGCGAATTATTTTTTGCCCATAAAAAAAAAGCCCCTGAGCAATCAGGAGCTTTTTTTCTGGAATTTCCGGGGTCCGGGAACAGTCCGGCCTCGCAGCAACGACACGGCGCCACCGTGACAGGTGGTGCGGGCGCTAATGACAACAGCTGCAAATGGCGACAAGACGGCTCCTCCGAACAAACCCTGAGATTCTAATGCCAAACCAGCGGCTTGATAAGAGCAGTGTCGCATTTTGCACATTCCATGACACCAATCGGTCAAGGCAGCGGCACCCTCAGGCCGGCTGGCGCTGCCATAGCAAACGCAATCCCAGCCCCAGCAGCAAACCGGCCAGGGCCTGGCCGGCAGCACCCCAGCCACCGCGAAAAAAAGCACGCCATACACACAGCGTGCCGGCTCCGGGGGTGATCACCAATAGCAGTGCAGCGGGTAAAAAGACAGACCACAACATGGTAACGCCTCACAATACACAGGGTTTGTGCCGCCATTCTGTGGCAGCCTGCCAGCAAAACGCCACCCCGCAGGGTGGCGTGAAACTGCGCCGGTCAGCCGGGTTTACAGCTTGAAATTGCTGACCAGGCTTTCCAGATTGGCCGACAGTTCGCGCAGCTGTGCCACCGAATCCGACACCTGCCGCACCACATGGCTATTGCTCTGCGCCATGGAGCTGATGCGCTCCACATTCTGGGCGATCTCCTGGCTGGCCGTGGACTGTTCGCGGGTGGAGGCAGCAATGTCGACAATGCTGGCCACCAGGCCCTGGCTGCGGCCCAGCACGGTACTCATTGCTTCGTTGGCCTCATCGGCCACCGCCACACTCAGCGTCACCTGCTCGCGGCTGTTTCTCACATCGTCCACCGCCTCGCGGGTTTCGCTGCCGATGGCATTGACGATGCGGGTAATCTGTACGGTGGCCTCGGCGGTACGTCCGGCCAGATTGCGCACTTCGTCGGCCACCACGGCAAAGCCGCGGCCCATTTCACCGGCACGGGCCGCCTCGATGGCCGCGTTCAGCGCCAGCAGATTGGTCTGGTCGGCAATGTCCTTGATCACCCGCACGATGGTGCTGACTTCTTCCGAGCGCTCGCCCAGGCCGTTCATGCGTTCGGCCAGCGCCTGCATGCTGCTGGTCATGCGCTGGATTTCCGCGGTGATGCGGTTGACCGTGGCCACGCTCTGCTCGGTCAACTCGCCGGTTTCGCGCGCAGTGATTTCCGCCGCCTGTGCGGTATCGGCAATGTGATGCACGCTCACCGTCACCTGCTCCACCCCGGCAGCGGTGGCACTGGCGGCATCAGACTGGCTGGCCGATGCCTGTTGCACCTGGCTGGCAGAATCGGCGAGGCTGGCGGCCGCGGCGCTCACCTCGTGGCTTTGCTGGCGCACCTCGACAAACATGTCGCGCAGGCTGCCGATAAAGCGGTTGAAGGCATCGGCGGTACGGCCGATTTCATCGCGATTGGCAATCTGCATGCGAATGGTGAGATCGCCACGACCGGAGGCCAGCTGGTCCATGGTGTCGGCCAGCTGGTTGAGCGGCCGGGTCAGTGCGCGTACCACCGCCGTCAATACCAGCAGGATCACCACCAGTGCCACCACGCCAATCAGGATGGCGGTCAGGCACTGTTTTCTGGCATCGGCGGTAATCGCTGCCGTCGGGATGGATACGCCCAGTGTCCAGAACTGGCCGGTATTGCCCACTTTCACCGGGTGGAAGAAATGGGTGAAACCACCGTCTTCATAGACGAAGTCCTCGCCTTTCTTGATCTGCTCCAGATGTCCGGCCAGCGCGTCGTCCTTGGGCACCGGCTTGCCCAGCAGTTCCGGTTTGGCCGTCACCACATACAGGCCGCCTTCGGACACCATGCGGATAAAACCGCTTTCATACAGATGGATGGCACCAAAGCGTTTTTGCAGCTGGTCCAGCGCCACATCGGTGGCCGATACGCCCAGCATCTTGCCTGCCGCATCCTTCATCACCACGGCCAGCGAGCTTTCCAGAATCATCTTGCCCTGCACTTCATACGGGTAAGGCTCGGTAATGGTGTCGCGGCCACGTTGCTTGGGCACGTAGTAGAAATCGCCCCAGCCGGATTTTTCATAATCGGGCTGATAGCTTTCCGGGTGGTCCTTGAACTTGGGGAATTCCTTTACCCGGTCGGCCGACATCATCACGTCCATCTGTGCCTTGCCCTGGGCATTCTTGGTGATGTAGGGCTGGTAACGACCGGTCGGGTCATGCCGCGGCCAGTCCAGGCGGAAGGCATTGTCATTGCCATCAAAGGCATTGGGCTCCCACAGCATCCATAACCCCACCGATTGCGGAGCATCATCCAGCATTTGCTGGATCATGTTGTCTGCCAGCTTGCGATCCAGCGGCGCCACACGCTTGATGCCGAGGATGGAGTCGGCCAGATGGCGTGGCAGGGTGAAGCCCTTGTCGAAATCGCTTTCAGCGTCCTTGGCATAACTGCTGGCCTGTTCGGAGGCCAGCTTGTAACCCACATCGACGGCAGCCGTGTAGCTCTGCCAGGCGATCAGGCTGATCATCACGGCAAAGCCGATGGCAATCGCTGCCGCCGCTACCACGATGATGCGTGTACTGAGATGACCCCATTTTGCTGTCGCCATGCTTTTACCCCCGATAAGCTGTTTTTTTAACTGTAAGCCTAATATACGGCGTTTCAGTACAAACTCTTTAACATATTGGGGGAGAGTCCGGGCAAGGGCCAGCAATGCCGGTGCAATGCATGCGCCAGCGCAAATACGCCGGCCATGAAATCCGCTAGGGTCTTCCTTATGCCGCCAGAGCTGGCCTGGCTTCAGGGGGCGGTTTTTTCTTCCAGCAGGGTCAGCCAGGCCAGGGCGTGACTGTTGCTTTCGCCGCACATTTCGGCAGAAGGCTGCAGGCCGGAACACACCGCAGGCCGCTCCGGCCGGCCAAACAGCAGGCACAGATTGTCGGCACTGAGCTGGACGCAGCGCACCCCGGCCGGCTTGCCCTGCGGCATGCCCGGAATGGGTGAGGAAATGGAGGGCGCGATGCAACAGGCCGCGCAATGCAGACGGCAATCCATGACGGGCTTTCAGGCAGGATCGGCAACAAGGGCCGGCCACCATATCACAAAGTCCACAGCCTTCCGATGGAGTCGGCTCCTCTTTTGCCGCAGATAATTTACAATATTGGTAACCGTATTGCTTTTTATCCCAGAGACCAGTGCCGCACCTTTTGCAGCCATCAAGTTAGAGCACAAGCAATGATCAAGTGCATCGAGGTGTCCGATCTCAAGGTTGGCATGTACATTCACGACCTGAACTGCGACTGGATGTCACATCCGTTTTTGCTGAAGCGTTTTCTGGTCAGTGATGAAAGCGCCATTCACAAGATCGCCGATTCCGGCATCCACCAGGTGTATATCGATACCCGCAAGGGGCTGGATGTCGCCCACGCGCCCACGGTGGGCGAAGTCAAGCACAAGCTGGAACAGGAAATCATCGAGCTGGCCAGCCACGAAGTCCCGGTGGAGCGCCGGGTGGAGGCGGCGGCGGAATTCGGCCGTGCCCAGCTGATTCACAATGAGGCCAACCTCATCGTGCGCAGCATTCTGCAGGATGTGCGGCTGGGCAAGCAGGTGGAACTGGAAATGGTGGAGCCTTCCATCGAAAAGATGACCAGCTCCATCCTGCGCAACGGCGGTGCCCTGCTGTCGCTGTGCCGTATCAAGGACAAGGACGACTATACCTTCCAGCATTCGGTCAGCGTCGGCGCACTGATGGTCAGCTTTTGCAATGCCATGAACATGAGCCGCGAGGTGATCCACCATGCCGGCATTGGCGGCATGCTGCACGATATCGGCAAGATGAAGGTGCCGGACAGCATCCTCAACAAACCGGGCAAGCTCACCGAACAGGAATTCGCCGTGATGAAATGCCATGTGGTGGAAAGCAAGCAGATCCTGCTGGCCACCAAGGGCATTTCCGATACGGCGGTCAAAGTGGCCGCCCAGCACCACGAGCGCCACGATGGCAGTGGCTATCCCGAAGGGCTGAAGGGTGAGCAAATCTCGCAGCTGGGGCAGATGGCGGCCATTGTCGATGTCTACGATGCACTGACCTCCGACCGCTGCTACCACAAGGGCATGGCCCCCACCGATGCCCTGCGCAAGATTTTCGAATGGTCGAAATTCCACTTCAATCCGGTGCTGGTGCAGGCCTTCATGCGCTGTATCGGCATCTATCCCATCGGCACCCTGGTGCGGCTGGAAAGCGGCCGGCTGGGGGTGGTGATCGAGCAAAACGACAATAACCTGGTTTCACCCAAGGTAAAGGTGTTTTTCAGCAGCAAGAGCAATACCTATATCCCGCCGGAAATCGTCGACCTGTCGCGCGGCATGGGGGCCGGTGGTGGCGACAAGATCATCAGCCACGAATCCCCTGCCAAGTGGCGGCTGGATCCGTTGCGCTTTCTGTAAACGACAAAGCCCGCCAATGGCGGGCTTTTTCTTGTGTATTCGGCAAGCCAGCTCAGCTCTGGCGCAACACCATGGCATGTTCCGGGCCGGGGAAACCAGCGGCGGACAGGGCTTCGCGAATCACCCGGTTGCTATCGAAATACACCTGCCAGTAATGCTCGGGCCGGCAGTAGGGGCGTACGGCCAGCACCGGTCCCAGCGCGGTGAATTCCAGCAGATCCACACTGACGGGCGGCTCGGCCAGCACATTGGGAATGGCGGCAATCTTCTCGCGCAGCAGGCTGATGGCCAGCGCATGATCGGCACTGGCAGCCAGCTGCGCCTTCAGGTCTACCCGGCGATAGCCGTTGGCGCTGTAGTTCTGGATGTTTTCCGAGAAAATCTTGTTGTTGCCGATCAGTGTCATCACATTGTCCGGCGTATCGATGATGGTGGAAAACAGCCCCACTTCCTTCACCGTACCGGTAATGCCGGCCACGCTGACCACATCGCCCACCTTGAAGGGGCGCAGTACCACCAGGAAGATGCCGGCGGCAAAATTGGCCAAGAGGCCGCTCCAGGCCAGGCCGATGGCCACGCCGGCAGCACCGATGATGGCGGCGAAGCTGGCGGTTTGCACGCCGAAGAAACCCAGCATGGCAATGACCAGCACCACGGTCAGGCTGACCGACAGAAACGAGTGTGCATAGCGACGCAGCGTGGGATCGAGTTTTCTGGCCACCAGCTGCTCTTCCATCAGCCGCCCGGCCAGGCCGATAAACCAGCGCCCCACCACCCACAGCACAATGGCGGAAACGATATTGATGCCGGCCTGGATTGCCAGGTCCACCCAATGCGTCCAATTGATGTCTGTCATGGTCATCCTATTTATTCAGTTGGTAGAAACCATTGAAAAATAGAATGTCCTTGATGAAAAATCCAGCCAGCACGGTCAGGCCGGCAGCCCGCTCAGCCCAGCAAGGTTGACAGTTGCTGGCAGCTGTCGCCGATGCCGGCTGCGAGACGGATGGCGAATACCGCATCCATGCGGGTGGGCGTGTAATTGACCAGCGCGGTTGGCACGCCAGCCCGTGCTGCCTCCAGTGGAATCAGGTTGACTGGCGACACTTCCAGCGAGGACCCCAGTACCAGCAGCAGATCGGCCGACACGGCCAGCTCGAAAGCACGCTCGATCAGCGGCACCGGCTCGCCATACAACACCACGTCCGGCTTCAGCACGTCCATGCAGTGGGGACACAGTGGCAGGACATGATGGTTGATATAATCCAGCCCCTGCTGCCGGCTACAGCCAGGGCAGCTGGCACTGCGCAGCGTGCCATGCAGTTCCAGTACATGCTGGCTGCCGGCCACGCCATGCAGGCCGTCGATATTCTGCGTCAGTATCGACACCTGCTTGCCCGTGGCTTCCAGCCAGGCCAAAAAGCGATGGCCGGCATTGGGCTGGTAATTGCCCAGCAACTTGGTATGGAACAGCTGCTTGAAGCTATGCCAGAAGGCTTCCGGATCGGCACGGAAGTAATCGATGGATACCAGTTCTTCCAGCCGCATGCCCTGCTGCCACAGCCCCTTGGCCGAACGAAAATCCGGTATGCCGGATTCGGTACTCATGCCGGCACCACTCAGTACCACGACATGCCCAGCCTGCCTGATGGCACTGGCCAGTTGCATGATTTCCTGCTGCATCTGCTGTCTCCTGCACCTGCTATTTATTGTTGCCAAGCTTAGTCGAGCACTGACGCGGCAGGCAAAAAACCAGTGCAGCAAGCTTGCCCGACATCAAGCGGCTGGTGGCAGCACGACGGGTGCCGGATATTTGACGGCATTTTTCTGCAATTTGTCGCAGACCGCGGCATTGAGATCCAGCTGCAGCACACTGGCCAGCCGCACCAGATACAGCAGCACATCGGCCACCTCTTCCTGCAAATGGGTGAAGCGCGCCGGGTCGTCTGCCAGCCGGGCCACTTCCTCGTCGGTCAGCCACTGGAAGATTTCCGCCAGCTCGCCCACCTCCCCGGTCAGGGCCAGCATCAGGTTGCGCGGGGTGTGAAAACGCTGCCAGTCGCGTGCATCGGCAAACTGCTGCAGTGCCGTTTCCAGTGCCGTGGTGTCAATCAAACGCTGCTCGCTCATCGCGCTTATCTCCGGTTTGCGGTTTCACGTGAAACCACAGGGCTCATGCAAAACAAAACGCCCGCAAGCGGGCGTCGGGTGATCGTCAGCGGCTCGCGCCCTAGCGCAACAAGCCTTCGTCCTGCAGCGCCGCCTGCACCGCCGGCAGCGCCTGCACCCGCTGCATGAAGGCGCTGATGGCCGGGAAGTCGGCCAGCGAACGGTGCACCATGTGTACCCAGTTCAGGCAGGTAAACAAATAGGCATCCGCCACGCTGAAATCCTCGCCCAGCAGATAGGGGGCGCTGGCCAGCTGCGCCTCCACGATGGCAAAGCGCACAGTGAGCTTGTCCCAGGCGGCATTCTTCACCTCGTCACTGCCGGGATAAAACAGCGGCGAGAAACTCTTGTGAATCTCGGTGGCAATGTAGTTCAGCCACTCTTGCAGCCGGTAGCGCGCCAGCGTGCCGTTGGCCGGTGCCAGCTTGCGCTCCGGCACCAGGTCGGCGAGATACTGCACGATGGCCACACCTTCGCTCAGCACCGTGCCATCTTCCAGCTGCAGGGCCGGCACATAGCCTTTGGGGTTGATGCTGCTGAATTCCACGCCGCTGGCTGTTACATGCGGTTGTGCGCGCAGATTGACCTTTTCCACGCTGAACGGCAGCCCAGCGGCATGCAGCACGATATGCGGCGACAGGGAGCAGGCTCCCGGCGAGTAGTAGAGTTTCATCACATCTCCTGTTCGGAAAAACAGCGACTGCAGCACAGCGGCACCGGCACGGCACCGGACTCATCCTGTTCAACTGGGGCGACACCCTGGCAATTTCAAGCCTCAACCCTGTTTGGGTGCAAACAGCCGGGGGCGGCCATCCTTGCCGGCCGTGCTGGATGGGCGGGTTTTCATTTCAATGTACAGGGCCTCCACCTGGGCACGGGCCCAGGGTGTACGGCGCAAAAACACCAGGCTGGATTTGATGCTGGGGTCCTGGTTGAAACAGCGGATGGCAATGCGCCGGCCCAGCTCGGGCCAGCCAAAACGCTCGACCAGCGCCAGCAGGATCTTTTCCAGCGTCATGCCGTGCAGCGGGTCATTGGGCGGAGTGTCGCTCATGTGAATCATCCTGTTGCTGAGCGCCCGGACAGCGCCACATGGAAAAACGACGCAGTGTAGCCGCGCCACGGACAAACGGCCAGCCGTATTCCGGGCCATCAGCAGTCGAGCGATTCATCATTGCTAACATTTGACGGCCTCCGCGCAATACTTGGCTGACATCTGCGGCAGATACTGCTCCCATCCATTTTCACCGGTACAAGGAAAAGCACCATGAAACTGATCAAATCGCTGTTGATTGTCGGTCTGCTGGGCAGCGCGGCTGCCACCACCGTTCACGCCATGGGCAAGGGTGATTGTGCCATGGGTGGCGATGACATGAAGCAACACATGTGGCAGATGGACCCCGCCAAACGCCAAGCCATGATGGAAAAGCACCTGCAGATGCTGCATGACCAGCTGAAGATCCAGCCGGCGCAAGAGTCGGCCTGGAAAAGCTATATTGCCGCCATCAAGCCGCTGCCGGGACAAGACAAGCCAGCCGCCAAAGCGGACGCCAAGCTGCCGGAACAGCTGGATGGTCGCCTGCAGATGATGCAACAGCATCTGGAAATGATGCAGAAGCATGTGGCGGCCACCAAGGCGCTGTACCAGCAACTGAGCCCGGAACAGCAAAAGCTGTTTGATCAGGAAGGCCAGCGCATGCACAGCGGCATGCAGCATATGCAACACCATCGCCAGGCTTCCGCCCCGCTGCCGAAAAACTGAGCCTGACATCCGCAGCCATCACCCCGCAGCACCACCGGCCAAGCCGCTGCTGGCGGGGTGAGTGCAGGAAAGCACCATGAACTCTCTGACACGCTTTGCCGGCCTTGCCTTGCTAGCCGGCACCATGCTGGCCAGCGCCCCGGCCGCCCAGGCACACCGTGGCGTTTACTACTACGGGCCACCGCATTTTGCACATTGGCATGATGGTTACTGGAACCACGGCTATTACCATGGCCGGCTTGGCTGGTGGTGGGTCACCGGTGGTGTCTGGTACTGGTATAGCGCCCCGGTCTATCCCTATCCCGATCCCTACGTGCCACCCGTTGTCGTGAGCGCACCGGCAGTGCCTGCAGCGCCGGCCGTGCCACCGCCACCCGCAGCCGTGGCCAGTCCGGAAGCGGCCCAGGTCTGGTACTACTGCAAGGCGGTCAAGCAGTACTACCCCTATGTCAGCGAATGCCCTGGCGGCTGGAAAACCGTGCCGGCACAGCCACCCAGATAACACAGGACGCGCCATCATGAACAAACTGTTGTGGTTGCCACTGGCAGCCATCGGCCTGAGCGCTTGCAGCACCGTACCACTCGGTCCGACGGTGGCGGTCATGCCGGCAGCGGGCAAACCGTTCGAGGTATTTGCCCAGGAGGAACAGCAATGCCGCCAGTATGCCGAAGCCAATAGCGGCGGCAGCAGTGCCGATGCCTCCACCAATGCCATGGCGGGCAATATGGCACTGGGTACGGTGGTCGGGGCCGCGGCTGGAGCCTTGATGGGTGGCCATCAGGGAGCGGGCGTGGGCGCTGGCATGGGCCTGATTGCCGGTACCGCCACCGGGAGTGGCCAGGCTGGCTACAGCGGGCGCGATGCCCAGTACCGCTACAATATCGCCTACGAGCAGTGCATGTATGCCAAGGGCAATCAGTTGCCCGGTCAGCAACGCTACAACACGCCCTATTATCCGCCACCGCGCCTGCCCTGATCAGGCAGCAAAAGACAAAGGGGCTGGTCTCTCCGACCAGCCCCTGTTTGCTTAGCGCCGCTGACAAAAAACCTGCTGCTGCGCTGCGCCTCCTTGCCGTACCCTTGTACTGTCTGCGTCGGCGCGCCTTGCCTCAGGGAGGCTACGCTATTCTGTCAGCCGCTCTTAGCGGCCAAACCACTTGTCGCCAAAATTCACCAGCAATACCCCCGCCACCACCAGCGCCGCGCCCGCCAGCCGTGGCAGGTTGATATCGCGCAGCGGCATGGACAGCCAGCCAAAGCGGTCAAACAGCAAGGAGGTGCACACCTGGCCGGCGATGATCAGCGACAGCATGGTGGCCACCCCCAGCCGCGGAGCCAGCAAGGTGGTGCCGAATACAAAGAAGGCACCCAGCAACCCACCCAGAAACATCCACCACTCGCCACGCGCCAGCTGGCTCAACCCGCTGAATTTCTGGCCGGTGAACACGGCCAGCAGGATCAGGCTCAGGGTTCCCACGGCAAAGGAAATCATCGCCGCCAGCACGGTACTGCCATTCAGCAGCAGTTTGAGCTGATTGTTGACCGCCGCCTGCAGCGGCACCACCACGCCGATGGCAAAGGCCATCAGGGCTAATACGGGGTTCATGCTTGTCCTTTGCTTGGAAGTGACGGCGGTTTCACGTGAAACTGCCACTACATCAGCCAGATAGCTTCACCGGCTGTACCGGGCGCGCCGCCTTGGGATTGCGGGTATAGGCGCAAAAGCCGGGCTTGGGACCAACCTTGGGATGGTTGCGGCAGGTATTGGGCCGGCGCTCGTAAATGGTACACAGCCTGCTCTGCTGGTCCAGATAGTGGCAGTCGCCATTGGCGCGGCGCATCAGGGTGAAGATGCCATGCTTGAAGTTGAAGTGCTGGATCACCCGCTGCTTTTCCAGCCGCTTGGCAATGTTCTTGATCGGTTCTTCCAGCTCGAATTCGTCCACCACACCCATGCGCACCAGATCGGGCAGGCGCACTTCCACCGGCATGGAACAGCAGCTGCCCATGCAGTCGCTGCACAGGCCGTTCTTGTACTTGACCCAGGTTTCCAGTCGTTCGATATCCGCCATGGCTGCGACCTTATTGCGGACGTTGCTTGAAGAAGGTCATCGGCGCGGTGTAGGGAATCTCGCTGGGAGCCGGCGCTTTCAGGATGTGCTTTTTCATCTTGCCCATCACATGCATTTCACAGGGACGGCATTCAAATTTGAGGGTGTAGGTTTCATTGCCGGATTTCAGCGTCATCGGCTCGGCGCGCACCTGGCCCATCACCCCCTTCACCCCCTTGGCCTGCTTGGGACAGAGATTGTAGGAAAAGCGCAGGCAGTGCTTGGTAATCATCAGGCTGACCTCGCCCTCTTCCTGATGCGCCTCGTAAGCCGCCTCGATCACCTCCACCCCGTGCTTGCGATAGAACTGCCAGGCCAGCTGGTTGTAGACATTGGCCAGATAGCTCAGCGTCTTTTCCGGGTATTCCACCGGCGGCTCCACCGCCGCCTTGCGCTGCGGCCGCAGCCATCCGTCCAGCCTGGCCTGTTCCAGCTGTTCGATAGCCTCGCGGCGCAAGGCATTGATGGCCGATGCCGGCACAAACCACGGCTGGCTCAGCTGCAAGCTCACGTCGTGGGCAACAAACATGGTATTGCCCAGCTTGGCCAGGTTGTCACGCAGGCCGCTTTCCGCCTTGGCGGCATCCTTGGCCGGCTCCAGTGCCAGCACGGCGCTGGCGCTGGCACTACAGCCATCCTCATCGCTCACCGTCAGCTGCAGGCCATCGGCCTGTTCGCTCAGCGTCAGCCATACCCCGACCTTGCGTTCAGCCGACTTTTTCAGCAGCGCCAGTTCCCAGGCGTGATCGCGGTTACGGCACAGATCGGTCCCCGGCTTCAGCCCTTGCAGCAAGGCCGGATCATTCGGCTGGCAACGCCACAGCAGGTGGCCGCCCGGCACATGGCCGATCTGCTTGACGGTATTGAGCTGCATGCCCACCACTTCACGCTTTTTCATGAAGTTGATGCCGTCGCCATTGCTCATGGTCTCCGGGGTGGCAATCTCCAGCCAGTCAGGCCCCACCTTGTGCACCACACCCAGCGCCACGCCGACAAACTTGGGCGAATCAAAGGCGCCGATGTCGATCTTGCGGCCGGTGGCGAAGTAATCGGTACTGCCACGGTGGAAGGTCTTGTCCGGGTCCGGCGCAAAGAAGATCTCGCAGCTGCCGCTGGAGGCCGGTGCCAGTTCCGGGCGGCGCTCGATGATTTCATCCAGCAACAGACGGTAGTGCGCGGTGATGTTCTTCACATAGCTCACATCCTTGTAGCGGCCTTCGATCTTGAGCGAACGCACGCCGGCATCCAGCAGGGCTTCCAGGTTCTTGCTCTGGTTATTGTCCTTCATCGACAGCAAATGCTTGTCGAAGGCCACCACGCCGCCGTCCTTGTCGGTCAGGGTGTAAGGCAGGCGACAGGCTTGCGAGCAATCACCGCGGTTGGCACTGCGCCCGGTATCGGCATGGCTGATATAGCACTGGCCGGAGAAGGCCACGCACAAGGCACCGTGGATGAAGTATTCGATGGTGGCAGCATCACCGACGCGGGCGGCAATGCGCTTGATGTCGGGAATGCTCAGTTCGCGCGCCAGCACCAGTTGCGACAGGCCGGCATCGGCCAGAAAGCGCGCCTTGTCGGCATCACGGATATCGCACTGGGTGGAGGCATGCAGTTCGATGGGCGGCAAGTCCATCTGCAGGATGCCCATATCCTGGATGATCAGTGCATCCACCCCGGCGTCGTACAGCTGCCAGATCAGCTTGCGCGCGGCTTCCAGCTCGGCGTCGTGCAGGATGGTATTGAGCGTGGCAAAGATGCGCGCATGGTAGCGATGGGCAAACCGGGTCAGACCGGCGATGTCCTCGAGGCTGTTGCTGGCATTGTGCCGGGCACCAAAGCTGGGGCCGCCGATATATACCGCATCCGCGCCATGCAGGATGGCTTCCCGGCCGATTTCAGCGGTTTTGGCGGGGGACAGCAGCTCGATCTGGTGCGACAACAGACTCATGACGATTCCTGACTTGAAAAAAGGGCTTTCCTGCTGGCGGATACCGCCATGGGAAGGGGCGGAATTATAACGTAATCAGTAGCTTATAGATAGCCACCCGCCATTTTCAGTCAACTCTGCTTATACCCTTGTGCGACAAGCACATGACAAAAAGATGACCCGCTGCGCAAGCCTACTAAGTGCGCTTACTTAACTTGCCAAACAGGGCTTGCAAGCGCTCTGTCAGCAACACTACAACGATAATACCAATATAAAACCAATCATCATTCCGGATGAATCCAGGGGGTAATCATCATGTCGGACCGCCTTACCATAGGCCAGAAGCTGTTTGCGCTCATCGCCCTGCTGCAGCTGATCACGCTGGGCGTCGGCGGCTTTGGCTGGCTGACCCAGCAAAACATCCTGGCCGATTTTGCCACCACCTATAACGACCGCGTGGTCTGCCTCAAGCAGCTGAAGCTGGCTGGCGACAGCTATGCGGTCAATATCGTCGATGCCGCCCACAAGCTGCACGCCGGCAGCCTGAGCCAGACGGATTTCCTCAATGGCCTGGACCAGGCACAGGCCACGCTCAAGCAGCAATGGGGCGACTACCGTGCCACCTATCTGACTGCTGACGAAAAAATCCTGGCCGACCAGGCCGAACAAGCCATGCACCAGGCCGATGCCAGCATAGTGCGGCTGCGCCAGATCGTGCAGGCCAAAGACCAGGCGGCGCTGCAACAGTTTCTGGACAAGGAGCTCTACCCCGCCATCGATCCCGTTTCCAGCCGCATCAATGCCCTGATCGACCTGCAGCTGCGGGTGGCAGCCGAAAACTTTGCCAGCTCGCAAAGCCATGCCCGCACCTTCTCCGCCCTGTCGCTGGGGCTGATGCTGGGCGGCATCGTGCTGGGAGCCTTGCTGGCCGCCTTCATCATCCGCCGCCTGCTGGCCGAGCTGGGCGGCGAGCCGCATGATGTGGTGGCACTGGCCAGCCGCATTGCCCGCGGCAATCTGGCAGACCGGCTGCCAGTGGGCTCCGCTGACCAGCACAGCATTGTGGCGTCGATGGCCCACATGCAGAGCGAGCTGATCCGGCTGGTGCGCCACCTGGATGGCATTACCGGCAAGCTGACCGTACACGCCAGCGAGCTGGCCAGTGCCTCGGAGCAGGTTGCCGTCAGCGCGGAAGAACAAACCCGCGCCGCGTCTTCGATGTCGGCCTCGGTCGAACAACTGTCGGTGAGCATCTGCTCGGTCAGCGACAATGCACAGGACGTGGCCAAGGACGCCTCGGCCTCCGGCGAGCTGGCACACAGCGGTGAACAGGTGATTGTCGACACGCTGCAAACCATCCAGTCGGTGGCAGACCTTGCTCACCAGTCACAACAGCAGGCCGACCTGATGGGCGATCGCTCGCAGAAGATTTCCCAGGTGGTGGCCATCATTCGCGACGTGGCCGACCAGACCAACCTGCTGGCGCTGAATGCGGCCATCGAAGCGGCACGGGCCGGCGAACAGGGCCGCGGCTTCGCCGTGGTGGCCGACGAGGTACGCAAACTGTCCGAGCGCACCGGCCAGTCCACCACCGAAATCAGCAGCATGATCCGCGAGATGCTGGAAAGCAGCGAACTGGTGATCCGCAATGTGCACGCCACGGTGGAACGCATGGAAACCGGGCTGCGCCAGGCCGGCAAGGCGCGTGATACCGTCAGTGGCATCAACGGCAATGTCAACAGCATCAAACAGTCGGTGGGAGCCATTTCGGTGGCACTGGCCGAACAACAGGCAGCCGGCACCATGATCGCCAGCAATGTGGAACAGGTGGCACAGATGTCGGAAGAAACCAGCACCGCCGCCAACCAGACCGCCAGCTCGGCCAGCGCCATGGAACAAATGGCGCACGAGCTGCAAGCAGCCATCAGCTACTTCACCCTGCCGCAGACCGGTCAGGCCAGTCATCAGCCCGCCGGACCAATGGCCTTCGCCGGTCGGGAGCTACCCACCACCGGGTGATCACCCCCAGCGGGCACAATAAAAACGCGGGCTGCACCAGCAAAAGCTGCAGCCCGCGTCCATGGCAGCGTCAACGGCTATTTCTGGCTCAGCAAGGCAGCCAGCTCATCCACCGCCTCGGCCCATTCCGCGTCACAGGCCAGGGCCTGCCGCAGAAACTCTGCCTGGGCGGCACTCCAGAACGGCGCATCGGCCAGCGCCTGTCCCGGCTCCAGCCAGTGGCGCGCCAAAAACACTTTTATAGCCGTGACATCATTGTCCAGACCAAGCTGGGCAAATAGCTGCTCCAGCTGATGCTTGCCGGTATCCATCATTATTTTTTCCTCTTGCTCCTGATGCAGTACTGCAGGATGGCGCGGAACGGAACACAGTGCAATCGACAAGCGCAATGGCTTTGCTATAGTCATCTGTCCTGTCTCCTGTCAGCCCACACCATGACCCTGCACCTAAGCCTGCCACAAGCCCGCCTGCTGCATCTGGCCGCCCAGGGGCTGCTGGCCCCGCCCCGCCGCAAGGCAGGCCCGGCTGATGTGATGAGCGCCATCCGCCGCATGGCCTTGCTACAGATCGACACCATCAGCGTGGTGGCGCGCAGCCCCTATCTGGTGCTGTACAGCCGGCTGGGCCATTACGACCCGGCCTGGCTGGATGCCGCGCTGGCCAGTGGCCAGCTGTTTGAATACTGGGCACACGAAGCCTGTTTCGTCCCGCGCGAGGATTACCGCCTGCTGCGCCACCGCATGCTGGACCCGGCGCACATGGGCTGGAAATACCCGCAGCGCTGGCTGGAGCAACACCAGCCAGCCGTGCACGCGATACTGGAACAGGTCAGGCAACACGGCCCGGTGCGTTCGGCCGACTTCAAGCGCAGTGCCGGCAAGGGCGATGGCTGGTGGGACTGGAAACCGGAAAAACGCCATCTGGAAGTGCTGTTCACGCTGGGCCAGCTGATGGTGAAGGAGCGGCGCAATTTTCAGCGCGTCTACGACGTGGCAGAACGGGTCATGCCGGAATGGGACGATGCCCTCCACCTGCCCAGCGCGGAAACAGCGCAGCGCGACATGGTGCGCCACAGCTGCCGGGCGCTGGGCGTGGTCAAGGCGGGCTGGGTGGCCGATTACTACCGGCTGAAACGCGGCAAGTACGACGCCCTGTTACACCAGCTGGCGGATGCGGGCGAGCTGATTCCAGCGCGCATCGAAGGCTGGCAGCATGATGTGTTTGTCCATCACAGCCTGCAGGAAGAATTGGCCCTGGCGGCCGCAGACCAGCTCAAATCCGGCCATAGCACCGCCCTGTCGCCGTTTGATCCGCTGGTGTGGGACCGCAAGCGTGTCAGCGAATTGTTTGGCTTTGATTACCGCATCGAATGCTATACCCCGGCGGCCAAGCGCCAGTTTGGCTATTTCGTGTTGCCGCTGCTCAGCCGTGGCCGGCTGGTGGGACGCATGGATGCCAAGGCCCACCGCCAGCAAGGCGTGTTTGAAATCAAGCATCTGTATCTGGAAGCCGGCATCCGGCCCAGCGCGCAGCTATGCCGCGATCTGGCTGCCATGTTGCACAAGCTGGCCGCCTGGCATGGCACGCCGCGCATTCAATTACAGCAGGGGCCTAGCGCACTGGCCGTTCAGCTGGCAACAAACTAGCCCAGCAGGATTTCGCTGTACTGGATTTGCGGTGTGATATCGGTGTAATTGGCGATATCACCCTGCAACTGTTCGGCGATTGGCATGAAAGCCGCCAAAAATGTCTCAAGCGACTCGAACTGCAGCTGGCACAGCGCAGTGAAACTGGGGGGACTGCCCGGCTGGCTGCCGCTGATGCCCTTCTCCACCCGCATGTCCAGCAGGGCCGGAGCCAGCAGCTGGCTGGCCAGCGGCATGTGCTGTTGCAGGTAGTAGTCGAAATCGAAACGGGCAGTTGCGCTATACGGATAGAGAATGCTGACGTTGATCATGACCATGTCCTTGGTGGTAAGGCCATCAGCATAAGCGCATCGCCAGCCATACTCCAGCTTCAAACCAGCTGCTTGCGGTACTGGATGAAGCCCAGATTGTCAGCCAACCGGTCGTACAGCTGGCGCGCCGTGGCATTGCTTTCGTGGGTCAGCCAGTACACCCGGCTGCAGCCGGCATCTGCCGCATAGGCATACACCTGCTCGATCAGCGCCCGTCCCGCTCCCGTGCCGCGCAGCTCCGGCTGTACATACAAATCCTGCAGATAACAGTAATTGCCCGGCGTCCAGCTACTGCGATGCAATACCGTATGCACCAGCCCCACCGCCTGCTCGCCCTGCCAGGCCAGCCAGGCCTGCATGGGCTCGGCCGGGTCAAGAAAACGCTGCCAGGTGATGGCGGTGTCCGCCTCGTTCTGACTGCTGTGATAGAAATCCAGATAGCCCTGCCACAAGGGCAGCCAGGCAGCAAAATCTGCGGCGGCAAGTGGGCGGATATGAACAGTCTGCGACATGACAAACTCCTTGATGGATCAGCCTTCATGCTGCACGGCTTATGGCTCCATGAGCAGAGCCAATCGCGGCGGATGGAATGGAACCAGTGTGGGGAGTGGGGAGTGGGGAGTGGGCAACAGCTTGCTTGAATGGCTTTATCCACAGCCAATCAGTATTTCGCTATTTATCCACAATACAGCCGGACTCGACAAATCATTGAAACACAAGGAATTTCAAGCAGCCCGCCAACAAGGCTGACGTCCGGAAACAGCCGCATGCCGGCATGACTGTCGCTATCCGCCTCCCTGCATGAACCTGACGGCTGTGGATAAAGTGTCACCATGAAAAACGGCAGCCGCAGCTGCCGTTTTTTTCAGACCTGTGGATAAGTCAGCAGATCGACAAGATCAGATCTTGTCGTACAGCTTGGCTCCACCCTTCACAAACTCCACCGACTTCACTTCCATGCCCTTCTGCAGCGCGGCCTCATCGCTGATGCCCTGCTGGGCGGCGAATTCGCGCACATCCTGGGTAATCTTCATCGAACAGAAATGCGGGCCGCACATGGAACAGAAGTGCGCCACCTTGGCACTGTCCTTGGGCAGGGTTTCGTCATGGAAGCTGCGCGCCTTGTCCGGATCCAGACCCAGATTGAACTGGTCTTCCCAGCGGAATTCGAAACGCGCCTTGGACAAGGCGTTGTCGCGGATCTGCGCACCGGGGTGGCCCTTGGCCAGGTCCGCCGCATGGGCGGCCAGCTTGTAGGTGATGATGCCTTCCTTGACGTCATCCTTGTTGGGCAGACCCAGGTGTTCCTTCTGGGTGACGTAGCACAGCATGGCCGTGCCATACCAGCCGATCTGCGCCGCACCGATGGCCGAGGTGATGTGGTCGTAACCCGGAGCGATGTCGGTGGTCAGCGGGCCCAGGGTGTAGAACGGCGCTTCGTGGCACCACTCCAGTTCCTTGTCCATGTTTTCCTTGATCAGCTGCATCGGCACATGGCCGGGGCCTTCAATCATCACCTGCACATCGTGTTTCCAGGCCAGCTGCGTCAGCTCGCCCAGGGTTTTCAGTTCGCCCAGTTGCGCGGCGTCATTGGCATCCCACACGCTGCCCGGACGCAGGCCGTCACCCAGGCTGAAGGCCACGTCATAAGCCTTCATGATTTCGCAAATCTCTTCGAAATGCGTGTACAGGAAGTTTTCCTGATGATGGGCCAGACACCACTTGGCCATGATGGAACCACCACGCGACACAATGCCAGTCATGCGATTGGCGGTCAGCGGCACATAGCGCAGCAGCACACCAGCGTGAATGGTGAAGTAATCCACGCCCTGCTCGGCCTGCTCGATCAGCGTGTCCTTGAAGATTTCCCAGGTCAGGTCCTCGGCCTTGCCATTCACCTTTTCCAGCGCCTGGTAGATGGGCACGGTGCCAATCGGAACCGGCGAGTTGCGCAGAATCCACTCGCGGGTTTCATGGATGTTCTTGCCGGTGGACAAGTCCATGATGGTGTCGGCACCCCAGCGGATGCCCCAGGTCATCTTGTCCACTTCCTCGGAAATCGACGACGTTACCGCGCTATTGCCGATATTGCCGTTGATTTTCACCAGGAAGTTACGGCCGATGATCATCGGTTCGGATTCCGGGTGGTTGATGTTGTTGGGAATGATGGCGCGGCCGGCAGCCACTTCCTGACGCACGAATTCCGGGGTGATGTCCTCCGGCAGTGCCGCGCCATAGCTGTGGCCGGCGTGCTGGCGGGTCATCAGTTCCAGCAGCTTGGCATTCTTGCCACCCGCTGCTTGCAGGCTCTCGATATAGGCCTTGCGGTTCAGGCTTTCGCGAATGGCGACGTATTCCATCTCCGGGGTGATGATGCCCTGGCGCGCATAGTGCATCTGGCTGACATTCTTGCCCGGCAGAGCGCGGCGCGGCTTGCGTGTCAGGTTGAAGCGCAGGTCGTCCAGCTTGCTGTCGGCCTCGCGGGCACGACCATATTCACTGGACAGGCCGGCCAGCTGCTCGGTGTCGCCACGCTCGGCAATCCAGGCGGCACGCAAGGCAGGCAGGCCGCTCTGGATGTCGATCTTGGCCGCCGGGTCGGAATAGATGCCGCTGGTGTCGTAGACATAGATGGGCGGATTTTGCTCGCCACCAAACTGGGTGGGGGTGTCGCTCTGGCTGATTTCGCGCATCGGCACGCGAATATCCGGGCGGCTGCCTTCGACATAAACCTTGCGGGAATTGGGCAGGGGCTGGATGGCAGCGGTATCGACCACCATCTGTTCATTCAGTTTTGCAGGCGCGTTCATCGGGTTTCCTCCATGCGATGAAACGGCGCAAGGAGCGGAATTCCGGCGAACCGGGCTGCAAGGAAAGGGGGTGGGACCATGCAGATTGCGCTTCCCTACGCCGGGATTAACCGGGTCAGGTTCCAAGGGTATTTCTCACCCGTGCAATATGAATGGCCTATTGTTGTCATCCCACAGGAATATCAAGGCCATACCAGATCACACAGGACCCCTAGCGATGCTGTGAAGGTAAGGTAAATGTGGGATAATCGCAAGCTCTATCGCCAAATGCCCCAGCAAACCACAGCCAGCCCTAACGGCCTGAAATTACAAGCCTTCACAGACAAGCAGAACCCTAGCTATCCCCAGCAAACCCTTGGGAATCCGACCCCATCTGCCTACACTGCGCCTACAAAGATCAACCAACCTTCTGTACTACCCAATGCCAGCCATCAAGTTGAATAAGAAGAATATCGACCAGATCGAATATCCGGCTGGTAGCCAGGTTCTCTATCGCGATACTGAGCTACAAGGTTTCGCTTTAAGAGTAACCAAGGGATCAAAAGTATTCGTGGTCGAAAGCCGTGTACACGGAAAAACCACGCGTACAACCATAGGCCGCTACGGGACATACACACCAGATCAGGCCCGTGACCTTGCACGCTCAGTACTTGGGAAAATGGCACAGGGCATTAATCCTAATCAACAGAAAAGGGAAGTCGCACGCAAGGCTGTCACCCTTGATCAGGCATATCAAGGTTATATACAAGAACGCACGCTTAGACCGAATTCTCTACGCGATTATGCAAAAGCAATGAATCGTGTATTCAATGATTGGCGTGATATTCCACTGGGGAGTATTACTAGACTGATGGTTGAAGATCGC
Organism: Aquitalea magnusonii; assembly: GCF_003202035.1. Lineage (GTDB taxonomy): Bacteria > Pseudomonadota > Gammaproteobacteria > Burkholderiales > Chromobacteriaceae > Aquitalea > Aquitalea magnusonii. The sequence goes on along the minus strand of NZ_QJKC01000009.1, from coordinate 67,132 downwards.
TTCGATGCAATCAGCAAGCCTACATTAGATAAAGATGGAAGTGTAATTTCAAAAAATGAAGCATTTGCCAATCAAGCATTCCGCTTTTTGCGCGCTGTACTAAACTGGGCAAGTGAAAAATATGCAAACAATGATGGTGAACCATTACTTCATTCTAATCCATGTGATCGGCTAAAAGCTCGTCAAATGTGGCATAGAATTGAACGCAGGGATAACTGGATCAGACCTGATCAGCTTTCGGTATTTTTCACAGGATTACAACACCAGCCCCAACATACAGAGCGACAAAAAATGGTGCGGGATATGTGCGTATTGTATCTGCTGACAGGGCTACGTCTTCAAGAAGCAGCTAAGCTACAGTGGACAGAAGTTAATCTTAAACGTAAGACCATTACAATTAAAGCTGAGCATGCAAAGAATCACAGAAAGCATGAACTTCCAATTGGTAACTGGCTTACATCTATTTTACAACATCATTTTGAACATCGTAACACTTTGCCTATTGAATCACAAAGTAATTATGTATTTCCGGGAAAAGACAAAGATAACCATATCGGTCGATTTGATGCTGCTATTGAAGTAATTTGTAAAGAAATCTGCATTGACTTTACTGTGCATGACCTACGTCGGACATTTATTACCATTGCCAATAATTGTGTAAAAGGCCTAAGTGTCTATACAATAAAGCGACTTATCAATCATTCAATAGATAGTAGTGATGTAACTGCCGGATATATCATTCAGGATACTGAATCACTGCGAGAACCGATGCAGCAAATTGAAGACTTTATTCTAGCTGCTGCTGGTGTAATAGAAGAGAAAAACAAATAGAAATGATTTAGGGCCATGAAGACATGGCCCTTTTTCATTATTGACTATAGCAATACATTACATCTATACCATTGCAAGTTCGTACTTACGATAAGCGGCTACTTGACTGCCTTCAAACAATCTAATCTTTTCACTAATACCAAATCGACTTAGTAGACGGCTCAGACTACTTTGACTTAGTTTCGTTTTCGGCTTTGCAATATAGCCAATAATATGCTTCATCCCCTGTAAAAGTTCAATATCCGACCGCTTCAAATAATGCCCCCCTGTAATTTTCACAGCACGATCATTATCTAAAACAGTAACCCCCCTTTGCGCGCTAAACAGAAATTCCAGTTCCTTGCGAATTTCATTCACATCACGCCCTTGCGCCGATACAAATAGTGCCACTTGAAAATGAATTCCATCATCACGATGGCTATCAGAATTAACACGTCCAACTGGCTTAGCCTCTAAAGCATAAGCATAATTCAAATCACGTCCACTTTTCTTCAGACAGCGCTTAACTGCCTTGAAAGCCCCTTTTGGTGATGTTCTACCCGGTGGGGTCCAAAGCGTAAGATGAAAAACCAAAGGATCATCAAGTGTCAGAGAAGCTAGAAACCTCAGTTTTAGTGCTCTAGCAATTTTCTTATCAACCACATACCCTTCAGCTACACGACATTCTTTCTGATACGAACACTTTGAGTAATTTACTTTCAGTTCATACAATGCTTTTGTATATTCCTGATGATTATATTCAATAATTTTATTAAAGCTATCAAATACTGGTAAATTATCAATCTTCTTGGGGGGTACAACAACACTATCTACTACATACTTACTAATGATACTTTGATAAGACATTTATTCTTCTTGTGAAACAGGAAGAAAGGTGTCTTAGCCAATACAGTAACACTAGTGAAAACTCTTGCACTACACTTACACTTTGTACAGCAATACAACACATAACTAGGGGTCGAACTTTTCAATCTGAAATTGCTTCCTTCCTGTGTATGAAAATTAAAACGAAAACACGCTACAACCCTTGCCACTACTGGATTTTCAAGACTGTAAAGAGCATTCTGCGACCAAACCTTGGTGCTGACTTTCAGACATTCACAGTGCAAGTTACATGCATTGACATAGGCATAATTAAGGCTAGTACCATACTACCCACATGGCTAGCCACACTACATTAAGTGAATCCTTTCTTATACAATAAAGTCCACATCATACTTTCTTATAGGAAACAACACATAGACTTTGCTTAGCAGAATAAAGTATGAAGTGGCAAATTACATTTAATACCTGTTTTAGCTTCCAGCTAGTATTACAACCGAACACAGCGCAATAGCCATTTTAAGCCCCATAGCGAACACTTCACACCGATATAGAGACACTTACACAAATCATGCAAAACACGCTCAAAACGCGTTAAAACAGCCACAATCGCAAACATCGTTTAGCAGGCACCTAACCATACTTAACTATGCTGTTCAAGAAATCAAAATATCACGCACTAGGTCTGCTTTGATCCATAACAGAAAACTCTTACTTATTAACAATAGCAAGTTCGCTTGTATGTGCTATCGGGCGGAAGTTTTCTGATAACCACACAAGAACATCTTTCTTACAATACAGAACACGACGGCCATACTTTCGCATCAAAGGCCCACCGCCGTGTGTAGCCTTTGCTTCAAGCCAAGAAATTGAATGATCAATCCCTGCAGCTACAACATTACGTGGTAAGAATGCTTCATCTGGCGCTTTCCAGAATTCAATCCGCAAAATTCCGATACTACTAATATCCATACATTTTCTTTTATAAACAATTATCCTAATGGGTATTATTGAATACCCAAACTTTACTTAAAGAAAAACACCCCTAATTCATTCTGCAGCCTCTGAATTACCATGCTCTTCTAACTCTCTTGAAAGCTGACTACGTATTTCATCTGTTTCGGGTCGTACAGAACTTTCATGTTCATCTATTTTATTCAGATCAAACCCAATTGTATTGCTAACCATTTTTATAGAAAAACCTTCGAAAGGAATTGCTTCAAACAGTTCAGCAACTGTTAACCCCATTTTTCTATATTTTCTTGTAATAATTGCCATTTCACCATGTAGGCCAGGCTTAAATCCCTTTGCTTCAATTCCTGCACAATAGCGAAGTGCTGTAGCCTTAGAAATACCAAGCTCCTTCGCAATCTGTGAAAATGACATTCCACTTTCACGTAGTTTTATAGCAGGTGCTTTTTCTTCATCAGACACTTTTGGCCTACCAAGACTTGTCTTACCTCTGTGTGTCTTTCCAGTTTCAGCAAGTCTTGACTTAGCAAGCTCTCTACCAGATTCGCATCTTTCGATTATTCGTAATCTTTCCATATCAGCAACTTGAGCCAATACCGCAAGTACCAATTCACCTGCACCGCGACTAATCGTTCCAATACCCCTGATTTCTACTACAACATTTTTATCAAGTAATGCCCGCACAACAGTCTGAACGTCGATAGCATCCCGTCCTAATCGCGATACATCGTATACATGAAGGCTATCGCCTTCGCGGATATATTCCAGCATCTTGGCAAATCCTGGACGAAATGCAGCTTGTACCGCACCAGAAATGCCTTCATCGCAAAATTCCTTGTCGAATCCACTACCAAGTGCAGAACGCTGTGCTTCGATACTCTGATCTTTAGTACTAACCCGGAAGTATGCAATTTTGGCCATCTGCTGGACTCTGTTCGGTTCACTTGATAGGCCGTATCATGGCATCGGTTCATTTATTGTGTCAACTATCTTTTCAAACCTTTTTTGAACCGAACCGATACTGGTCCTTTACTTAGAACTTGATGAACCATTACGCGCAATCGCATTGACCCCTTACAGCCACACAGCCTGACCTGAAGTACTCTGTTAAAATTTCAGTATGACAATTGCACTATAAATACAGATTTAAAATGAAAAAACTATTAGTTACAGCTGTGATGGCCTGTTCAATGACTAGTGTGCTGACCGGCTGCGCAACCACCGCAGTACCAGCATCTGAAGCAAAACCAGCACCAGCAAACCGTGTACTTGCATTTCAGAGTAAGGATGAAACAACTACCAGCACTATCGTCGTGACCCGTGATGCAGGCTTCTTGGGTGGTGGTTGCTTCTACTCTTTGGCCATCAACAAAGTACTTGCTGCACGACTTGATACAGGGGAGACAGCGGCATTCTATGTTGCCCCTGGCGAAGTACTACTTCGATCTGGTCGTGACCCTGAAGGCAAGGCCCTATGCAGCCTTGGTCAAGATGAATGGACGCAAACTGAAACCATCCTTAAGCCTAACGAAACCAAGTACTTCCGACTGTCTATCGATATGAATGGTAAAACTGACATTCGCCGGTCGGAACGATAGGTAGCTAAGGAATTCAGTAGGTTGTAGCGCTTGGGAACTTACTCCGATAGCGGTATCATTGTCCCTTTCTAACGCAGTGGACCTTCAGTAGGTATGTAGTCGCGCTGAATCCACTGCCTACACCACGCCTACAACTGAACATTAATCGACTTGAAATCATCAGCAAGCCTATGATTTAAAATAAATTTAATGTCCATGTTGATATAATCGCAAGTTATCGTCATGACACGCTGCCCATGAAGTCAGGTTTTCCGCAATGCGGCACACCCGCTCAGGCAGCCAGCCCTTCGGAGTAAGCTGATGGATTTTGAAAATGCCCGTTTCAACATGGTCGAGCAGCAGATTCGTCCGTGGGACGTACTTGACCCGAAAATTCTGGACCTGCTGTTTCACGTGAAACGCGAAGACTTCGTCGCTGCCGACAAGCGCCAGCTGGCCTTTGTCGACACCGAACTGCCGCTGCCGCACGGTGGCAAGATGCTGCAGCCCAAGCTGGAAGCCCGTCTGGCACAGGATGTTGCCGTACAGCCACAGGACAAGGTACTGGAAGTCGGCACCGGTGCCGGTTACCTGACCGCCCTGCTGGCCAAGCTGGGCCGCCATGTCTATAGCGTGGAAATCAACGCCGCCACCCGCGAAACCGCTGCGGCCAACCTGAAAAAGGCCGGCATCGGCAATGTCACCCTGGTGGAAGGCAATGGTCTGGATGGCCTGAAGGAACAGGCGCCGTTTGATGTGATCGTGGTCGGCGGTTCGCTGCCGGTGGTGCCGGAAAGCCTGAAAGCCCAGCTGGCCGTGGGTGGCCGCATGATCGTGGTGGTTGGCGACCTGCCGGTGATGAGCTGCAAGCTGATCAAGCGTGTTGGTGAATCCGCCTTCAGCGAAACCAATCTGTTTGAAACCTGTATTTCCCGTCTGGCCCAGGCAGAAGCCATCGAGCCGGAACGCTTCGTTTTCTGATGCTGCGGGAAATCACTGCCAGCGATCTGGCGGCCTGGCTGGCCGATGCCGGCACAGAACAGCCCGTGCTGCTGGATGTAAGGGAAGACTGGGAAGTGCAGCTGGCCAGCATTCCGGGCTCGCTGCACATTCCGATGAACCTGATTCCGCTGCGCATGAGCGAGCTGCCGGACGACCAGACCATCGTCACTGTCTGCCATCATGGCGTGCGCAGCTATCAGGTGGGCCTGTATCTGGCCAACGCCGGTTTCGAGCAGGTGCTGAGCCTGCGTGGTGGAGTGGAAGCCTGGGCCAGCGAGGTTGATCCGGCCATGGCCCATTATTGAGATCAGCAGACCTCGCTGCCGGCTAGCCGTAACATGACAAGGCCATTCCCCCGCGGAATGGCTTTTGTTTTGCAACTTGTCCCTGCTGCCTGCGTCCAAAAACGCAGCAAAACCACACTGATACGGTATCTGTCTTGAGCCTGAAACAACTCCAATACCTTGCACCTGCCCTGGCTCCGGTCCATCCGGCCTGGGAGGATGTGCTGAAATCACCCGCCGTCTTTGCCCGCCTGCTGCAGATTGACCAGCAGCTCAGCCAGCAAGCTGCCCAGGGCAAAATCCTGTTTCCGCCGCGCGCCAATATTTTCAATGCCCTGCGCACCATGGCACCGGCCGACATCAAGGTGGTGATCCTGGGTCAGGACCCGTATCACGGTCAGGGCGAAGCCATGGGCCTGTCGTTTTCCGTGCCGCCCGGCGTGCGCATTCCGCCCAGTTTGCGCAATATCTACAAGGAAATGGTGGCGGATCTGGGTGGTGGCATGCCGGCCAGCGGCGACCTGACGCACTGGGCCGAGCAGGGTGTGCTGCTGCTGAACAGCGTGCTGACGGTGGAAATGGACAAGGCCGGCAGCCATGGCAAGCTGGGCTGGCAAGCGGTGACCGACGCGCTGATCGACGCCGTTAACCAGAAAAATCCCGGCTGCGTCTTCCTGCTATGGGGCAACTGGGCCCAGACCAAGGCCGAGCGCATCGATAGCAGCCGTCATCTGGTGCTGACCGCCGCCCATCCCTCTCCCCTGTCGGCCAGCCGCGGCTTTCACGGCTGTCGTCATTTCTCGCAGGTGAATGCCTGGCTGGCCGCCCATGGCCGCGGCACCATCCACTGGATGCCGGCCGCCAGCCAGAACAGCCTGTTCTGATACGGCCTTGCTGCAGGGTTGCAAAGCGCAGCCCTGCGCAACAAAACCCTGCTTTGCAGCCGCGCCGCATTGCCCTAAGCTAGCAGGGGTTATCTTCCCGCCTCTCCCGCATCGTGGATATTTTCTTTCTGTTTGTTCTGATTGTGCTGAATGGCGTGTTTGCCATGTCGGAAATCGCCATCGTGTCCTCACGCAAGATACGCTTGCAACAATGGGCTGAAGAAGGCCGTCGCGGTGCCCGTTCGGCGCTGCGGCTGGCGGAAGAACCCACCCGTTTCCTGTCTACCGTACAGATCGGCATCACCAGCATCAGCATTTTCTCCGGGGTGTATGGCGAAGCCGCGCTGTCCGATCATCTGCGCGACTGGCTGGAACTGAGCCTGCCGCAACTGCATGCCTATAACAAACCGCTGTCGGTAGCGCTGATGGTGGCCGCCATCACCATGCTGTCGCTGATCTTTGGCGAGCTGGTGCCCAAGCGGCTGGCCATGCTCAATCCGGAAGGCATTGCCAGTACCCTGGCTCCGCCCATGTTGCTGCTGTCGCGTGCTGCCGCACCGCTGGTGCGCCTGCTGTCGCGGCTGACCGACACCCTGTTGCGGCTGATCGGTGCGCGCAAGAGCAGCGAGCCATCGATTACCGAAGAAGAAATCCGCGTGCTGATGGAACAGGGGGCGGATGAAGGCGTGTTCGACCGTGCCGAACAGGAGCTGGTGGAAAACATTTTCCGGCTGGATGACCGCAAGGTGGCGGCGGTGATGACGCCGCGCAAGGACATCGTTTCCATCGATATCGAAGACCAGCAGCAGGACAACCGCCAGCTGCTGATCGCCCACGGCTACAGCCGTTTTCCGGTGTGCAAGGGTGGCATGGAGCATGTGCTGGGCATTCTGGACACCAAGCGCATGCTGGACCGGGTACTGGCCGGCCAGAACGTGGATTTCATTGCCGACCTGGAAATCCCGCTCTACATCCCGGCCACGGTCAGCCTGATGCAGCTGATGGAGCAGTTCAAGCAGGCACGCACCCATCTGGCGCTGGTGGTGGACGAGTACGGCGAACTGGAAGGGCTGGTGACCATGAACGACGTGCTGGAAACCGTGGTGGGCGATCTGCCCTCCATACACACCGCTGGTGAAGACGACGATATCGTGCAGCGCGAGGATGGCAGTTATCTGCTGGATGGCATGGTGACGCTGGATGCCTTCCGTCAGTATTTCGATATCGATGAGCCGCTGCCGGGTGAAGACACCGGCAATATCCACACCCTGGGCGGCGTGATGATGTATCAGCTGGGCCGGGTACCGGCGGTAACCGACCGTTTCGACTGGCAGGGTTTCAGCTTCGAGGTGGTGGACATGGACAAGACCCGGGTGGACAAGATCATGCTGTGCCGGCTGCCCTCCAGCCGGCTCGAGCATAACGACAATTGAGACCCGCTAACCAAACCCCCGCGCCTGCTTGCCCTACTCTTGGTGCTGTCTGCGTCGGCGCGCCTTGGCCCGGCTTCTCTACGTGGTTTGGTTAGCCGCGCTGAGCGCGGCCCACCATTGCTGCTGCGTCGGCCTGCCCTGACTCAGCCATCCAGCGCCTGCTGCTGGCGCTGGCGATAGCGCCCGGTCCAGACAAACAGCAGCGGATTAAGCAGGATGGACAGAATGGCCCCGGCCAGAATCAGCGAATGGCTGTGTTCGCTCATCAGGCCCAAGGTAATGCCCAGACCAGCCAGAATAAAGGAAAATTCGCCGATCTGCGCCAGACTGGCGGCAATGGTCAGCGCAGTGGCCGGGCTGCGGCCAAACAAGCGCACAATGCCATAAGCCCCCAGCGACTTGCCCACCACGATGATCAGCAGCGTGCCCAGCACTTCCCAGAAGTTATGCAATAGCACGCTTGGATTGAGCAGCATGCCCACCGACACGAAAAACAGCACGGAAAAGGCATCGCGCAAGGGTAATGATTCTTCCGCCGCACGGTGGCTCAGCGGCGATTCGGCCAGCACCATGCCGGCAAAGAATGCCCCCAGCGCAAACGACACATCAAACAGCAAGGACGCGCCGTAAGCCACCCCCAGCGCCGTGGACAGCACCGCCAGCCGGAACAGCTCGCGGCTGCCGGTATAGACGATGCGTTCCAGCATCCACGGAATGAAACGGCGGCCAAACACCAGCATCAGCGCCACAAAGGCCGCCACCTTGCCCAGCGTCAGCACAATGGTCCACAGCACCGCGCTGCCGCTGATGGCGGTGGCCGCGCCCTTGCCACCCAGCACCCCGGCAAAGATGGGCAGCAACACCAGCGTCAGCACCATTACCAGGTCTTCCACCACCAGCCAGCCAATGGCGATCTTGCCATCATCTGTCTGTTCCAGATTCTTTTCCTGCAAGGCCTTGAGCAAGACCACGGTGCTGGCGGTGGACAAGGCCAGGCCGAACACCACTCCCTCGCCCAGCGGCCAGCCCAACAGCTGCGACATACCCAGCCCCAGCACGGTGGCCAGCAGGATCTGGCCGATGGCTCCCGGCAGGGCAATGGCCTTGACCGACAGCAGATCACGCACCGAAAAATGCAGGCCGACGCCGAACATCAGCAGGATGACGCCCATCTCGGCCAGTTGCGGTGCAATCTGGCCGTCCGCGGTAAAGCCGGGGGTGAAGGGGCCGGCCACGATGCCGGCACACAGATAGCCGATCAGCGGCGGCAGACGCAGGCGGAAAGCCAGCGTTCCCAGGATGAAAGCAAACACCAGACTGCCGACAATGGTGGCAATCAGGGGCGAATGATGAAGCATGGCGCAGCCCTCCGACAAAGTCTTGATGCAATGACTGATAGCAAAAAAGTCGAGGTAGTTCCGCTTAATATTGATTTATGCATTAAAAAACACAAATAATTAATAATGCATAAAATTTCAGCGCCTTTGGCTGGCAGGATGCTGCAAATTACGACATGAATTCATCAGCTTGAGGGCTACAGGGTGCAAAACAGTCCATCCGCTTTGCGCCGCCCAAAAAAAATATGCCCGGCAGAACGGCAAGCGGGGACAGCCGGTGGAATGCCGCGGTGAGCGGTTTGCAGAAACACCGGCTCGGCGTATTCTCTGCCGACAATGGCAGCTGGCCACAGAAAATCGTTTCCATGCAGCCGGAATCAAGCCCCACTACCCTGCTCCTGGAGTTGTCATGACCCGTGTTCTCAGCCTGCTGCCCATCCTGCTGCTTGTTCAGCCCTGTCTGGCCGAGGAAGCAGTGCACAGCATGAGCATCAGCCTGGCTGGCAATCTGTACCAGACCAGCGCCGGCAGCGGCTCCCGGCTGCAACCGAATGTCGATCTGCGCCACGATACGCCATACGGCAGCCTGTTTGTGCAGCAAGGCGAAGCCGGCGTCGGCCTGCCGGCACCGGGCGGCTGGGTATCGCTGGCCGCAGCCAATGAAAGCCAGTGGGAACTGGGGGCCAATTCCAGCCACTGGATGGGGGTGGCGCGCTACGGGCTGGATCTGCCGCAGGATGGTTCGCTTTCCATCGGCTATGCCGACCGGCTGGGCCATGCCAGCCCCGGCAGCCTGTTGCTGCTTAATCTGGACATCACCCTGGGCCACTGGCAAAACCAGCGCATCAGCCTGCTGGGCTGGGGCAGCCTGGCCGATAGCCAACGCGCCGCCAGCCTGGGGCATCAGGCCAATGACAGCGGCCGGCACCTGGAGCAAAGCAATCTGCTGCTGATGCTGAACCATCCCTTCAACCCGCGCTGGTCGCTGGATGTCGGTGCCGGTTCGCGCTGGATGGCCGACCAGCAAGCGCAGCACAGCGCCGGCTGGCAGGCGGTGTTCAGTCTCAATGCCAAACTGTACTGAACTGGGCTGAGCCAGCCCGTGGCCATTACAGACGGCGGCCACACACCGTGGTCTGGCGCGAACCACTCCAGCGCCGTTCGCTATCCGGATAACTGCCCAGTTCGACAAAACCCGCCTTGCGCATCATCCCGGCCGAGCCAGCATTTTGCTGATGGCGGTCGGCACACAGCCAGCCACAACCCTGTTCAGCCAAGGCGGCACATACCGCCAGCAATAGCCGGCTGCCCAGGCCCTGCCCGGCACAGTCGCGGCTGATCACCGCCTCGATCAGAAAAGCCGCCTGCGCTGGCGCGACATCCGCCGGGCGATATTGCGGATAAGGGTCGTCACCGGCATACAGCATGATGCCGATCACCCTGCCCTGCTGCTCCGCCAGCAAACCCTGCACGCGGCCTGCCGCCAATTGCTGCAGCGTCGCTGCCACCCCATCCGGCGGCAAATAATTCCAGTCATTCGGCCCATCGTTCAGTATCAGTTGCTGGAGCGCGGCCACATCCGTGCCAAGCGCGGGGCGTATCTGCATGGCAGTCCCTGTCATTCACGATTGAAAAACCGACCTCGCCAGAAGCGGCCCGTAAACCACCCGCCACGCTGCGCCAGCCATCCTGAGCAGCCGCTATGGCAAAAACGCGCCAGCAACGCGTCACAGCGCCTTTACGCCGCAGCAAGTGGCCAGATCATGGTCTTCAGCACTGGTGATAGCCGCGATACCAGTCGACAAAGGCCTGCATGCCCACCGTCAGCGGCGTATCCGGCGAAAAGCCCACCGCAGCGCGCAGCCGGCTGGTATCGGCATAGGTCACCGGCACATCGCCATCCTGCATCGGGTAGTACTCCTTCACCGCGGCGCGACCGCAGGCGGCTTCGATGCTGTGGATGAAATCCAGCAGGGCTACCGGATTGTGATTGCCGATATTGAACAGGGCATACGGCGGCTGGCCGTTTTCCGCTGACGGCACATGCTGCATCACCCGCACCACGCCTTCGACAATATCGTCGATATAGGTGAAATCGCGTTGCATCTGGCCGTGGTTGAACACCTTGATCGGCCGACCTTGCAAAATGGCTTCGGTAAACAGCCATGGCGCCATGTCCGGCCGGCCCCACGGGCCATACACGGTGAAAAAGCGCAGGCCGGTACAAGGCAGGTCATACAGGTGGGCATAGCTGTGCGCCATCACCTCGTTGGCCTTCTTGGTGGCGGCATAAAAGCTGACCGGGGCATCCACCCGGTCGTCCTCGGCAAACGGCACCTTGGCATTCTGGCCGTACACGCTGCTGGAGCTGGCATACACCAAGTGCTTGACCGCGTGGCGACGGCAGGCTTCCAGCACATTGGTCATGCCCAGCAGATTGCTCTGGGCGTAGACATGCGGATTGTCGATGGAGTAACGCACCCCGGCCTGGGCCGCCAGATGAATCACGTAATCGAAGCCTTCCGCCCCGCACAGCGCGTTCAGCGCCGTCCAGTCAGCCAGGTCCAGCTGCACGAAGCGGAAGCCGTCACGGCCCTGCAGCGTGGCAAGGCGGGCCTGTTTCAGGCTCACCGGGTAGTAATCATTCAGATTATCCACCCCCACCACTTCGATTCCTGCCTGTTGCAGCAGACGTTCGGCCACCGCCCGGCCAATAAAACCGGCCACGCCGGTGAGCAAAATCTTCATTTCCTGTTTCCCAATCGATGCAGCTCATTGAGCTTGGCGTATTTGATATAGCTGTTGAAGCAGCCAATGCTGATGTGGACCAGTCCGGGCAAACCATCCAGAAAACCACGGCGTACCAGGTAAAACTTGGCAAAGCGCAGCAAGGGGCTGAACACCAGCTTGGCCCATCCCGCAGTTTTCCCGCGTTTATACAGCATTTCTGCCTGCAAGCTGGTGTAGCGGTTCTGTTTGGCCAGATACAGCGCGATGTCCTCGCCTGATTCATGCATCAGGTCGCCGCAGAGTTTTTCCACAGGTCCATTGCACTGTACGTATTCGTGCACCACATCATCGGACCAGCCTGCCTGACGGCGATCAAACAGCCGCAGGCTCCAGTCCGGGTAGCCTTCGCCATGCTTGAGAAAACGACCCATGAAACGGTTGCTGCGGGCAAAGCGGTAGGCGGCTGCCTGTGGATTGTTCAGTATCTGTTTGATTTGCAATACCAATTCTGCCGATGGCCATTCGTCTGCATCCAGGCACAACACCCAGTCATGGCTAGCAGCAGCAACGGCAAATTGCTTCTGCGGACCAAATCCCAGCCAGTCCTGGTGGATAACTTTTGCCTTATAGGCAGAAGCTATCGCCACGGTTTCATCCGTACTTCCCGAATCCACCACCACGATTTCATCTGCCCACTGCACGCTGGCCAGTGTTTTTTCCAGCTGGAGAGCAGCATTTTTGGTGATGAGCACAACGCTGAGCGGTTCTCGCATCTTTTCTTGTTATTCCCATATGTATATGGAAGAAACTGGTAGAAGAAGCCCACTTGCTGTGGATAAGTCCTTATTTACCAGTTTATTCAATGATTTATTGCTGACTGGAAGTTGTTGGTCAGCAGATGACTGAAGACATGATCCTTTGTGGATAACTTTGGCAGTGTGCAACAGACCGGGTTTATCCACATGCTGTCAGAGACTTGAGCAGACCGGTCTGTGCATACACATTTTTGTCGTGTCCAGATTAGTTATCTTAAGCCTAATTTTATTATGAAGAGACTAATGAGAGCAGTGCTTTTCTGTTGATAACCCTTAAAAAGCGTTATCTGTTCAGTCACTTGCCCTGTTGATGGCACTGGGATTAATCGGGTGGCGGGAGCGCTGGCAGATTGTGGATAAATATGGGCGGAATTATTCACAGCTGCTTATCCACAAATGCTGCCTGTGGATTTTACGTGGTTAACCACAGTGACGCTCGGTTACAATGCGCGCCATGATGAACGTACTGATCGTGCGTACCTCGTCGATGGGCGACCTTATCCACACCTGGCCTGCCATTACCGAGCTGAAAACGCACTACCCCAACCTTCGCATCAGCTGGCTGGCCGAAGAAAATTTCGCTGACATCGCCCGTTTGCACCCGGCGGTGGATGAAGTCATTACCCTGGCCTGGCGGCGCTGGCGCAAAAACCTGCTGTCCGCGGCCACCTGGGCAGAAATCAGGGCCATGCGCCGTGCCTTGCGTGCCACCCGCTGGGAGCTGGTGGTGGATTGCCAGGGCCTGTTGAAAAGTGCGCTGCCGGCCAAGCTCAGCTGCGCCCCGCTGACCGGTTACGACAGACAGAGCATTCGCGAACCGCTGGCCTGCCTGCTGTATGACAAGACCCACCGTGTCGACTGGTCGCTGTCTGCGGTCGAGCGCTGCCGCTTGCTGTTGTCCAAGGTATTTGGTTACCAGCCGGAGGGCAGCCCGCGTTTTGGCGTGCCGGCGGCAGCCCGGCCAGACTGGTTGCCGCCAGGCCAATACGCCGTGCTGCTGCATGCCACCAGCCGTGCATCCAAGGAATGGCCGGAATCGCACTGGATTGCACTGGGTGAACAGCTGTCTGCACGGCACGGCCTGCAACTGATCATTCCCTGGGGTAATGCCGCCGAACAGCAGCGGGCCAACCGTCTGGCGGCGGCCATGCCGCAGGCCATGGTGGCACCGCGCATCAACCTGATCGAAGCCTGCGGTTTGCTGGGCCATGCCCGCGCCGTCATTGGCGTGGATACCGGCCTGTGTCACCTGGCCAATGCGCTGAATGTGCCGCTGGTGGCCATTTATACCGATACCGACCCCAGCAAGACCGGCGTGGTGGAAACCGCCTGGGCCACCAATCTGGGAAATATCGGCCAGTGCCCAAGCGTCGATGTGGTGTATCAGGCCTTGCTGGCGCGCAAGGACATGCAATGAACTGGCGGCGCGGGCTGTACTCGCTATTGTGGTGGGTGGCCACGCCGCTGATCCGCCGCTATCTGAAAAAACGGGCGCGCAAGGCCCCGGCTTATCTGCAGCACTGGGACGAACGTTTCGGCCAGGCGACTCAGCCGCGGACGACCGGCGCCATCTGGATTCATGCGGTATCTGTCGGTGAAACCCGCGCCGCCCTGCCGCTGATCCAGGCGCTGCACCAGCAATGGCCGGATGCACCGCTGCTGCTGACGCAGATGACTCCCACCGGCCGCGATACCGCCTGCCAGCTTTACCCCGATGCCGAAGTACGTTATCTGCCCTATGACTATCCCGCTGCGGTGCGCGATTTTCTGGCGATCTGGCAACCACGCTTTGGCGTGCTGATGGAAACCGAGCTATGGCCCAATCTGCTGCATGCTGCCCAGCAGCAAGGCGTGCCGCTGTTTCTGGCCAATGCGCGGCTGTCGGAAAAATCGCTGCGCGGCTATCGCCGCATTCAGGGCCTGATTGGTCCGGCCCTGCGCAGTTTGACCGCCATTGCCGCACAAAGCCCGCAAGATGCCGAGCGTTTGCAGCAGTTGGGTGCAGTTTCTGCCGTGGTGTGTGGCAATACCAAATACGATTTCACCCCGCCCGCCGCCATGGCGGAACTGGCGGCACAGTTTCGCCAGCGCATCGGCAACCGGCCGGTATTCATTTGCGCCAGTACGCGTGAGGGCGAGGAACAACTGATCCTGCAAGCCTGGCAGCAGGCCGCGGTGGGCAATACCTTGCTATTGCTGGTGCCGCGTCATCCGGAACGTTTCGACAGCGTGGCCGCGCTGGCGCAGGACATGGGCCTTGCCGTACAGCGGCGCAGCGATAACACCCCCCTTGCCGCCGACACCAGCCTCTGGCTGGGCGACAGCATGGGCGAATTGTTTGCCTACTATGGTTGTGCCGATGTGGCATTTGTCGGGGGCAGCCTGCTGCCGCTGGGTGGGCAGAACCTGATCGAGCCGGCCAGCCTGGGCCTGCCGGTACTGTTTGGCCCGTCCATGTTCAATTTTGCCCAGGCCAGTGAATTGGCGCTGGAGGCAGGCGCCGCCATGCAGGTGGCCGATGCCGGACAACTGGTGGCACAGGCGCTCAGCCTGTTGCAGGATGCTGCGCGCAGGCAGCAGATGAGCAAGGCGGCGCAGGCCTTTACCGCCGCCCATCGCGGGGCCAGCCAGCGTATTGTGGCCCTGCTGCAGGCCCACCTTCCGCAGTGATATGCCCAGGCGGCAAGCGGGCAGCTGTTGCCCTCCCGCCACGCGGCGCTGGTTTTTTCCTGTTTTGCATCAATAAGCGCTGAATATTGTTTTGCCATTTTTATACACATGTATAAATTGGCAGCATGAACAGCGAACCAGCCTCTCATCCCACCCGTAGCCTGCTGCTGCAACACGGCTTGCAGCTGATGCGCCAGCATGGTCTGCGCCAGCTGACCGTGCGCGGTCTGTGCCAGCAGGCCGGGGTGAATCCCGGCAGCTTTGTCTATCACTTTGGCAGCCGCCAGCAATTTGCCGCCGAACTGCTGGAGTGCTGGTATGTGCCGCTCTACCAGCAATTGCAGGCGGTACAGCAGCAAGAAGGCGCAGCGCTCAGCCGCTTGTCCGCCATGCTGCTGCAACTGATGGATTTCCTGCGCGAGCAGCGCGGCCTGATCAGCCAGCTGCTGCTGGATGCCGGTTCCGGCGAGGCTGCCGTGCTGGCATTCATCCGTAATCTGGCGCCGCGTCATCCCCAGCTATTGCTGCAATGCCTGCAAGAGGCACAGCAAGCCGGACAGATCGGCCAGGCTCCACCCATGCACCAGCTGATGTTCCTGATGTCGGCACTGGGGTTTCCGGTCTTGCTGCAGCAAATGAGCAGCGGCAAGACCCTGTTGCCGGACATGCTGCAACAAGCGCTGGCCAGCTATGCGCTGGAACCGGCTCATCTGCAACAGCGATTGCACTGGGCGCTCAAGGGCCTCAGTAGCCAGGAGTGATTCACATGAACAAGCGTGTACTGTTCGGCTTTGTCCTTTTGCTGCTGGCAGGTGCTGCCTATCTGTGGTGGCAGCAGCAGCAGGCGGCGGATGAGCTGGTGCTGTCCGGCAATGTGGATATCCGCGAGGTAAACCTGTCATTCCGCGTGGGCGGGCGCTTGCAGCAACTGCAGGTGGACGAAGGAGCGCAGATCAAGGCCGGGCAGGTGCTGGGCCGGCTGGACGACGCACCGCAACGCAATGCCGTGGCCGATGCCGAAGCGGCACTGGCCGCACTCCAGGCCCGGCAATCGCTGATGCATCAGGGCTACCGGGCCGAAGACGTGGCCCAGGCCCGTGCCGCACTGGATGCCCGTCAGGCGGCGTTGACCGATGCCCGTGCCGCCTGGCAGCGCCAGCAGGAGCTGGCCGGTACCGGCGCCGCCGCAGTCAAGGCACTGGATGCCGCCCGCTCTGCCCATGATCAGGCGCAGGCGCAATACCAGGCAGCACAGCAGCAGTACCAGGCGCTGAGCAAGGGTTACCGGCCGCAGGAAGTGGCCGAGGTGGACGCCAATGTGAAACGGGCCCAGGCGCAGCTGGCCAGTGCGCGCCTGCAACTGGCCGATACCGTGCTCACCGCGCCGGCCGACGGCATCATCCTCACCCGGGCGGTGGAACCGGGCAGCATGCTGGCTGCCGGCAGCAGCGTGCTGACCCTGTCGCTGCGCCAGCCGGTATGGGTGCGTGCCTATGTGGCCGAGCCGCAGCTGGGCCAGGCCCAGCCGGGACGCAAGGTATGGATTTACCGCGATGGGCGCAGCCAGCCTTATGCCGCGGTGGTGGGCTTTGTCTCACCCACGGCGGAATTCACCCCCAAGAATGTGGAAACCGCCGACCTGCGCACCGCCCAGGTCTATCGTTTGCGGCTGATTGTCAGCCAGCCGGACGCCGCCCTGCGTCAGGGCATGCCGGTAACGGTGAAGCTGGCCCGGCCATGAATCCGTCCATGACGGCCAGCACGGACGCCATCGCCATCCGCCTGCAGGCGGTCAGCCACACCTTTGCCGGGCGGCCGGCGCTGTGCGAGCTGAGTGCCGACATCCGCCGCGGGGTGATCACCGGGCTGGTGGGGCCGGATGGTGCCGGCAAAACCACCCTGCTGCGGCTGATGGCCGGCCTGCTCAAGGCCAGCGCCGGCAGCATACGCGTAGAGGGGCTGGACCCGGTGATGGCCGGCGATGCACTACGCCTGCAACTGGGTTACATGCCGCAAAAATTCGGCCTGTACGAAGACCTGTCCGTGCTGGAAAACCTCACCCTGTATGCCGATCTGCGCGGTGTCACCGGCGCGGCGCGGGAGGAAAGTTTTCAGCGCCTGCTGGCCTTTACCGATCTGGCGCGCTTTACCGAACGGCTGGCCGGCAAGCTGTCCGGCGGCATGAAACAGAAACTGGGGCTGGCCTGCACCCTGCTGGGCTCGCCGCGCATCCTGTTGCTGGACGAACCCTGTGTCGGGGTGGACCCCATTTCGCGGCGTGAGCTGTGGCGCATGGTCAGCAGTCTGGCCGATGGCGGCATGGCGGTGCTGTGGAGTACCTCCTATCTGGACGAGGCCGAGCTGTGCGGCGAAGTGCTGCTGATGCACGAAGGCCGTCTGCAATACAGCGGCAGCCCGCAAGCGCTGATGGACAGCATGCAGGGGCGCAGCCTGCTGTTGCAGGATATTGCCGGCAACCGGCGGCAGGTGCTGCAGCGGGCGCTACGCAGCCCTGCGGTGATCGACGGCGCGCTGCAAGGCCATGCGGTGCGACTGGTGTTGCGTGAGGCCGGGGTATTGCCTGATCTGGCCAGCCTGCAGGCCGGGCCGGATGCCCGCCTGCAACAGGTAAAGCCGCGGCTGGAAGATGCCTTTATCGATTTGCTGGGCGGCGGGCCGGGTGGCGATTCGCCGCTGACCGAACACATGCCGCCCGCGCGACTGCCGGAAGGAGTGGATGCCGACGCCGTCATCGTGGCCGAGCAGCTTACCCGCCGCTTTGGTGATTTTGTCGCCACCGATCATGTGGATTTCCGCATCCGCCGTGGCGAAATCTTCGGCCTGCTCGGCCCCAATGGCGCGGGCAAATCCACCACCTTCAAGATGATGTGCGGCCTGCTGCCGGTCAGCAGCGGCGCGGCGCGGGTGATGGGGCTGGACCTGCAACAGTCCGCCAGCCAGGCACGCCAGCAAATCGGCTATATGGCGCAGAAATTTGCCCTGTACGGCAACCTCAGCGTGGCGCAGAACCTGGAATTCTTCTCCGGCATCTATGGCCTGTCTGGTGCGCGCCAGCGCGCGGCAGTGGCCGACATGGTGCGGGTGTTTGCGCTGCACCCTTTCCTGAGCATGAATGCCGGTGAACTGCCGCTGGGCTTCAAGCAGCGGCTGGCCTTGGCCTGCGCGCTGATGCACCAGCCACCGCTATTGTTTCTGGACGAGCCCACCTCCGGGGTGGACCCGGTCAGCCGCCGCGAATTCTGGAGCCATATCAATGGCCTGGTCGACAAGGGGGTGACGGTGATGGTGACCACCCATTTCATGGACGAAGCCGAATATTGCGACCGTATCGGCCTGGTGTATCGCGGGCGCATGATCGCCGCCGGCACGCCGGACGCACTCAAGGCCATGGTGGTCAGTGCTGAACTGCCCGACCCCAGCATGGAAGACGCCTTTATCGCGCTGGTGGAGCGCGATGACCGGCAGCGGGAGGCCACATGAGCCTCAGCCTGCGCCGCCTTGTCGCGCTGTGCCGCAAGGAAAGCTACCAGATCGTGCGTGATCCCAGCAGCATCCTGATTGCCTTTGTGCTGCCGGTGTTGCTGCTGTTCATCTACGGCTATGGCATCAATCTGGATGCCAACCGTGTGCGTCTGGGCATTGTGCAGCAGGATGGCGGGGTGGAAGCCAGCCGTCTGGTGCAGACCCTGCAAGCCTCGCCCTATATCGCCGCCAGCCTGTCGAGCTCCGAAGCCGCCATGCGCCAGCAATTGCAGCTGGGCAGCGTGCGCGGCGTGGTGATCCTGCGCAGCGATTTCTCGGCCAAGGTCAGGCAAGGTCAGGGCGCGGCCGCCATCCAGCTGCTGACCGATGGTGCCGAACCCAATACCGCCAATTTTGTCGCCAGCTATGTGCAGGGCGTATTCCAGCTGTGGCAGGCCCAGCGCCAGTCAGGCCAGGCAGAGCCCGCCGGGCTGACGCTAGAGGCGCGTTACTGGTTCAACCCGACTACGGTCAGCCGCAATTACCTGGTGCCCGGCTCCATCTCGGTGATCATGACCATCATCGGTGCGCTGCTTACCTCGCTGGTGGTGGCGCGCGAATGGGAGCGCGGCACCATGGAAGCCTTGCTGTCCACCCCGGTGACCCGGGCCGAGCTGCTGTTGTCCAAGATCATTCCCTACTACCTGCTGGGCATGGCCGCCATGAGCATGTGCGTGCTGGTGGCCACGCTGGTGATGGGGGTGCCGCTACGCGGTTCGTTGTGGGTATTGTTCCTGGTGACCAGCCTGTTTCTGGGCAGTGCGCTGGGGCTGGGCCTGCTGCTGTCCACCACCACGCGCAACCAGTTCATTGCCGCCCAGTTTGCGCTGACCGCGGCCTTTCTGCCGGCCATCATGCTGTCCGGTTTCGTGTTTGAAATCCGCAGCATGCCGCTGGCGGTACAGGCGGTGACTTACCTGATTCCGGCGCGCTATTTTGTCAGCGCCCTGCAGACGCTATTCCAGGCTGGTGAAATCTGGCCGGTGCTGCTGATCAACCTGCTGTTTCTGCTGCTGTCCGCCGCCTTCTGGCTGGGGCTGACCGCCTGGCGGACACCGCGCCGACTGGATGGCAATTAAATGTGGCAACGTCTGTTCACCCTGATCCGCAAGGAAATGCAGGCGCTGCTGCGCAGCCCGCAAAGCCGCCGCCTGCTGATCGCCCCGGTACTGTTGCAACTGCTGCTGTTTCCGTTTGCCGCCACGCTGGAAGTGAAAAACAGCACGCTGGCGGTGTTCAACCAGGATGGCGGCGCCGCTTCCATCGAACTGGTGCAGCGGCTGGCCGCCACCCAGGCCTTTCCCCATGTGCTGATGCTGCACAGCCAGCAAGCGATGCAGCAGGTGATCGACCGCCAGCAGGCGCTGCTGGCCATCAGCCTGCCGCAAGACCTGTCGCGCAAGCTGGCGGCTGGCCAGAGCGTGGCTGCCCAGGCCATCATCGATGGCCGGCGCAGCAATAGCGCGCAAATCGCCTATGGCTATGCCCTGCAGGTGATCCAGCAGTTTGCCGCCGAGCACAGCCATCAGGCTCCGGCGGCCAGGCTGGTGGTGCAGAACCTGTACAACCCCAATCTGGAATACCGCTGGTTCGTGCTGCCCAGCCTGGTGGCCATCATCACCACCATCGGCTGCCTGATGGTGACCGCGCTGTCGCTGGCCCGCGAACGCGAGGAAGGCACCTTCGAGCAACTGCTGGTGTCGCCGCTGACGCCGGGCTACATCATGGCCGGCAAGGCCCTGCCCGGCATGCTGGTGGCGCTGGTGCAGGGCTGCATCATCGCGGCGGCGGCAGTGTGGGTTTACCAGGTGCCATTCAGCGGTACGCTGGGGCTGCTGATCCTGTCCATGCTGTGCTACGGGCTGTCGCTGGTGGGTTTCGGCCTGCTGATTTCCGCCCTCAGCAGCAATCAGCAGCAGGCTTTCCTGGGCTCGTTTGCCTTTATGTCGCCAGCGGTGATTCTGTCCGGCTACATGGCCCCGGTGGAAAACATGCCCCTGCCACTGCGCATGGTCAGCGCGGTGGACCCGCTCAGCCACTTCATCATCATCGTCAAGGGCATCTTCCTGAAGGGTTATGGCCTGGCTGAAGCCTGGCCACAGCTGTGGCCGCTGCTGGCCATTGCCGCCAGCACGCTGGCACTGGCCTATCTGATGTTCTTGCGCAGGAGTCACTGATGTCATCTCGCCAGCGGATTTTCCTTTTCCTGAGCAGTGCTGCGCTAGGCGCCTGCGCGGTGGGGCCGGATTACCAGCCACCGGCCAGCAGCCTGCCCGCGCACTACCATTTCCAGCCAGCCAGTACGGCCAGCCAGACGGTACAGCCGCAGTGGTGGACGGTGTTTGACGATGCCGCCCTCAGCCAGCTGGTGGAGCAGGCATTGCAGGCCAATCTGGATCTGGCGCAGGCCGAGGCAAGGGTGCGTCAGGCCCGCGCCAGCCTGGGCCAGGTGGACAGCGCCTTGTGGCCGCAACTGAGTGCCGGCGCGCGTAGCGGCCGTGACCAGTTCAGCCGCAACAGCGAAAACTTTGCCAATATCCCGCTGGCCAATCCCAAAACCGCTTTCAATGACTACCGGCTGGGGCTGGATGCCAGCTGGGAAATCGACCTGTTCGGCCATACCGCGCGCAGCCGTGAGGCGGCCAGCGCCAGGCTGGACAGCCTGCAGCAGCAACAGGCGGATATCGCGCTGCGGGTGGCGGCCGAGGTGGCACGCAATGTGATCGACTATCGCGGCTGGGTGGCACGCCAGCACAATGCCCAAACCCAGCTGGCCGACGCAGCGGAAACCCTGCGCCTGACGCGCTTGTTGCGGCAGAGTGGCGAAGTGTCCGACAGCGAACTGAACCAGGCAGCCGCCAGCGTGGCCAGCCTGCAAGCCACGCTGCCCCCCTTGCAGACGGCACAGGGCGCGGCGCTGACCGCCTTGAGCGTATTGCTGGATCAGCCACTGGCGGAGGTGGCAGCGCGGCTGGCCGGCGAGCGGCCGATACCGGCCACCCTGGCACAGCCGCCTATCGGGCTGCCGGCAGATTTGCTGCGCCGCCGTGCCGACATCCGCCAGGCCGAGCGCGAGCTGGCGGCCGCCACCGCCGATATCGGTGTGGCGGTGGCCGAGCAATACCCGCGGCTGGTGCTGGTGGGCAGTGGCGGCTGGGATTCCATCCACGAAGGCAAGCTGACCGCGGCGGCCAGCCGTTTCTGGAATGTCGGCCCGCAACTGAGCCTGCCCCTGCTGAATGGAGGCCGGCTGAAAAACCAGGTCAGCGGCCGTGAAGCAGCCCGCGATGCCGCGCTGGCGGCCTATCGGCAAAAAGTGCTGGCTGCGCTGGCCGATACCGAAACCGCCTTGCTGCGCTATCAGCAAGAGGAGCAGCGCCAGCAAGCCTTGCACAGCAGCCTGCAACTGGCCGGCCGCCAGCTGGACATCGCGCGGCAGCGCCTGCGGGTGGGGGAAGCGGCACAGACTGAAGTGCTGGCACAAAGCCAGCAACTGGCGCTGGTAAAGGAACAATGGCTGGCATCGCAGCAGGCACAGGCAGAAAACCTGGTGGCGCTGTTCAAGGCGCTGGGCGGGGATGTGAAATGATTCTCCCGGCGTCGCGCCGGGAAAGCTGGCTGGTGCGGCCAGGCAGCCACACCAGCCAGACCGTTCAGGCCGCTACACAGGCAGCACGGCGATAGTAATTGTCATAAGGACCATCGGACTGCAGCACAAAGCCCTGCCGCTGGTAAAAGCCATTGGCGCGGCTGCCCTTGAGCACTTCCACCTGTACCGGCAGGCCCCGCTCGTCGGCCTCGGCCAGCAAGGCCTGCAATACCTGGCTGCCCAGCCCCCGGCCATGCCAGGCCGGTTGCAGGTAGAACTGGTCGATCAGCAGGCCGTCCTCGGCCGGCTTGAGCGAAACACAGCCCACGCGGCGTCCTTCCACCACGATGTGGCGACAGTATGCCGGCTGGAATTGCTCGGTAAAGCGCTGGCGTGCCCGCACCGGGTCGTAGCGCCCCAGTGCCTCCAGACTGACCCGCAAGGCGCGCAGGCGCAGCGCCAGCAATTCGTCAAAATCAGCGGCACAGGCCGGCGCAAAGTGAAAGGCTGTCATGCTCACTCCTGGCTGCCGGACGCGCCGGCGTAGTCTGCAAGGTTGGGGAAATCGCGGGGTGCTAGTCGAACAGCGCCGCCATCTGCCGGGCAGCGGCGGCGGGATCGGGAGCATCGAACAGGCCACCGATGACGGCGATGGCGCTGGCGCCGGCCGCCACCACCTCGGCCGCATTGTCCGGGGTGATGCCGCCAATGGCGACCGAAGGCAGGCCCAGCCTTTTCGCCTCGGCAAACAGCGACAGCGGCGCTGCCACCGCATTGGGCTTGGTGCGCGAGGGGTAGACGGCCCCAAAGGCGATATAGCTGGCACCATCACGCGCAGCCTGCTCGGCCAGCGCGATGTCGTTATAGCAGGACACACCGATGATGGCGTTTTTTCCCAGGATGGCGCGGGCATCGGCCACCGAGCCGTCGGTCTTGCCCAGATGCACGCCATCGGCTTCCACGGCGCGGGCCAGGGTGACATCGTCGTTGATCAGGAACAGCACCCGGCGGCTTTTGCACAGGCTGGCCAGCAGGCTGGCCTGGCGCAGGCGGCGCACGGTATTGGCGCTCTTGTTGCGGTATTGCAGGATGGCCACGCCGTTGTCCAGCACGCGGCTGACCTTGGCCAGCAGTTGCTCACTGTCCTCCGCCTCTGGCGATACCGCATACAAGCCCTTAATCACTGTCACCCTCTGCTCCTTCGTCTTCGCGGGCCCAGAACATCCGGTCCGGAATGCTTTGTCCCATGCCGGGGCGGAAACCCGCCACCAGGCTCTGATAGGTATATTCCTGCGCTTCACGTACTGCCTCGGGCAGCATCAGGCCGGTGGCCAGCATGCCGGCAATGGCCGAGGCCAGGGTGCAGCCGGAGCCATGATAGCTGCCGGGCAGCCGCTCCCAGCGGTCGGCGCGTACTATGCCGTTGGGACTGTACAGACTATTTATGACTTCTTTGGTATTTTCGTGGGTGCCGGTAATCAACACATGCGGGCAGCCCAGCGCCAGCAGCCGCTTGGCTGCTTCGTCCAGGCTCAGTTCCTCGTCTTCGTCCGGGTCGTTCATCGCCAGCCGGCGGGCTTCCATGCTGTTGGGGGTGATGATGGACACCTGCGGAATCAGCAAATCGCGCATGGCGGCAATCAGGTCGTCATCGGCCAGTTCGTGGCCGCCGCCGCTGCGCAGCACCGGGTCCAGCACCACCGGCACGTCCGGGTAGTCGGCAATCAGCTGCGCCACCACCGCCACGTTTTCCACGCTGCCCAGCATGCCGATCTTGAACACCAGCACCGGAATGTCTTCCAGCAGAAAGCGCGCCTGGTCGTTGACCAGGTCGGAATCCAGCACCATGAAGTCATCCACCCCCACGGTATCCTGCACGGTGATGGCGGTAATGACCGACAAGGGATGGCAACCCAGGCTGGCCAGGGTGAGGATGTCGGCCTGGATGCCGGCGCCGCCGGAGGGATCGGAGCCGGCCAGGGTCAGTACGGCGGGCGGAGGGGGCAATGTGGACAAGGCGGTAACCTCTTTGGTCAGATCGTGCAGCAGCAATTAGAATGACTATTTTAACCGAGCTTGGGATAAACGTATGCGCACCTGGATGTGTCTGATCTGCGGTTTCATCTACGACGAGGAAGCCGGGCGACCGGAAGATGGCATCGCGCCGGGAACTCCGTGGGAAGATGTGCCGCCCAACTGGACCTGTCCCGATTGCGATGCCCGCAAGGACGATTTCGAAATGGTGGAAATCTGATCGCTTGCCGGCACGCATGCACTCACGGCACGCATGCCGTGGCAAGGAATGTGGCATGAATTGTCACGGCCGAAAAGGTGCCTGACAGACATTTATGCGCAAATACCGGGTCAGCTGCCTGCCGGCAGGCTGTTTCACGTGAAACATGGCAGTGCAGCAGCACTGCCCCCATGGAGTCTGAATTGGCTTACCTGTATCTCAAGGCTTTTCACATCATTTTTGTCACCTCGTGGTTTGCCGGTCTGTTTTACCTGCCGCGCATCTTCGTCAACCTGGCCATGGCCGCGCCGGGTGCCGAGTACGACCGCCTGCTGTTGATGGCGCGCAAGCTGTATCGCTTCATGACGCCGCTGGCGGTGCTGGCTCTGGCTCTGGGTATGTGGCTGTGGCAGGGCTTTGGCATTGGTGGTGGCTGGCTGCATGCCAAGCTCACCCTGGTGGCGCTGCTGATTGCCTATCACCTGTACTGCGGCAAGCTGTACCGCGACTTTGTTGCCGGGGCCAATCGCCACAGCCATGTGTGGTACCGCTATTTCAATGAAATCCCGGTGCTGGCGCTGTGCGCGGTGGTGATTCTGGTGGTGGTCAAACCCTTCTGAATGTAGTGGGCTCACAATGAGCTGGGCCATGGGCCCGCAACAGGAAAACAAGCATGGGACTGGAAATCGAACGCCGTTTTGTCATTGCCAACGATGGCTGGCGCGGCCTGGCCGCAGGCGTGCAATACCGCCAGGGTTATCTGTCGGTAGAAAAGGAACGCACCGTGCGCGTGCGTATCGTGGGTGATCAGGCCTGGCTCACCCTCAAGGGCAATATCAGCGACATCAGCCGCCACGAATTCGAATACGCCATCCCGCTGGCCGATGCCCAGACCATCATGGATGCCATGTGCCCGATGGTGGTGGACAAGCTGCGCCACCGCATCGAGTTTGGCGGCTACGTCTGGGAGGTGGACGAATTCTTCGGAGAAAACGCCGGGCTGGTGCTGGCAGAAATCGAACTGCCGGCCGAGGACACCCCGTTTGCCAAGCCGGACTGGGTGGGCGCAGAAGTCACCACAGACGGGCGTTATACCAATGCCTATCTGTCCAAGAAGCCCTATACCAGCTGGACGCAGCGCTGAAATGCCAACACTGCCCCGCCCGGCTGTGGAAAAATAACGCTTTCGCCAGCATGGATACCGTATGGCGCACGGCACATGCTCTGCGCCACTGGCAAACCAGATTCAGCGGCAGCAAACCACACGGTTTGCGCCCTACCCGTCATAAGGAAACCGCATGTCCCGCAATCTCGAACTGTTTGAACGTGGCAAGAAAACCATTCCCGGTGGCGTCAATTCGCCGGTACGCGCCTTTGGCTCGGTAGGCGGCACGCCGCGTTTTGTGAAAAAGGCGCTGGGCGCACATTTCTGGGATGCCGACGACAAGCAGTACATCGACTACATCGGCTCCTGGGGCCCGGCCATCGTCGGCCACGCCCACCCCACCGTGATCAAGGCAGTGCAGGATGTGGCGGTGGATGGCCTGTCCTTTGGCGCGCCCACCGAAGCGGAAATCGAGATTGCCGAGGAAATCTGCAAGCTGCTGCCCTCGGTAGAGCAAGTACGCCTGGTGTCTTCCGGTACCGAAGCCACCATGAGCGCGATTCGTCTGGCGCGTGGCTTTACCGGCCGTGACGCCATCGTCAAGTTTGAAGGCTGCTACCACGGCCACTCCGACAGCCTGCTGGTGAAGGCCGGTTCCGGCCTGCTGACTTTTGGCAACCCCTCTTCCGGTGGTGTTCCGGCGGATTTCACCAAGCACACCCTGGTGCTGGAGTACAACAATGTCGAGCAGCTGGAACGTACTTTCCGGGAAATCGGCGAGCAGATTGCCTGCGTCATCCTGGAGCCGATTGCCGGCAACATGAACCTGATCAAGCCGTCGGCAGAATTCGTGCACGCCCTGCGCGCGCTGACCGAAAAGCACGGCACGGTGCTGATCTACGACGAAGTGATGACCGGTTTCCGTGTTGATCTGGGCTGCGCCCAGGCGCTGCACGGCGTCAAGCCGGACCTCACCACGCTGGGCAAGGTGATTGGCGGTGGCATGCCGCTGGCGGCTTTTGGTGGCCGCGCCGACATCATGGGCTGCATCTCGCCGCTGGGTAATGTGTATCAGGCCGGCACCCTGTCCGGTAACCCGGTGGCCGTGGCTGCCGGCCTCACCACGCTGAAGCTGATCCAGGAACCGGGCTTCCATGCCACCCTCAGCCGCCGCACCGCGCGTCTGGCACAGGGCCTGGCCGAAGCCGCCAAGGAGGCCGGTGTCTCCATGGTGACCGACAGCGTGGGCGGCATGTTCGGCATCTACTTCTGCGATGCCGTACCCACCAGCTATGCCCAGGTGACCGCCTCGGACCGCGAACGCTTCAACCGCTTCTTCCACGCCATGCTGGACGAAGGCGTATACCTGGCCCCGTCGGCCTACGAAGCCGGTTTTGTCTCCATCGCTCATACCGACGAGATCATCGAACAGACCATCGCTGCCGCCCGTCGCGCCCTGGCGCGTATCTGAGCCCACGGCTCACCAATGGCTGCTGTTTTGTAGCCGCCTGGCAGATCAACCGTCCACCTTGGTGGGCGGTTTTTGTTTGCTGTTGCCGCCCGGCAGATCTGCCATCAACAGCGGGCTTAAGGCACAATAGTCCGCTGAATTTTCCTGTTCCTGCCGATGCCTACCACCACCTCGCAGCGCCTGGCCTGGCGCATTCTGGCCAATGAAGCCGGTATCCGCCTCACCCCCTGCATCCAGCAACGGGAGGACGCTGGCTGGAGCCGTGGCCGCGTGCTGCCCTTGGGGCGCTTGCTCGATCAGGCCGCGCAGTGGGACTGGCTGAGCGCGCAGGACCGGCTGGTGATCAGCCAGCTTGAGCGCACCCATCAGTTGAGCGATGGCAGCAGTCTGGCCGAGCTGGAGGGCGAAGCCGCCCTGCCCTTGCTGTTGGGTCATCCGGCCTTGTTCTGGGAAGAACAGCCGGAACAGCCGGTCACGCTGGAAGCAGGCCAGATCAGCCTGTTACTACAACGCCAGCAACAGCAGATGGTGCTGCAACTGAGCCCGCCCGGCATTGCCGCCTGTCAGCATTGCCTGTGGCAGCGCAGCGGCCCGAACAGCCTGCTGCTGTACTGGCCGGGGCCGGAAATCCGCCAGCTGGCCGCGCTGCTGGGCCATCGCCTGAGCGTGCCTGTGGCCGCACGCAAAAAGCTGCTGGAGGCCATCGGCGACATGGTGCCGTGGCTGCCGGTGGAGCTGGTGGATGCGGACGATGGCGCCGACCTGCCCGCCATGCCGGCCGACCCGCGTTTGTTTGCTGTCCTCACGCCATTGCCGGAAGGCTTACGCCTGCAACTGCGCTGCCGGGTGGCGGAACAGGCCGCCTGGTATCCGCCGGGGCGCGGGCCATGGCAGCAAGTAGCCTTGTCTCAGGGCCAGGCCATCCGCTTTCAGCGCCAGTTGAGCGAGGAAAAACAGGCGCTGGCCGCCTTGCTGGAAGATTGCCCGGCGCTGGCGAGCGCCCGGCCCGACCCAGATGGCGTGCTGCAATGGCTGCTGGCCGACCAGCAACAGGCCCTGCAAGTCGTACAGCAGTTGCAGCAATTACAGGCCATCGCCCCGCAGAGGCTGGAGTGCGTCTGGCCGCAGGGACAGCGCATGCGTATCCAGGCGCAGGCTGGGCTGCCGCAGCTGCGGTTGAAAACCAGACGCAAGAACGGCTGGCTGGAAGTGACGGGTGAAGTGCAGGTGGATGAGGACCGGGTACTGCAACTGCGTCAGTTGCTGGAAGCCTTGGCCAATCAGCCCGGGCAGTATCTGCGCCTGTCCGAGCAGGACTGGCTGGTACTCTCCGACAGTCTGCAAGCCAGGTTGCAGCAATTGGCCCGGCTGGCCGATCACGCGGTGGCTGATGGCTTGCGTCTCAGCCTGCTGGCCGCCCCGCTGCTGGCCGGGCTGGGTGAGGACATCGGCCAGTTTGACGGCGACGCCGGCTGGCAGCAGCTGCAACAAGGCTGGGACAGCCTGGCTACCTTTCAACCTGAGGTCCCTGCCACCCTGCAAGCCAGCTTGCGGCCCTATCAGCTGCAAGGCTTTGCCTGGCTGTCGCGGCTGGCGCATATCGGTGCCGGGGCCTGTCTGGCCGACGATATGGGGCTGGGCAAGACGGTGCAAACGCTGGCGCTATTGCTGGCCCGCGCGCATCTGGGCCCGCAACTGGTGGTGGCGCCTACCTCGGTGGCGCTCAACTGGCTGGCCGAAGCCGCCCGCTTTGCCCCCAGCCTGCGCTTGCGCCCTTATCAACAGCAGCGCGACTTATCCACAGTCGGGCCGCAGGACCTGGTGATTGCCAGTTACGGCCTGCTGCAATTGCAGGCGGACGATTTTGCCGAGGTGCACTGGGCCAGCGTGGTGCTGGACGAGGCGCAGGCCATCAAGAATGCGGGTACCAAGCGCGCGCAGGCGGCACAAAGCCTGCGGGCGGATTTTCGCCTGGCGGCCAGTGGCACGCCGGTGGAAAACCATCTGGGCGAGTTGTGGAGCCTGTTCCGCTTTATCACGCCCGGTTTGCTGGGTAATGAGGAGCGCTTCCAGCAGCGCTTTGCCCAGCCCATCGCCGAGGGCGACGAAGAAGCCCGCGCCACGCTCAAGGCGCTGATCCAGCCTTATCTGTTACGCCGCACCAAGGCCGAGGTGCTGACCGAGCTGCCACCGCGCACCGACATCACCCGCCGTATTGCCCTGTCCGAGCAGGAGCTGCATGTGTACGAGGCCATGCGCCAGCAGGCGCTGCAAAAGCTGGCCGAGGTGGACAGCCAGGACAAGAAGACCATGCAGGTGCTGGCCGAGCTGACCCGCTTGCGCCGCTTCTGCTGCCACCCGGCCTTGTTACAGCCGGATACCGCCCTGCCCGCCAGCAAGTTTGCCTTCTTTCGTCAGCTGATGACCGAGCTGTTGGACAACGGCCACAAGGCGCTGGTGTTCAGCCAGTTTGTCGACCATCTGGCGCTGGCGCGCGCATGGCTGGATGAACAAGGCATTGCCTACCAGTATCTGGACGGTGCCACACCGGGCAAGCAGCGCAAGGCACGCATGGATGCCTTCCAGGCTGGTGTGGGCGAGGTCTTCCTGATCAGCCTGAAAGCCGGTGGCACCGGGCTGAACCTCACCGCAGCGGACTATGTGATTCATCTGGACCCGTGGTGGAACCCGGCGGTGGAAGACCAGGCCAGCGACCGTGCCTACCGCATGGGCCAGCAGCGGCCGGTGACGGTGTACCGGCTGGTGGCGGAAAACACTATCGAAGAGAAAATCGTCGCCCTGCATGCGGAAAAACGCGCGCTGGCCGACAGCTTGCTGGCAGGGGGGGATCTGGCAGCCAGACTGGATGGCGCGGCGCTACTGACCTTGTTGCAAGGTGGCTAGCCGCTGAATTGCTGGAACAGCCGCTTGCGCAGCTCGGCAATGCCGCTGCCCACGGCAGAGGACAGCTGGCTGTAGCGCGATGGCCCCACCGCCAGTGCCTCGCGGGCGGCATCGAACTGGCCCTGGTTGATCAGCTCGGCCACCCGCGCCGCTTCCAGATGGAATTCGCGGTGGTTTTCCAGCAGTTGCTGATAGGCCGGATAGCGCGCGCAGCTGATCCTGCCTTCATCCTGCAACCAGCGACCCAGCTCGCAGCCACAACAGTCGCCAATCTGCGCGGCATCCAGCTGCCTGCCCTCCAGCATGGCCGTGCGCAGTTCCAGCTTTAATTCGAAATGGAGCAGCAGGGCATCTTCTAGATTCATGCCTATTTCCCCGGCAACACTTCTCCCGAGTTCTTACTATAGCCAGCCATTATGCTGTTGTGATGGTAATTGTCATGCGCAGGCCACTAGACACGGTGCCAGGACTGATGGGTGGTTTGCGCCAGTTGCTGGCGATTGGCCGCGCCGGCCTGTGCGGCCTGCAAAAAACCATCCAGCGAAATGTGTGGCGGCCAGCTGGCGGTGACCGGCTGCCAGTGCTGCAGGCGGTCGACGCGAAAATGACGATAATCCTGGCGCAGCTGACACCAGGCCGCCAGCGTCCAGCGATCCCCCCAGAAAAACAGGCCCAGTGGCAAGACGCAGCGCTGGCTGGCATGGCCTGCTTCATCCTGATAATCGATGTCCAATGCCTGGCCGGCCAGTATGGCCGTGCGCAAGGCCGCCAGCCGCTCGCAGGGATAGTCGTGGTGCTGCGGCACAAACAGTGGTGCCGGCGTCAGTCCGGCCGAGCCCAGCACCGCGTGAATCTTGGCCAGTGCGCTGGCGGCTGCCGTGGCCGTGGCGGCATCAGTCCAGCCGGCCAACATGCGTGCGCCCACTTCCAGCGCCGCCAGCTCTTCGGCAGAAAAGCTCAGTGGCGGCGGACTGAAGCCTGCTTCCAGCCAGTAGCCCGTGCCGGCTTCGCCATTGAGCGGCGCGCCGCTGGCGAGCAGGTCGGCCATGTCGCGGTAGACGGTGCGTACCGACACTTCCAGCCAGGCGGCCAGCTGTGCTGCCGTGGTGCGCCGGCGGCCACGCAGCAGGTGCAGGATTTGCAGCAGACGGTCGGCACGGCGCATGGTGTGGGTCCGGTTTTAGTGCGGCAGCGGGCTGCACAGCTCCAGCAGCATGCCGTCCGGGCAGCGCAGGAAAGACACGGTCTGCCCCCAGGGTTTGAGCTGCGGTGCAGCCAGCTCGTGGGCGCCGGCAGCCAGTGCCGCCTGATGTGCGGCGGCGACATCCTCGGTGGCCAGGGCAATCTCTACGCCTAGTGGCAGTGCGCCATCATCGGCAAAGCGAAAGCCCGCGGGGTGATTGCTGAGGGCCAGTGACTTGCTGGCAAAGGACAGCGTGGTGTCGCCGGTGTCCAGCTCGCCATAGTCGCCTTCCGGGGTGAGCAAGCGCCGGGCAAAGCCGAATGCCTCTTCAAAAAAGGCCAGCGAGCCGGCGACATCCGCCACGTAAACAATGGTGTAGGCAAACTTCATCCTGCTTCCTTTCCTGATGTGCAGCGGGGTGCTTGTTCCCGTGCCAGTGCGATGACGCTGGTGATGGCCTGCCGCGCCTGCGGGCTGTTATGCCAGCAACTGGAGCCAAGGGCTTGTGCCACTTGCCAGGTGATGGCGGCGGCTTCCTGGTCGGCCAGTTGGCTCAGGCGGTCAAAGCCCAGCTGCTCCAGCCTGGCGATGACGGTTGGCCCAACGCCCTTGAGCGCCAGCAATTGCTGGCGTTCCTCTGTGGAAAACGGCATGGATCTGCTCCTGGTATGCCGGCTGGCAAGCGGCAGCGGACGACTGCCAGCCTGGCGGGAAAGGACATGATATCCGCTAGCGGACTTGCCTGCTTCAGGGTTCCACATGCAGGCCGATGCAATTGCCCTCGCTGTCTTCCATCAGCGCGATATCGCCATTGCCGTCTGCCAGCGTGGTGATGGGCAGCAATACCTTGCCGCCGGCCCGCTCCACCCGCTGCAGCGTGGCGGCCAGATCCGGCCCGCCATCCAGATAAATGCGGCAACCCTGGCCGCCGGCCGGCAGGCGCGGGCTGGCCATGATGCAGCCGGAGCTGTCGGGAAACACGGCAATGCGATCAGCCATGCAGTCTTCCTGCTTCAGTTGCAACTGCAAGACCTGCTGGTAAAAGGCAACGGCACGGTCAAAATTGGCGGCGGGGATTTCAAACCAGTGAATCAGCGACATGGTGTGGCTCCAAAAGGGGGACGGCGGGATGCCGTGTTCACAGCATGCACGCCCCCTGCTGACAGCCTGTTGTCAGTAGCCGCTGGCGGGGCGCAAAAAAGCCACCGGCTGGCAGGCACGGTGGCTGATGGCGTTGCCCGGAAGCGGTCTGGCCCGGCGCTCAGTCCAGCTGGCCGGCCAGCGCCGCCAGCACGCGCGCGCTGGTGGCCTGCGGGTGGGCGGTGATGCGCAGCATGTGGCGTACCGCCGGGTGTTGCGGACGGTGAATGGCGATGCCGCATTGCAAGAGATGGCGCTGGATGGCCTCGGCCTGCAGCGCATCCGGGTAGGCCACGCAGACGAAATTGGTGTGCGAGGGCAGCGGTGTCAGGCCCTGGTCGTACAGCGCATGGCTCAGGTGATGGCGCAGGGTGATGGTCTGGGCCACCAGCTTGCGCGAGTAGTCCGGGTCATCCAGCACGATTTGTGCTGCCGCCTGGGCAATGCTGGACAGGGCGTATTGCGGCCGGATCTGGTCGGCCTTGGCGATGATGTCGGCGCTGGCGATGGCATAGCCCACGCGCAGCCCGGCCAGGGCATAGGCTTTGGACAGGGTGCGCAGGCGCAAGGTGTGCGGCAGGATGCCCGCCGGCGGCGCATCGGCGCCCTCGGTACAGAAATCGACATAGGCCTCGTCCAGCAGCAACAGGGTGTGCGGCGGCAGCGCGGCGCGCAGGGTGAGGATGTCTTCGGCCTGCCAGTAATGGCCGGTGGGATTGTCCGGATTGGCCAGATACAGCACCGAGGCATGTTCGGCACGGGCCACTTCGGCCAGCCGTGCCAGATCAGGCCGCATGTGCTGGCCGCGCTGGCAATAGGGCACTTCCAGCACGCGGGCCCCCACGCCTTCGGCAAAGTAGCGGAAGCTGGGATAGCTGCCGGCGGTGGTGACCACGGCATCGCCCGGATTACAGGTCAGCCGCAGCGCCAGCAGGATCAGGCTGTCGGCCCCGGTGTCGAACAGCACCTCGGTCGGACTTACGCCATTGAGCCGGGCCGCCCGTTCACGCAGCGCATGGGCATAGGGATCGGGATACAGCCTGGCCATTTCCGCCAGTGCCTTGCCCAGTTCGCCGGCCAGTGGCGACACCGGATCAGGCAGGCTCTCGTTGGAGCCGATGCGGGTCTTGATGCGGTGGCCCAGCGCCGTTTCCAGCTTCACGATGCCGGGAAAGGGATTGACGATGGTGTGGTGTTCGAGATGGCGGGCAAAACGGGTCATGGCGGCTTTCGTCCTTGCAGCAGAACATTCTAGATGGCGACGGGGCGGCGACAAATCACCAGATCAGCTAACGATAGCATCCTGCAGGATAAGGCAGCCAAGACCGACGGCACGCCAGTGTAAGCTTGGCACGGGTCGGCGCTGCGCTGTCAGGGGTGGTAAAAACCGGTAAAGGGAGCCGCTCAGGGGGCCGGTCTGGCCTCGGCCGCCGGTGCCGAGGCATGGCTGCGGGTCTGGTCCGGCTTGGGAAGATACAGGTTGCCTTTATAGCCACAGGCAGTCACGACAAGGCTCAGGGCAAGGCAGGTCAGCATGGTTCGCAGCATAAAAAGCAGTCCGGTGTGGCAAAATCGGCAGTCTAGCACACGCTATTCAAGGAAGAGACGACATGAACGAGAGCGAATTTCTGGATATGACCGACCACATTTTCAGCCGTATCGAAGATGCCATCGACGATGCCGGTCTGGATGCCGACTTTGTCAGCAATGGCAATGTGCTGGAAATCGAATTCGACGACGGCGGCAAGATCGTGGTCAACCGCCATGCCGCCAATCAGGAGCTGTGGATCGCCGCCAAGAGCGGCGGCTACCACTTTGCCTTCAAGGATGGCCAGTGGTTGGCCGCCCGTGACGGTGCGGAATTTTTCAGCACGCTGAAAACCGCCATCGCCCAGGCTTGCGGCGAGCCGGACCTGGAGCTGGACATCTGATGCAGGCCGTGTGGCTGGCGCTGGGCGGGCTGGTGCTGTCGGCCTTTACTTCATCCACCATCCTGCCCGGCAATTCCGAAGTGGTGCTGGCGGCCTTTCTGTACAAGTGGCCGGACTGGCTGTGGCCGGCCCTGCTGCTGGCCACCGTGGCCAATAGCGCCGGCAGCGCCACCAGCCTGTGGCTGGGACGGGTGGCGCCGAAAAAGGAAGTGTCACCCCGCATCCAGCGCTGGTTTGAACGCTATGGCCCGGCCGTGCTCTTGCTCAGCTGGGTGCCGCTGATCGGTGATGCCCTGCCGCTGGCCGCCGGCTGGCTGCGCCTGCCCTGGCTGCCCAGCCTGTTGTGGCTGACCGTGGGCAAGGCGGCACGCTATCTGGTACTGGCCTGGGGCGTGCTGGCCGCGCTGCATGCCTGAATAATGCGACAGCGGGTTGGCATGGGCCGCCGCTGAGGGTTTACAATTCAGGCAATTCTTATTTCGAGCTTCCATGAGCCAACATATTCCCCGCAAACGCTTTGGCCAGAATTTTCTGCAAGATGCCAGCGTGATTGAAAACATCGTGCATGCGGTCAATCCGCAGCCGGACGATGTGGTCATCGAAATCGGTCCCGGTCTGGGCGCCATCACCAAACCGCTGCTGGAGCGCCTGCCGCATCTGCATGTGGCGGAAATCGACCGCGACATCATCGCCCGGCTGAAAAAGGAATTTCCGCCGGAACGCCTGACCATCCATGAAGGCGATGCCCTCAAGTTCGACTTCGGCTCCATTAGCGAGGGTGCGTTCAAGATTGTCGGCAACCTGCCCTATAACATCTCCACCCCGCTGCTGTTCCACCTGGCCAGCTTTGGCCAGCGCGTGACCGACATGCACTTCATGTTGCAAAAGGAAGTGGTGGACCGCATGCTGGCCGAGCCGTCCACCACCGATTTCGGCCGCCTCACGGTGATGTTGCAGTACCGCTTTGAAATGGAGCTGGTGCTGAATGTGCCGCCGGATGCCTTCTGGCCGCCACCGAAGGTGGATTCGGCCGTGGTGCGCATGATTCCGGCGCCGGGCCGCTGCGGCGTGGCCAAGGACGAAAAAGCCCTGGAAGAGCTGGTGACCAAGGCTTTCTCGCAGCGCCGCAAGACCCTGCGCAACAATCTGAAAGGCGTGCTGGAACTGGCCGATTTCGAGGCGCTGGGCATAGACCCCGGCCTGCGTCCGGAAAACCTGGCGGTGGAAGACTTCGTGCGCATGGCGAACCACCTGTCCGCCTGAACTGTCGCAAGCAATTGACAAGTGCGGTCCATATGGCCGCACTTGTTGCAGTGCCACTTGCATACTGTCGCCACTGGCCGCAGAATCGCAAACCTTTCACCCCGGCCTGGTCGGGGTGTGCAGTCATACAGGGAGAGCCGCCCGCATAAAGAGGCGGTGACTGTAAGCAGGATGCCGGTATTTGGCTGGGGGCAGGCAAACGGGGGTTTGCCGCATTGCTCCAGGGTCAAAGCCCATCCTGTTGCTGGAGTATCCAGCCTATAACAGCAGTGTCCGCGGTCTTCGGGCCAAGGGCAGTGATCGATCAAGGACCCCAGGAGAAACTTATATGAAGCTTTGCACCCGTCTTATCTCTGCAGCAACCCTGGCCGCTCTGGCCAGCACCCCGGCCATGGCCGCCGAACTGACCGGCACCCTGAAAAAGATCAAGGATTCCGGCGTCATCGTACTGGGCAACCGCGATGCCTCCATTCCTTTCTCCTACTACGACAATAACCAGAAGCCCATTGGCTACTCGGTAGACCTGGCCAACAAGGTTGTCGAAGGCGTGAAGAAAGAGCTGAAGATGCCCAATCTGCAGGTCAAGTACAATCTGGTGACCTCGCAGACCCGTATTCCGCTGGTACAGAACGGTACTGTCGATCTGGAATGTGGCTCCACCACCAATAATGCCGAGCGCCAGAAACAAGTGGCCTTCTCGGTGGGCATCTTTGAAATCGGCACCCGTCTGCTGACCGCCAAGACTTCCGGCGTGAAAGACTTTGCCGACCTCAAGGGCAAGAACGTGGTGACCACCGCCGGCACCACCTCCGAGCGCCTGCTCAAGTCCATGAATGCCGACAAGCAAATGGGCATGAACATCATCTCCGCCAAGGATCATGGCGAATCCTTCCTGATGCTGGAATCCGGCCGTGCTGTTGCCTTCATGATGGACGACGCCCTGCTGTACGGTGAAATGGCCAAGGCCAAGAACCCTGCCAACTGGGTGGTGACCGGCAAGCCGCAGTCCTTCGAAATCTACGGCTGCATGCTGCGCAAGGACGACGCTGCCTTCAAGAAGGTGGTGGACGATGCCATCAAGGCCACCTACAAGTCTGGCGAAGTGAACAAGATCTACGCCAAGTGGTTCACCAGCCCGGTTCCGCCCAAGGGCCTGAACCTGAATTTCCCGATGTCCGATGTGGTGAAGGAACTGATCGCCAAGCCGACCGACAAGGCCGCCGAATAAGCGATTCCTTCCTGTAGTGCAGATGCTGAGCCGGCCGATGCCGGCTCAATTGCTGCCTGTTTTCCCCTCGTGCTACCAGCTATAACGGCAGCACGGGAGGCGGCGTTGCGTCTGCCCTGGCTGCCTGCTCAAGCTCATTGCAGGCAGGGACTTCATCCGGCCTTCATGTCTTCCCGTTGGCGGGAGGCATGCTGCTGTCGGCAGCAGACCCCTGCGTCTGCTTGCATCTGGAGAAAAACATGAATTACCACTGGGACTGGGGCATCTTCTTCAAGTCCACCGGTGTCGGCAGCGAAATCTACCTGAACTGGTTTGTGTCCGGTCTGGGCTGGACCATCGCCGTGGCGCTGGCCGGCTGGATCATCGCCCTCGCACTCGGCTCGGTGCTGGGCGTGATGCGCACCTTGCCGGGCAAGCTGTTGCCCGCCATTGCCACCGCCTATGTCGAACTGTTCCGCAACGTACCGCTGCTGGTGCAGCTGTTCATCTGGTACTTCCTGGTACCGGACTTGCTGCCCACGCCGCTGGAAATGTGGTTCAAGCAGGGCATCAGCCCGGCAACTTCGGCTTATCTGTCGGTGGTGGTGTGCCTGGGGCTGTTTACCGCAGCCCGGGTGTGCGAGCAGGTGCGTACCGGCATCCAGGCGCTGCCGCGCGGACAGAACAATGCGGCACTGGCCATGGGCTTTTCCACGGCGCAGACCTACCGCTTCGTACTGCTGCCACAGGCTTTCCGCATCATCATTCCGCCACTGACCAGCGAGTTCCTGAACATTTTCAAGAACTCCTCGGTCGCGTCCCTGATCGGCCTGATGGAGCTGCTGGCGCAAACCAAGCAAGTTGCCGAGTTTTCCGCCAATATTTTCGAAGCCTTCACCCTGGCCACGCTGATCTACTTTGTGCTCAACATGAGCCTGATGGGTTTCATGTCCTGGGTGGAAAAGCGGGTGCGTATTCCCGGCATGATGGGAGGTAGCAAATAATGGCCCTCGATTTCAGTCAGATCATCCCCGCCCTGCCCGGCCTGGCCGACGGCATGGCGCTGACGCTCAAACTGCTGGTGATGGCCGTGGGCGGCGGCGTGGTACTGGGTACCCTGCTGGCCCTGGCGCGGCTGTCGGACAACGCGCTGCTGTCGCGGCTGGCCAAGTGGTATGTCAATTATTTCCGCTCGATACCGCTGCTGCTGGTCATCTCCTGGTTCTATCTGGTGGTGCCCATGGTGCTGAGCTGGATCACCGGCGATTTGACCCCGGTGGGCGCCTTCACCTCCTGCCTGGTGGCCTTCGTGATGTTCGAGGCGGCGTATTTCTCCGAGATCGTCCGCGCCGGCATCCAGTCCATTTCGCGTGGGCAGATCAATGCCGCTTACGCCCTGGGCATGACCTACAGCCAGGCCATGCGGCTGGTGATCCTGCCGCAGGCCTTTCGCAAAATGATGCCGCTGTTGTTGCAGCAAAGTATCATCCTGTTCCAGGACACCTCGCTGGTGTATGCGGTCGGTCTGATGGACTTCCTCAATACGGCCCGTTCCAAGGGCGATGTCGTGGGTTTGCCGCATGAATTCCTGCTGTTTGCCGGTGCGGTATACTTCGTGATCAGTTTTGGCGCGTCGCAATGCGTGAAGCGTCTGCAAAAAAGGTTGGCGGTATGAGCGCGATGATTAGCATCAACAATGTAAGCAAGTGGTATGGCGATTTCCAGGTGCTGACCGACTGCACCACTGGCGTGAAAAAAGGCGAAGTGGTGGTGGTATGCGGGCCGTCCGGTTCCGGCAAGTCCACCCTGATCAAGTGCGTCAATGCGCTGGAACCCTTCCAGAAGGGCGAGATCATTGTCGACGGCATCTCGGTGGGCGACCCGAAAACCGATCTGCCCAAGCTGCGCAGCCGGGTCGGCATGGTGTTCCAGCATTTCGAGCTGTTCCCGCATCTGTCCATCACCGAAAACCTAGCCATTGCCCAGGTCAAGGTACTGGGCCGCAGTCAGGAAGAAGCACGCGACAAGGGCCTGAAGCTGCTGGATCGGGTTGGCCTGAAAGCCCATGCCCACAAATTCCCCGGCCAGCTGTCCGGTGGTCAGCAGCAGCGCGTGGCTATTGCCCGTGCGCTGGCGATGGACCCGATTGCCATGCTGTTTGACGAACCGACCAGCGCGCTGGACCCGGAAATGATCAACGAAGTGCTGGACGTGATGACCGAGCTGGCCCAGGAAGGCATGACCATGATGTGCGTCACCCACGAAATGGGCTTTGCCCGGCGTGTGGCACACCGGGTCATCTTCATGGACAAGGGTGCCATCGTGGAAGACTGCGACAAGGATGCCTTTTTTGGCGACATCAATGCCCGCTCCGAGCGGGCACGGCAGTTCCTGTCGAAGATTCTGCAACACTGAGCAGTCTGACCACGCACAAACCCGGCAACGCCGGGTTTTTTTATGCCGGGCCGCTGGCCTGCCTGATCGTGGTGGTGCCGGCTATTTCCGCCAGCTTGCTGTGAGCGGCTGACAAAAGCCCTGCTGCTGCGTTGCGCCGTCTTGCCTTACGCTGAGTACTGTCTGCGCCGGCGCGCCTTGTCCCAGGGCCGCTACGCTATTTTGTTAGCCGCTCTGACAAAAGCGCGGCAATAATGACATTGTTATTGTTATTAATTGATAATACTTACAAATGATGTAAACGTTGTTGTATTATCATCAGAGAAAAAACCCTGCTAACCTCTCTGCACCGCGCCTACACTGACGATAGCGCCAACCCTTTCCAGCCAGACCAGTCCATGTATTCAACCCGTTATCTCGGGCGACAGCCCATCGTCGATGCCAACCAGCAGCTGGTGGCTTACGAACTGTTGTTCCGCTCCAGCCAGGCCAATGTCGCCAGGGTCGACGACGATGTGATGGCCACCACGGCGGTGATCCGCCATGCCTTTGTCGATCTGGGTGTGGGCGAGGTGCTGGGTGACCGCCTGGGTTTCATCAATGTCAGCGAAACCTTGCTGATGGATGATCTGCTGGATGTGTTGCCGTGCGACAAGGTGGTGCTGGAAATACTGGAAACGGTGCAGGTGACCCCACCCTTGTTGGCACGGCTGGCCGAGCTGCGGCAAAAGGGCTTCCGCCTGGCCATGGACGATGTGGTGGAGCTGGATGCCGACCGCCGTGCGCTATTGCCGCTGGTGGACATCGTCAAGATCGATCTGGTGGCGCTCAGCCTGCTGCAATTGCGGCAGCTGGTGGCTGATCTGGCCAGCTTCCCCGGCATATTGCTGGCGGAGAAGGTCGACACGGTGGAACAGTTCGAACTGTGTCGCGAGCTGGGCATCCAGTGGTTCCAGGGCTATTTCTTTGCCCGTCCCACCGTGCTGTCCACCCGCCAGGCCAATGCCAGCCAGCATGCCATGCTCAGCCTGCTGGGCTTGCTGATGAGTGATGCCGACAATGAAGAACTGGCGCAGGCGCTGAAAATGGCACCGGACGTGGTGCTGATGCTGATGAAACTCAGCTCGACTGCCTCGGTCGCCACGCGCCGGCCGGTGGCTTCGGTCAGCGAGGCCATCATGTTGCTGGGGCGGGCCAAGATCAAGCGTTGGTCGATGCTGCTGCTGTTTGCCAGCCATGCCACGGATGTCCAGCCGCAGCGCAACCCGCTGCTGGAGCTGGCGGCCACCCGCGGCCGCATCATGGAACTGCTGGCGGAAGCCTGCTATCCGCAGCGGCCTGATGTCCGGGACAGTGCCTTCATGATCGGCATGCTGTCGCTGGTGGATGTGCTGGTACAGCAGCCCATGGCCGAGGTGATTGCCAGCCTGCCCATCGAGGACAGCCTGAAAGAGGCGGTGCTGGAAGGCCGCCATGTGCTGGGCGAATTGCTGCGCGTGACGCTGAGCCTGGAGGACGATGCCGTGCCGCATCCGGCCGGCTATGACCCGGAAGTGTTGCTGCGGGTGGAAACCCAGGCGCTGGACTGGGTCAACGGCATGTGGCAGTAAAGAAGGCCGGCGCGCTCAGCCCGAGCGGGCTTCTGCCCCGTCCTGTTCGTGCAGCCGGCTGAGCAGGCCCTGCACCCGTTCATTGTCTCTGGGCAGCCAGTCCAGCATCTCGCGCAGCATCTGGTCGTATTCGCCGGTTGGCTGGTTTTTCTTGCGCATTTGTTCGCGCACCCGTAACAGAATGGCGCAGGCATTCATGCCGGTACGCTCGTTGTACAGGCGCATGGCCATTTCATGCAGCATGCGCCCGGCTTCGACGGCCCGGCCTTCCGTGGTCAGTTCCACCGCACGGTTGCTTTGTTCCTGCAGTTCGGCATAAGCGTGTTCGATCAGCTCGCTGCACTGGGCATGCTTGCGAGCGATTTCCAGCAGCGTGGCCAGCTCGTGCCGGCTATAGGCAAAGCGCATGGTGATGGTGCGGGCCCAGCTTGTCAGCAGCTCTGGTTCGAGCAGTGTTTCCGGCAGCCGCACCACCGCGCCCAGAAAACGCTGGGCCGATTCGAAATTGACAAAGGACTTGAGCAGGTCGTTGGCGGCCAGCTTCAGCTGCGCCAGCCCTTCTTCGGCTCTTTGCTGCGCCAGTGCGGTCAGCGCCTTGCAGGTCAGCAGGGTGAATTGCGCTTCCGGGCGCTCGGCCAGGCTGGCGTTGATATCGGCCTGCAAGCGGTCGATATACTGGGTATTGCCGGTTTCGGAATAGGCCTGCAACAGGTCGACCAGCACTTCCGGGCCAAAGAAATTATTGTTGCGGCCGATTTCCACTGCGCGTTGCAGGTATTGCGCCCCTTTTTCCGGATCGCCGGAGCGCAGGGCCGCCGTGCCACAGCTTTTCAGCCGGTGGAAATTGCGCGGCGAGATATTGACTGCTTTCTCCAGCACATCCACCGCCTGGGCGTACTGGCCCTCGTCGATCAGGTTCTGAGCCAGCAGGTCGTAGGCATCGGTATACAGCGGTGCATCCTGGATGATTTCGCGCAGCAGCTCACAGGACTCGCCCTGCATGCCCTGGTCGGCCTGAATGCGCGCCACCCCCATCTTGGCCCAGGGAATCACCTTGCTTTCCAGCAGCGCCTGGTAGATATGCAGCGCTTCACCCTGTCGCCCTTCGCTGACCAGCAGTTCGGCGCACAGGCGGTTGGCATCGATGCGATTCATCGGACCGGGGGCTGCTGCCGCCAGCTGTTGCAGCGTGTTGATGGCGGCACTGCGATTGCCCTTTTCCAGCAGCTCGTGCGCCGGCGCCAGAAAGGTTTTGCGCCGGTGCGCGCTGTTCATGCGCGTCAGCAGCAGATTGGAGTTGAAGGGCTTGAGGATGTAGTCATCCGGGGCCATTTCCGCCGCCGCCACCACCCGCTCGTATTTGCGCTCGCCGGTAATCATGATCCAGATGGTGGACAGCGGCAGGGTGCCGGTCTTGCGCAGGGCCTCCAGCAGCTCCTGGCCATCCATGCCGTCACCCAGGTTGTAGTCGCACAGCACCACATCAAAGCGGCGTCCCTTCAGGCGTGCGCGCCCTTCTGCCGCGCTGCTGACGGCATCGGAACGGGTGATGCCGGCCATGGACAGCATGGTGCGCAGCCCCTGGCGGACGGTGAGGGAGTCCTCGATGATGAGGACGGTGGTGTTTTCGTCAAGGTACATCAGTTATTTTCCAGCCGGCGCGTCCGTCACCCTGCAGGTGCTGACGGGCACGGTTTGTACGGCATATCTCAGACGATATCCAGGTGATCGATGCCTTCCAGTGGATCGCGGCCCTTGGAGCTTTCACTGTACAACTTGATTTTCAGACGCAGGTCGTTGATCGAGTCGGCATTGCGCAGCGCATCCTCGTAACTGATATAGCCCGCTTCGAACAGGTCGAACAGCGACTGGTCGAAGGTTTGCATGCCCGACTCGCGTGAACGGCCCATGACTTCCTTCAGCCCGGCAATTTCACCCTTGAACACCATGTCGGAAATCAACGGCGTGTTCAGTAGGATTTCCACCGCCGCCACCCGGCCGCGGCCGGTCTTGATCGGCAGCAAGCGCTGCGAAATGATGGCGCGCATGTTCAGCGACAA
This sequence comes from Aquitalea magnusonii, assembly GCF_003202035.1. Lineage (GTDB taxonomy): Bacteria > Pseudomonadota > Gammaproteobacteria > Burkholderiales > Chromobacteriaceae > Aquitalea > Aquitalea magnusonii. The sequence continues at coordinate 24,142 of NZ_QJKC01000009.1, read as the reverse complement.
ATCCATCAGCACCTGCTGGTGACGCTCTTCCGGGAAGAAGTTCAGAATGCGGTCCAGCGCCTGGTTGGCATTGTTGGCGTGCAGCGTGGCCAGGCACAGGTGGCCGGTTTCGGCAAATTGCAGCGCGTAGCCCATGGTTTCGCGGTCGCGGATTTCCCCCATCAGAATCACGTCCGGCGCCTGGCGCAGGGTGTTTTTCAGCGCGATTTCCCAGTCTTCGGTATCCACGCCCACCTCGCGCTGGGTGACGATGCACTTCTTGTGCTGATGCACGTATTCGATGGGGTCTTCGATGGTGATGATGTGATCCTGGTTGTGGCTGTTGCGCCAGTCAACCAGTGCCGCCAGCGAGGTGGATTTGCCCGAGCCGGTACCGCCGACGAAAATCACCAGGCCGCGCTTGATCAGCGCAATATCCTGCAATACATCCGGCAGGTTCAGCTTGTCGAAAGTGGGAATCTCGGTATTGATCTTGCGCATCACCATGCCGGCACAGCCCTGCTGGATAAAGGCGCTGACCCGGAAACGGCCCAGTCCCGGCGGGTTGATGGCGAAGTTGGCCTCTTTTTTCGATTCGAACTCTTCGGTCTGGCGGTCGTTCATCACCGAGCGCACCAGTTCCTTGGTGTGCTGCGCCGACAGCGGCTGCGGGGCCACCGGGGTGATCTTGCCGTCTATCTTCATGGCCGGGGGAAATTCGGCGGAAATGAAGATATCGGAGGCATTCTTGCCCACCGCATGCTTGAGCAGATCGTGAATGAATTTTGATGCCTGGTCTTTTTCCATGATGGCCATCCGGGCTGGCTAGCTTGCCTGCTGAAGTTTAGAACGCATCCTTGGATGCCGCCTTCTGGCGCGCCTCGTTCGGGGTCACGATATTGCGCCGCACCAGCTCCTGCAGGCACTGGTCCAGCGTCTGCATGCCGTGTTGCTGGCCGGTCTGGATCATCGAATTGATCTGGGCGATCTTGTTTTCGCGGATCAGGTTACGGATGGCTGCCGTGCCGATCATGATTTCATGGGCCGCCACCCGGCCATTGCCGTCCTTGGTTTTCAGCAGGGTTTGCGAAATCACCGCCCGCACCGATTCCGACAGCATGGAGCGCACCATCTCCTTTTCACCGGCCGGAAACACGTCAACGATACGGTCAATGGTCTTGGCGGCCGAACTGGTATGCAGCGTGCCAAACACCAGGTGGCCGGTTTCCGCCGCGGTCAGTGCCAGCCGGATGGTTTCCAGATCACGCAATTCGCCCACCAGGATCACATCCGGGTCCTCACGCAGCGCCGAGCGCAAGGCATTGGAAAAACTGTGGGTCTGCAAGCCGACTTCCCGCTGGTTGATCAGCGACTTCTTGCTGTCATGCACGAATTCGATCGGGTCTTCCACCGTCAGGATGTGCGAATAATTGTTCTCGTTGACGAAATCCACCATCGCCGCCAGCGTGGTGGACTTGCCCGAGCCGGTCGGGCCGGTCACCAGCACCAGGCCGCGCGGATAGCTGGCGATGTCCTGGAAGATTTTCGGCGCACCCAGCTGTTCCAGCGTCAGCACCTTGGACGGAATCACCCGGAACACCGCACCCATGCCGCGGTTCTGTACAAAGGCATTCACCCGGAAACGGGCAATGCCCGGCAGCTCGAAGGAGAAGTCACACTCGAACTCGTCCTCGAAAATCTTGCGCTGGTAGTCGTTCATGATGTCGTACACCATATCGTGCACATCATGATGATCCAGCGGCGGCAGATTGATGCGCCGCACGTCGCCATGGACCCGGATCATGGGTGGCAGACCGGCGGACAGGTGCAGGTCCGATGCCTTGTTCTTGACGGTAAAGGCCAAGAGCTCGGAAATTTCCATTTATAATTTCTCCACGATTACCCGGCGGTGGGCATGACGCTAAGGTTTTTTGCGATTGTAAGCGCAAGCTGTTGCAAAAGGATATGTGGACAGCAATCTAAGCATCAGGTCCCGCTGTTTTCTTTGTAGAGACAGCCCGCCATCGCCACAAGGAACACCATGAGCGATTCCGTCGCACACGCCATCGAACACGTCCGTCAGCAGATCCACGCCGCCGAAGCCGCCGCCGGGCGTGAGGCCGGCAGCGTCCGCCTGCTGGCCGTGAGCAAGACCTTCCCCGCCAGTGCCGTGCAGCAGGCTTATGCCGCCGGACAGCGGGCTTTTGGTGAAAATTATGTGCAAGAGCTGCAGGCCAAGGCGAGCGAGCTGGCCGCGCTGGATATAGAGTGGCACTTCATCGGGCCGCTGCAATCCAACAAGACCCGCATCGTGGCGGAAACCGCGCACTGGGTGCATTCCATCGAACGGCTGAAGATTGCCCAGCGCCTGTCCGAGCAACGCCCGGACAGCCTGCCGCCGCTGCAGGTATGCGTGCAGGTGAATGTATCCGGTGAAGCCAGCAAGAGCGGCTGTGCCCCGCAGGAGGCTAAAGAGCTGGCACTGGCGGTGGCGGCGCTGCCACGGCTGCAACTGCGCGGGCTGATGTGCATTCCCGAGCCTACCGAAGATGCGCAAAAGCTGGCTGGCCAGTTTGCCTTGCTGCAGCAATTGCAACAGGAATTGCGCACGGCCGGTCTTGCATTGGATACTGTATCCATGGGGATGTCCGCTGACATGGCACAAGCCATTGCCGCGGGCAGCACCATGGTGCGCGTTGGTACTGCCATTTTCGGGGCGCGCCACTATCATTCATAAATTGGCATTCATCAGCTGGTATTCATCAGCGGACAAGCGGCCTGCAGCTCGGCCGGCCCGCCTACAAGAGTCAAAGAGGAAAAACAGGCAATGCAGATTACCTTCATCGGCGGCGGCAATATGGCCACGGCCATCATTGGCGGACTTCACCAGCAGGGCGGCCACCAGATCCATGTGGTGGACCCGAATGACGCCAAGCTGGCCGAGCTGGCCCGTGATTTTGGCGTGAGCACATCCGCCAGCCTGCCCGAACAGCTGTCGGCAGACGATATCGTGCTGCTGGCGGTCAAGCCGCAGCAGCTCAAGGAAGTGTGCCAGGCACTGGCCCCGCGCCTGAATGGCGGCATGGTGTTGTCCATCGCTGCCGGCATCCGTTGCGATGCCATGGCGCGCTGGCTGGGTAGCGAGCGCATCGTGCGCGTGATGCCCAATACCCCGGCCATGGTGGGCAAGGGGGTTTCCGGCCTGTATGCCGCCCCTGGTACCAGCGCCGCCGACCGCGAGCATGCCGACACCATCATGCAGGCTGCCGGCATCACGGTATGGCTGGACAAGGAAGAAGGCATCGACGACATTACCTGCGTTTCCGGTAGTGGCCCGGCCTATGTCTTCTACTTTATCGAAAGCATGATCGAAGCGGCGGAACAGGCCGGCTTTGCTGCCGACGAAGCCCGCCGCCTGGTGCTGGCCACCTTTGACGGTGCGGTGGAGCTGGCGCGCCAGAGTCCGCTGCCGGTGGCTACCTTGCGCACCAATGTCATGTCCAAGGGCGGTACCACCGAGCGCGCCATCAGCCGCTTCGAGGCCGAAGGCGTCAAGGCGGCCATCATCGCCGGTGCCATGGACTGCCGTGACCGCTCCATCGAAATGGGCCAACAACTCAGTCAGGATTAAAGCTTCATGTTTCTGGAAACCGTGCAATTTCTGATCAAGACCATCGCCGACCTGTTCGTGCTGGTATTGCTGCTGCGTTTTTACCTGCAAGTGGCACGGGCGCCGTTCAAGCACCCCCTGTGCCAGTTTGTCATGGCGGCCACCAATTTTGCCGTGCTGCCGCTGCGCAAGCTGGTGCCATCGCTGCGCGGTTACGACAGTGCCACCATGCTGCTGGCCTGGCTGGTCAGCATGGTTTCCAGCGTGATCATCCTGGCATTCAACCCCATGTACACCCTGGCGGCACCGGAAACCTGGCTGGCGCTGTCCTTGCTGGCCGTGCTGGATGTGTTCAAGCAGTCGCTGACCTTGCTGATGGGCGCGGTCATCGTACAGGCCGTGCTCAGCTGGGTGAACCCTTATAACCCGCTCACTCCCATCCTGGATGCGCTTACCCGGCCGTTTCTCAAACCCTTCCGTCGCGCCACTGTAGGCGGGGTCGATCTGTCGCCGCTGATTCTCTTCCTGATCATCCAGGTGGTGCTGATGCTGCCGGTGCAGTACCTGGAAAACAGCTTCTTGATGCAACTCAAGGTGGCGATGTAGTAAATATGTTTATTTGTCATGCTCAGTCACATCTGAAAAGATGTAGAGACATTTCCTAAATGATCTGGAGAATCGTGATGAAGAAAATGCTGCTTGCTGCCCTGTTGCTGGGTACTGCTGCTGCGCCTGCCATGGCCAATCTGGCGCTGGCACAAAAGAACAACTGCCTGTCCTGTCATGCAGTTGACCACAAGGTGGTCGGCCCGGCCTACAAGGACGTAGCCAAGAAATACGCTGGCGACAAGGGTGCGGAAGCCAAGCTGATCGCCAAGGTGAAGGCCGGTGGTTCCGGCGTTTGGGGCCCGATTCCGATGCCGCCGAACTCCCAGGTCAGCGATGCCGACATCAAGACCCTGGTCAAGTGGGTTCTGTCGCAAAAATAAGCATCATGCAGTAGCACCAGGCGGCCCCAGGCCGCCTTTTTCATGTGACAGGCTTGTTACCGGCCTGGAATGGCGCTATACCGATTGTCAGCAGCAGGTGATGACGAAGAAGGTGAATTGTCGTTGGCAGTTGCACAAATCCGATACCGTGGGTAATCTTCTTCGCCTGTCTGCCAACTCTCATGCTGGAAGCACCAAAATTATGGCCAAGCTGACCGAACAAGATATTCTCAACTGGGAAGGCGATGATTACATGAACGCCGACCATCTTGAGTTCTTCAAAGACCGGTTGTTGCAGATGCAGCAGGAGTTGTTGATCAACGCCAATGCCACTGCCAACCATTTGCAAGAGCAGGAAGCAACCCCGGACCCTGCGGACCGGGCCACGCTGGAAGAAGAGTATGCACTGGAGCTGCGCACCCGCGACCGCGAGCGCAAGCTGCTGCAGAAGATCCAGGCCTCCATCCGTCAGATTGACGATGGTTCCTACGGTTTCTGCGAAGACACCGGTGAGCCCATCGGCCTGCGCCGCCTGATGGCCCGTCCCACCGCCACCCTGTCGGTGGAAGCCCAGGAACGCCGCGAACGCATGAAGCGTCAGTACGCAGACTGATACTCTGCGGCGTTCTGCCCAACAAAGCGTCATCGCCTTGCGATGGCGCTTTTTGTTTTTTTGCCGGAGCTTGTCAAGTACATAAGGGCTTGTCGGCCTTGGCTGGTACGGGTATCTTGCTGCTATGCAAGGTAAAAACGATATCAGCTAGGGACAAACATGCAACGCCAGACCGACGACGTAAGAATCAGCGAAATCAAAGAGTTACTGCCGCCCATCGCCCATCTGTACGAACTGCCGATTACCGAAACCGCTTCCGAAGTCATCTACACCACGCGCAAGGACATCGCGGCCCTGCTGCGCGGCGAGGATGACCGTCTGCTGGTGGTCATCGGCCCCTGTTCCATCCACGATCCGGAAGCGGCCATCGAATACGCGCGCAAACTCTCCACCCTGCGCAACAGCCTGGCGGGCGAGCTGGTGGTGGTGATGCGTGTCTACTTTGAAAAACCGCGTACCACGGTGGGCTGGAAGGGTCTGATCAATGACCCGCACCTGAACGAATCCTACGATATCAATACCGGCCTGCGCCTGGCGCGCCGCCTGCTGCTGACGCTCAACGACATGGGCATTCCGGCAGCCACCGAATTCCTCGACATGATCACCCCGCAATACTTTGCCGACCTGATCAGCTGGGGTGCCATCGGTGCCCGTACCACCGAAAGCCAGGTACACCGCGAGCTGGCCTCCGGCCTGTCCTGCCCGGTGGGCTTCAAGAATGGTACCGACGGCAACCTGAAAATTGCCGTGGATGCCATCCGCTCGGCCAGCGTGTCGCACCACTTCCTGTCGGTGACCAAGACCGGTCACTCCGCCATTGTGTCCACCGGCGGCAATCCGGATTGCCATGTCATCCTGCGTGGTGGCAAGGAACCCAATTATTCCGCCGAGCACGTGCGCGCCGCTGCGGCCGAACTGGCGGCCGTGGGCCTGCCGCAAAAGCTGATGGTGGATTTCAGCCATGCCAACAGCCGCAAGGACTATCGTCGCCAGATGGAAGTGGCCGACGATGTGGCCGCCCAGATGGCCGCCGGCGATCAGCACATCTTCGGGGTGATGGTGGAAAGCCACCTGGTGGAAGGCCGTCAGGATCTGAAGCCCGGCTGTGAGCTGAATTATGGCCAGAGCATCACCGATGCCTGCATCGGTTGGGATGATACCGAGAAGCTGCTCACCACCCTGGCCGATGCGGTCAAGGCCCGTCGCGCCAAGCTGGGTACGGCCGGCGGCAAGTAAGCTGCTGTTTCTCTCAGTAAAAAACGCTGCCTTGGCAGCGTTTTTCAGGCTGCTAATAAAGTGATTTGGTGCGATTGCACTGGGCCCGGCAAAGCCGGGCCTTTCGACTAAGATATTGCTTTCGCAGCCTTCCCATCTATTCCCAATCCCCCCGCCCTTGCCCTGCCAATTTGAAGAAAGGAGCCTCGCTTTCCTTCCGGAAAGCGAGAGGGGGTTTGTCTCTGTGCGGCACTCGCCGGAATCAACTCCCCTGCCAGGCCGGCATGGCTTGCTCTTCTGCTGGCGTGGCATGCCGCCTTACCGCCCAGCACACGCCGCCCAGCAACAACAGCATGGCAGCCAGCTCCAGCGGCCGTGGCCAGCGTTGCAGCCAGACAAAGCCATACAGCAAGGCAAAGACGGTTTCAAACACGATCAGCTGGCCGGACAGCGTGGGCGGCAGACGGCGGGCGGCGGCATACCACAAGGCATTGGCCAGCCAGGAGCCACCCAGTGCGCAGCCGGCAGCGGCCAGCCAGAACAGCTGCCAGTGCTGGGCCGTAGTGGCATGGCTGACCATGGGCAGGCCCAGCCAGTGGCAAGCCAGCCACAGCAGCAGCCCCATCACCCCGGTGACCATGCCCAGCAGGCAGGACCATTCATGGCTATCGAAGCAAGGCCGCCGGCGCAGATAGCGGGCGTTGCTGGCGGCAAACCAGCTCCAGCTGGCCAGCGCACCCAGTGCGGCCAGCACCCCGCTCAGCCGCGCCCAGCTGCTCTCACCGCCATGGCTGCCGCCAAAGGTATCGATATTGATGCAGACAATGCCGGCCAGCACCAGCGCCAGCGGCCAGCGTAACTGGCGCAGCGACAAGGCGCCTTCATCCTTCAGCCCCAGCAGGGTGATGGTGACCGGCAGCACGCCGACAATCAGCGAAGCCGGGGCGATGCCCACCAGCTGGATGGCGGCGGCCAGCAGGATGAAATACAGCAGATTGCCCACCAGCGACAGCCGCGCCAGCATCAGCACATCCTCGCGCTGCAGCCGCGCACGCAGCCGGCTGGCCAGCGGTAGCGCCAGCAGCAGGGAAATCAAGCCATACAGGCTGAAGCGCACCGCGCACAGCAGCCAGGGGCTGAATTCCGGCAATACCTGCGGCACCATCAGCACCAGTCCCCACACGGCCCCGGCCATGGCGGCATATCCCACACCTTGTTTCATCTGCTTGTTTCCTGTCTGCCCGTCACCAGCACAAGACTAAGCGGCAGCCCGCTGGCAGACAAAGGATATCTCGGCATTGACGCATTCCCTGCAGGAATGGCTTGCCAGTAATTGCCGCATCTGGATTAATGCGATGGCAATGACAGGATGCGGATCGGGAATGCCACCATGCGGTGGTCACAATGGGGAGGAGCTGGCATGAGTCGTTATCTGAAAAACCTGCCACCGCTGGAAAGCCTGATTCATTTCGAGGCGGTACTGCGCAATGGCAGCTTTACCAAGGCGGCCACCGAGCTGTGCGTGACGCAGAGCGCAGTCAGCAAGCAGATCCGTACGCTGGAGGACTGGCTCAAGCTGCCGCTGTTCGAGCGGCTGGTGCGCGGCATCCAGCCCACGCCGGCCGGGCTGGCGCTGCAGCGCGAGGTGTCTCCCATGCTGCAATCGCTGTTGCACAGCGTGGCACGGCTGCAGGCCGAGCATAACCGCCACACGCTCACCGTGAACTGCACCCATGCCGTGGCGCAGTTCTGGCTGTTCCCGCGCCTGGTGGCCTTCAGCCAGCAGCATCCCGACATTACCGTCAATATCCACGCCAGCAACAGCATGGACGAGGCCAGCGTGGCGGAGTACGACTTTGCCATTTTCTATGGTGACGGGCGCTGGAGTTCGCTGGCGGCCGAGCCCTTGTTTCCCGAGATTGTTTACCCGGTGTACAGCGCCCAGCTCGACTACCCGGCGGTTACCCAGGTGGAGCAGCTGGCCGCCCTGCCGCTGATCCAGCTGGACTCCTCGGCCTGGAACTGCATCAACTGGCATGACTGGTTCGGCCATTTCGGTCTGGCCTATACCCCGCCGGCACGGGTGCCGATGTTCAATCAGGTGACGCTGGCCTTCAATGCGGTGCTGCAAGGCATGGGCATAGGGCTGGGCTGGGAATTCATGGCGCATGACCTGCTGCAGCAGGGGGTGCTCAAGCGCCTGGGGCCGTTTGCCTTTGTCAGCGGCAAGGTGGACTTTCTCGCCCATCCCCGCCACAAATCACTGAGCGACAATGCCCGGCTGTTCAAGCACTGGCTGCTGGACAGTGTCAGCCAGCCGGCCACTGCCGTTCCAGCTGACGGACGTCATCCAGGGTATTGAGATTGGCAAAGGGCTGAGCGAACGGCACGGTATCGTGTTGCAGCCCGGCCAGCCAGCCACGGATGGAGCGGCTACCTTGTTGCAGGTAGTCCAGCAGCGAGGGTTGCAGCCCGGCTTGCAGCGCCAGCAGGCTGGGATGCCATTGGGCCGGGTCGCTGGCGCTGACCACCTGTTGCCCCGGCAGGGCCGCCAGCAGGCGGGCAGCAAAATCTACCGGCAGCACAAGCGCATCGCAGGGCAGCAGCAGCAGGGTGGCGTCCGGTGCCGCCTGCATGCCCGCCAGCAAGCCAGCCAGCGGGCCAGGGTAATCAGGCAGGCTGTCCGGCAATACCGCATGCCCGTACGCCGCGTATTCATCCAGATGGCGATTGGCAGAAATCAGGATGTGTTGTGGCGGCTGGCTTTGTTGCGCCAGTGCTTGCAAGGTATGCGCGATCAGCGGCCGGCCGGCCAGCTTCACCAGCCCCTTGTCCACCCCGCCCATGCGGCGGGCCTGCCCGCCGGCCAGAATCAATGCGGTGTAGCTCATTGCCAGCGGCCGCTGGCAGCCTGATCGCTGTGTTTGGCTTCCACCCAGTGGGCGCTGCCATCCTGCAGGATTTCCTTCTTCCAGAAGGGGGCGGCGGTCTTGAGAAAGTCCATCAGGAATTCCGCCGCGGCAAAGGCATCCTTGCGATGGCTGCAGGCGGTGACCACCAGCACGATGGGCTCGCCCAGCGCGAGATAACCGATGCGATGGATGATGGTGGCGGCTTGCAGCTGCCAGCGCTCCCGCGCCTGTCCGATGATGGCGTGCAGGGCTTTTTCCGTCATGCCCGGATAGTGCTCCAGCTCCAGTGCAGCCACATCCTGCCGGTCGCCATAATCGCGCACCAGGCCGCTGAAACTCACCACTGCGCCGCAGGCCGGATTGCGCGACAGCCGGTCGATTTCCGCTCCGGCATCAAAGCGCCCGCTTTGCACGCTTACAGTAAAGGGCGACATCTCAGCCCCCGGTCACGGGTGGGAAGATGGCAACTTCATCGCCATCACGCAGTGCACTGTCCGGGCCGGCCAGCTCCTGATTGCAGGCCACGCGGAATGTCTTGCCATGGCCCAGTTCCGTGGCCCAGCTGCCACCACGCTGGCGCAGCTCCACCAATAGTTCGGCCACGCTTGTCGCGTCGGTTTCCAGACTTTCCTGGCTGGTGCCAAAGCTGTCTTTCAGCCGGGCAAAATACACCATGTTCAGTTTCATGACTTGTCTTCCGCTTGTGTGCTGGCCTTGCCATGTCCCAGCAACATGATCCACAGATGAAAACCCAGTCCCAGCAATGGCACCACGGCCAGCAGGACGACGAAAAACCATTCCAGGGGAGATAAGAGATCGGCCATGGCTGCAGTGTAAGCAATGGCGTGGCCTGCGCCAATGCTGCTGATGGGGGAGATGGTCATGCTGCGGTCGGCCAGTATGGCGCGGCCAAGAAAAAACCCGCTGCAGGCAGCGGGTTGGTCGATTCAGCGGTGGCAGCTTATTTGACGATCTGCGCCAGCTGGCCCTTCAGATACAGATTGGCCATGGTGTCCAGATTGATGGCCTTGATCTTGCTGGCCTGACCGCAGGCACCGAAGGCTTCGTAGCGGGCGATACAGATATCGCGCATGGCCTCGGTGGAGGCTTTCAGGTATTTGCGCGGGTCGAATTCCTTCGGGTTTTGCGCCAGGAAGCGGCGGATGGCACCGGTGGAGGCCAGGCGCAGGTCGGTGTCGATATTCACCTTGCGCACGCCGTGCTTGATGCCTTCGACGATTTCTTCCACCGGCACGCCATAGGTTTCGCCCAGCTCACCACCGAATTCATTGATGATCTGCAGCCATTCCTGCGGTACCGAGGAGGAGCCGTGCATCACCAGGTGGGTATTGGGGATGCGGGCGTGGATTTCCTTGATGCGGTCGATGCGCAGCACGTCGCCGGTGGGCTTCTTGCTGAACTTGTACGCGCCGTGGCTGGTGCCGATGGCAATGGCCAGGGCATCCACGCCGGTGTCCTTGACGAAGCGGGCGGCTTCTTCCGGGTCGGTCAGCAGCTGGCTGTGGTCCAGCACGCCTTCGGCGCCCACGCCGTCTTCTTCGCCGGCCATGCCGGTTTCCAGGCTGCCCAGGCAGCCGATTTCACCTTCCACCGACACGCCGCAGGCATGGGCGAAGTTGACCACGGTGCGGGTCACTTCCACGTTGTAGTCGTAGTTGGCCGGGGTCTTGCCATCGCTTTTCAGCGAGCCGTCCATCATCACGGAAGAGAAGCCCAGCTGGATGGAGCGCTGGCATACGTCCGGGCTGGTGCCGTGGTCCTGGTGCATCACCACCGGGATATGCGGGAATTCTTCCACCGCGGCCAGGATCATGTGGCGCAGGAAGGGTGCGCCGGCGTATTTGCGGGCACCGGCCGAGGCTTGCACGATCACCGGTGCATCGCACTTGTCGGCGGCTTCCATGATGGCGCGCATCTGTTCCAGGTTGTTGACGTTGAAAGCCGGCAGGCCGTAGCTGAATTCGGCTGCATGGTCCAGCAGCTGACGCATGGAAACGAGTGCCATGAAAATCTCCTCAGATCATGCCGCGGTTTGGCGGCATGGGTTTCAAATCGGGGACTGCCTGCCGGGATACAGCGGCAATCCAATCAGGAATACGGGTAATGCAAGCCGCCTAATGGCGGGACACACCGGACAACAACAGGCCGGCACCGACAAAGGCCCCGCCGGATACCTGGTTCACCAGTTTCAGACGGCGGGCGCTATTGAGCCAGCCGGCCAGGCGGGCTCCGCCACTGGCATAGGCAAACTGCCAGGATGCCTCGATCACGTAAAACGTGGCCGCCAGCACCGCCAGCTGCGGACCCTGTGGCAGGCGCGCATCCATGAACTGCGGAAACAGCGCGGTGAAAAAGATAAAGGCCTTGGGATTGCTCATCGACACCAGAAAACCGGTGCGGAACATCATCCAGGGCGTGTGGCGGATGCTTTCGTCGTCGGCCACTTCCGTTACCGGTTGCGGTATCGCGCGCCAGGTCTTGATGCCCAGGTAAATCAAATAAGCGGCACCGGCGTATTTTACGATAGAAAACAGTTGTTCCGATGCGGCCAGCAAGGCACCCAGGCCAGCAGCCGAACCCAGCATGATGATGCCCAGGCCACTCATCAGCCCCAGGCAGGTCACGGCGGTGCGACGCACGCCATGGTGAATGCCGTGGGTCATGGCCAGCAGCATGTTGGGGCCGGGGGTGGCGGAAACAAAAAATACGGTGGTGACAAACAGCAACCAGGTATTCAAGGGCATGGCAGTACTCCGGCAAGGGTGGGGAGAATGGCACGATAGCCGCGCCATTCACTTGCATGTGGTGATGACTGCGATCAGGCGGCGCGTTCGCTCAGAATGGCTACCGCCGGCAGGGTCTTGCCCTCCAGGAATTCCAGGAAAGCGCCACCACCGGTGGAGATATAGCTGATGTCATCGGTGATGCCGTACTTGGCAATCGCCGCCAGGGTGTCACCACCACCGGCAATGGAGAAGGCCGGCGACTGGGCGATGGCCTGGGCCAGGGTCTTGGTGCCATTGCCGAACTGGTCGAACTCGAAGACACCGACCGGGCCGTTCCATACCACGGTGCCAGCCTTGGCAATGATGCCCGCCAGTTCGGCGGCGGAGTCGGGGCCGATGTCCAGAATCATGTCGTCAGCGCCAACTTCGGCCACCGGCTTGGTGGTGGCAGCGGCGGTTTCGGCAAATTCGGTGGCGCACACCACGTCGCTGGGCAGCGGTACATCGCCGCCACGGGCGCGGATCTTGGCAATCACCTTCTTCGCTTCGTCGACCAGGTCGGCCTCGGCCAGCGATTTGCCGATGTTCTTGCCTTCGGCCAGCAGGAAGGTGTTGGCAATGCCGCCACCGACGATCAGCTGGTCCACCTTGTCGGCCAGGGCTTCCAGAATGGTCAGCTTGGTGGAAACCTTGGAGCCGGCCACAATGGCCACCAGCGGACGCGCCGGGGCCAGCAGGGCCTTGCCCAGCGCATCCAGTTCGGCCGCCAGCAGGATGCCGGCGCAAGCGGTGGGGGCAAACTGGGCCACGGCGTGGGTGGAGGCCTCGGCGCGGTGCGCGGTGCCAAAGGCATCGTTGACGAATACGTCGCACAGGCTGGCGTAAGCCTTGCCCAGATCGGCATTGTTCTTCTTCTCGCCCTTGTTCAGGCGTACGTTTTCCAGCATCACCACTTCACCAGGGGCCACGCTCAGGCCGGCTTGCCAGTCGGCAACCAGCCGTACCGGCTTGCCCAGCAGGGTGGACAGGCGCTCGACCACCGGAGCCAGGCTGTCTTCCGGCTTGGGTTCGCCTTCGGTAGGACGGCCCAGATGGGTCATCAGGATGACGCCGGCACCGGCGTTCAGGCTGTGTTCGATGGACGGCAGGCTGGCGCGGATACGGGTGTCGTCGCCGATCACGCCATTTTTCACCGGCACGTTCATGTCAACACGGATCAGCACACGTTTGCCGGCCAGATCCAGCTCGGTCAGTTTGTTGAATTTCATCGGTGGCTCGCTTTTATCTGTTGAATGCAATTGGCGACCGCCTTCGTGGGGAAGGCCGTACTACCGTTGTTCAGGGCGGCGACAGCGTGAGCGCCAAGCTCATTCCCGGTGGGATGGCCTGCTGCGGTGCTGTTGCTGTCAGCTACTGTACCGGGCTGCCCGCAGGCTTAACAGATACCAGATCAAGTAGTGTATTTATTACAGCAGTATGGGCTTGCACGGCTGGCGGCAGGCTGCTAGCTGCAGCGCGAATACGGGCCGCCACCATGGCGGAGGCTGGGCGGGAGCGAGGCTCTACCGGGGCGCCAGCGGGTCGTTCATGGTAGCCGGCAGGCAGGGACGGTGATGACCGGCCTGCCGGTTTCCAGCAGCACGGCCCTGTCGGGCCGGCGGATTACTTGGCTTCGAACATGGCGCGTGCGGTTTTCAGCATCTGGTTGCTGAAGCCCCACTCGTTGTCGTACCAGGCCAGTACCTTCACCATATTGCCGCCAGTCACCTTGGTCAGGGTGGCGTCAAAGGTGGAGGCTTCGGTGCTGTGGTTGAAGTCGGACGAAACCAGCGGCAGGGTGTTGAAGCCCAGCACGCCCTTCATCGGGCCTTCGGCAGCAGCCTGCAGGATTGCGTTGACCTCGTCCTTGGTGGTGTCACGGCCAGACTTGAAGGTCAGGTCCACCAGCGACACATTGATGGTGGGAACGCGTACGGCGAAGCCATCCAGCTTGCCCTTGAGTTCCGGCAGCACCAGACCCACGGCCTTGGCAGCACCGGTCTTGGTCGGGATCATGTTTTCGGTGGCGGAGCGGGCACGGCGCAGGTCTTTGTGACGCACGTCGGTCAGTACCTGGTCGTTGGTAAAGGCGTGGATGGTGGTCATCAGGCCCTTGGTCACGCCAATGGTGTCGTTCAGTGCCTTGGCCACCGGTGCCAGGCAGTTGGTGGTGCAGGAGGCGTTGGACACCACGGTCATGGCGCTGGTCAGCACATCGTGGTTCACACCGTAGACGATGGTGGCGTCAACGTCGTCGCCGCCCGGTGCGGAAATCAGCACCTTCTTGGCACCGGCGTCCAGGTGGACCTGGCACTTTTCCTTGCTGGTGAAGGCACCGGTACATTCCAGTACCAGGTCCACATCCAGCGCTTTCCACGGCAGTTCGGCCGGGTTGCGGGTGGAGAAGAAGGGAATCTTCTCGCCGTTGATCAGCAGGTTTTCTTCGTCATGAGCGATGTCTGCCGGAAAGCGGCCGTGCACGGTGTCGAACTTGGTCAGGTGGGCGTTGGTGGCCAGATCGCCAGTAGCGTTGACGGCAACCACCTTGAAGTCGTTGTGCAGATCGTATTCGTAAATGGCGCGCAGTACCTGTCGGCCAATGCGGCCGTAGCCATTGATCGCGATGCGAATGGTCATGCTATTACTCTCCCGGAAAGTCTGGTGCCTCCCCGCGGGTGCGGGTCAGAATGGAGACACCATGAAAATAAGGCCACCCCTGCTTTGTTTTTGGATGGGGTGGCCTGTGCTTTATTTATTGGATGATGTTCTTGGTCTTGGCGACGACATTGTCGACGGTGAAGCCGAATTCCTTGAACAGCACGCCTGCCGGTGCGGATTCGCCGAAGTGGGCTATGCCGACCACATCGCCTTCCAGACCGACATACTTGCGCCAGAAGTCCGGCACACCGGCTTCAATGGCCAGACGCGGCAGGCCGGCCGGCAGCACGCTTTGCTGCCAGGCCTTGTCCTGCTGGTCGAACACATTGGTGCAGGGCATGGACACCACGCGCACGGCAATGCCTTCGGCTGCCAGTGCTTCCTGTGCCTTCAGCGCCAGTTCGATTTCCGAACCGGTGGCAATCAGCACGGCCTTGGCATCGGCTGCATCGCGCAGCACGTAGCCGCCACGGGCGATGTCCTGCACCTGCTGCGCATCACGCTGCACGAAAGGCAGGTTCTGGCGGCTGAGGATCAGGCTGCTCGGCGTGGTTTTCTGTTCGATGGCATGGGCCCAGGCCACCGCGGCTTCGGTGGTGTCACACGGACGCCAGGTGTGGTGATTCGGGATCATGCGCAGCGTGGCCACTTGCTCGACCGGCTGGTGGGTCGGGCCATCTTCACCCAGACCGATGGAATCGTGAGTGAACACGAATACCGGGTTGATCTTCATCAGCGAGGCCATGCGCAGCGCATTGCGGGCGTATTCGCTGAACATCAGGAAGGTGCCGCCGTAGGGGCGCAGGCCACCGTGCAGCGTCATGCCGTTCATGATGGCGGCCATGCCGAACTCGCGTACGCCATAGCTGATGTAGTTGCCGTTACCGGCCGCGTCTATCCACTTGGAACCAGACCAGTTGGTCAGGTTGGAGCCGGTCAGGTCGGCTGAACCGCCGACAAATTCCGGCAGGCTGGGCGAGAAGGCTTCCAGCGCAATCTGGCTGGCCTTGCGGGTGGCCACGGTCTGCGCAGCATCGACGATCTTGGCGATGGCGGCATCGCGGGCTTCGGCCCAGGCCGCCGGCAGTTCGCCCTGCATGCGGCGTTCGAATTCGGCAGCCAGTTCCGGGTAGGCGGCGCGATAGGCGTCAAACTGCTTGTTCCATGCGATCTCGGCCAGTGCGCCCTTGTCGCGTGCGCTCCAGGCCGCGTAGATCTCGGCCGGAATTTCAAACGGCGCGTGCGGCCAGTTCAGCGTTTCGCGCGCGGCGGCAATTTCCGCAGCGCCCAGCGGTGCGCCGTGTACGTCGTGGGTGCCTTGCTTGTTGGGCGAGCCAAAGCCGATGGTGGTCTTGCAGCAGATCAGCGTCGGGCGGTCGCCCTTCTTGGCGGTTTCGATGGCGGTGGCGATTTCCACCGGATCGTGGCCGTTGACGTTCTTGATCACCTGCCAGCCGTAGGCTTCGAAGCGGGCCGGGGTATTGTCGGTGAACCAGCCTTCGACGTGACCGTCGATGGAGATGCCGTTGTCGTCCCAGAAGGCGATCAGCTTGTTGAGGCCCCAGGTGCCGGCCAGCGAGCAGGCTTCGTGGCTGATGCCTTCCATCAGGCAACCATCACCCAGGAAGACCCAGGTGTTGTGGTCAACAATGGTGTGGCCGTCGCGGTTGAACTGGGCGGCCAGCATCTTTTCCGCCAGCGCCATGCCCACCGCATTGGTGATGCCCTGGCCTAGCGGGCCAGTGGTGGTTTCCACGCCCGGTGCATAACCGTATTCCGGGTGACCCGGCGTCTTGGAATGCAGTTGGCGGAAGTTCTTGAGGTCATCGATGGACAGATCGTAGCCGGTGAGGTGCAGCAGGCTGTAGATGAGCATGGAGCCGTGCCCGTTGGAGAGCACGAAGCGGTCACGGTTGGACCAGGAAGGATTGGCGGGATTGTGCTTCAGGTGATCGCGCCACAGCACTTCGGCGATATCAGCCATGCCCATCGGGGCGCCGGGGTGACCGGATTTGGCCTTTTCCACTGCATCCATAGACAGGAAACGAATGGCGTTGGCTAGCTCGGTTCGGGTGACCATTTCGGGAAAACCTCAAAAACAGTAAAGGGGGCGGGACAGAACCGGTACGACAGTGATTTTCTGCCGGCGCATGGCGCTGGCATGGATTAACCGTCGCTAAATCATGGAATTATCCCTGATTTTGCCGCATTGCGGCAACCTTCACGGCGCAGGTAGTGCGCCAGTTTCATGCAATTTCAATGCCCCGTGCCGGTGTGACGGCATGGTGGCAGACCCACCCTGCCACTGTGCCGCCGGTGTGCGGGCTTGACGCCACCCCCTCGCCTCATTGACAGTCGGCGGATGTTTTCCACATTTCACCACCAGCCATTCAGACAGGGACAAGCATGCAGACTGATTTCTCGGCACGCGTCGATGCACGCAAAGTGGGCTACACACAGGGCTGGCGCTGGATCGTGCAGGCTTTTTACCTGGTGCGGCAGCAGCCGCTGACCTGGATGCTGCTGGCCGGCAGCTATTTGCTCATCCACTTTGCCGTGGCGGCCATTCCGCTGCTGGGCGCCCCGCTCACCTTTTTTCTGGCGCCCATTTTTGCCGCTGCTTTTGTGCTGGCGGCGCAACAGGCCGAGCAGGGCGTGGAGCTGAAAATGGCAGCGCTGTTTGCCGGATTTCGTCTGGCACTGCGGCCCTTGCTGAATGTGGGAATGTTGTATCTGGCACTACTGCTGCTGGCGATGATGCTGCTCAGTGCGCTGATGCCCATGCTGGGCATCCATATGGCGGCGCCGCAGGCCGGGCAGGAGCTGCCACAGCTCAGCGGCCCCGTGGCGCCCTTCATGCTGCTCACTTCCGCGCTGATGTTTCTGCTCAGCCTGTGTTACTGGTTTGCCCCGGCGCTGGTGGTGCTGAACGGGCTGGGGCCGTGGCAGGCCTTGCGTGACAGCTTCCGCGCCGGCCTCGCCAACTGGCCGGCGGTGTTGCTGTCGGCCTTCATGCTGGCGCTGCTGCTGTTTCTGGCACTGCTGCCGCTGGGCCTGGGCCTGCTGCTGTGGTTTCCGGTGCTGTATGTCACCGCCTATACCGGCTGGAAAGACCTGTTCGCCGTACGGCAAGCCTGAGCTGGCTTAGGCGGCCAGGGTGCTGCGGCGCATGTCCACATGCAGGATGCCGCCATCGTCATAGGGCGCGGAGACGGCGACAAAGCCAAAGCGTTCGTACAAACCCTGGGCGGCGGTCTGGGCCGACAGCATGATGGGTGCCGCTGGCCATCGCTGCAGGCAGTGGTTCACCGCCTCGGCCAGCAGCTGGTTGCCCAGGCCCTTGCCACGCGCGGCCGGTTCCAGCACCACACGGCCAATGGCGGCGGCATCCGGGTATTTGCTGCCAGGGGCAATCAGCCGGGCATAGCCCAGCAAGCGGCCCTGGTCGTCGCGCCCCAGCAGGTGGTGACAATGCAGGTCGACACCGTCGACATCGCCGTAGATGGATTGTTGTTCCAGTACGAAAACCCGGTCGCGCAACTGCAGCATTTCATACAGTGCGTGCGGGGTAAAACCCTCAAACGGGTGGCATTGCCACTGCAACAGGCTGGCCATAGTAGAATTGCCCTCGATAATGAATGGCGCAGTGCCCTGCCCTCCCCGGCTGATGGCCGGTGTGCAGCTGGGCGGCACTGCAGATGAACAAGCTGAAACCCTATCACACAAGCAAGCCCTGCCCCATGAACAGTAACGATCTCTTTGACGAAGCGCTGCCCGCTGCCGGCATGCTGGTTCCCCCTGCGCCACCGGCTCCGCCGGTCGACGCGCTGACGGGCGACTGGATCCCGCTGGATGTCTATGCCGAACGCGCCTATCTCGAGTACGCCATGAGCGTGGTCAAGGGCCGCGCGCTGCCGGAAGTGGCCGACGGCCAGAAGCCGGTGCAGCGGCGCATTCTGTATGCCATGCGCGACATGGGACTGGCGCACGGTGCCAAGCCGGTGAAATCAGCGCGGGTGGTGGGTGAAATCCTGGGTAAATACCACCCGCATGGCGACAGCTCGGCCTACGAGGCGCTGGTGCGCATGGCGCAGGACTTCACCCTGCGCTATCCGCTGATCGACGGCCAGGGTAACTTCGGCAGCCGCGATGGCGACGGTGCCGCCGCCATGCGTTACACCGAAGCACGCCTCACCCCCATTGCCGAACTGCTGCTGGGCGAAATCGACATGGGCACGGTGGATTTCGTACCGAATTACGATGGCGCCTTCGAAGAACCCGCCCTGCTGCCGGCGCGCCTGCCCATGGTGCTGCTCAACGGCGCTTCCGGCATTGCCGTCGGCATGGCCACGGAAATCCCGCCGCATAATCTGACCGAAGTGGCACGCGGCTGCCTGGCCTTGCTGGCCAATCCGGAGCTGACGACGCGCGAGCTGATGGACTACATTCCCGGCCCGGACTTCCCCGGTGGCGGCCAGATCATCACCCCCTTCGACGACATCCTGGCTGCCTATGAAGGTGGCCGTGGCAGCGTGCGCGTGCGCGCCAAGTGGGAAGTGGAAAAGCTGGCGCGTGGCCAGTGGCGCGTCATCGTCTCCGAGCTGCCGCCCGGCTCGTCGGCGCAGAAGGTGCTGGCCGAAATCGAAGAAGCCACCAATCCCAAGCTCAAGACCGGCAAGAAGGCGCTGACGCAGGAGCAACAAAACCTCAAGAGCCTGATGCTGTCGCTGCTGGACCGCGTGCGCGACGAATCGGACAGCCAGTGCCCGGTGCGGCTGGTGTTCGAACCCAAGTCCAGCCGCCAGGACCCGGACGAGTTCATCAACATCCTGCTGGCGCAAACCAGCCTGGAAGGCAATGCCTCGATGAACCTGGTGATGATCGGTCTGGATGGCCGCCCGGCGCAGAAGGGACTCAAGGCCATTCTGTCCGAGTGGATCGATTTCCGCCGCAG
This sequence comes from Aquitalea magnusonii, assembly GCF_003202035.1. Classification (GTDB taxonomy): domain Bacteria; phylum Pseudomonadota; class Gammaproteobacteria; order Burkholderiales; family Chromobacteriaceae; genus Aquitalea; species Aquitalea magnusonii. The sequence continues at coordinate 4,426 of NZ_QJKC01000009.1, read as the reverse complement.
CACCGTCACCCGCCGCCTCAAGCATCGCCTGGGCCAGGTGGAAAAGCGCATTCATATTCTCGAAGGCCGCATGATTGCCTTCATCCATATCGATGAAGTCATCCGCGTCATCCGTGAATCGGACGAACCCAAGCCCGACCTGATGAAAGCCTTCGGCCTGTCCGAAGCGCAGGCTGAGGACATTCTGGAAATCCGTCTGCGCCAATTGGCGCGGCTGGAAGGTTTCAAGCTGGAGAAGGAGCTGTCCGAGCTGCGCGAAGAGCGCGAAGGTCTGCGCCATGTGCTGGATACCCCGGACGCCCTCACCCGGCTGATCCGCGACGAAATCATGGCCGACACCGCCAAGTACGGCGACAAGCGGCGCAGTGAAATCAAGGCGGCCGAGCGCGCCGTGCTGACCCAGACCATCGCCGACGAGCCGGTCACCATCATCCTGTCGCAAAAGGGCTGGATCCGCGCCCGCGTCGGCCACAATGTCGATCTGTCGGCGCTGGCCTTCAAGGATGGCGATGGCCTGCACACCGTGGTGGAAACCCGCACCGTGTGGTCGGTCATCGTGCTGGACAACAAGGGCCGCGCCTACACCATCGACCCGGCGGATGTGCCCACCGGGCGTGGCGACGGCGTGCCGGTGGCCTCGCTGGTGGACCTGCAGGACAACGCCAAGCCGGCGCAGATGATTTCCGGCAAGGACGACGCCCGCTTCGTGGTGGCCGGTTCCGGTGGTTATGGCTTTGTGGCCAGGCTGTCCGACATGGCGGGCCGGGTCAAGGCAGGCAAGGCCTTCATGACGCTGGACGAGGGGGAAAGCGTGCTGACCCCGGTGGCGGTGGCCGCCCATGCCGATCTGGCTGCGCTGCGGCTGGTGGCGGCGGCGGACAATGGCCGTCTGCTGGCCTTCCCCGCCGGCGAACTCAAGGAAATGGCCAAGGGTCGTGGCCTGATGCTGATGGGGCTGGAGGCCGGTGAATCGGTCACCGCCATCGGTCTGGTCAAGGGCGACAAGGCGCTGCTGGCCACGGTATCGGTGCGCGGCAAGGTGGCCGACGAAAAACTGGCACTGGCCGAGTTCGACGCCAAGCGTGGCAAAAAAGGCAAGCTGATGCCGAAGAAATGGGCCGTGTCCGCCATTACTGACCTGCCCTCGGTCGAGACCGCCTGATGCTGGACCGCTCGCTGCCGCTGACCCCGCGCAAGGCACTGGCTTTCGTCAACGGCTTCCGCGCCCTGATGCTGCTGGTGCTGCTGTTCATGTCCCTGCTGCAAGGCACGGAAGGACAGCCGCTGGTCGACGGTGGTGCGCGTTTCTATCTGTGGTCGGCGGTGTATGCCGGGCTGATCCTCTGCTGGTTTGCCCTGCGCACCGGCAAGATCGCCCACACCCTGCAACTGTCGCTGGCCATTGCGGCGGACATCCTGATGATCGTGCTGCTGATGGGCATGAACGGCGGGGTGAAAAGCGGCTATGGCATGCTGCTGCTGCCCTATCTGGCGGTGGCCGGCCTGCTGTCCTCCGGCCGCTATGCCCTGTTCTATGCCTCCATTGCCACCGCCAGCCTGTTCGGCTACGTGGGCTACGAGCATTACCGTCACGAGGTGCTGTTTGGCAGTACCGCCGACCTGTTCCAGACCGGCTTGCTGTCGCTGGCCGGCTTCGTGACCTCGATGGTCACCTACCAGCTGGCGCGCGTGGCACGCGAGTCGGAAGAACTGGCCTCGCGCCGTGGCGGGGAAATTGCCAACCTTAACCGGCTGAATGAGCTGGTGCTGCAAAGCCAGCGCGACGCCGTCATCGTGCTGGATGAAACCGGCACCGTCCGCCAGTTCAATGCCCAGGCGGTACGCTATTTCCCCGGCATGCAGCGCGGCATCCTGCTGCCGGAACTGGCCCCGATTGTCGAACGCTGGCGCCTGAACAGCCATTCGCCCATGCCGGTATTTGTCGAGCGCAATGTGCGCGGCCGCCAGCTGGCCGGGCGCATGGTGCCGATTCTGGCCGGTGATCTGCGTGGCGTGGTGATGTTCCTGCGCGACATGGCCGACATGGCCGAAGAAGCCAAACGCATCAAGCTGGCGGCGCTGGGCCGGCTCACCGCCAATATCGCCCATGAAATCCGCAACCCGCTGGCCGCCATCTCCCACGCCGGCGACCTGCTGGCCGAAGGCGCGGAAGATGCCGCCACACAAAGGCTGACCCGTATCGTGCGCGACAACGCCCGCCGCATCAACGGACTGGTGGAAGAAGTGCTGATGCTGGGCCGGCGCGACCGGGTCAAGACCGAAACCATCAAGCTGTCGCAATTCCTGGCCGACTTTCTCGAACAGTTCGGCATGGCCCAGCCGGAAGCGGCCGGGCGCATCCTCACCACCTTTCACTGCAGCAGCAGCGTGTATTTCGACCGTGGCCACCTGGGACAGATCCTGTCCAATCTGGTGGCCAATGCCTGGCGCCACTCCTCGCGCGTGCATGGGGCGGTGCAGATCGAAATCAGCCAGCAGGAGTCGCAAGTGCTGATCCGCGTCATCGACGATGGCCCCGGCATGAACGACGAGGCCCAGTCACACCTGTTCGAGCCCTTCTTTACCACGGAAAGCAGCGGTACCGGCCTGGGCTTGTATATCGCCCGCGAACTGGCCGAGGCCAATGATGCCCGGCTCGACTACATCCCACCGGGCGGCGTTTTCCGTTTAAGCTGTCATCATGCCTATGAATAAGAAAGCCTTGCGCGTGCTGGTCGTCGACGACGAACCGGATATCCGCGAACTGCTGGAGCTCACCCTGATCAAGATGGGCCTGGAAGTGGTCACCGCCGGCAATGTCGGCGAAGCCACCGCCCGTCTGGCACGCGAGCCCTTCGACCTGGTCCTCACCGACATGCGCATGCCGGATGGCGAAGGTATCGAGGTGGTGCAATTCATTGCCGACCAGTCGCTGGATATTCCCAGTGCCATCATCACCGCCTATGGCAGCACCGAAAGTGCCGTCCGTGCCATGAAAGCCGGAGCCTTCGACTATCTGTCCAAGCCCATCAGCCTGGCGCAGCTGCGCACCCTGGTGAAATCCGTATTAAAGGTCGAAGGCAATGGCAAGCCGCTCAGCGTCGAGCGGCTGGTGGGCGACTCGGCGGCCATGCTGGAAGTACGCCGCATGGTGGACAAGCTGGCGCGCAGTCAGGCCGCCGTCTACATCAGTGGCGAATCCGGCACCGGCAAGGAGCAAGCCGCCCGGCTGATTCACGAACAAAGCGCACGCGCCGAGCGCCCCTTCGTACCGGTCAATTGCGGCGCCATTCCGGAAAACCTGATGGAAAGCGAGTTCTTCGGCTATCGCAAGGGCGCTTTTACCGGCGCCGACAGCGAGCGCGACGGTTTTTTCCAGCAGGCCAATGGCGGCACGCTGTTTCTCGATGAAGTCGCCGACCTGCCGCTGGCCATGCAGGTCAAGCTGCTGCGTGCCATTCAGGAAAAGAAAGTACGCAAGCTGGGCAGCCCGCAAGAAGAAGCCGTTGATGTCCGCATCATCTGCGCCACCCACAAAGACCTGGCCACGCTGGTCGAGGCCGGCCAGTTCCGCCAGGACTTGTATTACCGGCTGAATGTACTGCCACTGCGCATGCCGCCGCTGCGCGAACTGCGCGACGACATTCCCCGCTTCATCGGCGCACTGCTCGACCGCTTCGCCACAGCCGACAGCCGGCCCCGGCTGACCCCGGACGCCGTCAAGGCCATGCTGGCGTATAACTACCCCGGCAATTTCCGCGAGCTGGAAAACATCCTGGAGCGTGCCATCGCCCTGGCCGGCGATGACAAGGTCGACGTACTCGACCTGCAACTGACACCCTGCCCGCCACCAGACGATGAACAGAATGCCGAATACGCCGGCAGCGAACCATTGCAGGACTTTCTCGACCGCGTCGAGCGCGAGGCCATTCTCAAGGCACTGGATGCCACCCGCTTCAACCGCACCCAGGCGGCCAAGCTGCTGGGTCTCACCTTCCGCTCCATGCGCTATCGCATGGACAGGTTGGGTATCAAATAAACCCGCAGCAGAAGCGCATTGCCTCTATATAGAGTTCCGCATGCAAAAAGCCCGGCCCAGCCGGGCTTTTTGCTGCCTGTGTGCCGGATGAGGCCGGCTTTTTGCGTCAGATCGCCCGGTTTTCATGGCGGGCGCAGGCTGTTATCCGTCCGCTGCTATGTACTTGCAGCAAAGCCGTAATAAAACCCCCACGGCATAGTTGCTTGCTGCTCAGTCACTTAGCGCGCGGCGGGCCGGGATTTCAGCAAAATCTGCACTTTTCTTCACACAAAGTGTTGACGAGGGTGGGGCAGGGCGGTATAGTTCGCCTCCTCAGCAGACAACGCAGCGACGGAAACGAAACGCAGCGACCTGCACCGCTCTTTAAAAAACAGAATAACCGATAGG